>CP075902.1:2500027-3125033 GCA_020386575.1 Phormidium sp. PBR-2020 | reverse complement strand
GGCCAGGTTTGTCCCTCTATCTCGATGGGGTGACGGGAGAAGTTGGAGAAACAGCCATAGTCATCATCGGCTTTGTAGAAATAAATGGTCATGGGTGAGGAGAGAAGCGTCGGCTCGGATTGGGTTAGCTGGGATACACCAAAATTTTACGACTATCGCTGTTGGGACTTTGGATACGCTCTAAGACGCTGGCTAACTCAGCAAGGGGGACGCGATCGCTGATGGTGCGTTCGAGGGGGAGATGATGGTCCAACAGATAGGCGAGGCTGCGGGATTGTTGCCGAGGTGAGAGGCCCGAACAGCCGAGGAGGTCAATTTGGCGGCGGGCAAAGGCGAGGGGATCAAGGGGAACGGGGAGGGGATCAGCATAATCGGTCAGACAAAGTAACTTTCCCCCAGGACGGGTTCCATCGAGGGCGTGCATCACATCCCAGCCTTGGGGTTCGGTGAGCAGGGCCCCATCAACTCCTTCGCCGTCGGTAAAGGCGCGAACTTTGGTGTGGAGGTCGTCGCTGTTGCTGTTGAAGGCGGCTTTGGCCCCTAAGTCTAGGGCGGCTTCGAGCCGTTGGGGATGGCGATCGCTCACCAGGGGATGCAGTCCCAGTCGTTGGGCCAGCAGAATGGCGATCGCCCCCAGGGACCCGGCCCCCAAAATCCAGATTTTTTGTTCCGGTTGTAGGTTCAGCCGCGCGAAGCCATGCAAGAGACTATTGATGGGTTGCAAAAAACAGGCCCGCTCAAAGGTAATATGTCCGGGAAGTGCCACTAAGCCGCCATGGTCAACTAAATATCTGGGAACTTTGACAAACTCTGCAAAGCCGCCCCCACTAGGGGTTAACCCGGCGCTGGTGGTATGGGCTTGATAGGTCTCACAGGCAGAAAAGCGGTCTTCTAGACAGGCCAGACAGCGCATACAGGGAACATGAGCCAGGGTAGCTACCCGTTGCCCCACCCGCCAGGCGCGCACCTCAGGGCCGACCTCAACAATGGTTCCGGCAATTTCTCGGCCGAGGACGAGGGGTTGGTCTAATTCTGGGACTCGCAGACGATAGAGATCGAAGGGAGATAGACCGACAGCTTTAACGGCGACGATCACCTCTCCCTCTGAAGCGGTGGGTTGGGGGAGATCTTCGTACCGTAGCTCTCCTGAACCGTGAAATACTTGTGCTTTCATGTTGTCTGGCTCCATCCTCCCCGGACTGACCCGAACGACCAACGGGAGTGGTTTAGGCGGCTGCTGCGACTCTATCCTACCGCGTGCTTCGGCCGCGTGGTTGGGATCTCTAGCACCCCTGGGCTTTAAGGGGGAAAACCGAATACGTTACACTTTGTGAAGTCATCGTCAGTGCTTGTAAAAAAAGTTAACATCCCATGAACCATCTCAGAATCGCCGAACGCGCCAGCTTGGGCATTCATATCGTTTCGATGGCGTTTGGACTAGCGGGACTGCTGCTGGTCCTGCCAAATCCTGAATTTATCGCCGAGTTATCCCCTCTGGGTTTAAAAGCCTTTGCCTGGGGAATGAACCAAGGGGGCGTTAGCTACATCATCCTCGGGGCGATCGCCGTGGGTTTGTTTGGCTATCGTACCCTGGGACTCAAACCCCTTTTGGCCTTTTTCATTCCCTCCTTTTTCCTTTCCCTGAGTAGCGAACTCCTGGGCACTAGCACGGGTTTTCCCTTTGGTGCTTATCACTACCTCAGTGGCTTGGGCTACAAAATTGCTGGCCTCGTGCCATTTACGATTCCCCTGTCTTGGTTCTATATGGGGTTTGTCTGTTTTGTCCTGGCCACGGCGCTGTTTGAAGCGACCCCTCTGGCTCGTTGGCAACGTCAGATTGCTGCTATTTCCCTGGGGGCCATTCTGCTGACGGCTTGGGATTTAGTCTTAGATCCGGCGATGAGTCAGACTCCCTATCCGTTCTGGGCCTTTGACGAAGTGGGCAGCTTCTTTGGGATGCCCTACCGCAATATCGCCGGCTGGATTGGCACTGGGGTGGTCTATATGACCGTGGCCACGGCGTTACAAAATGGCAAGCAGTTTCTGCTCCCCCGACGGGAGTTGGGCCTGCCGGTGGCGGTGTATTTGGTTAATTTTACGTTTGGGGCCAGCATCACCTTAGTGCTGTTGGATGCTCAGTTTACCGTTCCGACCCTTCTTAGCACTCTCTTTGGGGTGGTTCCGGCGTTGCTATGTTGGCGACTGGCTCCTCAGGAGGTGGCGTCTGAGGAGGAGACTCCTCGGGTGTCTGACGCTGAGATGGATTATCCTGCCTTGGAAACGGCGGCCAAGTAACTCCCCTGATGGGTGAGTCGGACTAGGCTTGTGGTTTGGGGCACATTCTTGCCTAAGATAGAATCTTTGCTGTTGCCCTTGGCGATCGCCCTCGCTGCCCCAAACTTACACGATTCATGGATAGCCTGATTTTCCTTTTGCTGCTGCTTCAGCTTCCGGCTGTGGCCATTCTCTTGTCTCGCTTAGCCGCAGGCCCCACTCGTAAACCCCCCCTCACTCCCCAAGTCCTGTTGGGCGATCGCTTGGGGACGGTGGGGGTCATTGTGCCGACGCTCAATGAAGTTCACCGCCTCAGTCCCTGTTTAACGGGATTGACGCAGCAGGCCCATGAGGTGCGATCGATTGTGGTGGTGGATAGTCGTTCTGAGGATGGCACTCAAGGGTTAGTAGAATCCTTCGCCCAACGAGATCCTCGGGTGCGCCTGATTGAAGATGATCCCCTACCCCCGGATTGGGTGGGCCGTCCCTGGGCCCTCCATAACGGTTATCGCTATTTTGCTGCCCCCACTGATTCCTCGGTCGAGTCTGAGTCTGCCCCTAAACCGAGCTTACCCCCGGTGGAGTGGCTGTTAGGGATTGATGCGGATACGCAACCCCAGCCCGGATTGGTGGCGGGATTGGTGGCGGAGGCGGAACGGGAGGGCTATGATTTGGTCTCTCTGTCGCCGCGCTTTATTTTGAAATATCCTGGTGAGTTATTGCTGCAACCGGCGTTGTTGATGACTCTGCTGTATCGCTTTGGCCCCACGGGAAGCCCCAGTCCCTCGGCGGAACGGGTGATGGCCAATGGGCAATGTTTGTTGGTGCGACGCTCGGTGTTGCAGGCCATTGATGGCTATCACTGCGCCCGTCGCTCGTTCTGTGATGATGTCACCTTGGCGCGAGAGGTGGCCCGGCGCGGCTATCGGGTGGCCTTTTGGGATGGCTGTCAGTTGCTGAAGGTGCGGATGTACGATGGGGCGGCGGAAACTTGGCGGGAATGGGGGCGATCGCTTGACCTCAAGGATGCCTCCTCTTGGGGACAGACTTGGAGTGATGTTTGGCTACTCTGGATGCTGCAAGGACTGCCGCTACCGCTGCTGTTGGGGTCCCTCCTGGTTTGGGGGCCGGGAACGCCTTTGGGGGGCATTTTGGTGGGGCTGAATGCCCTGCTGTTGCTGATTCGGGTGGCTTTGGGTTGGGCGATCGCCCCGTCCTATGATCGCGCTCAGTCCCAAGGGGCCTGGCTGTTCTGGCTCTCCCCCCTGGCGGACCCTCTGGCGGCCCTGCGGATTTCTCTCTCGGCGCTGCATCGCCCCACTCAGTGGCGAGGTCGTGTTTATAATATGAACAACGACGCTTAACATACGGTTACATTGGTCATCGATTCATGTCCTCATTGCCCCAGTCTATTTCTGGGCGACCACAAGGGTTCGCCCCTACATCTGGGCGACCACAAGGGTTCGCCCCTACATCTGGGCGACCACAAGGGTTCGCCCCTACATCTGGGCGACCACAAGGGTTCGCCCCTACATCTGGGCGACCACAAGGGTTCGCCCCTACACCGATGATCCGCTGCCACTATGATGTTGCCATTGTCGGCGGTGGGGTGGTTGGAAGTGCCCTGGCCTGCGCCTTACGGGATTCCGGCTTACAGGTAATTCTCCTCGATGCTCAGTCCCGAGAGGCGGCCCTGTCTCGACAACAGGTCTATGCCGTTACCCTGCTCACGGGACGGATTCTGGAGGGAATTGGGGTCTGGCAGGAGATTTTGCCCCGCATTAATACCTTTCGCCAAATTCGTCTGTCTGATGGCGATCGCACCGCTGATGTGCGCTTTCTGCCTCAAGATTTAGACCTAGACCGTTTGGGCTATGTGGCGGAACATACCCCCCTCCTGCAAGGATTACGAGAATTTATTGACAAATCCGACAATGTATGCTGTGTCGAATCAGCGCAAGTTGAGACGATTGACTATGGGACCGACGAGGCGATCGTGACCTATGGTCATGAAGGCAAGACCCAGCAGCTTCAGGCCCGGCTGGTGGTGGCGGCCGATGGGGGGCGATCGCCGCTGCGGGAAGCGGCGGGAATTTCCACCCGAGGCTGGAAATACTGGCAATCCTGTGTCACCTTCAAAGTTAAGCCCGAAAAATCCCACGACGACATCGCCTATGAGAAGTTTCAGGCCAGTGGTCCCTTCGCCATTCTGCCCTTACCGGGAAACCGCTGTAACGTGGTCTGGACGGCCCCCCATGGGGAAGCTAAAGCCCTGATGGAACTCGATGAGGCGGCGTTTCGGGAGCGACTGCAACAGCGATTTGGTTCGGAGATGGGACGGGTTGAGTTGGCCAGTCCCCGCTATTTATTTCCGGTGCAACTGATGCAGAGCGATCGCTATGTCAAGCCTCGTTTAGCCCTCGTTGGCGATGCGGCCCATCGCTGTCATCCCGTGGGTGGCCAGGGGATGAACCTCGGGATTCGGGATGTGGCGGCCCTGGCGGAAGTGCTTCAGTCCGCCCAGCAGCGGGGTCAAGATATTGGTACGTTGACGGTCTTGAAGCGATATGAACGCTGGCGTAAACTGGAAAACCTAACCATTCTCGGCTTTACCGATGTCCTCGATCGCCTCTTTTCTAACGACTGGTGGCCCCTAGTGCTGCTGCGTCAACTAGGATTATGGGGGTTACGCCATCTTCCCCCAGTCAAGACAACGGCGTTACGATTAATGACTGGCTTACTGGGTCGTCAACCCCAGTTGGCTCAAGATTAGTTGAGGTTCCCCTAGTCCCTAGGTTGACCTTAGATTAATCAACAATCCCCAGATTCTGTTCACTGCGAACAGTTTTCAGGCGATCGCCAGATCGAAACTAAACTACAGTGTTCACGTACTGCTCCATCTGCTCCGGCTAGATTCTCTGGTACTTACTCCTATGAAAATTCTCAAGATCCTCACGTTACGCGGACCCAACTACTGGAGTATTCGCCGCCAAAAGTTAATTGTTATGCGTCTCGACCTAGAGGATCTAGCCGAGCGGACTACGGACACCATCTCTGGCTTCTACGAAACCCTCAGCGAACTGCTGCCGAGTATTGAAGATCATTTCTGTTCTCCGGGCCATCGCGGTGGTTTCCTTAAACGAGTTAAGGAGGGAACATTACTGGGTCATGTGATTGAGCATGTGGCCCTGGAAATGCAAACCCTCGCGGGCATGGAAGTGGGCTTTGGCCGCGCTCGCTCGACGGCGACTCCGGGAATTTACAATGTTGTCTTTGAGTATAAGGACGAACGGGCAGGCCGTTATGCCGCGCGGGCAGCGGTGCGGATGTGTACCAGTATTGTGGAAACGGGCCGTTATCCCCTGGCTGAGTTAGAACAGGATTTAACGGATTTACAGGATTTACGGGATGAAGCGGCCTTAGGTCCGAGTACCGAAGCCCTGATTAAAGAAGCCGATCGCCGCTATATTCCCTGGACGCAACTTAGTGCTAGGGCCATGATCCGCTTTGGGACGGGAGTCCATCAGAAGCGGGTTCAAGCCACCCTCACTGATAACACGGGCATTCTGGGGGTGGAACTGGCTTGTGACAAAGAAGGCACGAAAACCATTCTGGCTGATGCGGGGATTCCGGTTCCTCGGGGAACGGTGATTCATTATCTTGATGAACTCGAAGATGCGATCGCCGATGTGGGGGGCTATCCGGTGGTGATTAAACCCCTCGATGGCAACCATGGCCGAGGCATTGCTATTAATATCCGCAGTTGGCAGGAAGCGGAAGCCTCCTATGATGCGGCGAGTGAAGAATCCAAAACTCGTTCTGTGATTGTGGAACGCTACTACGAAGGCCAAGACCATCGGGTTCTGGTGATTGATGGCAAATTGGTGGCGGTGGCGGAACGGGTGCCGGCCCATGTGGTGGGAGATGGCAAATCGACCATTGCTGAGTTGGTGGATGATGTGAACCAAGATCCCCGCCGAGGCGATGGTCACGACAATATCCTGACCCGGCTGAAACTGGATAACACCAGTTTGCAATGGTTAGATCGTCAAGGTCTCGATGCCCATAGTATTCCCGATAAGGGCGAGGTGTGTTATCTACGAGCGACGGCGAACCTCAGTACCGGCGGGATTGCTATTGATCGCACCGATGAGATTCACCCAGAAAACCGTTGGATTGCCGAACGGGTGGCTAAGATTATTGGCTTGGATATTATCGGCATGGATATTGTCACCTCGGATATTTCCCGGCCGCTGCGGGAGACGGATGGGGTGATTGTGGAAGTCAACGCTGCGCCTGGGTTCCGGATGCACGTCAGTCCCAGTGAGGGGACTCCCCGCAATGTGGCTAAACCGGTGTTGGATATGCTGTTTCCGCCGGGAACGCCCCACAGTGTGCCGATTATCTCGATTACGGGAACCAATGGCAAGACGACGACGACACGCTTGATTGCTCATATTTGTAAGCAAACGGGTCAGGTGGTGGGGTACACCACGACGGATGGAACCTATATTGGTGACTTTTTGGCGGAGGCTGGCGATAATACGGGGCCCCAGAGTGCGGGCCTGATTTTGGGAGACCCCACGGTTGAGATGGCGGTGTTGGAAACTGCGCGCGGGGGGATTCTTCGCTCGGGGTTAGCCTTTGAGGAAGCTAATGTGGGAGTGGTCTTGAATGTAGCCGCAGACCATTTGGGCATTGGTGATATTGATACGATTGAACAGATGGCCAGTGTGAAAGCGGTGGTGGCTGAGGCGGTTCACCCGGATGGCTATGCGGTTCTCAATGCCGATGATGTGTTGGTGGCGGGGATGGCGAAGAATCTGCGATCGAATATCGCCTATTTCTCGATGAACCCGGATAATGAGATTGTGCGGGGTCATGTGGAGAATGGTGGTAAGGCGGCGGTGTATCAGGATGGCTATCTGGTGGTTCTTGATGGCGGTTCCATGGTACGGATTGCTAAGGCTGAGGAGGTTCCTCTAACCCTGAAGGGGATGGCGCCGTTTATGATTGCTAATGCCTTGGCTGCTTGTATTGCGACCTATGTGCAAGGGGTTGAGTTGGAGGCGATTCGTGCGGGTTTGGCGACTTTTAAGGCTTCGGTGGATCAGACTCCGGGACGGATGAATCTATTTGATTTGGGTGATTTCCATGCCTTGGTGGATTATGCCCATAATGCGGCCAGTTATGAGGCGTTGGGAGGCTTTGTCCGCAATTGGCCGGGGTCTTGTATTGGGGTGATTGGGGGCCCGGGCGATCGCCGCGATGAGGATTTTGTTGAGTTGGGCCGTCTCTCGGCGGAGATTTTCGACCAAATTATTGTCAAGGAGGATGATGATACTCGGGGTCGTCCTCGGGGGGATGCGGCGGATTGGATTTGCAAGGGGATTGAGGAGGTGAATCCTGATGCTCGTTATGAGTCGATTCTTAGTGAGGAGAAGGCGATTAACATTGCCCTCGATGAGGCGCCGAAGGATAGTTTGGTGGTGATTCTCCCGGAGAGTGTCAGTCGCGCGATTCGTTTGATTAAGGAACGTAATCCTGTGGGAGATGCGTAATTGAGATTCAGGCTGGGGGTGTGATGCCCCCAGTTTTTATTTCTGATTTCTGTACGTTAATCGGAAATAAAATTGCGCTGCTTAGATGTTTGGCTTTGCGCGGCCCGCACCGGGGCCGCGAAGCCTTGCCAACCTCAATCAAAATTTTGGTGCGCTTTGCATTGAGGGGTGAAGCTTTATTTATGGTTCTATTATAGCGAAATGGATTTTTTATGTCAAGGGGGAGGAGGGGAACCACAGAGTCACAGAGGTCACGGAGGGAGAAGGGGGGAGGAGGGGGGAGGAGGGGAAGGGAGGGCAAAAAAAACACCCCACAGGGGGGTGTTGAGATGAATTTGAAGTTGAGGATGCAGCCAGAGAAACTCCTTAGAGGATATCGACTTGTGCGGTGGGGATAATCCCGAGGCCGTCTCCAGATAAGGCTACCTCCATAAAGCTATTAGAGCCGCCATCGAAGAACGCCGGGACCTGGAAGGTCTGCTCAGTCTGACCGACACCAAATTCAATGGGTTTATTTTCTAAAATTAGAAAATCGCCTTGGCCTGCGCCTGATCCTAAGTTACTGATGTCCGTGACGCCAGTAGCGCCCGAGCCCGCACTGGTGCTTACATTAACAGTGGCAGCAACATCGGCATTCGACTCGGGGCGGACAATTGTAAACCGGATGAAGTCAGGATCGCCGGGGACGAAGCTTGCCAGCCCGTCTTGACGAGCGCCATCACTACTACCAATCTCCTTCAGGCCTTGAGTAAAGGTGAAGCCACCTCCGAGGAAAGCAGCGGAACCGCGCTGGATGAGGAAGTTGGCATTATCAACGACAACCGTGTCTTTCCTCAGTTGTAAGGAGAAGAAGCGATCGCCCCCTTCAACGGGACTAGTTCCCAAGACTTCGTTGATGAGATTGATGTCAAAGGCGGCCGTTCCTTGGCCATCAGCAAAGCTAACAACTCGTGGTTCGTCGGGACTTTCAAAATCAACGCCGTCAAAGGCAGTCGCCGGGATTTTGTTGAACAAGAGGTTATCTTCCCCAGTCGTTCCACTGCGTTTGACAAAGATGCTGCGGGGAATTAACTCACCGGCGGTACTCCCTCCATCTTGTTGATTGAACTCATAGAGATTGACGAGTTCACCATTTTCATCCACAAACTCGAAGGTTCGCGGTGGTTCAGGATCGGCGATATCACTGGAGAAGTCCGTTGCATCGAGGTCGGAGACACCTTCGACGACGGCGAGGAACTGGTCGGTGACGGTATCTTTGATGATAGAGTTATTCCCATCGACTTCGATGCTGATGTCTTCGAAAGGTAAGCCATCGAGGAATAACTGATCTCGGCCCCGGACAAAGTCGCGAATGCGGTCAGCATCGGTGAGGTTGACGCCGCCGCTGGTGACATTATCACTGCGGCGAGACATAGCAAAGGTGTCTTGTCCCTCACCGCCAATCAGCACGTCGGCCCCTAAGTCACCGGAAAGGAAGTTGTTGCCGGGCCCGCCGACGAGGGTATCATTCCCGGCACCGCCATAGAGGGTATTGTTCCCCTCTCCGGCGCGGATAACATCGTCCCCTTGGTTCCCGAACATCAAATCATCGCCATTTCCCCCTTCGAGAGTGTCGTTTCCGTCTCCCCCGGCGAGGGTGTTGTTACCATCACCAGCGATGAGGTAGTCGTCGTCTTCTCCCCCAAGCATGATGTCATTCCCACTGCCCCCAAAGATGGTATCGTTGCCACGATCGCCCGAGAGATAGTTATTTCCCGAGTCGCCAAAGAGGACATCATTTCCTTGTCCTCCATACAAAGTATCATTTCCGGCTCCGGCTCGTAGGGTATCGTCCCCTTGGTTGCCGAATAACAGGTCATTTCCAGAACGACCGACAACGCTATCGTTGCCATCACTGGCGGCAATGACGTTATCTCCGCCAACGCCATCGATGATGTCATCCCCTGATAAGTCGGGTAGGGGTTCGCCCTGGATATTTCCCCCAGGAATAATCAGGTCTGAAATTAGCGTCCCAATAATGGTATTGCCCATTTTAACCTCCACAGGTTTAAGTAATGTTTCAGGTAGAAACACCCGTGGATTTTTAGGTTTTTTGCTGATGGATTTCAGCTTTTTTATTGTAACCCATCCTTGTTTAATAAGACGAGTATTTTAGGAAAAATGTTTCATAAATTCAACGTTTTCCTCCACCTTGGGTTGGGAGTTCATTTACATAGGGCTTGCTGAAAAGAGGTGGAAAGCTTACAGCGTGAGGCTTAGAAGGGTTTGGAGCTGGCGTCAAAAACCTCAAAAAAGAGGTACAATGGGAAACTACCGTGCATCCGGAACAATAAAATGTATCGAAAATCACAAAATCCCGACTCACCCGATGAAGCCTTTGAACTTCCCTTTGAGGGACAGTTGTGTGTAGAAAATCGTTGGGTGGTTCTGGCAAGCCTAATTCCCTGGTCAGAATTTGAGGAAGAATATGCCCAGAATTTCTCCGAAGAAATGGGAGCGCCAGCTAAACCCTTTCGTATGGCACTGGGGGCTTTGATTATCAAAGAAAAATTGGGAATTAGCGACCGAGAAACCGTCGAGCAGATTAAGGAGAACCCTTACTTGCAGTATTTTATTGGAGAAAAGAGGTATCAAGATGAAGCTCCTTTCGACGCGTCAATGATGGTTCATTTTCGGCAAAGGATTGGTCAAACTCTGCTTCAAAGAATCAATCAAAAAATTGTCCAGCAAGGTCGAGGATTTCAGGAGGAGGTGGTCAGCCCAAAAAAGTCAGAAGAAGCCGAAAGAAAAAAAGAAAATAGAGGCAAACTATTAATTGATGCAACCGTAGCACCAGCCGATATCCAATACCCCACCGATGTCGCGCTGTTAAATCAAGCCAGGAAAATCACCGAGTTGGTCATAGACGTTTTATACAAATCTCTGAAAGGCAAACTGACTCAAAAACCCAGAACCCACCGCAAACTCGCCCGAAAAGAGTATT
The DNA here is from genome assembly GCA_020386575.1 of Phormidium sp. PBR-2020. Lineage (GTDB taxonomy): Bacteria > Cyanobacteriota > Cyanobacteriia > Cyanobacteriales > Geitlerinemataceae > Sodalinema. The sequence goes on along the minus strand of CP075902.1, from coordinate 3,114,215 downwards.
TGAAATTTGCCAAAAAGAGGAAACCTTCTCGAAAAGACAGAAGACATGCTGTCAAGAAACAACTCCAATACCTCAAACGAAACTTTGGACATATTGAGAAATTGCTCGAAGAAGGTGCTAGCCTAGAAGGCTTAAACAGAGCGGAATACAGGAAATTATTGGTCTCTAGTGAAATAACCCGTCAACAGCAGTGTTTGTGGTCAAACAATGAAAATAGAATTGAAAATCGTATCGTTAGTCTAACACAACCTCATCTTCGTCCAATCGTCAGAGGCAAGGCAGGAAGTCCGACAGAATTTGGAGCTAAGTTGTCAGTCAGTTGTGTAGAAGGATATGTACTCCTAGAAAGAATTAGTTGGGATAACTATAATGAGAGTGGAGATTTAATCTCACAAGTAGAAGCCTACAAAGACTATACAGGAGTTTATCCTGAATCCCTTCACGCTGATCGAATTTATCGAACTCGAGCGAATCGAGCCTGGTGTAAAGAAAGAGGAATTCGACTCAGTGGCCCACCTTTGGGAAGACCTCCCAAAACGAGCAGCCGAACCGCCAAAAAACAAGCTCAGGAAGACGAGCGTATTCGCAATGAAATTGAGGGTAAATTTGGACAAGCCAAAAGAAGATTTAGCTTGAACCGTGTTATGGCTAAACTTCCTAATACTTCGGAAACCTCCATAGCTCTCACATTTTTAGTGATGAACCTGGTGAAACTGCTTAGGCAGTTTTACTGTCCTTTTTTGTGTCAACTTTTCCAAAACCTCATGATTTTTTCAAAACCCATAAATTTGAGTTATGACGTGAATGAGTTGAGTGAAGTTGGGGTTATCTTTTAAGAAGACCAGCTTCTTGTGCATTTTACCCCCTACCTTTTGGTAACTTTTTCAGCAAGCCCTACATAGCACTGGCTTGCAGCATACTATTCTGAATTTGGAAGGCTTTGCCCAAACTGGCGACGGCTTCTTGATGCTTGTTCAACAGAGATAATAACTGTCCCCGATTGTACCAAGCTTCCGACTGTTCGGGTTTGAGCTTAATCGCCCGTTCATAGGCATTCAGGGCTTCTTCATGGCGCTGAAGTTTTTGTAACGTTGTTCCGCTGGCATACCAGGCTTCATAGGATTGAGATTGTAGTTCAATAGCGGCATCAAAACAGTCTAAGGCTTGGTCGTAGCGTTCGAGTTTTTCCAGTAAAATACCTAGGTTATACCAGGATTCAAAATGACTGGGTTTGAGTTGAGTGACTTTCTCGTAAGAGGCGATCGCCTGAGGGTACTCTTCAAGTTTGACTAAAATTGCCGCGTGGTTGTACCACACTTCATAGCGATTAGGATTGATGTTTCCCGCTTTCTCGTAGGCACTGACGGCATCTTTATAGCGTTTGACATTGCTGAGGACGTTGCCCAAGTTGTACCACGCTTCAAATTTGTTGGGTTGTAACTTAACGGCTTGGCGATAGGAAGCGATCGCCTCTTGAAAATGCTGCATTCGATTGAGAATTGCACCGCGATTATGCCAAATCTCGGGACTCTTGGGCTGAATCTCCAGGGCCCGTTCATAGTTTTCGAGGGCTTCATCGAGGCGTTGTAGCTTACTGAAGGTATTACCCCGGTTATACCAAGCTTCATATTTATCGGGGTTCAACTCCAAGGTGCGATCGTAACTTTCGAGGGCCTCATCCAAGCGTTGTAAACGGCCGAAACTGTTTCCCCGGCCAAACCAGGCTTCCACCAGGCGATCGCGGCCCCCCGGTTCCTCGGGATTCTGATGTTCAATGGCATTGTCAAAACTCTCCACCGCATTGGCATAGCGGCCCGTGCGATAGAGTAGAGTTCCCTGACGTAGCCAGGTATCTGCATCCTGATTGTCGAGGGCGATGGCTTCGTTATAGGCGGCGATCGCATCAGTCCAGCGTTGGCTTTGCAGTAATATCTCGGCATAATCCAACCAAGCCTGACGATGATGGGGTTGACGAGTTAGCAGGGCCTCATAATAGACTAACCGCTCTTGAGGCGATGCCGTCTCAGGCAGGGATAGGGGAGTCAGTTCCACAGCCGCCGTGGGAGAGGTTGATTTTGCCGATGTCGGAGTGTTGGAAGTTTCTGCTGGGGTTGAGGGGGGTTCGGGTTCTGCAACAGCGTTTGCAACGGCGTTCCCTCCAGCCGCGATCGGTAAGGTTCGATTCGCTTCCTGAATTGCCTGAATCGCGGCCAACCGTTGTGACACTCGGTCAATTTTTTGCCGTAACTCCGGCTTCATGGACTGCAAAATGGCGCGGGGGCTAATTTTCTGAATTTCTGCTAACTTCTCATCTTTGGCCTCGTAGGCCTCCAACACCGCCACCTGCAACTGATGCAAACACTCATTGCGGATGCGTTCCACTTGATGGAGTTGATCCATCTGCACTTCCATCTCCTGAGTTAAGCCATCCACCTGCGATCGCGCCTGCTGGTGGGCCTGAAGAACAGCCTGTTCGAGTTCCTCCAATAACCGATCCGCTTTACGACTGGAGTGATCTAACTGGTTTTCCAAATCCCCCAACTTGCCCAACTTACTGCGCACATCGGCCACCAACCGTTCCAAAACACGATGGCGAATCACCCCAAAGGTGGCCAAAGTCGCCAAGGGAGACAGGGCCAGAGTCATCAACAGGGCCTGATATAAGGTGACATATTGAGCGAAAAGACCGGCCGGGGGGGGATTATCTACCCCAGAGACATCACCCCCAGAACCATCGGCCCCAGAACCATCGGCCCCAGAACCATCGGCAGTCATAAATTTCGGCTGATGCTGAGATTCTGGGTGACTCATCTCAGGCGAAGCCATGGCCATCTCCAGGACTTGATTCGAGTCAGCCGAGGTTTCTAAGGATGGATTGTCCAACGAGGGCAGCATCGGTAACACAGACGGTTCGAGACTGCCCTCTGGCGCCAATAAGGCAGCAAGTGCAAGTAAAGTGTGAGTCCCCATAATCACCAGTCATCATGCGAAAGGTATCGCTTATCCTTACAAGACTGGTGGCCGCTATCCGGATATACAGCTATCCAGCGGCCCGTTGGGCAACAAGTTCCTTGAAGATGCCATACATATCGCTGGCGAACTTGCGGGGGTTCCAGAGGGGGGCCAGACTGTCAGGCTGTTTACCCTGTTCGAGTTGCGATCGCATCTGTTGTCGTAGGCCATCATCTTGGCCCATACGCACTGCCCAATCAATATACTCCTGCCAAGTCCAAGCCACCCCTAAATCCGTCCCAGCGGCTTTCATCAGGGAGTAAGCCTGACGGCCAAAGGACTGTTGCGACACCAAGGCCACCACCGGCATATTAAACCAGAGGGCCTCGACGACGTGGGTTGCCCCACTATAGGGATAGGAATCAATCAAGACATCGGCAAACTGATAAATCAGGCGATGTTCTTCTTCGGTTTGGGTACGCGGGAGAACGCGGATGCGATTGCTGCGAACCCCCTGACGGCGACATTCTTGTTTATAGATTTCCTCAATGGCCAACAAATCCCCCACCCGGCCTTTATAGAAGAGAAGGCTATCGGGAACCTGGGCCAGAATCTTAATTTGGGCTTCGACTAACTCAGGACAGAACTTATTACCCGTTGCCACACAGAGGAAGGCCACCTGATTGGGGGCCACCCGCATGGAACGGCGCAATACCTCCCGATCCACTTGACGGATGGGAAGTCCAGCGGTGGCGGCGAAGGAGTCGGGGAGGCGCACCACTTGTTCGATGTAATGTTCCTCGACACCGGCTGGGTGAGTTTGCCAATCTCCCAGGTAGTAATTTTTGGGAGTAATATAGGGGGCATCAAAGCCTAGCCAGGTGAGACAGACATGGGCGGGACTGCTATAGAAGACTTCGGTGTTGGGCATCACCGTGACTGAGTCCATATCGACTAAGACATCGAGGTTATCCTGGGCAATTTCTTGCAAAATCAGTTTCGCCTGGGCCCCTTGGGGACGGCTAAATTTCTCGGCGGCTTTCTCGAAGCGTTCGGTGAGTTCGTCACGGCCCATATCCCCGGTGACGTAGAGGAAGATATGGGGGGTGATTTGACTGAGGGCCTCGATAATGTCCACACTCAGCCAACCGACGGAGTGACGGCGGAAATGTTTGGAGAGGAAGCCGATGCGCAGGGGATGGCCGGGATTGGGGCGAGGACGAATGGGAATTTCGGCGTGTTTCTCGCTGTTGGCTTTGGCTTCGAGATATTTGAGATAGAGTTGGGCCAGGGTTTTGGAGAGTTTGGCGTTTTTAGCCACGTCATCGCGGACGTGGGGCATATCAAAGGCCAGGTTGAGATAGAGGCGCACCACCTCGTTGTAGGTGAGGGGATATTGCTGAATGGCGTCGTAGATGAGGGGTTCGACTTCGTTGAATTTGGCGATCGCCACCTCACTCACTCCAGAGTTCAGGTGAGATTTCATGGCGGCCAATAGGGCCATAATGTAGTCTTTCCCGGTCACGTTTTCACAGAATTTCAGGGAAACGGCCCGGGCGGCGGCTTGGTTTTTGGTGTTATAGAATTCGCAGAGGGCCCAGTAGGATTCGGTTAAATCCGGCTGGAGTTCAATGGCTTTATGGAAGAGTTTGACGGCATCTTCTTTTTGTCCTTTGCCGTAGTATTTGCCCGCCAAATGCTGATAGGAGATGCCCCCGCCGAATTTGGGGTCGAGTTCTAAGGCCCGTTGCCAACATTGGATGGTTTCGTCAACTTTGCCCATCCGTTCATAGACTTTCCCTAAATTCCAATGAATCCCTGGTAACTCTTGGTTATGGGAGAGGGCTTTTTGATAAAGTTGGAGGGCTTCGTGGTTTTGGTTTTGGAAGAAGTAAATACTGGCAACGTTGGAGTAGACTTCGGCGAAGTCCGGTTTGATGGCGATCGCCCGTTGATAGGCGTTCATGGCGGCGTTGCCGTTCTTTTGTCCTAAGAAGGCATTACCGAGGACTTTATAGGCTTCGGCGGAGTCGGGTTTGCCCTGAATGGCTTTGCGGGCGGCGATAATGGCTTGGCTAAAGTTTTTCTCTTCTAAATAGATTTCGGCTAAGGTGAGATGAACCTCGGCATAGTTGGGATGAAGGTCTAGGGCGTGATGATAATAGCGTTGGGCTGTTTGTAACCGTCCTGTTTGCTCTTTAATGAAGTTCCCGGCTTGAAAGTCAATCTGGGCAACTTCTTGATATTCTTCTAAGTTGTAATGCCATTGAGCGCATTCATGGTAATACTTCAAGAAATACTCAACAGTTTCATTGAATTTCTGTTGATACTCTTGATTTTCCGGGTCAATTTCTAAGGCTTTTCTGAACTCATCTAATGCCATTTGTGGCACACTATGCTGAAGGCAGGCTAAGCCAAAGCCATGGTGATACTCTGCGTTTTGGGGCGCTAGTTTAACGGCTTTCTCCAAATCCACCATGGCTTGATAGCTTTGGTGATGGTCATAAGCAATGCGTCCTAAGTTGTAGTGAGCAATGGCAGATTGACTGTCAACTTCTAAGATTTTTTTATAGAGAAAAATGGCTTGGCGATAGTTTTCTTGCTCATAAAAACATTGCGCCAACTTGAGCATTTCCTGCGTCCAGATGACGACATCTTTTTGCCGCAGATGTTCGAGAAGCTGGTTGAGTTGTTTACGAGGGGCCTCTAGGTTGGCGTTGAGTTCAACGGCCCGTCGATAGGCGGCAGTGGCGTCGGCCAGTTGGCCTTGGGCCTGATAGACGGCCCCGAGGTTGTGATGATAGCTGGCGGCGTTGGGATTGAGGGCGATCGCCCGTTGCAGGAGGGTGATGGCTTGGGGGTGGTCCTGCTGTTGATAGGCGAGGGTTCCCAGTCCCTGGATAGCATCGGCCTGGTCGGCATCATACTCTAAGACGCGTTCGTAGAGTTGTTTGGCCTGGGAGAAGTCCCCCAGTCGGTGATAGGCCCGCCCCAGTTGAACGAGGTGATTGAGGGCAGCGGGGCGATCGCCCTCAACATACTCTAGCCAGGCCCGGGTGAAATTCCCCTGGAGGGCGTCACTGTTGGGATCTAACAGCAGTCCCTGACGATAGGATGCCAGACTTTTATCAAGATTGCCCTGACCGCGATAGGCCATGCCCAGGGTATTGTAATAGGCAGCATGACTGGGATCGAGGGCGATCGCCTGTTCAATCTGGTCGATGGCGCGATCGTACTGTTGCTGTTGATAAGCAATCATCCCCAACCCATGCAAGGCCGCCGCCTCCTGGGGGTTCTCCGCCAAGATTTGCCGATATAACTGTTCCGCACGTTCCACCTCTCCCGTCCGGTGGGACGCGATCGCCGTCGCTACACTAACACTCATCCCCTGTATCTTTCCTCCTTTACAACGTCCCGATTCTGGGTGGGCGACTCTCTCTATCCGTCTCTACAGTCAGTCTCTACAATCTGTCTCTACAATCTGTCTCTACAGTCAGTCTCTAACATCCATCCCTAACCACTGGTGACTAAGCTGCGTTCAGGAATCGAGGCGATGGGTTGCGGTTCCGGTAAGTTCCCTTGGGCCACCTCTTTCATCAACTCAATATGACGAGGGAGGAGAACCGAGTGGGCGTAATTTTCCAACACCGTCTTGCGGGCATTCTCACGAATATGGGCCATACGCGTGGGGTGTTCTAACACATCATGGACGCGATCGGCGATTTGCTTAGGCGAGAAGAAGTCCACCAAGAAGCCATTTTCACCATCGCGAATGACCTCACGCACTGGGGCGGTATCCGATCCCACTACCACGCAACCGGCGGACATGGACTCAATCATCGACCAGGATAGGACAAAGGGACGAGTCAGATAAATATGGGCATCGGAGGCCTGCAACACCTTCAGATATTGGCCATAGGGCAAGGTTCCCACAAAATGCACCCGCGACATATCCAGAGGAACTTTAGCTAACATCTGTTCCTTATAGGTTTGTCCATTGGGCAGGGATTTGCCATAACAGACTCGTTCTGAGGCCACAATCACCACATGACAGTTGGGGCGTTTTTCTTGCAGATAGGCGATGGATTCAATAAATTCCGGGAAGCCCCGATAGGGTTCCATCCCCCGAGAGACATAGGTGACAATTTCCTCAGCCCCGGATAAATCCAGGTTAGGTAAGACCAACTTCGCCCCAGGATTGGGTTGGAAGAACTCCGTATCGACCCCATCGTGCATGGCGGTCATTTTGCGCTGGAACTCATGGGGAAATTGCGATTTCTGCCATTTGGTGGGGGAAAGTCCCCAATCACAGGAGTATAAATCCATCAAAATCGGGGCATTTTTGACGCGAATCTTAGCTTCGTCATCAGGGCTGAGGGGGTCAGCGGGGTCAAAATCGGCATCAGACCCATGGGCCCAGTAGAACCACTCGAAATAGCACATCAATTTGCTATCGGGGAAGACATCCTTAACAAAGAGTGTCGGTCCCCAGCCGGAGTGACCATAGACTAAATCTGGGACAAAGCCTTGACTTTTGAGCGCCAACATGGTGCGATACACGGCTTGTCCATGGAGAACGGCACTTTCGAGGGGCCGGACATAGTGATGGGTTTCGGGCCGAGGGTCGCGACTGGGGGTAAAGAGGGCTTTCTTAACGCCGGGAATTTTCCATTCGGGGCGTTCGTTTTTGGTGCCAAAGACGACCTGATTATTGGGATCTCGCCCCAGGATTGTGGCGACATGGCGGAACTGGGCGGGAAAGTTCGGATGTAGGAATAGGACACGCATTGCAACTGCTGTTAAAGACTTCCGATTCAGGAGTTGGGGAGATGGGACAACCTCGGGATGTGGCGAAACTCACGCCTTGGGAACATCTCAATCCCCAATGTTCCCCTCATGTATGACCGGGCATTGTTTAGGGTTTACGGCTGGGGCGCAACCATTTCGGTACAGTTTCCCTGGGCGTTCATCTAGGGTACGATATCATATTTGGGCAAGAGGCAATAGACAAGAGGAGAACCACAGAGTCACGGAGGACACGGAGGAAGAGTGGGCTATGTTACCAACTCCAGTCTTGTCCTAGGGTGGCAAACAGGTGCTGGTTATGGGGCCGAAACCTTTCCTGTAACTGCTGTTGGATAGACTCGCTGATGTGAGAATAGTTCCCGCTGTTGAGGCTGGGGAAGTCGGTTAGGGTCAATTTGGGTAAGTTGAGAAAGTCGAGGATGCGGTTGAGGGTGGTTTGGGGCTGCTGATAGAGGTCGTTGCTATGAAGAATCAGCAGTTGCTGTTTGGGGAAGTGGGCCCACCAGCGTTGCAGTTGCTGGAGGTACTGGCCTCGTGTCAGATAGCTGTGGTGTTGGTAGGCGTAGCTGTGATAGTTGGGGTTCTGTTCGAGTTTCTCAGCTTCTCCGGCGAGACGGGTGGGTTCTTGGGCGAAGGCTTCTTCTAAGGACAGGGTTTCGAGTCCTTGTTTGATGGCATGGTAGTAGTGGGAGATGGCCCGCTCAACGGGGTTGCGCAGTAGGGCAATGAGTTTCATCTCGGGGAAGTCGGCGGCAACGCGACGCGGCACGTCGGGATGAAAGATATAGTAGGGACTGGCTTCGCCGGTTAGGGTCTTTGGGTCACGTTTGGGGAATTGCTGGTGATACCAGGACAATCCTTGGCTGTAGTTCAGGTCAAAGTAATGTACTTCTTTTTGCGGGGCGACTTGAATTTGGGGATGTTGATTGAGGTAATGCAGGGCAGAGGTAGTTCCGCCTTTTTGGGCGCCAATAATCAGGAAGTCGGGCATGGAAGGAGAAGGCAAGAGGCAATAGGCAAGAGGCAATAGGCAAGAGGGGAAGAAGAAGGCAAGAGGCAATAGGCAAGAGGCAAAAGAAGGGAACAGGGAACAGAAAAGACGTAGGGGCGTACCTTTATGGTCGCCCTCTTCGGGCAAGAGGCAATCGGGGGGGTTAGGAGACGGGGGAGGGGAGGGCGCTGTTGAGGGCGGCGGCGGGGCCGACTAGGCTGATGTAGGGGTCGGTGAAGTAGCGGCTGGCGACTCGTCGGGCGTCTTCGGCGGTGACTTGGGCGATGGCTTCGGGGAACATTTCGTCAAACTCGACTCCTAGGCCTAGGGTTTCGTACCAGCCTAGAATTTGGGCGATTTGAGAGTTGGTCTGTTTGCCGAGGGCATATTGACCTAAGAGTTTGTTTTTGGCGGTTTGTAGTTCGTCGTTGTGGAGGTATAAGGCGGTTAAACGCTCGACTTCGACTCGTATGCCTTCGAGGGCGATCGCCGTATTTTGAGGAGCAGTTCCCATGTACACTACAAACTGAGATTTGTCAAGTCTTGTAGGATAAAAAGCGGAAACATCATAAGCCAAGCCCCGTTTTTCCCGCAGTTCAACGAAGAGGCGACTGGAGAGGCCATTGCCGAGATAGGTGTTGAGGAGTTTAAGGGCGGCGTATTCTGGGGGGACGCCATCACCGTTTTTGAGGAGAACGGAGGGGGCGAGATAGCCCAACATGACGATGGACTGTTGGCTGTCTTGAGAGGTTTTACGGACGGTGGGTTGAGGGGTAAGGCGGGGCAGGTCGACTTGAGGGATGGGCAGAGGTGGGGCTTGCCAATCGCCAAAGGCGGACTCTAGGGCGGCAATGGCTTGATCGACTGGCCAACAGCCGACAAGACTAATCACGAGGTTGTCGGGGCGAAAATAGGTGCGATGGAACTTCTCTAGGTCTAAACGGGTTAAGCCAGCCACGGTACTCTCTACCCCTAGGGTGGACAGGGCGTAGGGATGGTCTCGATACATGGCTTCGCGCAGTTGGGAGAAGGCGATGGCGAAGGGTTGTTCTTTCTGGGCGCGAATGGCTTGCAGGGTGAGGCGTTTTTCGAGTTCGACTTCGGCTTCGGGGAGGGCGGGCGATCGCAAGAGTTCGGCACTTAGGTTAAGAATTTCCTCAAAATCTGCTGAAACCGTCTTGAGACTAAATAAAAAGTAATCGTTGGTGGTTTCGGCCCCAACGCTGGCCCCGACGGATTCAACCTGTTCGGCAATCTCCATTGAGGAAAGCTTGGCGGTTCCCTTGGTCATCACGGAGGCTAGCAGATGGGAGAGTCCAAAGAGATGGGGCGGTTCACAGCGAGTCCCGGTTTTGACGAAAAAACGAGCGGTCATGATGTCGGCGGTGGGATTTTCCACCAGGATGACAGTGATCCCGTTATTGAGAACGACGCGGTGTGGAGACATAAATTCGGGGAGGTCGGAAGGTAAACAGTTCGCAACAATCAAACCCCATCTAGGCTATCACTGTTCGTTAACGCCGATGGTGACAACATAGTTTTGTAGGCTGAGGTACTGTCGAGCGATTTGACGCAGGTTGTCGGGTTTGAGGGACTGAATTCGTTGGGGATACTGGGTGGCGATATCGGCACGGCTGAGGGTTTGATAGTAGCCATAGAGGCCGGCTAGTTGGGCTGGGGTTTCGGTAGAGAAGGCATAATCATTGCAGAGTTGCCGTTTGGCCCGGGCCAGTTCTAGGGGATCGACGGGGCTTTCTCGTAAGCGGTGGATTTGGTGCAGGCTGGCTTGTTCGACAGCATCGAGGAAACGAGGTTCTAGCCAGGCGCTGATGGTAAAGAGGCTGGAGTCCAGTTGTAGGGAAAAGTAGCTGGTAATGCCTTGAACCCATTGACGCTGTTCTCGCAGTTCCCGTACGAGGCGTGAGGAACGACCACTAGCGAGAATCATGGAGAGGAGATCTAAGCCATAGGCATCATCGAGATGGTCAATGCCGGGGCCCGTCCAGGTTAGGTTGAGGCGGGCTAATTCTAGGCGTGGAAAGGCCATCTCCCGCCGCCGCACGCCGCGAATGGGGGGTTCGGGGGTGATTTTGGCCTGAGGACAGCCGGGGTTGGGGAAGAAGTTCTGGAAACAGTCGTCGATGCGATCGAGGGCTTCGAGTTCAGAGATACCTCCAACGACGGCGATGGTGAGGTTTTGGGGTTGGTAATGGCTGCGATGGAATTGCCGTAAGTCAGCGGGCGATCGCCCTAAAAGGCTTTCTTGAGTTCCTAAGACGGGACGACGATAGGGATGATTCTGATAAACGGTGTCTAGGGTGGCTTCAAAGAGCAGGTCATCGGGACTATCCTGACTTTGGCGGATTTCCTCAAAGACTACTTCCCGTTCTCGGAAAAACTCATCTTCTGGGATAGCGGCATGAAGGAGGAGCTCGGAGAGCAGGGGTAGGGTCTCGCTAAAATAGGGGCTGGCGGTGGTGATGAAGAAATGGGCGTAGTCGTAACTGGTGGCGGCGTTGGTGAGTCCTCCACAACCTTCGATGGCAGCGTCGAAGTAACCGGGGCCGAGGCGATCGGTCCCTTTGAAGATGGCGTGTTCCAGGAAATGGGCCATCCCAGACCAATCCTCCGGTTCTACACTGGCACCGGCTTTGACCCAGACATCGGTGACAATGACGGGACTATGGGGAATATACTGATGCACGACGGTTAGACCGTCATGACGTTCAAAGGTGCGGGCAGGACAGCTACTATCACTGACTACTCGGGAAATGCTGGAAGTTTGAGTTTGGGGCATCGTTCGCAAGCGCCTTATCGCCAATACGCGGGCTGTGGGACGACGCACTTGGGGGTGCTACTCTCGTCGTCGTTAATCGCGAAACCCAACGTTTTTATTTACCCTAACTCGTTTTGATGGGTTGGTTGGCTACTTTGGCTACAAATGATGCAATTCTTTAGGGAAGAAGGCAAGAGGCAAGAGGCAAGGGGCAAGGGGCAAGGGGCAAGAGGGGGGAGGGAGGATAACCACGGAGGCACGGAGGACACGGAGGAGGGGAGTATGGGGGTGGTACTCCCCTGGGTTGGGGATGTTTTAGAGTTTGAGCATGGCCATGAAGGCTTCTTGAGGAACGTCGACGGTGCCGATCGCTTTCATGCGTTTTTTGCCTTTGGCTTGTTTCTTTAAGAGTTTTTTCTTGCGGGAAATATCGCCGCCGTAGCATTTTGCTAAGACATCTTTGCGGAGGGCGGGGATGCGTTCGCTGGCAATAATGCGGCTGCCAATTGAGGCTTGTAATGGCACTTTGAACTGATGGCGGGGAATCAATTCTTTGAGTTTTTCGACGAGGGCACGACCGACGGGATAGGCTTTGTCTCGGTGGACAATGACTGCTAGGGCATCGACGGGGTCGCTGTTGACCATGACATCGAGACGCACGAGGTCGTTTTCACGGTAGCCAATCATTTGATATTCCATGCTGGCGTAGCCGCGCGATCGCGATTTGACTTGGTCGAAAAAGTCGGTCACCACTTCGGCTAGGGGGAGTTCGTAAATCAGGGTAGTGCGGGTGGGGGTGAGGTATTTCATGTTGGTGAACTCGCCGCGACGACCTTGGCAAAGTTCCATGAGGGTTCCAACGTACTCTTCGGGGGTAATTAAGTCTACCCGCACATAGGGTTCTTCGATTTTCTCCCGTTGGACGGGATCGGGCATCAAACTGGGGTTGTCGATGTTGATGACTTCACCGTCGGTGGTGGTGACGTGATACACCACGGAGGGGGCGGTGGTGATTAAGTCGAGGTTATATTCTCGTTCGAGGCGTTCTTGGATAATTTCCATGTGCAGCAGGCCGAGGAAGCCGCAACGGAAGCCGAACCCCATGGCGCTTGAGGTTTCGGGTTCGTAGTTGAGGGAGGCGTCGTTGAGTTTGAGTTTTTCGAGGGCGTCCCGTAGGTCTTCAAATTGGTCGGAGTCGGTGGGGAAGAGGCCACAAAACACCATCGGCTTGGCTTCTGTATAGCCCGGTAAGGGGTCTTCGGCGGGAATTTTGGCTAACGTGATGGTGTCGCCGACGCGGGCGTCTTCGACGGCTTTGATGGCGGCGGATAGATAGCCCACTTCTCCGGCGTGGAGGCTGTCTACTTGTTGTTGGGTGGGGCAGAGGATACCGATTTCGTCGAGGTCAAATTCTTTTTGTGAGGCCATGAAGCGGACGCGATCGCCCTGGTTGAGGGTTCCGTCCATGATGCGGAAGTAGACAATTACGCCACGATAGGGGTCGTAGTAACTGTCAAAAATCAGGGCCCGCAAGGGTTCGTCGACGGTATCCTGGGGCGGTGGAACTTGATGAACTAGGTATTCTAAGATTTCGGGGATGCCTATGCCTTCTTTGGCGGAGGCGTGGATGGCTTCGGAACAGTCGAGGCCGACGACTTCTTCGATTTCTTCGATGACGCGCTCGGGTTCGGCCCCAGGGAGGTCAATTTTGTTGAGGACGGGGATGATTTCGAGGTCGTTTTCTAGGGCCAGATAGACGTTGGCCAGGGTTTGGGCTTCAACTCCTTGGGAGGCATCCACCACCAGTAGGGCCCCTTCACAGGCGGCGAGGGACCGGGAGACTTCGTAGGAGAAGTCCACATGGCCGGGGGTGTCGATGAGGTTGAGGACGTAGCTTTGGCCATCTTTGGCGGTGTAGTTCATCCGCGCCGCCTGAAGTTTGATGGTGATGCCCCGTTCCCGTTCCAAGTCCATGTTGTCTAGGAACTGTTCTTTCATTTTGCGCTGTTCTACGGTTCCGGTGTAGGACAGCAGGCGATCGGCCAGGGTGGATTTGCCGTGGTCGATGTGGGCGATGATGGAGAAGTTGCGGATGCGGGAAACGGGTACGTCGGTCATATAGGTGTTGGAGTGGCAGAGTTTAGGATGAGGATGCAGAACCGGTGGCGCGACCGATTGCTTTACATATTTTAGTCCGTTGCTGGGGCTGTGGGAAATTCGTTGCTGAAATCGTGGATGAGATCGCTGATGAGATCATGGCACAATGAGCAGGAGGAGTTTTGGGGCGATCGCCCGTGACGCCTTGATTCCCTCATGGTTTTCAATGCTGAGATAGATTCCCATTATGACAGGACGCGACGGAGAACTACGCACGACAGATGAACTTCTGAAACGCTACAAGGCAGGAGAACGGGAGTTTGAGCAGGTTCGCCTAAGTGGGGCGGATTTACACAATACGATTTTGCATGGCATTGATTTGAGTGAGGCGATTCTCAATCAAGCGAATCTCAGCCGTGCGGATTTACGTGGGGCGGATTTGAGTTGGGTGGATTTTAGTGGGGCGGATTTGCGTGGGGCGGATTTGCGCGGGGCGATTTTGACTCGGGCGGATTTGAGTGGGGCCAATCTCAGTCACGCGAATCTGTTGCGGGCGGATCTGAGTTTGGCCAATCTTGAGGAGGCGAATTTGAGTGAGGCGATTTTGCCTGATGGCACGATTCAGGGTGTCATTGCGCCTTTGGAGGAGGATGAGGCGGATGATACGGGGGGAACGGTGTTACGGCTGTACTATAACCCGGTGTCTTGGAATGCGCGGCGGGTGTGGATTGCGCTGCTGGAAAAAGGGATTTCTTTTGAGTTGGTGGCCCTGAAACTCGATGGGGATCAGCGATCGCCCCAGTTCCTGGAGGTGAACCCCTTTGGACAGGTTCCGGTGTTGGTGGATGGGGAGTTTAGGGTGCTGGAGTCTTTAGCGATTCTGGATTATGTTGAGGCGATCGCCCCCTATCCCCCCTTAGTCCCCCGAGAACCAAAGGCGTTGGCACGAGTCCGGATGGTTGAGATGTTGACGGTGAATGAGTTATTGCCCCGTCTGATGCCGCTGATGCGTCATGAGTTTGGGGAGACGCTGTTAGATGAGTCGGCGTTAAACGGGGTGCATCAGTCCTTAGATGAGGTGTTACAGGTCTTTGAGGAGATGTTGCAGGGACGGCCCTATTTTGGGGGGGCAGCCCTGAGTCTGGCGGATATTGTGGCAGGTACGGTGATTCCCTGGTTGCCCCGTTTAGGCCATCTCCTGCCGAAGTTCCCGCAGTTACAAGGCTGGTGTGATTTATTGCACCAACGTCAGACTTGGCAACAAACGGAACCCACGGAAGGAGAACTGGCGGCCGCTGAGTCCCATTTACGACAACTCTTGGCACTGACCTAAGTTTATTGCCTATTGCCTATTGCCTATTGCCTATTGCCTATTGCCTATTGCCTATTGCCTATTGCCTCTTGCCTCTTGCCTCTTGCCTCTTGCCTATTTCCTATTCTTTTCCCCCCTCATCGGTCCTAAATAGTTCTGGAGATAGGGGGAAAAGACTTCATAGATGAGGGTCAGGGGCTGACCGTGATGCCAAAATAGGTAGTGGCGACCCCAGAAGGGGCCTGACTGGTTAAAAGCCTGTTCTAGGGGGCGTGAGTGACCGTAATAGATGCCTCGTACGTCGCGATAGAGTTCGGCATGGATGCGGGAGAGGTTTTCCCAGATGGGAAGGGAACGGTTTTGCAGGTAGTCGTCGATGTGACTGGCTTCCCACCAGGAGGTGGCGTAGGCCAGTCGTTGCCCGGAGGCGGTGCGTAGCCAGACTTGTCGCCGCAGTCGGGGACTGGGAACGGCTTGGATGAGATCGGGGGCACTATCTCCGTCGGTGCCGATGGCTGACATGTCAATCACATCAACTTCGGTGGCTTCGCCGGTGAGGAGGCGTAGGTGACGGGTGGGGGACCCATCGCCGAGAAGCAACATTTGCCAGGCGGGAGCGAGTTGCTGGTGGGGTAGGCCATTACGAACCGCGTCTTCTCCCCCTTGCCAAATGAGATCAAGGGCGTTCCAAGTTCGGCAGGCATCAGTGCGATCGGGATACTCGAACGTCGCAGTCAATTTTCTTAATAGAACTTAACTTTCCGTTCCCATCATAACGTTGTTCGTTTGATCCCCGAGGGAATTACGGCGATAAGGGGGAAAATCTGGGTTAGGCTTAGAAGAGGGCCACCTAGGTCGGGAATCCATGCAAGTGCTGGACTGGCAGTGATTCCCGGAGGGTTCGTCCCCCCTTTCAATGCCCCCAATTCATTGGCTGACCACACGTTTTGAATGTTCAACGCTGACTGGGTTCAACGTTTCTCTTCGTTAATTGCACGTCATACGGGATTACTGATTCGCCCCCAAGACGAGCGCAATTTGTGCAAAAAATTAGAACAACGGTTGTTAAGGTTGGGACTGTCGTCTGCTTCGCAGTACTACGAGTTACTGCGGCTTGGGGTGGACAATCCCTTAACGGTGGATCGCCAGACAAATGCTAGTCGGCGGGAATGGAAAGCCTTGATTCGTCGCTTGGTGGTGACGGAGAGTTATTTTTTCCGCGATCGCGGTCAGTTTGAGTTACTGCGATCGCGTCTGTTGCCGGAGATTCTGGTCAAAAAGCGCAACATCGCCGCCCAACAGGGACAACGTCCCCAGTTGAAGATTTGGAGTGCCGCTTGTGCTTCGGGTGAGGAACCCTATTCGTTAGCGATGGTTCTTTGGGAGTTACTGAGCGATCGCGATCGCTGGGACTTGCAGATCATGGGGACGGATATCAATGATGAAAGCTTAGCCCATGCCCGACGAGGGGACTATAGTGCTTGGTCTTTTCGTCAGGTGGATGCGTCGGTTCGACGTCAGTATTTCCAACAACAGGGCGATCGCTACCTCCTCAACCCGGAGATTCGCCGTTTGGTGAGCTTTAAGCGCCTCAATCTGGTCAGCGACCCCTTTCCTGATGTCAATCTGAATCTCTATGACCTGGACTTAATCCTCTGCCGCAATGTCTTCATCTACTTCAACCAGCGGGCGATCGAACAGGTCTTAGACAAGTTCTATCACAGCCTGGGCATGGGGGGCTACCTGATTGCCGCCCATGCCGAATTACAAAGCTCAAATCATCATCGGTTCCACAGTCAACTGTTTCCCCAATCGGTAGTGTATCAACGCTGCGATCGCCTTGAGCCTCACAGCCAGATCTCTGGGCGCAGTCCCATCGCCCCTCCCCCCCGTTGCCAGGCCCCACCCCCAACAACTCCTCTCACGGTTTTGTCTCAGCCCTCGACTGCTGTACCGCTCGAACGCCTCGCCCCCCCGGTGATGCCGAAGATAGAGCCAGGGCCAAGCCTAAAGGCGGAGCCTCCCCATTGGCAGGAAGCCTGCCGTCATTTTCAAGCTTCCGCCTATGGCCGGGCGATTCACAGCGCCGAACGAGTTTTATCTGAGCAACCCCGTCACGTGGACGCCTACCTCCTGATTGCCCGGGCCTATGCCAATCTCGGAGAGTATCAAAAGGCCGTATATTACTGTTTACAAGCCCTAGAGATTGATTCGTTAGCCGTTGGCCCCCATTATCTTCTGGCTCATCTCTATGAAGCCCAGGGCAATATCGACCGGGCCAAACAGGTGTTGAAGAAAATTGTCTATCTGGCCCCGAAAATGCCCTTGGCCTATTTAGAACTGGCGCAAATCTACCGCCTAGAAGGGGATCTACGACGGGCCACCCACATGGAGGGCAGTGCGGTTAAACTGCTGCGATCGCTTCCGCCAAGCACCCCGATGGATGTTGACACTCAACTAACGGCGGGGGACCTGTTGCAGCAGCTTAACCAGCCTTAAGCAAATCAGGCGGAATTTTCTAACTGGTATGAGTTCTATGGATCTATCTCCCTATCTGTTATTTGATATTGACCGCAGCCACTATGCCATTAACGCGAAGGTGGTTGAGGAAGTGTTTTTTCTGCCAGAACTGACCCCCATCGCGGAAGCCCCACGGGACATTGTGGGCATGTTCAACCTGCGGGGTACGGTCGTTCCTGTGTTCGATCTATCTCGTCGCTTAGGACATGGCCATCAACGCTATCAGTTGAGCGATAGCCTAATTACCGTCGATCGCGATGAAACAAAGGTTACGTTTTTAGTGAATCATGTCCGAGAGGTGGTTCAGCTCGATCCTGAGAGCATTACTCGTAAGTTTATCTATCAGCATCAGGAGCATGACTCTAATTCTCTGGATGTCCCCCCCGGAGATTCTCAGGGGCAACCTCTGCGTCAACGCCAACGCTTTTTAAAAGGTGTGGTTCAATTTGAAACCCATCTCGTCTCGATTTTGGATGAGGAGGCGATTCTACGGACTCTGCGTCAACAACAGCCTGAGGAGGATGAGTTGACGGAGGAGTCCGGTGATGGCTCAGACGCGGACCCCCAGAAGCGCGATCGCTTTGAGTTTTGCCCAGATGCCAGTCTGGAGGAACAAGATGTCTTTCGGCAACGGGCGAATAGTTTGCGCATCCCAACGGAAACCCCAGACTTAAAACAAATCTTATCCCTGGCGGTTGTGGCTTTACAGGGAGAGTATTTTGGCATTGATCTTCAGGTGGTGCGCGAGTTTACGGATGTTCGTAATATCACCCCCATTCCCTGTTGTCCGCCTCATGTGGTGGGGAATATGAATCTGCGGGGAGAAATTCTCACCTTAATCCGGATTAATCAATGTCTCAATCTTGAGCCTACTCTCTTGGAGGGCGATCGCGGTTCTGAGCAGCGCGGACGCGCAGTGGTGGTACAGGTGGATGAAATGGTGGTGGGCATTTTAGTGGATGAGGTATTTGATGTTACCCCCATTGATCCCAGTAAAATCTCACCGATGCCCACGGCGATTCGTGCGACCTCAGATGAGTACTTACAGGGAACGGTTCTCTATGAGGCGACAGCCTTGACGATTTTAGATATCCGTAAACTGCTTAGCCAAGGAGAGTTAGTGGTGGATGAGGAACCCTGAAACCTGGGTTAGACTTAACGGAGGAACTAACCAGTTAATCAATGGGTAAAGCAATGGGGAATGCCGATTTGTCCAGTGACTACCTTTTAAATACCTCCGTTCAGCATCGAAAAACCTATGGGCAGTTTTTTACGCCCCCCAGGGTGGCGAGACTGATGCTCGATTGGGTTCTCCAGCCTCGGCCCCGTCGGATTCTTGATCCAGCGTTTGGTTTAGGAGTTTTTTACCGGGAGCTTTCAAGCCCTGAAATCACGAGTTTAACGGCATCAGATTATCAATTTATTGCCTATGATATTGACCCTGTGATTCTATCCTATGCTCAGGATATTGCCTCAAATTCATCGCTGAAAATTATTCCTGAAGATTACTTGAGTGCAGATATTCAAGGGGTTGATGCTATTGTTTGTAATCCTCCTTATATGAGGTTTCAGAAATTCTTAAGCCGCAGAGAGATTCGTCCAAAAATCGAGAATAAAATTGGCTATAAGCTCAAAGGAAACTCCAATCTTGCCTCTATTTTTCTTATGAAATCTTTGGCGGAACTTAATCCTCAAGGTCGCCTTGCTTTCATTATGCCATTTGAGTGTTTTAATACGGGCTATGGCTTGCCTTTAAAGCAGCAATTGTCGAGAGATAAACTCCTGAAACAAATAATCTTGGTGCAAAATGAAAAAGATATATTCCCTAATGTCTTGACCACAATTTGCATTCTACTTTGTGAGAAAAACAATCAAAATGATTGGGTGAAGCTGAGTTTGCTTGACAGCCAATTCACACTTGAAGGATTGAGTGATTTTTCTCAGTGGTATCAAGCCCAACTTCCCTTAGAAAAACTCTCCAGCGAGCAAAAGTGGTCTGGGGTGTTTGAGTCAGCGATGGTGGAGTTGATCGCACCCAATGACTTTTATTCATTTTGCGACTATGGACGCTTTCAACGGGGAATTGCCACAGGGGCGAATGCTTTTTTTAGCCTAAAATATTCTCAAATCAAGGAATTGCAATTAAGAGACAACTGTTGGTGTTATTGCATTAGTAAAAGCCAGCAAATCCGGGATTTTGTGTTAACAAATCGGAAGATCGAACAGCTAGTACAAGCCGATAAACCGGTCTTTTGTTTAGATATTCTTCAGGCAGATACTCCTGAGCTTAATGCTTATATTTCCTTTGGGGAGCAATGTGGGTATCATCAGCGGTATCTCACGAGAATGCGTCACCCTTGGTACAAATTAGAGCGGCGACAGCCATCACCTCTGTGGGTGGGGGTGTTCCATCGCCAGCGGTTTAAGGTGGTTCGTAATCTATCAAATGCTTTAAACTTAACCTGTTTTCATGGCTTTTATCCCAATCCATTGGGAGCCAGTGTTATTGATAAAATCTTTGTGTATTTAATCAGTGATGTGGGACAAAAACTGGTGAAGCTCAATCAGCGTCAATATGGCAATGGCTTAGATAAATTTGAACCGGGGGATTTAAATCAAAGTCTCGTCCCAAATCCGGAGCAATTGCAGGGGATGGATGAGCGCTTGGTGGCGAAGGTCTTGCATCTGGCTGAGGAGGATGCCCCTGGGGCGATCGCCCTGAGTAATCAACTCATGGAACCCATCTACCCCGGCCCTTAGGGGAGAAATCGACAGGGACGGCAGATGGCATCCTGGAGCCGCTCTTGATAGTCAAGATCGTCAATGGTATGGGCCCCGAACCGCGCTAAATGGGGGTTCATCAGTTGCACATCAAATAACTTAAACTTTTGTTGGCGCAGATGTTCGACGAGTTTCACCATGGCGACTTTTGAGCCTTCAGGGATGTTGAAAAACATAGATTCCCCGATAAACACCGCGCCGATGGTGATGCCGAGAATCCCTCCGGCGAGGTGATCGCCCTGCCAGGCTTCAAAACTATGGGCCCAGCCGCTGTCATGCAAGGCCAGATAAATCTCCTTTAGTTCCTGGGAAATCCAGGTACTTTCTCGATTGGCGCAGCCTTCGACGACAGCGGGAAAGTCCTGGTCGATGGCAACGCTAAATCGCTCCTGGTTGAGAACCCGTCGTAAGGATTTGGGATAGCGGAAGCGGTCATCGAGGGGGATGAGGGTGCGCTCATTGCTGCAATACCAGCCCAGATTCCCAGAGTCAGGATCGTCGTCATCCTCATTGTTCATTAGGAAGTAGCCTTGGGAATAGCCGTGAATGATATGGGTTAAATCGGTATTCATTGCTCTTTGGATGGATCACCGCCTGAGTCTGGGCTGGTGGAGATGAGGCAGGAGGGACAGAAAAACGCGCTACAATAGTCGAGTTAGAATTGCTAAAAGGTCTCTCTAAAGACATTAAGCCAACTCATCATACAAGTTTACAAATGGTCTCAGATCCTCATAGCCCCCAACCTATCCGACCTGTAACCTTGCCGCCGGTGGATGACCCGACTCAGGAAGGGAGATGGCTTAAAGATAGTCTCCACCGCTGGTTGGATGAGGAGTTTATTCCAGAGGCGATCAATGGCGAGATTGCTGAACGCGCGACTCGGGTGTATGTGCGACAGCGTATCGAGGGGGAGAATGATGTGGGGTCGTTGGTTCTGGCGATTGTGACGGAAATGCAGTCGTTTGATTTTTCCCAAAGCTTTTATGGGGAGTTCGCGATCGCCAATGCCGTGAGTGATCTGCTGTTGGACAGTTTAGGGATTGATCGCTGTTGTGGGGCGTAAGGCCCAAAAAAATAGGGGCACGGCAGACGATTTACACGCCAGCGCTACCCCCATCTTGATGGTATGGCCTTACCAGCTGGACTTGACGAGGCCCGGTAGGAGTCCTTCGTGAGCCATTTCTCGCAGTTGGTTGCGGCAAAGGCCAAAGTCCCGGTAGTATCCCCGAGGACGACCGGTTGCCCAGCAACGATTGCGAACCCGAGTGCGGGAACTGTTGCGGGGAAGCTGTTGCAGCTTGCGATGAATTTCCATTTTCTCGCGCTGGGTGGGCGCGGTGCGGAACTGCTCTTTTAGTTCGGCACGCACGTCGGCGTATTTTTCGACGAGTTGTTTGCGCTTCTTATGACGCTCGATGGAGCTTTTCTTAGCCATGAAAAAATTGTTCTCTGCTTCTGTGCAAGACACCAAACTACCATTATAGGCGATCGCCCCCGGAATGGGAATGGGAGCGATCGCCCGATTTAGGTCGGAGGGGAGTTAGAGGGAAGCATTCATCGCCGAGAAATTCTCCACCTTGGCGATCGCTCTCCCTATAGGCGGTCAGCTCAAGGAAGCCTTAACCTCTGCACCAGGAGGGATCGCCTCTATCAAAAGTATGAACAAACGTATCTTAATCTAAAGCTTGATTGCGATTTGCGGGCATGAGGGGAGATTTGGCAAATGTCAGTGATACCGTGGAATCCATGGTTAGCCGTTCCGACGGCTCCTCGGTTGCAAACGGCATTTTAATCATCGGTCTTATGTATAACAAAAACACGAAACAGGATCCTATCGTTGCAGCAGTCACCGCCGCGTTGGGAGCTGGGGTGGCAACGTCGTTTGCCGTGAGTCAGGGTCAAAGCCCTTGGTTGGCCTTAGGGATTACCATTTTTGCGGCGGCCCTGGCGCTGATTCTGGATCGCTTGGGTATAGTCTAGGTCCTGATGCTGACGGGGACGGGGACTTGTTAACATGGGAGTGAGTCAAATTCCGCTCAAACCGCCATGTCTTACCTTTTCTTGCCCCCTCGCCATGTGCTTTCGATGAGAGGGGGGACGCTGTTACTCCTTGTTAGTGTTTTACTCTGGGGCGGGGGCCGACTCGCATCGTCCGTCCAGGCGTCTGTTTCTCAACCCTTCGATTTGGGAACGGGAGAGACCGGGGCGATCGCCCAAAGTACTTCAGTTCTGCAATTCGGCGATGCCAATAATGATGTGGCGGAAGTACAACTGCTGCTGACAGAATTTGGCTATTTTAATGAACCGGTGAGTGGCTTTTTTGGCCGGGCCACTGAGGCGGCGGTGCGACAGTTTCAGGAGGACGCTGGCTTACGGGTAGATGGAGTGGTCAACGCCGACACTCGCGAAGCCCTATTTGGCCGGCCCATTTCCTCCCGTCGCCTGTTCTCGTCTAATAATTGGCTCTCGTTGGGCGATCCGGTGTTCGTTCCCGGGGGGGAGGACGATGCTGTACGCGATTTGCAAGTGGCCCTGAATGAGATTGGTTTAGGACCGATTGATGAAGATGGGATATATGGGAATCAAACGGCCAGCACCGTGCGGCGGTTTCAACAACGCTACGGAATTGATGCCCCGGTGTTTGGAGAACTCGATCGCCGTACGGCGGTGGTATTGTCAGGAGTCCTTGAAGGTCGTATCCGCCGGGCAGAGTTTCCCGTTGAACTCAGACCTGGGGATTTTGGCTTTGAGGTGCGGGAGTTGCAACGGGTCTTGTCAGAAACTCGTCGCCCTCAAGGGTCAGCCTATTTTACAGGACCGTTCACGGGGTTTTATGGTGATATCACGGAGAGTGCGGTTCGTGCCTACCAGCGGGATAATGCCCTCGGGGATTCTGGGGTGGCGACGGAGCGCACCTTAAATCGTTTGTTTGCCAGCCATCGTTATGTGGTGGTGGTTCCCTTTCGCCATAATCGCCCTCGTCTCGGGGAGATGAACCGGGTTCGCAGTGCGATCGCCCGTCTCGATGATTTACCCGGACTACGGCCCCAGGCGTTACGCTTTTTTGATGATCAGCGGGGTCCTTATATTGATGCGGGTCGCTATTTAGATCGTGAGGCGGCGGAGGCTCGTGTGTCAGCGTTACGGGAGCGAGGGTTGATGAATGCTCGGGTGGAACATTTCCAGAACCCCCTGAACCGAATGCGTTTGTCTCAAGCCGATTTGGGAACCCGATAGAGGGGATCGGCTCGCAAGTTAAACCCCATTTGGAAAAGCTTGTATAGCCGAGCAGCCGCCTTAGAGAATTCTAAATATATCTTTACAATCAATTAAGTACCCCAACGTCATCGACGATTTCTTTGACGCCATGAGCGCGATCGCCGCAGCTAGAGATGAGCGTGACTTATATAGCAATCGAAGATTGCCTTAGGACACTCAGCAAGGATACTCTGAGTTGGAAGAGAATCTCCTACCTCGGGCGACCACAAGGGTACGCCCCTACGTCTTTTCTCTTGCCTCTTGCCTCTTGCCTCTTGCCTCTTGCCTCTTGCCTCTTGCCTTCTTTTCCCAAGTTTTTTTGTCCTATTCAGATCGATTTTTGCTATATGCTTTAAAAGGCTTTCAGTTTGAAAAGCTCAAAGGACGACCGGGAGAACGGTCTCTACGCTTGAACAAACAGTGGCGGCTAATTGTCGCTGTTGAGAGGGATGAAGAGGGCGGGTATCTACTGATCATTGATATTGAAGACTATCACTGAATCAGGCATCAAGGGGAGGAAGAGGCATGACTCAGACATTAGCACCAGCAAGGGTTTCGCCGCCGGGGCGTATTTTGGCCCGAGAACTCGAAGCCAGAGGATGGACTCAGAAAGACTTAGCCGAGATTATGGGGCGACCCCACCAAACCATCAACGGCATTATCAAAGGGAATAAGCAAATTACGCCTGAGACTGCGATTGAGTTAGCTGAGGCTTTGGGCACCTCTGCGGAGTTTTGGACAAACTTAGAGGCAAAATATCGGCTGCACATAGCCCAAAAGGAAGCCGGTCACCCATCACAGACCAGTGAAATTGCCCGTAGAAGCTGCCTCTACAGCTTTGCTCCGGTCGCGGAAATGATTAAGCGAGGATGGATTCAAGCGACTGACTCAATCACTGAATTGGAGCAACAGGTTTGCCGTTTTTTCGAGATTGATCAGATTGGGGAGACCCCAAAGCTGGCAGTTAACTGTCGGCAGTCTGAAAAGCGAGACCCAGAAACTCAGGCTCAGATTGCCTGGATGAAACAGGTTGAATGGGTGGTGCGTAATCAAAAACTTCCTGCCTTCGACCAAGCCACCCTTGAGTCCGCTATTCCTGAAATTCTGGCTTTGTCGGCTCATGCTGAAAATGTGGCTTTAGTGCCAGATAAGCTCTTTAGCCTTGGCATCCATTTTGTCATTGTGCCCCATTTGAGTAAGACTTATTTAGATGGTGCAGTCTTTTATCTAGAAGGTAGGCCAGTGCTTGCGCTGACCTTGAGATATAAGCGGATTGATAATTTTTGGTTTACGCTCATGCACGAACTCGGCCATATTGTTGCAGGTCATAAAGGTAGCTATTTAGACAATATGGATGATTTAGAGGTTAGTCAAGAAGAAACTGAGGCTAATCAACTGGCGACAGATTGGTTGCTAGATGCGCAAGCTTTAGATACATTTGTCGAGCAAACTTCTCCGTATTTTTCGGCGAATAAGGTAAAAGATTTTGCAAAATCTCAAAATCGACATCCTGGCATCTTAGTGGGGCGCTTGAAGAAGGAAGAACTTATTCCATACAAAAATCATAATAAGTTCTTGGTTAAAATCGATCAACATCTTGAAACGTGGATTTCGTCCTAAGAGGATGTCTGAAAGGTCGCGCATCAGGCTAAAGTCTCAAAAACAGGTGAATCAAGGCAATATGAATCCAAGTCTGAGCGTTCTTGGGAGAATACAGGCAACCGTTGTCGAGCGACCTCCCGGACGTGCCTTTAGTGGTAAATGTATAAAAAAATACACTTTTCCTCCTCCGAAAAGCTTGAAACCCTTACCAGGCTTTATCAACGCTCCGGACAGTTTTTGATGAACGACCAAAGAATAAGGGTTTCAGCCCTATGTCGATGTCTCCAATTTAACGAGAGAGTCGAGGTTTTAGCCGTTGAATCCAAAAGTGTCCGGACTATTGTTTATATGAGTTTTGATAAATGGAGGCGTTCGATGCCCCTCTATTTCTCCTGGCTCTTATCCCGACGCTCACCGAACCGGGTGGAGCGCGGGGCTTCCCGCCGAGACGCTAATCCTGCCTAACCCTCTAACCCTCCATAGGTCTTTACGTCATTGTCTTGGCCCCAGGTCGAGGTAGAGTTGAGACATCACCGTCTTAAATTTACGGAAAAACCGTCACCATGTCTCGCGATTGGAATCCCGCTACCCCCTATCGAGGAGCCGAAGCCATTGAAGGGGCGATCGCCCGAGGAGTGGATCTCGATGGGACCCCCATTCCCAACGCGCAATTAGAACTCTATCGAACCGTCATGGAACTCGAAGCCGGACGGCCCCGCAGTGGCGTCCGCAACACTCTGCGCGATCGCATCGTCCGTATTGGCTGCAAACACTTCCCTCTAGGGGAACTCAATCGCTTGCTGGAGGAGGCGGATCTCTCGTCCCTCACCCCCCAAGAGGCAGACTTTTTTTATCCCGATACGACAAACTCCCCCTAAAAAGCTCTCTCTACAGATGGAGTCCGACTGGGCTTGTGGCTGACTAGGCTACAGGTAGCTTAATGATTCGTTAAGTTTTGGGAGTGATCACGATCACTCTCTCCATTCAAATTCCTGACGTCAATAATCTGTAAATTTTATTTGCGGTTTATGAAGTTAGGTTGCAGAATGGATGTAATCGGTTGACAAAAGTAGAGTAACTACCATGGCTTACGCCACTTCTTCCAACTTCACCACAACCCAAGCCAACGCGCTCTCGACCGTCGAACCCACCTCCCTTGTTCCGGAAGTGTCGGCTCGTATCCAACGCCTCGCCACAGATGATCAGTTGGCACTCCTGTGGTTCATCTATCTGGAAATGGGGAAATCCATCACCCCCGCCGCCCCAGGAGCCGCCCGCTTGCAACTAGCTGAGGGACTCCTGGCCCAAGTCAAAGCCCTCGACGCCGAGGAGCAAATGGGCTTCATGCGGGATCTTATTGCCAAGCGCAATACCCCCCTCAGTCGAGCTTACGGTGTCTTCAACGCCAACACCAAACTCGGCTTCTGGTACTGCTTGGCCCAAGGAATGGATGAGGGAACCATCGTCCGTGTCCCCCGACGCTACAAACCCTCTCGCACCGTGAAAGAGATCCTAACGATCCTGACGACTCAAACCAACTTCAGCCAGCAAATCACCATCCTCCGGAATGCTGTGGTGAATATGGGCTTTGATGCTCTCAGCTAGGGTCTTCAACACCTAAAACAGACAACAATCCTGAAGCGAACCTGCGGAGTGGAGGTCAACTCAACCCCTTTGCTCCGCCTTCCTTTTAGACACATCGAGGTCAATTATGAATATCACGACCTGTCAAACAGCCATTCTGCCTGATCTAGATGTACCCGTAGTGATTGAGTATTTCCAATTTCTCAACGCTGGGGACTCTCAGCAGACTGCCCAACGCTTTGCCGCTTACGGTGAACTACATCCACCCTTCCAAGGGGGAATTGTTGGAGTTGAAGCCATCCAGGCTTATCTCGAAGCGGAAGCCCAAGGCTTAACCTGCTTCCCCGAACAGGTCACCGTGCAAACCGCCGGTGATGGCTGTCAGCTCGTGCAGGTACGGGGTCATGTCAAAACCCCCTATTTCTCGGTCCCTGTCACCTGGACGTTCAACCTAAACGCCCAGGCTCAAATCGAACGGGTTGAGATTCGTCTGTTAGCATCGCCGGAGCAACTGCTGGAGCTGCAACAGTTCAGCTAGGCCTTCGGCCGATCCCCTAAGCTGCAACGGAGTGGAGGAACATCTGTTCCATCCACTCTCGTCCTAGGGCGACATCCTTGGGAGAACATTGCCAGTCAGGATGAGCGGTCATCAGTAAACTTTCCAGGCTTTCCCGGTCAAATAGATGCCAAATGGGGGCCTCTTGATGGCGGGTGGCGATCGCATAGCAGTTACTGCTGATGCAATGAATCTCAGGAGCATCAACAATGCGATTTAACTCCAAGGTCTCACCCGGCTCTAAGGCCCGAAACCGCAGCACCGTCTCTTTGAATTCTGCAAAACTCGACGGCGATAGCCCCGGGACTGTCGTACAACAGTTCTGTTCCCCATTAATCCATAGCCAGTAACGGCGGCTGGGATCAATACCCCGTAACCAAGGCTGTTCATCATCGAGGCGATAGCGAGGGGCGAGGGGGAAATGACCGTCTATCATGGGGGCGATTACTGGGTACGCTACACTAACTAATTTGTCAAGTGATCCCCAAGCTTGTCAATTTAACGTTTAAAATCTTAACAATTAGATTTACTTATGTAACAAACCGGGGACTGTTCCCAGGGGTTTTCCCGTGAGACAGTCCCCGATTTGCCATCGGATTGGCGGCGTAGGTTTAGCTGCGAATGAAAGTGGTTCCACTGGGCTGATCCACCAGGGTCACGTTCTGACGCTTCAACTCATCACGAATGCGATCGGCTTCACTGAAGTTTTTCGCCTGACGAGCCGCCTGTCGCTGGCGGATGAACTCATAAATCGCCTCATCGGTCAAGCTATCGGACTCAGAAGACTCTTCGCTGGGGGCTTCTAATCCCAACAGGGCGGCCAACTCCACGAGGGTCGTCCATTGCTGTTTGAGGTGTTGGGAGTCTTCAGAAATCTCTCCTCCATGGGCCAAGATATTGCCCAGGCGGCGTAACTCCTTGGCCAACTCAAACACCACCGCCAGACCGCCGGAGGTATTGAAATCATCATCCATCGCGGTTTTGAACGACTCCTTCACCTCAGCGAGTCCCGGATTTGAGCCGTTCTCAGACCATCCCAACTGGGGGCCAAACTTCTGGCCAAACCGTAAGCCATCCTCAAGGGTGGCCCAGCTATTCTTAGCCGAGGCGATCGCCTCATCGGTAAAGTCTAAGGGTTTGCGGTACTGGGCCTGAAGCACAAACAACCGCAATACCATCGGGTCAATCTGAGTCAGTAACTCGCGAATGGTGGTGAAATTGCCCAAGGACTTCGACATTTTCTCGCCATTGACGCGAACCATGCCGTTATGGGCCCAGTATTTGGCCAGAGGTTGACCATGGGCCCCCTCTGATTGGGCGATTTCATTTTCATGGTGGGGGAAGACCAAATCCCCGCCGCCGCCATGAATATCAATGGTCTCCCCAAGCCGGGAGCGAATCATAGCCGAACATTCAATATGCCAACCGGGACGACCTTTACCCCAGGGAGACTCCCAGCCAGGTTCGTTCTCTTGACTGCGTTTCCAGAGGGCAAAATCAAAGGGATGGCGTTTGCGGCTATCTTCTGTCACCCGTCCACTGGCCCCGGATTGCAGATCCTCGGGTTTGCGTCCGGAGAGTTTCCCGTAACTGGGGAAGCGTTCGACACTGTAATAGACATCCCCGTCGGCGGCATAGGCGAGGCCTTTGTTAATCAGGGTTTGGATGAGGTCACAAATTTCGGGGATATGGTCGGTGACGCGGGGGTAATCATCAGCATCGGCGACATTCAGTTGGCGGATATCTCGGAAATAGGCCTCAATATACTGTTGGGAAATCTCGGCCATGGAAACGCCCCGTTCTTTGGCCCGATTGAGGATTTTGTCGTCGATGTCGGTGAAGTTTTGCAGGTAGCGAACGCGATAGCCTCGCCATTGTAGGTAACGACGGACGGTGTCCCAGACGATGTAGGAACGGGCGTGACCGAGGTGGCAGTCGTCGTATACCGTGACGCCACAGCAGTACATTTTGACCTCGCCGGGGACTGTGGGTTCAAAGGGTTCTTTGGTCCGGGTTTGGGTGTTGTAAATGCTGAGGGTCATTGTGGGCAAGCCGGTTGTGTGAGTAAAGGACTTAATGGTTTCAGTTTAGCGGATTGGGGGGGAGGGGGAGGAACCACGGAGTCACAGAGGACACAGAGGAGGAGGGGGAGGAGGGGGAGGAACCACGGAGTCACAGAGGACACAGAGGAGGAGGGGGGAGGAGGGGGGAGCAGGGGGAGGAGGGGGGATTATGGTGTTAGGCCCAGATGCGATCGAGGAGATCGTAGAAGGGTTGCCAGTTGTCGGCCTGGGTGATGGGTTCCCAGATGGCTTCGATTTCGGGACGGATGGGGATTTGCTTGGGGTTAACGGCGGCGAGATGGGATTGAATGTCTTTGAGTTCGGCGGTGGAGTAGGCCTGGAGGAAGCGGTGATAAAGGGCAGTCCAGGGTTGTAAAATCTGGGGGGGGTCGGCTTTGGCGAAGATGGCGTCGGGGTTATCTCGCCATTCTGGGGAGAATTGTTGACGCAGTTGGCTGAAGAAATCGTGATACCCTACCTCGTGGTCTCGTAGGAGGTCGACGGTCAGTTTCACGAGTTCCCGGCCGTCAGTTTCATCCAGGTTCGGGAGGCCAAGTCGTCGCAGCATTCCTTGACGATAGTGGGTTTCATAGCTGCGATCGAACTCTTGCAGGGCCTCAGTCATGGCCTCGGGGGTTAAGTCGGGGGTGACTCCGGAGAGGGGTTGTTGCAGCAGTTCTAGGTTGAGTTTACAAACTAAGGGTTGATTGCCGTAGCTGTAGCGACCGTAATAGTCGAAGTAGGCGGCGGTGAATTTGGGGTCGTAACTGGGGATGAAGGCGTAGGGGCCGTAGTCGAAGCTTTCCCCGGTGATGGACATATTGTCGGTGTTTAAGACCGCATGACAGAATCCGGCCACCATCCATTGGGCGGCCAGTTTGGCGGTGCGAGCGACCAGTTCTCGGTAAAACTGGAGATAGGCTTGGGGCTGTTGGCGATCGATGTGAGGATAATACACATCCATCACGTGATCGAGGAGGGTTTTGCTGAGGTCTTTGCGTCGCAGGTAATGGAGGCGTTCAAAGGTGCCAAAGCGAATGTGAGACTGACTCATCCGAACCATGACGCAGGAACGGGTGGGTGAGGGTTCGTCTCCCCGCCAGAGTTGTTCGCCGGTTTCGATGACACTCAGACAACGGGAGGTGTTGACTCCGAGACGGGCCAAGGTTTCTGAGGCGATGATTTCTCGCACGCCTCCTTTGAGGGTGAGGCGGCCGTCTCCGCCTCGGGAGTAAGGGGTAGTGCCGCTGCCTTTGGTGCCAAAATCGTAGAGTTTCCCGTCGGTTCCTCGCACTTGTCCGTAGAGAAATCCTCGTCCGTCTCCGAGGCGGGGATTATATTCTCCAAATTGGTAGCCGTGGTAACACAGGGCCAGGAAGGGTCGAGAACTGCTAAATTTTGCGAAACTTTCGATAAAATGGTCGTCAGAAACTTGTTTTGGGTCAAGTCCGAGCTTGGGAAGCAGGCGATCGCCACGAAAGCGTAGGACATGAGTGGGAAAGTCCGCTGCTTCGACGAGGTCGTAGTAGTCGTCTCCCAAGGATTCCAAGGCGGTTTCGTACTCTAGGCTGAGAAACGGATTACGAGATACAGGGGACTGCGAACTTTCAGAAACGGTCATTCGTTAGGATGTCGTGAAATTAGGGCGGATGGCTGCGGTCGGATACGCACATGAACTCCTCCATTCTCGCAAACTATGCTGACTCGATGCAAGCCAGGGATTGTCCTAATTTTTAACGGCACTTCCGCCGGAAGCTTGACTCAATCTTCAACTGAAGGTTTTGATAGGGTCAAACTGCTTTGGCCCAAGGCTGTGGCCAACCCTGTGGTTCTGTTTCTGTCTCCCTTCAACCCCCTTTAACCCCCTATATAGACGATGCTAGATTATTTACCGGAATACTTGCCCAATACATTGGATTTCAATGACTTATTTCAATGGAGTTCGATGGCTGTTGGGGCGGGGCTAACCCTGGCCATTCTTTTTGTCTTACGCCCCATCATGAATTTCATCAACCGACCTCAAGAAAATAGCTCTCAACTGGGAACTCTTTATCGGGTTTTATTGCAACCAAATTTACAGATTCTTGGAATTGTTTTAAGTTTGACAACCCTGGAAGTGGCGGCGCTGCGGTTTGAGGTAGGAGGCTGGTTGGAAACGCCATTGAGTTTAGGGCTGACGGTGGCAACGGCCTGGTTCCTGTCTCGCGTGGTTGCCCAACTTTTTGATGTTTACTTGCTCGACATCATCCTCAGGAAAGGGAGTAAAATCAATGAGTTATTGAATTTAGGCAAACTGGTTTCTAATCTAGTTATTCTAATTGCGTCAATCTTTGTTTTTGCTCAAACACACCAAGTCAATTTATTGGGATTACTTGCGAGTTTAGGGATTGGGGGTTTAGCGGTTGCGTTTGCCGCACAAAAAACCCTAGAACAAGTCTTGGGAGGAATTGTTCTATATCTGGATAAACCCTTCACCATTGATGATTACGTGGGACTTCCCGATGGAACCTTTGGTCGCGTTGAATCCATTGGCTTACGCTCGACTAAAATCCGCTGTTCTGGGAAAGGGACGTTGATGATTATCCCCAATGGCAATTTAACGCAAATGACGGTCGAGAATTTCACGGGGGGCAAGAAGGTTATGGCAATTTTATACTTAAACTTTAAACAAGAAATCCCCGAAGACGAGCGGGCCCTAATTCGTCAAGTCATTATTCGCGGTACGTCTGATATTTTTGGCATTGACTCCCGCAATACGGATGTGGCTTTTAAATCGGTTCGGGAGAAAGGAAGCAACATCAAAACTCAGGCTCAAACGACGTTCTTTATTTTGGGTTCGGGCAGTGTCTCGATGGAAATTCGCCGTCAGGTGTTGGATGTGGCTAATCAGAAAATTGCCCAACAACTTAAGGAATATGGGGTCATTTTTGAGATTGATGAACCCACTATCTATGTGGATTCTCCAATCACCATTTAAAGGCTTCCATTTGGGACTTATTCTCCCACAATGTCAACTACCAATTCTCTTGTTTTTTTCTACGTTGTCTAAACAAAAATGACCTTTAGTGATATTTTAGAGCCGGTTGAGATTGTTATCTCCTGGTTGGTTGATGCCAATGTTTTACGGTTAATTATCTTTCTCGGCTTTCTGCTTCTCTCCCTCCTCTTGGGACAATTCACGCCGCGACTGGTTCGCGCTCTCATCTATCGATTTTTTAGTGATTCGGCGGTAAACACTTATGAGAATCTGGTGGAGCCGGTCAAACAACCGCTTCAGGTGGCGGGGAGTTTATTGTTGATTTACTGGTCTTCAGTTTGGCTACAAACCTATGAGGTGTTGTACGCCTTTCTAATTCCCGTTTTGGATTTTTCGGTGATTGTCAGTGTGGCTTGGTTGGCCTCCAAGGTCTTTCGGCAGATTGTGCGGGTGTATGGGATTGAACTGTTAAAGAAACTGGGGTTGGAAGTTGATGAACTGTTGCTGGTCTTTGAGACGATCGCTAATCTCTTGATTGGCTTATTCGCCGTGTTTGCTTTTGCTCAAACCCGAGAGTTTGATTTATTTGCTCTGTTTGCAGGGTTAGGGATTGGCGGTTTAGCAGTGGCGGCGGCGTCTCAGCGGATTTTGGAGCAGTTTCTCAGTACGGTGGTGTTATATCTCGATCGCCCCTTCACCTCTGGAGACTATATTCGCCTCAAAGATGGGGAACTCGGACGGGTGGAGTCCATTGGCTTGCGTTCGACGAAAATCCGCACCTCGGCCAAAAGTACCCTATTTATCGTTCCCAACTCAATTTTGGTTAATATCGAAGTGGAAAACCTGACCCGGGCCAAAAAGGTGATGTCGATGATTTACCTAGATTTTGCTAAGGCCCTCGATGAGCAGGATATGGCCTTAGTGCGAGAGGTGGTGACAGAAAGCACCAATTCGGTGTTTGGGATTGATCCTGGGAGTACTAGTCTCAGCTTTAGTCAAGATGATGAAGGACTGACTACTCAGGCCCGGGTGACGTTCTTTATTTTGGGATCGAATGAGAACTCGATTGAATTGCGCAAACGGTTGTTAGAGTTGGCGAATCAGACGATTTCAGGAAAACTCAGTCAATTTGGGATCACGTTCTCGTCTCAGGAACCGACGGTGTATGTAGAATCGCCGATTACCCTCTAATATCGTTGCCTCTGGGTTCGTTGTTAACTGTTTATTGTTAGGTTTATGTCTATTTGGCAACTCGATTTTTTTCGTCGTCCTCTGCGTAATGAGGATGGGGAGGTGTTATGGGAGTTATTGGGGTGCGATCGCGCCTTTGAGTTTCGCTTTCAACGCTGGTGTCCGCAATCTCAAGCTAGTTCAGATTGGATTGTGCAGCAATTGCAGAGTCTCGATCGCCCCCTTCCCGAAGTGCTGGCCACGTTTCGGCCGGAATCCCTGAGTTTAATTCAGGAGGCGGCCCGCAAACTCGGGATTACGGCGATGGCGACGCGACGGACGGAAACGCTGAAACGCTGGTTGTTGGACCGGGTGACGGTATATCAAGATTTACCCGGTTATACCTCCGATGCGTATCAACCTCTGGCGGTTCCTCGTCCGGCCCCGATTCCAGTGGCGGACAACTTATGGGGCGATCGCTGGCGGTTTGCAACGCTCCCGGTGGCGGAGTTAGATAGTTTTGCGGCCCATCCGATGCGGGTGCGATCGCTCCCCCCGGATCTCCATCCCCTTCGCCTTGGCTTAGCTTCAACTCAGTCTCTCCCTGGACTGATGATTGATGGGGGACGCAAATCTCTACAGTTGGCGCAATGGCTTGAAAGTATCAATCCTGTGGCGGTAAATTATATTCCTGGGGCCCCGGATGGCCTGATTTTAGAAGCCGGATTAGCGGATCGTTGGGTTCTAGCGACCTTCGATGATCCAGAAGTCCAAGCAGCAGCGCGACTCTACTATCAACGCCAAAAAGACGCGAAAGGACTCCATTTTCTGGTGATCCAGCCGGATGACTCGGGACATACCTACACGGGACTCTGGCTGTTGCAACCGGCGTAGCGTGTTAATCGTCAGTTGTGAATCGTGAATAGAACACCCTTGATGGTAAACGCTGATCTATTAATTATCCACGATCCAGATATTGCCATCATGGATTCCGTCGAAGACCCGATCGACAAGATTTTGCTCGCGACGACCGAAGTAAGTGGGATTGCTGAGGACATGGGTCAGCAGATGCCGATCCACGGGAGTGATTTGACGAAAGGTGCAGATTCGTTCAACCACGTGTTCTAGGGAATAGTTCAGGCTGGGAGAGGTAGAGGACATGGTTGTTAAAGATTGTGTAAACCCTACGGGGAAATTATAACTTTTGATATAAAGATTGTGTAAAGATTGCGGGTGATTGTTGACACAGGTGCAAGTGATAATGTATAGGTTTTGACGTGATTTAGATCGTTGACAAAATTAGCAGTTTGTTAGCCACCTGAGCTGATTCTGGAGTTGGAAGAATGCTCAAACACAAAAAAATCCCTGGCCAAAGCCAGGGACGGATGGAGTTAGGGGGGTGGAGATAATGACCCAGAGGCGACTTAAAGGGAGTACACCTGACCATCGAAGAACACGCGGGTGATCCCCTTGGCCTGTAAATGAGAGCCGGTTTTCTGCAACATTTGACTGTCAGGAACTTTCATCACCCGCTGATTGCGGTTGGCAAAGCGTCGCGCTACGCGATGATTATCAAATACCGGCAGGGTTTTTGAGCTAATCTCTGCTGCTGGGATCTCACCGAGATCGTTAAACTCACGCAGAGGTCGTGAGATCAGTTCCGAGGAGCGATCCACAACCAAGTAGCAGGTTTTGGGGATTAAGGCTTTAGCGAGGGGTTCAATCGTCAAGGCGGCCAGGGTGCGATCGTCGGGTTTTGAGGACTTGGATGGTTTCTTGTCCGAGTTGTCCTCGGCCGGGGATTCCTTGGGAACTTCCACCTCCGGCGAGGGGGTCTCCTCGGGACTGCTGGTGCTTACCGACTTACGCCGACGATGGTTTGGGCCATCGTCGGGTAAATCCAGTTGTAACTGTTCCCCAGAATCGGTCTCGGAGGACTCGGGAGAGGACTCGGGGGTTGAGGAGGTGTCCCGCAAAATGGGTTTGCGGCGCTGGGATTGGCGATCGCCCCCTCCGGAACGATGAGAGCGTTTTTGCTGAACAAGCTGATCATACTCTTGGGCCGAAAAGCTACTTTTGAGCAAGCGGCTAATGGTGGAATTGCTCACCCCATAGCGTTGAGCGAGGGTTGAGGTGGTTTCACCGGGTTGCCGGTATCGCTCTATGATGTCCTGTTTGTCGGCATCGGATAGTTTTTTAGCACTCATCAAAAACTCCTTGTGGAAACCCCCACCTCGCACCGCAGGTGGGGGAGGAAACACGTGTCAGGCGGTGGGGTTCAATGCCCCACTGACTGACCATCTCTGTGGGCAGCTGACTAAAATGCCCGTGGCGCGATAGAGTAATTTAACTTTGGCAGCACTAAACTGACCAATACGCTTCCAGGTCAACCCAGAAACCGAAACTTGCCGAGCGGTATCCCCACTGACATAGCCAACCGAGACGCGACCGGCCATCTCAGCCCGCACCAAATCCCCTTTTCGGAATCCGTGGCGGGTCACTGTGCCCCCATATTTGCGGCGTACCCCCTTCTTTTTCGGAACCATCAGGTGCAGTTGCCGACGACTGATGGGTGGGCGTTTAATCACCACAAACGGGGCAGATGTGAGTTTAACCTGGCCAAATACCAGACAACCGTGACTCCGTTTTCGGTAGAAAGGGCGATACTGAATGAAGTATCCACAAGCTAAGGCAATCCCATCGACAGCATGGGTTTGGGGGATTGGCCTGGCTTTATCCTGAGATTTCGTTAATCCCAAAATCGAGCGAACTTGAGCCGTGCCATTGCCATCCGGCTGCCACCCGTAGCGAGTATAAACCGGGGCAATCTGCTCCATTTTCTTGATGGCGTAGGCTTGCCCCACCATGACCGGTGAGAAACCCTTACCGGATTTTGCCCCTTTTCGACCCGAGGTTAAGTCCACGTCAGCGCGGACTTTCTCATAGCCAATGGCAGCAATGGGGAAGAGTCGAGATAACTCCTGAACCACCCGAAACTCTAAGTCTCGGTTGGCTCGGATACTCGGGGCGACTTTCTTCTGTCTACGGTTGTTAAATCGTTTTTGGCGATGATTCCGTAATTGGAAGGGTAAATCTCGATTAATCCGCCGACTGCGGCGAGAACGCCGTAGCATTCTGCGATTATCCATTCGCTCTCGCACCTTGGGGTAGGGGAGTTCTAGGTGGGACTGAAATAG
The DNA here is from genome assembly GCA_020386575.1 of Phormidium sp. PBR-2020. Classification (GTDB taxonomy): domain Bacteria; phylum Cyanobacteriota; class Cyanobacteriia; order Cyanobacteriales; family Geitlerinemataceae; genus Sodalinema. The sequence continues at coordinate 3,077,573 of CP075902.1, read as the reverse complement.
GGTCGCTTTAGCCGATTGGACGGCAATCCCTGAATAGAGTTTGCCGGGATCGACTCCAGCTACAATGGGTTGAGTCTTACGACCCGATGGTTCGGCGTTCAGGCGCACGGCCTTAAGGCGGAGATTCGTTTTTACCCATGTTGCCCTGCCTTGCTCGACCCACCGCTGCGCGCGACGGCGCTTGGTGGGCATGGCGGGAGTCCCATCCGGGTTTTGAACGGGGATACGTTGCATGGAAGATAATTCCCAAACTACAGGTCTCTTAAGCCAGTACATGCGGTGTGTCTGGGTAACCCCACTCCCTGAGATTCCAGGGCCTTACAGATAATCCGATTTAGAGAAGCAACCGGATGTGTTGCCGTATGCACCTCAATGGCCGATTCGCAGCTACGACCGGGTTATCTCCGGTCACTCCCCCACCGGGCGCGAATGCCAGGTGGGGGTCATTGAATCGAGGGTTATGATCTTGCAGAACTTGAAAACGGGGTTGAAAGTAGGGGGTTAATCAGGATGAAGACCCCCGACGGCGGCGGCTGCGGGAGACACTTCGGGTTGACACATCATATTCAAGTAGGGCACCAATGGCGAAAAACACCCCAGTGAAGGTAAAAAACACCTCTAGTAAATCGCCACTTTCATAATTGGGGATATTTTTATCGGCATACTTAAACCACATATCGGCAATGTACTGAGAAAATGCCGCCGCCGCAATCATGCGCCAAGACTGAGAAAAGCGTCCTCCCCAAAATGCCAGCAACAAGACGGCCGCAATAATCAACAGCAGCACATCGAGGAACACGTAGATGAGGTTCAGCGGGGGGCCAAAGGGATCGAGTTGTTTTTCTAGGGTAATCACCCAATCCGGGGCGGGGCGGGCCGTCTCAATGGTCATCGCGCCGTCGGCCAGGGCATTACTGGTATCGAGACTAAACTCAAAGGGATAGGAGACCCAGGCTGCAAAGGCAATCCCCGCCGTGGCGATCGCCAGAATCACCCCCCATTGCCACAATTCTAAATTGAGACGACGCGATCGCACCGCCAAAATCATGCCAACGGTCAAACACAAATAACTCGCCACATAGAACAAATCCCCAGGGGACACTGCCGGATCGAGTTCCCAGTAGAGTTCCCACCAGCTAAAAAAGAGATTGCCGATAAAGAAGGAAATCATCCCGAAGCCTAGACCGAGCCAGACATTACGGCCACTGGCAATTTTGCTACTGAGGCCATTGCGTAAACACAGGGCCCCGGCAAAGGCAAACGCCACCTGTTCCGATAATAACGTGCCGATTCCATACCAAAAGGGGCGGCCCTCACCGGGAATGGTGACACTGAACAGCAAGAAAAATAGCAGGGCTAGGACACCCCACATGACGGAGAGTAAAACTAAGTTGGGGGTTGAGAACCAAGATGTCAACCCATCCTTATTGTTTTTTTCAGAGGTGCTACTCATAAAACATTCAGAGGCTAATAGCGTGCTGGCAGTGATCTCGGGCGGAATGACTCAATACCCCTGACCACGGTATCACTGGGGCTTATCACTGGGAGTTATCAGTGGAATTTATCACTGGGGCTTCAGGCGGTGGCCCAAAGTTTTCCGAGGGGAGACTGGTTCATCCAATTCATGAACTGAGTGCGATCGCCATCGGGCAAATCTTCTAGGGCCTCAATGGCTCGGCCGGCAAAGTTAGGATTGCCGAAATAGTCTTTGCCAATACGATACAGTTCTTGAAGCAGGGTATTTAGGTGATGTTCCTGCCAAGGGGGAACCTTGCCACCATCCAAGGGATCGTTCTGCAATAGGTCTTCGACTTCGTTGGGGGCGATCGCCTGGGGGAAATTCCACTGTTGGAAGACCTTGGCGATTTCTTTTTCGAAGGCACCGGCCTGCCGAGTTCCTAGGAGATCTTCGACATCGAAGTAGACGGCTTGCAACAGCAGCAACGAGGCTTGGGTGAAGGCCGTCGATGCGGCAACAGATACATCCTCCCCGCCGGCATCCCCACTCAGTTGTTCTAAGCGAACTTTCCCCCAAACACTATAGCGATCGGGTTCTTCGAGGAGAACACAGGCCTTGCCGCGATTGTCGGTTAAATCCCGCCAAAACGAGCGTGCTTCTTCAGCTTGGTTGGCATTGAAGACGCTAATCAAGCGAAAGGTTTGCCCTTGATAGTTAAGAACCGGAACAGGTTGACCGGATTTTGGGTGCTGGACACTGGTAATTTCAACATCCTGCCTTTTTAAAATAAACATGACACTGCCAATTGACTCCGATCGGGGTCGATGGATGGTGTGGGACACGACAGGCGCGGTGTTGTCAGAGTCGCGATACCGCAAACCATCATATCAACGATGGTTCTAGTGGGCAGATCTCCGTCCTCAAGCGGATTGCCGGGACATCAAAGCTACCGTTTGACTTCAACTCTATCTCAACTACTGTCGGATGGTTTAGATTTTAGTTTACCCTGTAATCCGCGTTCAACCTACGCCAAGGCCAGGGTTAACTGTTTTTCGGGTCTAACACTTTTCGATCTTCAGTCGGGTGTGATAGGCTGGGAGGATAGATTTGCCAAGGTTTGAAGGCCCCAAAAACTGGGTGCGTAACTCAGGTGGATAGAGTAGCTGCCTTCTAAGCAGCGAGTCGTAGGTTCGAGTCCTACCGCACCCGTTCATGTTTAATTCATCAGTCCCAGGACGTCTCAGCCCGGGTCTTGACCGCTCTAGGGTGAGCGAAGTTGCTCGGCTAGCCGAGCCAGGGGTTCGAGAAGACTTAGGGGCAGGGCAAAACTGTTTAACTCTTTGGCGGTTCGTCCCCGGTTGGGGCCGTGATAGTCCGTGCCACCGGTGATGACCAGATTATATCTCTGGCTAAGCTGTTGCAGATGCTCTTGTTGCGATCGCCGATGATAGGGATGATAGACCTCCAGCCCCATCAACCCCATGTCCAAAAGTTCCGGCAGTACCTCGTCCACCGACCCCCCAGCAAAGAGATAGGGATGGGCCCAGACGGGAACTCCACCACAGGAGCGTAGCAGGGTAATCCCGTCTTCAGTGGTCAATTGAGGATAGTCAACATAGGCGGGGCGGCCCTCTCCGAGAAAGCGATCAAAGGCTTCCTCCCAAGATTGAACCTGGCCGGCCGCTAACAGGGCCCGAGCCAGATGAGGGCGACTCGGGGCCACCCCTGGGGGGAACTCCGGGAGTTGAATGGGATATCCCAACTGCTGCAATCGCTGCATCATCGCTTCAGCTCGCTGCTTGCGTCCCTCCCGGCGAGCTTGTAGGGGTCCATTGAGGCGATCGCCGTCGGGATAAAAGCCCAGAATATGCAGGGAGCGTCCCCGGTGAACGGTACTCAACTCCACCCCAGGAACCAGAGTCAGATGATAGGCTTGGGCCGCCTCGGCCGCCTCCTGACAACCCGACATCGTATCGTGGTCTGTTAAGGCCAACGCTTTCACCCCAACCGCCACGGCCTTCTCAACCAGTTGCGTTGGGGTCAGGGTTCCGTCAGAATACTGACTGTGACAATGTAGTTCCAGCATGGTAGTTGCAGCATGACGTAGGGGCAACGCCAAATGTCCGTTGTTGTTTCTCTAGGGTAACTCGATTTAGACGTGCAACAGTCCTCGCAACCATCCGCTCCGTTTATTATTTCCCCCGACCGTCCTGCGGAGGCGGATCGACGCTCTGTGCCTTTGAAGTTAGGGGTTCTCGCCTCCGGGAGTGGCACCAACTTTGAGGCTTTAGTTCAGGCGATCGCCGATGGCAAACTTCGGGCTGAAATCCCGGTGCTGATTTACAATAATCCCGGAGCGGCGGTGGCTGCCCGCGCTCAGCGTTGGGGGATTCCGGCGGTTTTACTCAATCACCGCAACTATCACAGTCGAGAAGCCTTTGACTTCGATATCGCCCAAACCCTACGCCAATCGGGGGTGGAATGGGTGATTATGGCGGGCTGGATGCGTCGTGTGACCCAGGTCTTGATTGACCATTTTGGCGATCAGATGCTTAATATCCACCCCAGTCTCTTGCCCAGTTTTCCGGGCCTACACGCCATTGAACAGGCGTTGGAGGCTGGGGTGAAAATCACAGGCTGTACGGTTCATATCGTTCGCTTAAAGGTCGATAGTGGACCAATTCTCATCCAAGCAGCGGTTCCTATCTTGCCCGACGATACCCCAGAGAGCTTGCACCAACGGATTCAAGTCCAAGAACATGAGATTCTGCCCCGGGCCATTGAATTGGCGGCGTTGCGACAAGCCGGCCAGAGTCCTAGCAATTTCTCCCGTTCCTAACCTATTTACCCTGTTTCCAGACGATTCGCCACTATGACCTCTTCTGTAACGACTATGCTGGCAAGCTGTGATCTTGCCACGGTGCAACAGCATCTTTTAACCCTTCTAGCTCGCTTGGCCTACCGGGAAGGGGACTTCGTTCTGTCTTCGGGCCAACGCAGTTCTTACTATATCAACGGTAAATTAGTCACCCTCGACCCGGAAGGGGCCCTATGTGTGGGCCGCTTGATGCGATCGCGCCTCCCGGAAGACACGGCGGCGGTGGCGGGCCTCACCTTAGGGGCAGATCCCATTGTGGCGGCGGTGACGGTGGTTTCGGCCTATGAGCAACGGCCGCTACCGGGGCTAATTGTGCGTAAGGAGGCCAAGGGCCATGGAACCCGAGCCTATATTGAAGGGCCGAGCTTAGAGAAAGGCGCGAAGGTGGTGGTCTTGGAAGATGTGGTGACCACGGGACAATCGGCGATGAAGGCGGTGACTCGCTTACGGGATGCTGGCTATACCGTCGAGCGGGTGGTGTCTCTGGTGGACCGCCAACAGGGGGGAGGCCAGTTCTATCAGGAGCGGGGTCTGGCGTTTGATGCTTTATTTACGATCCCCGATATTCAGGCGATCGCTCAGGAGGCCTCGGCCTAAGCCGTCCGAGAGGCGTGCCGATTCGCCATTGGCTCGGTCGGTGGGTTAGGCTGGAGATGACCCTCAACTGAGGATGTTTACGATGACTGATTCCCCTTCCAATGGCGATCGCACCTCCCGTGATTCATCAGCCGCCTCTGAGCCTAAGGTGACGGTGGTTGATGTGGACCCGGTGACCTTATTTGCGATCGTCGCTGCTTTGTTAGTGTTGCCCGTCTTCCTGGCTGGTTTTTTGTTTCAGTAGTCCCAACGGCTCAATCCGACGCTCCCCTTAACCCTGGGGTGATGATGGGGCGATCGCTATTAATCACGAAAACCTGCCTGGAGGCAGGTTTCGCTATGAAGGGGTTTAACAACTTTGCAAACCCCTGATTATTCAGATAGTGCACCATCAATCATTCTATTTCGGTCAACCTTAACACGCGCCACTTCCTTTGAGGACAACTAGAATCGTTTTGAGGATCAGTTGTATATCGTAGGTCACAGACCATTTATCTTGGTACTGGATATCCATGTCAACGATGTCTTCAAAGTTTTTCACCGTTGAGCGTCCGTTGACTTGCCATTCTCCCGTGAGTCCGGGTTTAACATCGAGGCGGCGCCAGTGGTGGGGGTTATAGCGAGCTACTTCGTCCGGGGTTGGGGGACGAGTTCCCACCAAGCTCATGTCACCTTTAAGAACGTTCCAGAACTGAGGCAGTTCGTCGAGACTGGTGCGGCGTAGGAAACGACCAATCCGAGTGATTCGGGGGTCATTTTCGTTCTTGAAAATGAAGCCGCTGGCTTGATTTTGAACTAAGTGTTTCTTCTGGTCTGCATCGCGAACCATGGAGCGGAACTTCCAGATCCGGAAGGGTTTACCTTTATAACCGCAACGAACTTGGCTATAAAAGATGCCCCCAGGGTCGGAGATGCAACTGGCAATGGCCACGGGAATGGCGATCATGGCGGTGATACCCAACCCGACGATCGCGCCGAGGATATCAATGAAGCGTTTGGCTCGGCTACTGGCCGAGGCATGGATCGGTTCGGAATATACTGCTGCGGTATCAGGTTGATACGGATTGAAGGCAGCAAATTGCGAAGTCAGTGTCGTAGTCACGGTTGGCACTCTTCGTTACGTTAACAGGTCAGCCCTTATGTCCCCAATATAGTCAGACTGCCCGAGTCTGGGTAGATGTTCCCCTTCAAGTTTGCTTAATCTTCATCATTGAGGCGACTTTTTTAAAGTTCTGATGAGGAAACGCCCTAAAATCAGGAAATTTAAGGGCGGTTCGGAGTGATATGGATCACTAAGGGACAGGAAACCTGAGCGTGCGTCAGGTTAAGGGGGCTAGATGCTGAAATAAGGCGTTAACTTTGTCTAGATCTTTGTCACCGGGCGATCGCTCTACGCCACTAGAGAGGTCAATTCCCTGAGGATGTAGCTTAGTCAGGGCTTCGGTGATGTTATCTGGGGTGAGTCCTCCGGCCAGAAACCAGGGAATTGGCGGCTGAAAGGATTGTAGGGCCCGCCAGTCCAGAGTTTTTCCGGTTCCGCCGAGTTGTTGGGGATGGTAGGCATCGAGCAAAAGGCTATCGACGACCGTCTGATAGCGATCGCCCTGGTTTAAGTCTGAGGTTTGGCGAATGCGTAAGGCTTTAATCAGTTCCTGTTCTGGGAGCCTCTCATGCAAGGCCCGACAGAATTCGGGGGATTCGTCGCCGTGGAGTTGAATCCCTGTCAGGGGGGCTTGGCTAACTAAAGCAACAATCTCCTCTAAGGAGGCGTTGGCCACCACTCCAATGCGATCGCACTTGGGTAAACTCAGACAAAGTTCGGAGATCGCCGCCGGAGTGATATATCGAGGGGAGGCTTGCACACAAATAAAGCCCAACGCCGTTGCCCCGGCTTGGACGATGGCCCGTCCTTGGGAGGCTTGGGTAATGCCACAAATTTTAATTCGCATCCTTCCCGGTTCCTCCAACAGCTCGAAATTAATGGCTTCAATTGGGCGATCGCATCCTAAAGACCCCTACCATATTTTATTTTTTTTGTCAATAAAACGTCTCTAAAATTGAGGTTATGAACGCAAATGTGTTAAAAATTTCAACGTTTAGCAACATCTCCAGGCATTTGTGCCTATAATCTGGCCCCATCGACATCTTTAACTTATCTTCAATTTACAACAATGATCTTTACCAATAGCGCCTTAACCCTAGCGGCCTCAGGACTCACCTCCCCCTGGTCATTTCAGGTGGCCATTATTATGGTCTTCTGTAACCTATTTGCGATCGCCATTGGTCGCTATGCCATTCAAAAACGGGGTGTCGGTCCAGCCTTACCCATCTCCGTCCCCGGCTTATTTGAAGGCTTTGGTTGGTCAGAACTCCTCGCCACCGCCAGCTTCGGCCACATCCTCGGAGCCGGTATGATTCTCGGGCTGAGTTCAGCCGGAGCGTTCTAAGGGAGGAGAGTCAGGGGGGCGTAGCTCGGTTACGCCCCGACTAGCGAGCAGCTCGCCACTGTGTCAAGGGGAGGCTTAACCTAGGCGTTGGCGAATCCACAGAGCAAATAAGGGTAACGCCAGACGATAGCCGAGATCCGAGCCATAGATAAGGCCCTTATGTTGCAAGCCGGCGATCGCCCCCTGTAAGGAGCCGCCTCGGGATAAATGATGCTTTTGAATATAATCGCGGCTTTGGGGTTTATCCGTCGGGTCTAACGCCAGAGATTCTAACAGTTGCAGTTGAGATGCCGGTAATAACACTAAAATAGATTCAAAAATATTACTCAAATCCTCCAAAAGGTCTTCTAGGGTGTCTTGAATCGCCGCCTCATTCAAGCGACCCTGATGCCAGCGTCGTTGACGTAACCGACGCACTAACATCGACGCATCGCCAATATGACCCTGAACCGCATTGAGAAATAACTCTAACGCCGACGATCGCGGCTCAAAACTCAACCCCACCTGATGTAAGACCAATTGGGCCCAAGCCGCTACCACATCATCGGCCAAGGGCGTTAAACAAACCGTCGTCAAGCCACCGGGTTCATCATGAAGATTGCGGCTTTCGGCCAGAGTGGTCACTAAAACATAGTTGGCCGTCGTATGGCGGGCGATCGCCTCTTGTAAACAGGTTTCCCAGTGAGCCGTACGGTCCCAAGCTCGAATATGGGGAAACCCATGAAAAATAAGGATGACCTGCCGTTCCATAGCGATGGCCAACTGTTGCGGGAATTGCAGTAACTGCTGATAGGCTTGCCAAAGATGCTCTTGAGTCAGAGCCGGATCTCGTTGTAGGGAGAGTTTGCGCGGGGATGTTTCGCTAAACTCAAACCAGAGTTGTCCCTCACGGCCCGTCCAATCCCGAAGAAAAGCAGTGGCCTCTTGGCTTTGCACCCCCTGGGAAATTCCCTCACAAAGCAGTTGCACAAATCGCCGTCCATCTGTCGCCCGAATACAATCGACCTCAATCACCTTCGCCCCTACTTCCACGGCCGCCCGGCGAACCAACGTCCGTCGACCACTCCCCGGAACCCCGGCAATCAATAAATCCTTGCCATTGGCTAACGTCTGAGTAATCTCTTGAAATTGTGCCTGTCGTCCGAATAGTTCTAGCACTGACTCCTTGGCTGGAGTGCTCCTCAGTGCCATCTCAGGGGGGGTGGGTCCTAGCATCGTTGAGTTCTGGGTACTACATCAACACGACGTGGGTAGTCTCGCACTATAAGTCATATCTGACCCTAGCACAACAAAAAATTATAGTGCCTGGTCGTGACAACACTAAAAAATCGTGCTAGGTTAATGATAACACTCTAAATTATCTGTCAACCGTTCACGACTTGCAGCATCTGTGTTAGAAGCCAGCCTCCTCGCCACCATCCTCCTAGGATTCGTCGGCATGATGTTCAAAGAGAACCTATTGATGAAGATCATCTCCATGGATGTCATGAGTACCGGGGTCATTTCCTACTATGTTCTGATTGCGGCCCGTAAAGGGTTAGCCACCCCCATCCAACGACCTGAGGAAACCCTCATCTATGCCGATCCTGTTCCTCAAGCCGTCATCTTAACGGCGATCGTTATTGGCTTTTCCATCCAGGCCCTAATGCTTGTGGGTGCCATGAAATTGGCTCACAACAACCCGACCTTAGAAAGCCACAAGATTGAAGGCAATAACACACCATGATTCCTTTAACCATTGCCGGGATTACCTTACCGTTACTCATTGGCCTAGTCATCTACCTTTTGCCTCCCCTAGCCCGTTATCTTGCCCTGGGGATTACGGTGATTTCCCTCGGCTATGGGGTGCAGATTCTCCGCAACCCGGAGGTTCGAGACCTTCAGCTTTTAGATAATTTTGGAATTAGCTTACAAATTGACTCCCTGAGTGGCTATTTTATTCTCACCAATGCCCTGGTGACCTTGTCGGTCTTAATTTACAGTTGGCAACAGCAAAAATCTGCTTTTTTTTATACTCAAGTCACCATTTTACAGGGAAGCTTAAATGCAGCCTTTATTTCGGCTGATTTTATCAGTCTTTACGTCAACCTGGAAGTCATTAGCATTACCGTATTCCTGCTAATTGCCTATCCCCTCACCGACCGTCTGATTTGGATTGGCTTACGCTATCTATTCATCAGTAATACGGCGATGTTGTTTTACTTGGTGGGGGCGATTTTAGTCTATCAGGCTAATCACTCCTTCCACTTTGACGGTTTAATGAACTCTCCCCCGGAGGCGATCGCCCTAATTATTTTGGGACTCTTAAGCAAAGGGGGAATTTTTGTATCAGGCTTGTGGTCTCCCATCACCAATGCCGAATCCGATACTTCGGTCTCGGTGCTGCTATCAGGGATTGTGGAAAAAGCCGGCGTATTTCCCCTAATTCGTTGTGCCTTACTCCTAGAGGAAATTCAGCCTACAGTGCAAATATTTGGCATTGCGACCGCCTTTTTTGGGGTGTTCTATGGACTGTTTGAGCGAGACACCAAACGAGTTTTAGCCTCCTCAACAATTTCTCAGTTGGGCTGGATTATGGTCGCCCCAGCGGTGGGAGGAATTTATGCCTTGGCTCACGGCTTGGTCAAAGCCTTGCTGTTTTTTGTGGTGGGAGCCTTACCCAGTCGTGATTTAAATGAACTCCAGCAAAAACCCATGGCGAGTCTCTTGTGGATTCCCCTATTTATTGGCTCCCTTTCCATTTCCGGCTGCCCCTTATGGGTGGGATTCGGGGCTAAAAAGTTGACCCTAGACCAGTTACCTCTGGTTCCCAACATACTGATGACGGTGGCGGCGATTGGGACCGCAATTCTGTACGCCAAGTTTGTGTTTTTACCTCATCGTCGCCAATCCTCCACCCCTTTATCTAGGAATTTACTGCTAGTCATTGGGTTGTTAATCTTCGGACTTCTGGTGGCTAATATCTTATATTTGCCCGCCTACAGTGCCTTTAATCTCCTCAAAGCCATTGCGATTATTCTGGTCGGCTGGGGAGCGTACTGGGTCTTTTTCCGCAACATGCAGTGGCAGATTCCCCGAGTTGGAGAAACCCTGGAAAATCTCCTCGGCGTGATGACGTTAGTCTTAATTGTTCTATTTTGGGGGATTGTATTATGATTGGCTACCTCAACCTGAGTTTGCGGCTGGTTATCTGGTTTTTGCTGACGGCAGATTTCAGTGTTTTGAACATCATCCTCGGCATTGCCATCGCCTTTTTACTTCCGGGTCTTCACAAAACCCCCAGTCGCTTACAAGATTGGGTGCGAGTCTTTTGGGAAATTGTGGTCGCCATTCCTCAAGCCTACTGGGAGGCGATTGAAATCATGCTTTCTCCCCATCATCAGGAAGAAATCACCCTGGAACGGGTGAAGCCGCAACGAACTCCAGGTTTGATTTTTTTGGATATCTTCTTAATTACATTTACCCCCAAAACAGTGGTCGTTAAATATCACGAAGAGGGCTGGTATGAAGTGCATCGAATTAACCGGAGGTAAGAGAGATGTCGGGAATTTTAATTGGGATGTTAGTCTGTTTGTTGCTTCCTATTTACGAAGCCTGGCAAGATGACAATGTTTGGCAAAAAATTCTTGCTTTTGCGAGTATTGAAACTAAAACTTCAATGATTATTTTAGTGGTGGCAGTGCTGCGGGATGACTGGATGATTGGCTTGGTTGGGGTGATTATCCTCAGCGTGGGCAATGCCGCCCTCATGTTGTTGGCTAATGTCATCAAACGACTCAATGATGTCTCAAATCGGGGGTTTTATGGTTGAAAATCTCAGTCTCTTTTTTATGGGGTTTGGTCTGGTTCTTTGGTTTTGGGGCACATTTCCCTTGTTAGGGAACCGGTCAGTTTTGTTTAAGCTCCATGGTCTCTCAGTCTCGGATACGTTGGGTTCCATGAGTATTCTGTTGGGATTGTTGTTAAAGATTCCCAACGAATGGCCTCTGTTGCTGTTAGCCCTGCTGTCGTTAGCCATTTGGAATACGATTTTGGGCTATGTCCTCGCCTATTGTTCGCAAAATCGTTTAGATCATGAGTGATATTTATATTCAGGGGATTATCCTGTTATTACCCGTCACAGCGTTGATGTTGGTGCGATCGCAAAACCCCTATCATGCCCTCGTGATTCGGGGAATTATGGGGGCGATCGCAGCCCTAGTCTATGCGGTGTTGGGGGCAGCGGATGTGGCCCTGACAGAAGCGTTGGTGGGGACGATGTTGGCCATTACCCTCTACGCCGTGGCCGTGCGATCGTCTCTGGTGTTGCGGTTGGGAGTTCAAGCCTCGGAGTTGCAGGGGTCAAGCTGCGATCGCCTGTGGGGACAACTCTGGCAAGAGTTACGTCCTCTACTCGATCGCTATCATCTGCGACTGGAGTTAGTGACCTATAGCGACGTTGAGGCCCTGCGTCAGGGACTGGCGAATCAAGAGGTTCATGCGATCGCCCAAACAGTCCCTCAAGCCAATGAAGCGGACAAACCGTTCAGGATGACCAGCCGCATTCAACGCATCTATGAGTTGATGCAAACGGATCTGACCCTAACCGACAATCATCTGTTCACCGCGACTCCCGAGACCTCAATTACCCCGGAACCCCTCACCTATGGAGGGTCATCCCGATGAAGTGGCTTTACTTAGCGGCCGTGGCGGCCATTTTTTTGCAATTTCTCCTCTTTCCCAACCCCGTCCCCGATTGGCCCGAACCGTCGATTATTGACGTGATTGTCAATGATAGTGGGGTTCCTAACGCCGTCACCGGAATTATCTTCAGGAATCGTCTTTATGACACGATTTTTGAGGTGGTGGTGTTTACCATCTCCATTATGGGCTGCAAATTTCTCATGGCCAACGAAAAACCTCTAAGTCAGGTGTTTCAGTTTAGCGATCGCCCCTCGATTATCTTGGCCCGACTGGGGGCCCTAATCTCGGCCCTAGTCAGTATCGAGTTAGCGATTCGCGGCCATCTCAGTCCCGGCGGAGGCTTTGCCGCAGGAGTGGCCGGAGGAACAGCCATTGGCCTGGTGGCGATTACCTCCAACGCCGAATGGATGGAAGGGATTTATAAACGTTGGCGAGCGGCCCTAGCGGAAAAACTCTCGGTGTTGATATTTATTATCCTGGCGGGGTTAACCTTACTGGGATTTGCCCTCCCTGAAGGGGAATTTGGCAGTCTCTTAAGTGGTGGGATGATTCCTATGATGAATATCCTCGTCGCCTTCAAAGTGGCGTTAGGGTCTTGGGCTGCCATTTTGCTGTTTATTCGCTATCGAGGCTTATTCTAGGGGGTCTCTCATTCGCAAGTGTAATCCTGAGAAACCGGCAATCTTCATCGCGAAACGGCTCCCAAGCCCGTGAGTTGGCGGGAAGCAACCGCTACAATGGAAGTGTGGAACGGGAGGAGTGACGTGCCTGAGGCGCAGCCAACTCCCTCACCCGCCAACACCGTCTCTAACAGGTTAAAAGGATAGTGCCATGCAATCAGGTGCGCGAATCGGGTCGTTATTTGGGATCCCCCTATATATCCATTCATCTTGGTTTGTGATTTTGGCCTTGTTTACCTTCGCCAAGGGTGCGGCCTGGCAGGATGCTTATAATTGGGGCGGGGCGATTCCCTTTGTGGCGGGGTTTGTGAGTTCGGTCTTGCTGTTTGTCTCGGTGGTTCTCCATGAACTCGGCCATAGTCTAACCGCCCAAACCCAGGGAATTAAGGTCAACTCCATTACCCTGTTCCTCTTTGGTGGGGTGGCGGCGATTGACCGGGAGTCGAAAACCCCAGGACAAGCCTTTCAGGTGGCGATCGCCGGGCCGGCGGTCAGTTTGGCCCTGTTTGTGCTGCTGTCGCTCTTGGTTTCGGTGTTACCGGAGTCCTCAACGCCAGCGGGAGTATTACTGGGGAATTTAGCCAGTATTAATTTAGTCTTATGTCTGTTTAATCTGATTCCGGGTTTACCCCTCGATGGGGGACAGGTTCTGAAAGCGGCGATTTGGAAAGCCACGGGTGATCGCTTTAAAGCCGTCCGTTGGGCCGCCAAAGCGGGGGTCTTTCTGGGAACGGGGGCGATCGCCTTCGGTCTATTTGTGGCCCTGCTGGTTCCTGGCTTCACTGGGGGCTTCTGGATGGCTCTGATTGGTTGGTTTATTCTACAAAATGCCAACAACTACGGTCGGGTGACAACGTTACAAGAACTGTTAGTCACCACCCCAGTCACAGACGCTATGACGCGACAGTTCCGGGTGGTGGATGGTCAGATGACGATTCGTGAGTTTGCCGATCGCTATCTCCTCTCGGAGGTCTATGAGGGTCATGCTCAGCATCACCCCTATTTTGCCGCCTCCCAGGGCCGCTATCGGGGGGCGATTCGTCCTGAAGATATCCGCACCGTTGAGCGATCGCAGTGGGATGATCAAGCCTTGGAAACCCTCGCCCATCCCATTGCGGAACTGGTGACGCTGCCTGAGTCGGCGACGGTTTTGGATGCGATTTTACTCTTGGAACACTCGCAAATACGGGAGTTAACCGTTCTCACCCCCGCCGATGCGGTGGCGGGAGTGGTGGATCGAGCGGGGATTGTTCAGAGTATTGCCCAAAAAATGGGAATGACGATTCCTAAGTCGGAAATGGAATGGGTTAAACATGAGGCTCGCTACCCCACCAGTTTTCCCCTCGTCGCGATCGCGAAGTCGATTCAACTGGATTCTTGATGATGTCTAATTCCCTCGATTCTCAACTCTGGGAGACTCAATCGACCGAGAATCCTGACGTTGATGACAGCCAAATTACTCCACCTGAGTCGCCAGGGTCATCTCCCCTCGACTCCCTCAAGCAGCGGTTACAGGAACAGGCGATGCTGTTGAGTCCGTTAGAGGAGGCCTTGGCTGATCTAGCGGCGTTACGGGAACCGAGGCTGTTGGAGGGAAAACTGAAGACCCCTCAGAAACTCAAGTCCGCGTCGAGTGCTGCCGAGGTAACGGATCTCCCAGGCCAAGATGTCCAATCCCCTCCAGGGAAACCGCAACAGGAGTTAGATACACAGGACTTAGAGCGGGCGATCGCCCTGAAACGGGAGCGTTTAGAACATCTATTTTGGCATTGGGTTCCGCCGACGTTGAGCGATCGCCGGGACTTATCGTCTCTGATTGAGCAAATGGGCGATCGCCAGTTACGCCAAGAGGCCCAAATGCAACGAGGGGCCATGGCCAACGTCATGGAACAACTCCCGTCGAGCCTCCATCAGGATGAGTTGGACGTGTTTGGTCTTGAGGCTCAATCCCTCCTGGGGAGGCTACTGGATCTTGAACGCCGTCAGCGGGTGATTGAGCGACTGCTGTGGCGCGATCGCACAGTCCCCGCCGCTGTCATCACCTTCTCGATGCTCTATAGTTTGGGAGTGGTGGCTCTGGTGGTCTTATTTGTGATCTTTTGGGGTCATGGCTTTGTGGTGGAGGGGGTGAGTGAGCAGAAACTGCCCCTGATTGGTCTCCCTTGGCCAGTATTTGTCTGGGGGTTATTCGGCAGCCTCAGCGCCGTTGTCACTCGCTTTCTCTACCATCCCTTTCGCCGTCTACGGGAGATGAGCCAATGGATGCTGTTACGCCCAATTCAAGGGGTTGTCTTGGCGGGAGCCAGTTATTTTATCTTGCAGGCGCTGTTGTCTCTGTTGATCCCTTTACAGCCAGACACCCCACGACAAATAACCGATGAGGCAATGTTACTGCTGTCATTTGTCGTGGGGTTTAGCGATCGCTTGGGGATGAGAGTCTTCCGTTGGCTGTCCCAGACGGATTCTCAGAACCGCAACCCTCAGAACTGTTGATTATAGGGAAGTTTGGCCAGTAAGCGAGCCATCATGCAGGTGTTGGAAATTCCGGCAAAGAGCAAGCCAGCACCCACAAAGCCGCTCAAGAATAGGAATCCCGGAAAAAAACGCCCCAGGATGGTTCCAATGAGAACCAAGGAACCGGCCACGATTTGCACCTGGCGCATGATGCTGATGGGTGCATTTTTGTTAACAATGGTGGGATGGCCCGCTTGTTTCCAGGCATTCAAGCCGCCATCAAGGTGGCTCACTTGTTCAACCCCAGCGGCGAAGAGTTTTTGTGCCGCTTGGGCGGAGCGAGTCCCCGTTTGACAATGGAGGACAAAGGGGCGATCGCTCGGGATGTCCTGGGGATTAAAACGAGACAGGGGCATCAGTTGCGAACCGGCAATCTTTTCCCCAGCGTGTTCTGAGGGTT
This sequence comes from Phormidium sp. PBR-2020, assembly GCA_020386575.1. Taxonomy (GTDB): domain Bacteria; phylum Cyanobacteriota; class Cyanobacteriia; order Cyanobacteriales; family Geitlerinemataceae; genus Sodalinema. The sequence goes on along the minus strand of CP075902.1, from coordinate 3,061,915 downwards.
CCCGCACGTCAATGAGCAGGATTTCGCCAGCATCCAACTGCAATTTGAGGCTGCTGGGATCAATGGACTGGAGGCGATCGGTGGGGTTGGTGGATGGAGTGGATGTCATGGTTTTAAAGGCAAGAGGCAAGAGGCAAGAGGCAAGAGGCAAGAGGCAAGAGGCAAGAGGCAAGAGGCAAGAGGCAAGAGGCAAGAGGCAAGAGGCAAGAGGCAAGAGGCAAGAGGCAAGAGGCAAGAGGCAAGAGAAAAGACGTAGGGGCGTACCCTTGTGGTCGGTGAGCGATAGCCGAACCGTGGTTACCCTAGGCAGTAGGCAGTAGGCAGTAGGCAGCAGGCAAGAGGGAGGACTCACCCCTGCCCCTCCTGGGAGGGGAAAGACGTAGGGGCAATCCCTTCGGGATAGCCGAGCTGTGGTTGCCCGGGCGTAACGCAAGTGGCGCGCCCTGCTCTTTAGGCTCTGCCCTTGGGGTCGTCCTCTTCCAGTATAACCCAGATTGTCCCTCTTAGACTTTACCTATCATATAGTGATGAAACTTTGCGACAAAACCCCTGGCTGAATTAACCAGGGGTTGACAAAGTACCGGAAGTGTGATCTAGACCGAAGCTATCTAGTCAGCGGAGACTAAGAGGTCTTCTTGGGGTTCTTGGGGTTCTTGACTTTTGATGACCACTTTACCCTCATCATCCACATCCACTAAAGCACCGTCGCCGTCTTGAATCCGTCCGGAGAGGATTTCTTCGGCGAGACTGTCTTCGAGGAGACGCATGATGGCCCGACGTAAGGGACGTGCCCCGTAGCTGGGGTTGTAGCCTTCTTCCACGAGACGATCTTTGAATTTCTCCGTCACCTTGAGATCAATGCCTTGTTCAAGCAGACGGGCAAAGACTTCTTTGAGAAGAATATCGCTGATTTCCTTGACTTCCTCTTTGGTGAGTTGACGGAAGACGATGATTTCGTCGAGACGGTTGAGGAACTCGGGACGGAAGTACTGCTTGAGTTCTTCGTTGACGAGGTTGCGGATGCGGTTGTATTGCGCTTCCGTCTTGTCGTCGTCGAACTCGAAGCCGAGACTACCGCCACCTTTCTCGATTACCTTCGAGCCAATGTTAGAGGTCAGGATAATCAAGGTGTTCTTGAAGTCTACCGTGCGACCTTTGGCGTCCGTGAGGCGACCATCTTCGAGGATTTGCAGCAGCATATTGAAGACATCAGGGTGAGCCTTCTCAATCTCATCGAAGAGAATCACGGTGTAAGGACGACGGCGCACGGCTTCCGTCAGTTGTCCCCCTTCGTTGTAGCCCACATAGCCTGGAGGCGAACCAATGAGTTTCGAGACCGTGTGACGTTCCATGTATTCGGACATATCCAGCCGAATCATGGCTTCTTCTGAGCCAAAGAAGTAGGAGGCCAGGGCTTTGGTTAACTCGGTTTTCCCGACCCCAGTCGGTCCCGAGAAGATGAAACTGGCGATGGGACGGTTGGGGTTTTTCAGTCCCACCCGAGCGCGGCGGATGGCGCGGGAGACGGCGCGGACGGCTTCGTCTTGACCGATGAGACGCTGGTGCAAGGTTCCTTCCATGTGCAGCAGCTTCTCGGACTCGGATTCGGTGAGTTTGTTGACCGGAACCCCCGTCCAACTGGCGACGATATGGGCGATGTCCTCTTCGCCGACGGTGGGAGAATCCTCGTTGTTATTGGCGGTTTCGTTTTTCCGGCTTTGGGCGATGGCCTTAATTTCCGCCTTGATTTCCATTTCGCGATCGCGCAGGCCACCGGCTTTGTCAAAGTCCTGAGAGCGAACCGCGTCGTCTTTGTCTTTGAGAACCTGGCGTAACTCCTTATCGAGTTCCTTGGCAGCGGGGGGAAGCTGAGACTCCAGTAATCGGACCCGAGAGCCAGCCTCATCGATGAGGTCAATGGCTTTGTCGGGAAGATAGCGATCGCTGATATAGCGATCGGAGAGTTTAGCCGCTGCTTCGAGGGCCTCATCAGCGATTTTTAGCTTGTGGTGCTGTTCATAGCGTTCCCGCAAGCCGTAGAGAATCTCGATGGTTTCATCCACCGTCGGTTCACCCACCATGACCGGTTGGAAGCGGCGTTCGAGGGCGGCATCGCGCTCAATATGCTTGCGATACTCATCTAGGGTCGTGGCGCCGATACATTGCAGCTCACCGCGCGCTAGAGCGGGTTTAAGGATGTTGGCGGCGTCAATGGCCCCTTCAGCGGCCCCAGCGCCAATCAGGGTATGAACCTCGTCAATCACGAGAATCACGTTCGAGGCTTGGCGAATCTCGTCCATGATTTTCTTGAGCCGTTCCTCAAACTCACCCCGGTACTTGGTTCCGGCGACGAGTAAGCCGATATCGAGGGTGACGACGCGCTTTTCTTCCAAGATATCGGGGATATCGTTGGTGCAGATGCGTTGGGCCAGACCTTCGGCGATCGCCGTTTTCCCGACTCCCGGTTCCCCAATCAGCACGGGGTTATTTTTGGTGCGGCGACCCAGAATCTGAATCACCCGCTCAATTTCCTTCTGACGACCCACCACAGGGTCAAGTTTTCCTTCCCCAGCCAGCTGAGTGAGATTGGAGCCAAACTCATCCAGGGTTGGGGTTTTGGTACGGCCACCACTTGAGCCAGCGGCGACTTCGGCGGTTTCACCCAACATTCGAATCACTTGAGTGCGAACCTTCGAGAGATCCACGCCAAGATTCTCCAGAACCCGAGCGGCGACGCCTTCTCCTTCACGGATGAGACCCAACAGCAGGTGTTCTGTGCCGATGTAATTGTGACCGAGTTGGCGGGCTTCTTCTAGGGACAGTTCTAAGACTCGCTTGGCTCGGGGGGTGAAGGGAATCTCCACGGCCACGAAGCCGGAGCCACGACCAATAATTTTCTCAACTTCAATGCGAGCATCTTTTAAATTCACACCCATCGACTTGAGGACCTTGGCGGCCACGCCGGTCCCCTCGCCGATTAATCCGAGGAGGATTTGCTCCGTACCCACGAAGTTGTGCCCCAGGCGGCGGGCTTCCTCCTGGGCGAGCATGATGACTTTAATGGCTTTTTCTGTAAATCGTTCAAACATGGCTTACTTCCGATACCGAACAGTGGTTAAGGCGGGGGACTCGTTCTACAGAGGCTAGTTGTCGTGTTTGAATTAGCATAGCAAACCTGACTCAAGTCTTGCTATAGACTTGCTCTTGCAATTGTCAAGGAGGTTCTTTGCTGGGGAGTTTTCAGGGATTTTAACAACGTTTTAGGATTTTTCCGCCCCAGGTGGCGATCCGATGTTGAATTTGCTGATCCCATTCCTCTAATTTTTGTAAGAAATTGCCATTTTGTAGCCCACTTAACCACAAAATTAACGCATCATCCCCATTGCCGTAGTACCGTCGTCGCCGACCCGCTTCTCGAAAGCCAAATTGCTCATAGAGCGATCGCGCGGCCAGGTTGTTGGCATTCACTTCGAGGGTGGCGCGGCTGAGTTGACGCTGACGGGCGGCATGGAGCAAGCCCCAGAGCATCAATTGTCCAAGTCCCCGACGGCGATAGTCTGGATGAACGGCCAGAATAGTGAGATGGGCTTCGTCGAGGATGGCCCAAAGACAGCCTAAGGCCAATAGAGGCTCTGGGAGATCCTGGTCCTGGATTCCGAGGAGAATACTATTGGGGCTATCGAGTTCTCGCTGATAGCCCTCCTGGGTCCATAATCCGCCAAAACAGAGCTGATCGAGCTGGAGAATTGGCTCTAACTGATGGGAGGTGAGGGGGTGTAGAACCAGAGAAGTCACGCCACAAAGGATTCAGGATTGGTAGCCCTTCATCGTACACTAAGAAGGGATAGGTCGAGCTGCTGCCCGTATCGAGAGGGCAGGCTTGACTCGATTATCTCCCTATGGCTTAGCCCGGGTTACCGTATTATTTGTGCTTCTCTCATTATCTATGGTCTCGACTCCTTCTCTTGAAACCCCTCTATCTGGTCGTACCTTCCTGGAAACGGCGATCGCCTCAACCTCTCCTAATCAAAGTTTAGTTCCCCTCACCACTCGTCTGGGGGATAACGATGCCTTGGAAATTGGGGGCTGTGATGTGCCGACCTTGGTGCGTCGCTTTGGGTCCCCCCTCTATATCCTCGATGAAAGCACCCTACGCAGCGCCTGTCGTCAGTATCGCGATGCCTTTGCTCGCTATTATAAGGGGGACGCTTTGGTGCTGTTTGCCTCAAAAGCCTGGAGTTGTTTGGCAGTGTGCGCCCTGGTGGCCAGTGAAGGCTTAGGGACGGATGTGGTCAGCGGGGGTGAGTTGTATACTGCCCTGAGAGCGGGAGTTGCCCCCGATCGCATCTATCTCCATGGCAATAACAAATCGGCCCAAGAACTCAACTATGCGATTGAGTCAGGAATTACGGTGGTGGCCGATAACTGGCAGGATTTACGGCTGTTGGTGGAGTTAAATAGCGATCGCCCCAATCCGGTGCGCGTGATGTTGCGCTTCACCCCCGGCATTGAATGCCATACCCATGAGTATATTCAAACGGGTCATATTGACAGTAAATTTGGCTTTGACCCAGACTCTCTCGATGAGGTATTGCAATTCGTTGCTGAGCAGCCGAGTCTCAATTGCATTGGCCTCCATGCCCATATCGGCTCGCAAATTTTTGAGTTACAACCTCACCATGATTTACCCGAGGTCATGGTATCTTGGCTGCAACGGGCCCATGCGTATAATCTACCAGTGACCGAGTTAAATGTCGGTGGGGGTTTGGGGATTCGCTATACCGAGGCGGACGATCCCCCGAGTATTGAGGCTTGGGTGAAAACCATCTGCGATCGCCTCAGCCGCGCCTGTGCGGAAGCTAATCTACCCTTACCGCGTCTCCTCTGTGAACCGGGGCGATCGCTGATTGGGACGGCTTGCGTAACTGCCTACAGCATCGGCTCTTGTAAAACAGTTCCCGGATTGCGCGAGTATATCACCGTCGATGGTGGAATGTCCGACAATCCCCGGCCGATTACCTATCAATCCCTCTATCGTGCTGTGATTGCTAACCGCATGAACGCCCCCGCGACGGAAACTGTAACCATTGCCGGGAAACATTGCGAATCTGGAGATGTGGTCATTGCCGATGCCAAACTCCCGAAAACCGAAGCCGGGGATACGCTCGTCGTCATGGGAACTGGAGCCTACAATTACAGTATGTCGTCCAACTATAATCGGCTTCCCCGCCCCGCTGCGGTCTTAGTGTGTGAGGGAGAAGCGAACCTGATTTTACAGCGAGAAACTTACGAGGATCTGCTGCGTCAAGATCGCTTACCGGAACGCTTAGCCCCCAAACAAGGCTCCTAGGACAGAGTCTTGCGGTTGGTAACGGGCCGTCACTCCGTTATGCCATTCCTGAGTCGCCCACTCAGGGATGGGTTGGTGATCGACTTGGGTAGCGAGCAGTACGAGGAATATCCAGAGTTCAATGGAATCTCTGTGGCAGCAATGGTTAGCAAATTCAAGCGGCACTCAGCCCATGCTGTGGCGCTTGGTTCAACAATCCTGGGTCATCCTTGACGTCGGGTTAGTTTTTCTATTGACCTATACGATTTTGGTGGTTGTCAGTGAGCGGCGCACCCTCTGGATGGTCCAGGGGTTAGTGTTCTTGATTGTTGCCGCTGCGATCGGCAATGCCTTAAATCTGAGTTTGCTGCATTTTGTCCTGGATAAAATCGCCATTATCTCGGCGGTGGCGATGGCCGTTACCCTACAGTCTGAGTTCCGACAACTGCTCGAACAACTTGGGCGAGGGGACTTATCGGGATTATTCCAGTCCTCCCGCGACAGTTTGCCCAAATCTGACAGTATTGTGGATGAGGTGGTGGATGCGGTCAAAGAACTGTCCCAAAACCGCACGGGGGCAATTATTGTTATGGAGACCCGGCAACCGATTGATGAACGAGATTTTTCAGTCCCAGGTGTTAAACTGAATGCCGAGGTCTCCAAGGAACTGCTACAAACGATTTTTCAAACGAGTACCCTTCTCCATGATGGTGCGGTGTTGATTCGGTCCTCACGAATTATCTCGGCTGGTGCCATCTTACCGTTGTCAGAACGTAAAGCCTCTCGACAATTGGGAACTCGACATCGGGCCGCCATGGGGATTACGGAGCGGGTGAAAAATTGTGTCTGTGTGGTGGTTTCCGAGGAAACTGGGTCGATTTCCCTGGCAGAACGGGGAACTCTCAATCGTCCGCTGACGAGTAGTAAGCTCAAAGAACTCCTAGAGGCTTACTTTTCGACGAAAGGCGATGGGGAAGTGGTGGCCCCCAATTGGCGCAATCTAACCCGTCAACTGAGTCATAAAGGGGGATCGGCGATTTCCCGATTTTTCCGGGTGACCCCCTCGACTCCCAAGGATAAACAATAACGATAGTTTTAACGAGTAAGCGAGCATATACAATGCAGGGGTTAACGTCCGGAAGGCAATCTGGTTCACGGCTGATGAACTTAGGTTTGCGGTGGTGATTGAGGAAAAAAACATGAGTGCGAAGCCAACGCTCTTAGGACCGTTACCCACTGACCTCGATCCGGCTCGATTGCCGAGACATGTTGCTGCGATTATGGATGGCAATGGACGCTGGGCGCAGCGTCGAGGGCTTCCCCGTTTGGTGGGCCATCAACGGGGGGTTGATGCGTTGAAGGCGTTAGTTCGCTGTTGCGATGATTGGGGCATTGACGCATTAACGGCCTATGCGTTTTCGACGGAAAATTGGGGACGACCTCTAGAGGAAGTGGATTTCCTGATGATGCTGTTTGAGCGGGTTCTACGTCAGCAGTTGAAGGAGATGATGGAGAAGGATGTCCGGATTCGCTTTGTGGGCAATCTCAGTACTCTCCCGGCGTCTCTCCAGCGTGAGATTGAGTCGGCGATGGAACAGACGCAGAACAATTCGGGGATTCAGTTTACGGTGGCCACCAATTACGGCGGCCGCCAGGAAATTGTGGCGGCTTGTCAGGAGATTGCCAGACAGGTACAACGGGGAGAACTTCAGCCGGAGGAGATTGATACGAGTTTGTTTGAGAAACATCTCTATACGGCTGGGGTGGGTGATCCGGATTTACTGATTCGTACCAGTGGTGAGATGCGGATTAGTAATTTCCTTCTCTGGCAGATTGCTTATGCGGAGTTATATGTGACGGATACCCTTTGGCCCGAGTTTGATCGTCATGCGTTTCGGGAAGCGTTGCTGGCGTATCAACGGCGCGATCGCCGGTTTGGTAAGGTGAAAACGCCCTCGATTTAGGGGAAGAAGGCAAGAGGCAAGAGGCAAGAGGGGAAGAGAAGGCAAGAGGCAAGAGGCAAGAGGCAAGAGGAAAAAGAAAAGACGTAGGGGCGTACCCTTGTGGTCGCCCTAGGCAGTAGGGGGGATACGATAAGAAAAAGCCCGCTTGGGGCGGGCTGGGATCTCAAATTAGAGGAACCTATTGTTCTATTCGCTTAGCTTTCGCTGCTTTCCGGTTCAATTTGTTGGGGTTGACTGTCGCCGAAGACGTTGACTTTGACAACGCGGTGGACGGCTTCTGGGGCTTTGGGCAGGGTGAGGGTGAGAACGCCGTCTTGATACTCAGCTTTGGCTTCGTTGTTCATGACAGGAAGCGGTAGGCTGAGGGTACGACGGAATTTGCCCACAGGGAACTCGCTGTAGAAGCGTTTGTTGTCTTCACCGGGTTGGGGTTTGTGATATTCACCGGCGATGGCCACGCTTTCACGGGTCACTTCAATATCTAGGTCCTCGCGATTGATGGCGGGGAGTAAGGCCCGTAAGGTGAAGGCTTCTGCTTGTTCTTCGAGTTGGATGGGAATTGACCAATTGCGGGAGTTATCGTCTCCGGCAATTTCATTAAAGGCGCGGTTGATTTGGCGTTCGAGGCGTTCGAGTTCGTTGAAGGGGTTAAGGGTGTAGAGTTGCATAGTTGATGTCCTCCCAATTTGCGTTTTCTAACTGCTTTGGGGAGAAGTTTGTTCTCCCTTCGTTGTTGTTTTTATTGTGGCGTTTGTATGAGAAACTCGAAAGGGAGACAACCGTACTGAAAAGATGCTACTTCCCGAATTTCGGTTAGCTCTAATGGGTTTTGGGTAAACCGAACGGATGGTCATCAGGGGAGGGTTCAGGGGGGTTTCGGGCTGGAAATAGCCCGAAATCGCCTTCGACTCTAGGCGAGGGGGTTGTTAGGCGCAGGGGTCAGCGGCGCAGGGGTCGCCGGCACAGGGGTCGCCGGCGCAGGGGTCAACGACGCCACTGGGGGCTTCTTGTCCGGCGCAGGGGTTGGCACAGCCAAAGGTCAGTCCTAAGCCGAGGATAGAGGCAACTGAGAGTTTGGCAAGATAATGAACTTTCATAGGATCGGTCTCCGTTCAGAAGTGGGTTGGCATAATGCGTGTCACTTCTAAGTACGTGGCGATGAAGAGATTGGTTTGATTGGGCACATCCAAGATGGGCGATCGCCCGTACTGTGGTGACAACAGATGTCAAACGAGAGGTGCAAGGCTCATGAACTGGTTTATCACTGATACGGGAGACTATCAGTCTCTGGAATTCCAATCCTGGGAACCCACTCAACCCTATCGGCTGTATCGATTTCTGACGGAACTTGAGGATCTCCTTAAGGAGATTCACGACGATCGCCAACGCTTAGAAGCGATCGCCCCTCGGGTCTGTGAATTCCTGGAAACGGCCACTTGGCTAGACAGGGCCTATGTTCCCCCAGATCCCAAACGGGGGTGGTCGGTGTCTCAACTCTATACGGAACAGGACTACCCCCTGACGGTGGAACTGGTGTCCTGGAAACCGGGGGCGAAGTCCACGATTCATAACCACGCTACCTGGGGGTTAGTGGCGATGTTGAGTGGCTGTGAACGAAATCGCTTTTGGCGACGTACTACGGGAGATGCCATTGAGGAAGTGGGCAATCGCATCGTCTGTGAGGGAGAAATCATCACCTTTAGCCCCGGTGCCATTCATCAGATTGAAGTATTCGGGGATGAACCGACCATTTCCTTTAATCTCTACGGGGAAACAGACTTTCCTCAACGCTTTAAGTTTGATGCGATCGCCCAAACGGCGGAGAATTTCTAGGCCACTCTAAGCCGCTCTAAGCCGCTCTAAGCCATAACCATGCCACCATCGACATTAAAGGTTTGTCCGGTGATATAGGCGGCAGCAGGATCGGCGGCGAGAAAACGAATCAATCCGGCCACTTCACTGGCTTCTCCAAAGCGTCCCAAGGGAATAAACTTGAGAATCTCGTCGGATTTGAGGTCATCGGTCATATCGGTGGCGATGAACCCCGGTGCAACGGCGTTGACGGTAATGCCTCGGGTGGCGAGTTCTTTGGCAACGGTTTTGCTAAAGCCAATGACTCCAGCTTTGGCGGCACTATAGTTGGCCTGTCCAGGGTTTCCCATTTGTCCGGCGACGGAGGCGATATTGATAATCCGCCCTGATTTCTGTTTAAGCATCAGTTTGGTAACGGCGCGGGTGCAGAGAAATACCCCCGTTAGGTTGAGATTAATCACTGCTTGCCAATCGGCGGGCTTCATCCGCATCAATAGGGTATCGCGGGTGATTCCGGCGTTGTTAACCAGGACATCAACTCGTCCCCAGTGGTCGGTGGCGGCTTTGATGAGGGCGTTGGCTTGGTCTTCTTGGGAGACATCGGCTTGGACGGCGATGGCCTGACTTCCCATAGCCGTAATCTCGGCGACCACCTCCTCGGCCGCCGCACTGGAACTGGCATAGTTAACGACGACGTTGGCCCCTTCGCTGGCTAAGGCTAAGGCGGTGGCCCGGCCAATACCTCGGGACCCCCCGGTGACGATGGCGACTTTATTGGTGAGGTGTTGCAAGTTTGCGGGTAACGCATCCATAGTTTAGATGTCCTTCTTCGCGTCAAGAGCCTTATTTTAAGGGCTGACGGTCTTTTGATACATTAGGCTAGGTCGAAGAGTAGGACTTCTGCGGTCTCGTTGCAACCCGTCAGTTGTAGGTCTGGGGTTTCCCAGAGGGCGATCGCATCCCCGGCTTGCAGGGTATGCGATCGAACTTGTACGCTGCCTCGGGCTACTGGAATCCTGGAGATTCACGCAAGACTAAAATTGATGGTAAGGGGTTGACAAACTCGATAACATCTTAAATAATGGTAAATCGCGGACGAAAAAGCCGCAACTCAAGTCAATACGCGGAACTGGCGGAATTGGTAGACGCGCTAGATTCAGGTTCTAGTGTTCGCTTAGGACTTCCGGGTTCAAGTCCCGGGTTCCGCATTTAACTCAAATTCAAAAGGGACGACCTCAGTAGAGGCGTCCTTTTTTGTATTCAGTTCCCATTGGGGAGGGAGTTGAGGGCAACAGAGAGTCTGATTGGGCAGTTGCCTGTGGTTAGGTAATGTCTGAGGTAGGAAACTAGGATTGGACTTTGAGCCAGCCTCGCCGGACTGCATACAGCAGACGATCAATGGTGGCTTGCTCATCTTGGGTGTAGGCTTCTTCGAGGAGGAGGCTGCGCAGAACATGTCGAGCATGGAGACTGACATATCCAGATTGCCAGATTTGAGCAAACAGGTCATCGACAGAATGTTGGGGGATTTTAAAGTGAGTAGGCATTGTCTTCGCCGATAGTTCAACGCGGTCATCCCTACTATCGGCGATCGCCCTGAGAACGACCGTGACGCAATTCGCCCAAAACGGTGATGTTACGGGGATGCACAGGGTGATGGAGGCGGCATTCACCCTGTGCGTCATTCCCCTAAGCTACGGTGATTGAAATCACAGGTCTAGGGATGGGCCGAGTCGCTGTTGTTGTTCTCCATGCAAGTCTGACAGAGGCCAAAGAACTCTAGGGTGTGGTAGAAGATTTTGAACTGATGTTTGTCTTGTAGGCGATCTTCGAGGTCATGGACGGGACATTCCCCGATGGGGATTGAGGCCCCGCATTGGAGACAGGTGAGGTGGTGTTTGTCCTGTTGGCGGGAACTATAGAGGGATTCACCACTAGCGAGGGTACGAACTTGGACTAAGCCTTCAAGTTTAAGGGATTCGAGAGAACGATAGACGGTCGCTAGTCCCAGACTTTGATTTTGCTGCCGTAACTTGACATAGATATCTTGGGCGGAGAGCGATCGCCCTTGAGTGTTGAGGAGGGTGAGAATTTTTTCCTGGGAACGGGTGCGACGGCTTTTCATGAACAGGACTTTGAGAGGGTTAGGGGGTTAATGTGGATCGTTGGGGGACGCGATGGGGTAACGTAGATTAAGTAGCACCTCAACTACTATTGTGCCAAGCATCTGAGTCATTGCTGTGAGTCAAACGTATCAAGCCCAAATTTATGTCACCCTGCGTCCTTCGGTCTTAGACCCAGCGGGAACGGCAGTGCAGTCTGGATTGCAACAACTTGGATTTACGGGGGTTGCCGGGGTCCGCATTGGTAAATATGTGGAACTGACGGTCACGGCGGCGGATGAGGCTGACGCGACGCAACAGGTAGACCAGATGTGCGATCGCCTTCTAGCGAATCCCACCATTGAAAACTATCGCTTTGAGGTTCAGGTGGTGACGGAGGGAGTCGCGGCATGAAATTTGCTGTAATTGTCTTTCCTGGCTCCAACTGCGATCGCGATGTTGTCTACATCACTCAAGATATCCTCAAACAGCCGACTCGCAAAGTCTGGCATCAGGATACCGATTTAGGGGATATTGATGTGGTGGTGGTTCCGGGCGGCTTTAGCTATGGGGACTATCTCCGCTGTGGGGCGATCGCCCGCTTTTCTCCGATTATGCGATCGGTTCTCGATCATGCCCAGGCGGGTAAGCCGGTGTTGGGCATTTGCAATGGTTTCCAGATCCTCACGGAAGTGGGATTACTTCCGGGGGCGTTGGTTCGCAATCGCGATCTCCATTTTATTTGCGATCGCGTCCCCCTGACGGTAGACGGCCAAGACCGATTCTGGACTCAAGGCTATGGCAGCAAAACCCAGATTAATTTGCCCATTGCCCATGGGGAAGGCCGCTATCATGCGGATGCCGACACCCTAGCCCGACTCGAAGACCAAGGACAGGTTCTATTTCGCTACTGTAGCCTCTCAGGAACAGTGGATGAGTCAGGGAATCCCAACGGTTCGTTAAATAATATTGCGGGAATTTGCAATCAAGCCGGAAATGTGCTGGGGATGATGCCCCACCCGGAACGAGCCGCTGACCCACAACTGGGGTCTACGGATGGTTTAGGCTTGTTTGAGGGGCTGCTTCAGAGTCAACTGGCGGCGGTCTAACGATAAGATAGTGTCGACAGAATTTGGGAGTTTGTACAATATGGCAATTGAAGTGAAAGTCCCGGATATGGCTTGTGCGGCTTGTGCGAGTACCATTACTCAGGCGATTCAGAAGTTGGACGCGACGGCCGAAGTTCGCGCCAATTTGGAGACGAAGTTGGTCTTTATTGAGACGAAACAGCCCGATGAGACGGTGAAGTCGGTGATTACTGAGGCGGGATATACGGTGGATTGACATCCTCTCCCAGCAACCAAGAGCGGGTATGCCGGGAGATTCCCTGGGTCGCCCCAAAGATTTCCTGCTTCAACAGGTGCAAGCTAGACTGGGTGACCCCAGCCCCCGCCGCCTCCCCTCCACAGGCCATTTCAACCACCCGTTGCCCACGGGCAGCGATGACTTGTCCACTGGCCACATCACGGGGTTTGATGGACCCGCAGTTGTGGCAATGATGGATTCGGGTTGAAAGGTCTTTGCGAACCTCTGCCCCGCAATCCGGACACTCTTGAGACGTGCCTCGCGCATCAACTTTGCCGTAATACACATCACGTTTGAAGCATACCCATGGCAAGATTTGATTGGTAAACTGCCCTAACCCCGCGTCTAGCGTATGCTTACCCAGCATCCCCTTAGCCATGATGCGGAAGTCCAAATCTTCCACAAAAATCATCCCAGCGCTCTCACAGAGATGATGGGCCAGCTTAAAATGCCAATCTTTTCGTGTGTCGGCAATGCGTTGATGGACTCTCGAAATTTTCTTCTGGAGCTTCAGCCAGTTGGCCGACCCCTTCTGCTTGTTCTTTAATCGGCGTTGCAGCAATTTCAGCTTGCGGTGCAGAGCGTTGAAAAAGCGAGGTCGCTTGACCTGTTCTCCATCAGAAGTTGAGAGAAAGTATTCCAGGCCCACGTCAATCCCCACCGGATGCCCATGAGGCATCACCGCCGGAATATCAACGTCCGCCTGAAGGCTAAGCATGACGAAATAGCCCGATGCCTTACGAACGATTCGAGCTTGCTTCACCTGAAAAATTTCCGGGATGTCCCGTGACCAGCGCACCTTTACCAGACCCAGTTGCGGCAGCTTAATGCCCTCGTCAGACACACTGTTCTTGAGCATCTGAGGGAACACAAATGACCGCATCCGGTTTGGCTTTTTGAACCGAGGCATCCCCGACCGCTTCAACCGCCAAGATTCCCAAGATGCTTCGAGCTTTCGGATGACCTGCTGAAGCACCTGAGCGTTAACGGTCTTGAGCCGGGGGAAGTGGGCCTTCGCCGCCGTCAGCGACTTGCATTGTCGCGCATAGCTGGGGAATGCTGCATCGGCTGGCAAGATAAACTCTTGCCGAATTGAACAGGCATTCACCCGAGACTTGCGGGAATCGAGCCAGTCTTTGCGTTCGCGCAAGGCAAAATTCCAGACATTGCGGCACACATCAAGAACGTGCTCAATCTCCGAAACCTGCTCAGCAGTTGGCTCTAGCTTAAATTCCCACGTCATGTTTAACATCAACCCATTATAACCTAAGAAATGACTGCCTGTTTCCTAGATTCCTCTTAATGACTCCCTATGCCTTTGGCAGGCTGCGCCAACGGTTGTGCGCCGCTTCACCACCCCCCAAGCCTATGCCTGCGGCCGGCTTCGCCAACGGCTATGGGCGGAGCACTGCGACGGATCTTGGTAGGGGAAAGCAGGCAGTAGGCAATACTCTCAATATACAAGGGGTGGGTTATGCCTGTTGCCTTCTTCTCCTATCTCAACAAACTCCGAATCATGCTCTGGGCCTGACTGCCGTAGCCGCCGCCGAAGAGGTTGTAGTGGTTGATGATGTGATAGAGATTGTAGAGGGTTTTGCGGCGATCGTAGCCGTCATCGAGGGGCCATTCCTGGTTGTATCCCTGGTAGAAGGCAGCGGGGAAACCGCCAAATAGTTCGGTCATGGCGATATCTACCTCGCGATCGCCGTAATAGGTGGCGGGGTCGAAAATTACGGGTTCTCCGTCGGCGGTGACGGAGGCGTTGCCCCCCCAGAGGTCCCCATGGACAATGGAGGCAATGGGAGTATGGCCGGCTAGGAGTTGGGGAATGGTCTCGACTAACTCGTCGGCCCCAGTGAAGCGCATTCCTTTGCGGGCCGCTAGGCGCAGTTGAAAGCCGATGCGATGTTGCGCGAAGAACTCGGCCCAATCCTCAGTCCAGGGATTCATCTGTGTGGTGGCCCCGATGGTGTTGCTGCGATCCCAACCGAAGCGATCGCGGGTTCCGGTGCGGTGCATTTGTGCCAGTTGACGGCCCATCTCTTGCCACACCCCAGAACTGCCACCCCGGCCCCGTAACTCCAGATACTCCATCACCAGATAGGCGGAGTTGCCAGCGGTTCCCCAACAAATGGGTTTAGGAACGCGAATGGTTTGCGTCTCCCACATTTCCTTGACTCCCACCGCCTCGGCGATGAACATCTCTAGGGCGGAGGCTTGGTTGAGTTTGATGAAAAAGGTGCGATTTCCGTCGGACAGGGTACTGCTTTGATTGATGCAGCCTCCCCCAACAGAACGGTTCTGGGAGATATTGAAGGGTTCTCCGGTGGCTTGGCTAATCTCGGCGGCGATTTGCTCCCACATGGGCATTCTAAGGTTTGGCGTTCAGGGTGATGGACAGTCCAACTTTAAGCCTAAGACAGTCAGGGGTTGACTTGCAAACCAAAATAGGTCAACACCAGTTCCCCCTCTCCGGTGTTGGCGATTTCATGGACTTCCCCGATATCGACGGCGACACAGGTTCCGGGTTCGAGGGGATAGGCTTGTCCGTCAATGGTGATGGTTCCTGAACCGGATTCGACGAAGAAGACTTCACTCATGTTGTCATGGGAATGACCGGGGGCGACTTGTCCGGGGGCAAATCGGGCCTGGGAAAAGTTGGTTAAATGGGGCAAGTCCCCGTTACGCAACATGACTTGTTTGCGAATGTTGGGATTGTGGGATACCCCTTCTGAGGGAATCTGGGTTAGGGAGTGGTGTTTCATGGGTAATGGAGAACGTAGCAAAACGGACTAGGACAGACGTGTGGGGTATTTCGGGCTGTCCGCCTTAGCGTCTAACTTGATTAAAGAAACAACTTCTGGCTCCCGTATGACAGGCCACATCACCCACTTGGTCGATTCTCAGGAGGATGGTGTCGCCGTCGCAGTCATAGGCGATGGATTTGACTTTCTGGATATGGCCCGACGTGGCGCCTTTGTGCCATAACTCTTGACGGGAACGACTCCAGTAATGGGCTTCGCCGGTGTCGAGGGTGCGTTCGATGGATTCTCGGTTCATCCAGGCCATCATTAAGACAGCCCCATCTCCGTCGTCTTGGGCGATGGCGGGAATTAAGCCGCGAGCGTCGAATTTAAGCTGTTCGAGCCATAATCGATCTTGGTTGATACTCTTGGTCGTCATGGGCCTTAGAAAAAGTCTGACAGTCCTGGGAGATCTCCGGCAAAGAGAACATTTGCCAGGGCGATCGCCTCCGGTGTGCCTTCAATATAGCCCAGATGGTGCAATTGCGAGGCACTCCACAAGCCACTGTAGAGGGGGGCGAGATGACGAATGTTTAACCGTAATTCTCCCCGTCCGCCTCGTGTCACCTGGGGCTTACCGTCTTTGAGGGTGAGGAGGACGCGATCGCAATTCTCGGGCAAAATCTCATCCTCAATCTCCAGATGCAGTTCCCCGGATAGGCAAGGATAGCCCCGTTGTTCTAGGGCCGCTTCGAGATGGACAATACGCCAAGAGAGCATCATCTGCTCTGTGGGAACCATGGTATCGAGGGGAAGGGTTAACATGGTGGCGTCAAGCTGTGGCCCATGCCAAGAGGCTGAGGTCATTTGGGAGCGATGGCTATAGAGGAAAGCCCAAAAACTCTGGACGGCGGCGGGGGTGAGGAGGACGCGATCGCGAATCTCCATTGAACTCTCCTGTCCCCGCGTTTGGCAAAAGACGATATAGCCTTCTGGGGCGCTGCGATCGCCGAAAAGATAGGTATAGACTGGGGGAGGATCGACCGGGATAAACCCCCGCCAAATGAGATACCACAAAAAGTCCCCACGTTGCACGGCCCCATTGTGACGGGGGGCGTACTGTTCATAGAGGGGGGCGATCGCCTCGGTACAGTTTTCAACCCGAATACAGGGAAGTTGAGGCTTCTGGGGGGTCAGGGTCAGCAAGGGGACCTCCCAGAGACAGCGGCTGGCCGCCTGTTCATAGCCCAGTTTGCGATAGAGGGGGGGCGTTGCCGGATAGAGACTCGACAGGGGGATGCCCTGATCATAGAGTTCCCGCAGCAAATTCCCTAAGAGGGTTTTGGCCGCCCCAGTCCCTCGACATTCCGGGGCAATTCCCACCGCCGACACGCCCATACAGTCCACCAACTGCCCCCCCAACCAATGGCCGGTTGAGACCATCACTAACCCTCCCCCAATCTGATGATCCTGGCGAACCAGCCGATAGTTCTCCGGCTGCAAAATATCGATATAGGAGGCACACTGATCCAGTGGGATCAGAAAGCATTGACTCAAAATCTCATTGAGCCGCTTCGCCTCCTCAGAGTCGGATAAAATACCGTAATGCCAAGACTCACTCATAAACACCCACCCGTTTTTCAAAAATTGTACTCCAACCACCTCTTAGCTCCCACCCATTCCCGATTTTAACCCTCTGTGTCCTCCGTGACTCTGTGGTTCCCCCTCTCCCCTCTCCCCTCTCCCCTCCATGCTTGACACCCATCTCAACAAATTTGCCCGTTTTGGAGTTCACCTGGGCCTAGAACGTATCCAACGGCTGTTAAAAGATTTAGGAAACCCTCACACCCAAGTTCCGGTGATTCATGTGGCGGGAACCAATGGGAAGGGGTCTGTTTGTGCTTATCTGAGTTCCATTCTCACGGCGGCGGGCTACCGAACCGGGCGTTATACGTCTCCTCATTTAACTCATTGGTGTGAGCGGATTTGTCTCGATGGTCATCCCATCTCTGAGGCGCGGTTTGAGGCGTTAGTGAAACAGGTTGAGGCGGCGATTGTCCCCGATGAACCCACCCCCACTCAGTTTGAAGTGGTGACGGCGGCGGCGTGGTTGTATTTTGCTGAGTCGGCGGTGGATGTGGCGGTGGTTGAGGTGGGGTTGGGGGGACGCTTGGATGCGACGAATGTCTGCGATCGCCCTCTGGTGAGTGTGATTACCTCTATTAGTCGCGATCATTGGCAACGATTGGGAAATACGTTAGGGGAGATTGCGGGGGAGAAGGCGGGAATCCTCAAGGCGAACTGTGCGGCGGTGGTGGGGCCGTTACCCCCGGAGGCGCAACGGGTAGTCCAGGGGCGCATTGAGGCGTTAAATTGTCCGGCGGTTTGGGTGGAACCGGCGATTCCGGTTGAGGGGAATCGGGTTGCGGTACAGGGGTTTGAGTATGAGTTGTCTTTGGGGGGGGCGGTTCAATATGTCAATTCGGCGATCGCCCTGGGGGTGATTCGTCAGTTGCAAGGGCAAGGTTGGCAGATTGCGGATGAGGCGATTCGTGAGGGGATGGCTAAGACGCGCTGGGAGGGACGGTTGCAATGGCTGATGTATGAGAAGCGGCGCGTTTTAGTGGATGGGGCCCACAATGTGGCGGCGGCCCAGGCGTTACGGGACTATGTGGAGGGTTTGCAAACGCCGGTGACGTGGGTGATGGGGATGTTGGCGACGAAGGATACGGAGGGGATTTTGGGGAGTTTGTTACGAGGGGGCGATCGCCTGATGTTGTTGCCGATTCCGGGCCATCAATTTATGCCTGTGGAGGCGTTGTCGCAGCAGGCGATCGCTCTTTGTCCGGATATCTCACCTGAGTTCGCTGAGACGGTGGAGGAGGGGTTGACTCGGGCGAGTTTGGATGGCGATCGCCTTCCGGTTCTCTGTGGTTCGCTGTATTTGATTGGCGGTTTTTTGCGGGGTCAACAGAGCCAACAAGCGCTGAAGCCCTGGAACTAACAGGGTTTGCTTGACTCATACAGAATCGGATTCGGGCCGTTTTGAGGGGTGACTCATGGCAAGGGGGATCAATCTGGGTTAATTTCGGTTATGATAATCATTATCATTTTCACGGTTGGACCCCCAACCTTGTCCACCAACATTGTCTAAGTATGTTATGCTTGCCAGATAATCTCGGTTTTGATGGGGAGCAGCCATCAAACGTAAGGGGGAAAGTCCGGTGTAAATCCGGCGCTGTCCCGCAGCTGTAAGGAGAGGTCTCACTCTCTAAGTCAGAATGCCCGCCGAAGCATCTCCAACGGAGATACACCATGTTATTTTTTGTCTGCGAGGCACAGATAATGGTTCACTCAGTTTTTTTACAACTTATCAGGACGATTAGGGCCACTCCCCTGGCGTTGGATGGGTAGCACCCTGATTTGAGATTGCCATTTTGAGCCATCTGGCCCGCTTCAAGTATTGACGGGCTGAAGGTTTGGGTTGCCCCAGTAACCCAGCCGGTTTTATCGAACCGTCGCTCAACTCAATTTGGCACATATTCTGCTGTTTTCAATCGTTCACTTGGCTAGTTTGTTGCCAAGATGGACTCGATTTTCGTGACCTTTTTTAGCGTTAGGACGCAACAACAATGACCCTTGAAAAGAATGGCCAAACCCGTTTTGAAACAGCTACATTGGGATATCCCCGCATTGGTAAAAGTCGAGAGTTAAAAAAGGCATTAGAAGCCTTTTGGCGGGGTCAATCTGACGCAGAAACACTCATCCAAACCCAACAAGAGGTTGAGTCCAAAAACTGGGAAACGCAACAAAAAGCCGGAATTGATCGAATCGGCATCGGCGATATGAGCCTCTACGATCACGTTTTAGACTGGAGCATCTACCTAGGCATCATTCCCGAACGGTTTGCATCCTTCAGCGGACTGGAGCGTTACTTTGCCATGGCCAGGGGAAACGATGGCATTCCGGCTCTGGAAATGACAAAATGGTTCGACACGAACTATCACTACCTGGTCCCCGAAATCCCTGAACAATTACAGCCAGCGGACTTTAGCGATTTCCTAGAAACCGTCCGTCGCGCTCAAAGCCAATTGGGCGATCGCGCGGTCCCTATCATTTTAGGTCCAGTGACCTTGCTACGGCTGAGTCGTTTTGAGATGAATCAGGAGCAAGCCGCTTCTCACCTGTGCGATCGCTATCTTCAGCTTCTCCAAGACGTTAAAAACATGGGCGTGGCTGAAGTTCAAATCCATGAACCCGCGTTAGTCTTTGGAGATGCGGCTAACTTCAAAAACCTCTATCAATCCACCTATGAATCTCTGAGTCAAATTGGCTTACCCATTCAACTCGTCACCTACTTTGATGACTTGGGCGACAATTATCCCTGGGTGATGGAACTCCCCGTAGCGGGTATTAGTTTAGATTTTACCCGTGGGCGCAGCCTAGAGTTATTACAACAGTATGGTTTCCCCAGCGATAAACAGTTAGGTGCGGGACTTGTCGATGCACGCAACATCTGGAAAATTCGCCCAGACATCCTGCTGTCAACCCTAGACACTATTGCTAGTATCACCACAAACCTACGGCTTCAGCCCTCGGCTTCTCTGCAATTTGTTCCCTACGATGCTCAGCGAGAACGCAAACTCCCCGAACCTTTGCTTCAAGTTTTGAGCTTTGCTGAACAGAAGCTAGAGGAACTCAACGTGCTGGCGAATCATTTGACTCGACCTCAAGAGTCTGACAAATCCCTAGAGAGTATTAGTCATCAATGGCAAACGTTCCAGCAATTTAGCCCGGTCAATCAAGCCGTGCAAGAGCGGTTAAAAACCCTGAAACCCCAGGATTTAGAACGCCCGTTACCCTATGAACAACGTATCGAGAATCAGCCCGTTTTACCGCCATTTCCCACCACAACCATCGGCTCATTTCCTCAAACCTCGGATGTGCGAAAACTGCGGCTGAAACTGAAACGGGGTGAGATCACCCAAGCCGACTATGAAGCGGCGATTGATGCAGAAATTGGCAAGTGCATCCAATTCCAAGAAGAGGCCGGACTCGATGTTTTAGTCCATGGTGAATTTGAGCGCACTGACATGGTGGAATTTTTTGGGCAGCAATTATCGGGTTTTGCCTTTACCGAATATGCTTGGGTGCAAAGTTACGGCAGCCGCTGCGTGCGTCCCCCCATTATTTATGGAGATGTTGCCCGCACTCAAGCCATGACAGTTCGGGAGTTCAAAGTCGCCCAATCCCTCACTAACAAAATTGTCAAAGGGATGTTAACGGGTCCAGTAACGATGATTAACTGGTCTTTTACCCGCACGGATATTCCCCGTAACGAGCAAGCCATGCAGATTGCGTTAGCCTTGCGGGATGAAGTGGCTGACTTAGAAGCGGCTGGGGCGAAGATGGTGCAAATTGACGAACCAGCCTTGCGGGAAGGGTTGCCCCTGAAGCCAGAACGTTGGAATGAGTATCTATCCTGGGCGGTGGATGCCTTCCGTTTGTCTGCGGCAATTGCTAAACCCGAAACCCAAATTCACACTCATATGTGTTACTCGGAATTTGGCGACATTATTGAGCATATTGAGCGTTTGGATGCCGATGTGTTGTCGATTGAGAACAGCCGTAGCAATAACGAAACTCTGTTTGAAATCACCGATGCAGGCTACAAAAATCAAGTCGGCAATGGGGTTTACGATGTCCACAGTCCAGCGGTTCCTGGCACTGAACAGATGGTGCAGCAACTCAAAACTGGGGTGGCTAATTTACCGATCGCGCAGATTTGGGTTAACCCTGATTGTGGCTTAAAAACACGCGGTTGGGACGAGGTGATTCCTTCTTTGAAAAATATGGTGGAAGCGGCGAAAGTTCTGCGCCAGGAGGTTGAGTCAACTCAGAAATAAATCGATGTTTCCATCCCCCGTTGTTGCTAACGGGGGACTGTCCAAATGAGTAGGGAGGTTTTATGACTGAAGCCGATCGCGTCACAAATCAGCCATTCAATTTGCCTAGGAACTGGCAGCAAGATTTTATCGCGACGAATCTATTGGCCCTTGGCTACAACGCCTGGGTGGGGTATCTCAATGGTGAACGAGGTGCGGTGATTTGTAGTACCAACACGCCAATGGTGGGAATGGTGGGAGAGGGATTCAAAACTCATTTTGTTCCGCAATCACGCCTAGCTGCCTTTCTTAATGCTTGGCTGGATGCTACAGATACGGCGATTTTGCATCCCCCCTTTGTGAATGCTCATGTTTTGGAGACGGTGGAGACGTACAACCCCATAACGGAGTTGGTGTTTCTCTTGGAGTCATTCAATCAGGTGACGTTTTTCTACTTAAAAAATCTGCCAATCTCTCCGCCAAAGTGCTATGAGCAAGTCTGCAACAATTGGGACGAATTTCAACCTGCTGCTGATGTTCCATTAGATTCAAGTCGCCAACCGTAGTTTTTGCAAGTTATTGCTGTTGCCTAAAATCGTTATCATGAAGATTTTAACGCGCTTTGTCTTAACCGCGCTCATTACTCTATTAGTCGTCTTTCATACAGGCTATCTGGTGAAAGGATATCCCGATAATTTACCGGGGAACCGTGACGGGAACCGAGTTACAACTGAGCCAATCGCTCTCAAGTCAATGGCTTCTAGTGGTTCATCCGGGGTAGATAGGGATTTGGTCATTCCCTATCGTCGCCGATACATGAGAGCGTTGTCAGGTCATTATCGTTCTCTTGAAGAAATCCTGGAGAATGAGGCCCCTTTTTCGGAACAAACTCTAACCCACATTGAGGCCCTATTGTCTCTGGCTGAGTTTATGGCGGACGTTTTTCCGGCCGGAACAGCGATGACACCAGAAGAAGGTTGGGGTGCGAAGCCGTTGATTTGGGAAGAACTGGAGGATTTTTCTCAACTCATTGCTAATTTTAAAGCCAGTCTTGAAGACTTAAAAATGGCGGTTATGGATTCAGACACTTCAGTTAATCTAACAGATTCGCTTACAACAGTGAGGGAGGGATGCTTGGATTGTCATCGCTTATATCGAGTTCGGCAACCTTAGTTTAATCTCATGTGTTGCAAGATAAGGCGATCGCCTTCCGGTTTGCTGTATTTGATTGGCAGTTTTTTGCGGGGTCACCACAGAGTCACAGAGGACAGGGAGTTTTAGAGGTTGGGGAGGGTTAAGAGAGATATAAAGAGGAGGGTTATTCGGGGATAATGTCATAGACGACTTTCAAAATCTCGTTGGTGACGCCGTAAGTTTTACGGGTATTGAGGCGGCGCAGTTCGATATTGAGTACTCGGCGCATAATCTCTTTAACGGCTTCGGGGGCGCTTTGTAGGGGTTCCCAAACTTCGTCAAAGTTTTGGCGATCGCCATACTGGGCCCGCTGTTCGGAGAGAATGGAGGAGACTCCAAGGGTGGGAACGTCCCAATCAGCGGTGGGTGCGTCTTCCCAGGTGTCGTCAAATAAGGTGGGTTCTGAGATGGAGGGATCGGAATTGGGATGGTCTGGGAATGAGGCTGAATAGTCTGCTGTCATGGTTTTTTTCTCAGATTAAGCTCTAATGACAATTCAAATTTTGAATTTATCTTAAATTCCATCTTTAAGGTCTATTTTAGGAGGTTTCATTGAATGATTCAATCAATCATCACCAATACCATATTTTGCTTGAAGTCCTCGTAGTTGTTGTTGAGCTTCTTCGGCGTTGTCGGCCAGTTCGGCAAATTCAAGAAAGCGTTTGAGTTCTTTTTTTAATAGGTTGCGTTCGACTTCCCAAGTTTCACGGTCAAGGTCTGGGGGTAAGACGATGGTATCAAATAAGGTGGCATGGTCTTTACTGGGATGGGGGCGCAGGATGCGGCCGCGACGTTGGACGAATTGGCGGGGGTTGCTGCTGCTGGCAAGGATGGCGGCGGTGCGGATGGCGGGAATGTCAACGCCTTCGTCGAGACAACGGATGGCGACTAATCCCTGGAGTTCTCCGGCTTCAAATTGCTGGCGGAGTTGTTCCCGTTCGTTGATGGAGGTTTCGGCGGTGTAGGTGTTGATGCGGAACCCCAGTTCTCGCCCCAGCAGACGCACCACGGCTTCGATTTGCGGGGTGTTGGTTTCGCTGTCGCAGCCGTCGCTACAGTAAAACAGGGTGTGACTGGTGTTCAGGCGCGATCGCATCATCCAGCGCAAGATATCTAGTTTACGGCTAGCAGTCCCGATGAGGCGCGATCGCTTCACCAGTAGGGCGGTGAGTTCGTCAGGATCGCGGCTATCGTCCCCTAAGGCCCAACCGATGCGATGGGTGAGTTTTGCATATTGTTCACTTTCCCAGGAGGTGAGGGGAACGAATAGGGGATAGTATTGATAGCGCACGAGGGCCCCGGCTTTGATGGCATCGCCGAGGCTGAGTTCCGGTTGTAAGACGTTGCCGAAATAGCCGAGAACGGCATCGGTTCCTTCGTCGTCGAAGTGGCGTTCTGGGGTGGCGGAGAGGCCCAGCCGTAAGCCGATGTGACGGGGGAGGGAGGTTTCGAGGCGGGGTGCGCCGAGGTTGTGGACTTCATCGCCAATGATGAGGGTTTTGGCGGGGAGGTATTTGAGTTGCCATTGGAAGCGATCGCGCATCAGGGTGGCGTTGGTGGTGATAATCGTCAGAAAGGGTAAACTCTGCGATCGCACGGCGGTGAGGCTGCGGATGAGGGGGCCTTGCCAGTGGTGGATGCTTTCAAAGGCGAGAATGGGATCTAAGTCGAAGCGACGACATTCGCGATCCCATTGGGTGACGAGATGACGGTAGGGACAGATAATCAGCAGAACCTGTAAGCCGATGGCTTGATGCAGTCGGCTGGCGATGGCGAGGGCGGTGATGGTTTTGCCGCTTCCGGTGGCCATCTTCAGGGTTCCTCGGCCACTGGCGGCGAACCAATTGGCGATCGCCTGTTCCTGATAGGGGCGTAAGGTTAGGTCTGAGGGCAGTCGGGGTCGTCCACTAGGGAGAACCGAGGCTAAATCCAACGGCATCGACGTGTTTGGGGGAATGCTGTTGCTATTCTAGCTGGCTTGGGGAACTCTGGGAATTCTCTCTGATAACTGGGGTGAATGCGTATAGTGGAGAGAACGTCGTTATGTTTGGCCCCGTCATGAAACGCACGGTTTTTTCGTTGATCCTTGTAAATCTTTTAGCCCCGCTGAGTCTGGGGACTGTTGTCTCGATCATCCCGTCACGTTGGACTCAACCTGTCATCGCTCAGTCTCCTAACCAAATTTTTGACGATCCTGAGATTGCGCCAGAACAGGAGGCGCTGATTCATGAGATTATTCGCGCTACCAATGAGATGAATGTCATGCTTGAGTCGGTGCGACTGACGCTAGAGGCAACACCACAATTTCCTGCCCAACTGCGAGAAGAATATTTGCGCCGATTTGAGGCTGATTATCTGGATTTGGTGACGCCCATTTATGCGGAATATTACAGTCCTGTAAGCAAAGCCCACGTCTTTCAAGCGTGGGATGTAGCGCCGTGCGGCTTTAGCCGCCGTCAGCGTTGGGCCTCAATATAGCGCTGAATTGCCTCGGAAGAGACGTTCCCCGCCGACCCGCAAAAGTAGGAGCGTGTCCACAGGGACGGCAATCTCAGGAGGGACGGAAACTCTTTGCGAAGCTGGTGGGACGTAGCCCCCTTGATGCGGTGCATGAGCTGGTGGGGCGCTATCTGTGGCGGTGCGTTCAGGAACAGGTGGACGTGGCCAGGCTCCACTGCCAAACTAACCACCTCACAGTCCAACTCCCTAGCCTTGTCGTGAATCAGCCGGGTCAACCTCTCCTTGATTGAGCCAACCAGCACCTTCTTTCGCCGCTTTGGGCACCAGACGAAGTGATAGTTGATCAGTGATACAGATGTTTTGGTTTGGCGGTACTCTTGGCCCATTTTTGTGCTATATTTGTCTATAGCTCCATTCTATCAACACAATGTATGTCTGCGAGTTCAAGGTCAGAGCCAATGCTGAGCAGCGTCGAGCCATCGACGAGGCGATCCGCACGGCCGGGTTCATCCGCAATAAATGCTTGCGGCTCTGGATGGACGTGCGCGGCACGGGCAAGGCTGAGATGAGCGCCTACTGTGCGGTACTGGCCAAGGAGTTTTCGTTTGCTAAGACCCTCAACTCAATGGCCCGTCAGGCTAGTGCAGAACGGGCGTGGGCGGCGGTGAGTCGTTTCTACGCCAATTGCAAGCAGGGCATCCGTCCTGTGGGCTATCCCAAATTCAAGAAGGATGGCCGCTCAGTCGAGTACAAGACGACAGGATGGAGGCTGCTTGACCCCAAGCGCATTCAATTCACGGATGGCAAGGGAATTGGCCGACTGAAGTTGATTGGCACCTGGGACTTGGCTCAAGTCCCCACAGAGCTGATTAAGCGGGTTCGGCTAATTCGCAGGGCTGACGGGTACTACTGCCAGTTCTTGCTTGGGATTGAGTATCGACCCGAAGGCACCCAAGACCCGAGAGGCGATTGGATTGGATGTAGGAAACCGAAAGTTTCTACACCAACTCGAGCGCCACAAAGGCCCCAACCCTCGCTTTTTGAGGGAAGGCGAAAAGCGACTGAAGCTTCTCCAACGGCGGCTGTCTCGGAAGCAAAAAGGGTCATCCAATCGACGCAAGGCCAGACAGCGCCTTGCCAGACAGCACCTCAAGATAAGTAGAAAACGTGAAGAACATGCCAAGAGATTGGCACGTTGCGTAGTCCTGGCTAACGACTGGGTGTTCTACGAAAACTTGCAGGTACGCAATCTGATTCGCAACCACTGTCTAGCGAAAAGCATCGCTGATGCTAGTTGGTATCAGTTTCGGCGATGGCTGGAGTATTTTGCCTGGAAGTTTGGCAAGGTGGCTTGGCCGGTCAATCCAGCCTATACCTCTCAGGACTGCTATCACTGCGGGAATCGAGTTGTCAAGACCTTGAGTACCCGCACCCATAGATGTCGTTGCGGCACCGTCATCGACCGCGATGAAAATGCTGCACTCAATATCCTGAAGTTAGGCATCGAACAGTACCGGCGGGCAGCCGGGAACTAAACGCTT
Source organism: Phormidium sp. PBR-2020 (assembly GCA_020386575.1). GTDB lineage: Bacteria > Cyanobacteriota > Cyanobacteriia > Cyanobacteriales > Geitlerinemataceae > Sodalinema. The sequence continues at coordinate 3,035,519 of CP075902.1, read as the reverse complement.
GGGGAGATTGAGCCTCTATTCAGTTTGGCTTCGGCCTGATTGGGTAAGCCCGGTCGAGGAACCAAGAATCCCACTGGCTTTAGCCGTGGGAGTGTCAAACTCAGGAGGAGTTGGAGGCACTATTGGGGTTTTATCAGTCTGATGCAGGTCGGGCCATTGCTCAACGCGCTCCGGATGTGGCGCGCAATGCGTTTAATCGGGTTTCCATCTGGGCTGAAGTTAATATTCTCGATATCTTGCGGGATATGGGATATTAGACCTGTTGAGATGTTGGGGGCGATCGCCATGACTTCCCATTCTATAAACCGTTCTGCTAAAACCATTGTTCTGACTGGGGTCAGTCGCGGACTCGGACAGGCGATGCTAGAGGGGTTCATCGCCGAGGGCCATCGCCTGTTCGGCTGTGCCACGGATGAGGGGGCGATCGCCCAACTCCAGAAAACCTACGGAGACCCCCATCAGTTCGCCGTGGTGGATTTGGCGGATGATGGGCAAGTGCAACGATGGAGTCAACAGGTTCTCCAAGAAATTCAGGCTCCCGATATTCTGATTAATAATGCCGGAGTCATCAACGAACCGGCCCGAGTCTGGGAGATGTCTGCCCCGGAGTTCGATCGCGTCATCGATGTCAACATTAAGGGGGTGGCCAACGTCTTGCGCCATTTTGTCCCGGCCATGATTCAGCAAGAAGGGGGAATTATCGTCAACTTCAGTTCCACCTGGGGGCGCAGTACATCCCCGGAAGTCGCCCCCTACTGTGCCACCAAATGGGCCATTGAGGGCCTAACGCGATCGCTCTCCCAGGAACTTCCCCGTCATTTGGCCGCTGTGGCCTTGAACCCTGGTGTCATCAATACCGATATGCTACAAACCTGTTTCGGCAGCAGTGCCAACAACTACACCACGCCCAAGGCCTGGGCCCGTTCAGCGGTTCCCTTCATCCTCAACCTAACTCCTCAAGATAATGGTAAAGCGGCCACTGTTCCGGGCTGAGCGGGGGGAGCTTATTTTTCCTCGACGTTTAAGGGGTTTCGCAATTCCAAGAGGCGGGGAACGGCGATCGCCAACACCAATAAAAGCAAAGCCCCCACACTAAAGGTTGCCACCCCAGAGACGAGTTTCTCTAAGGGAACCAACCGCCCCACGAAAAAGGAGAGACTCACCATGACCGAGGCCCAAACCGTTGCCCCAGCAGCGTTACAGAGAAAGAACTTGCCATAGGGCATATCAGAAATTCCCGCTAGGGGGCCAGCAAAAATCCGTAACAGAGCCACAAAACGCCCTAAAAACACGGCTTTGGCAGCGTTTTTACTAAATTCATCCCGCAGTCGGTAGAGTTGCCTCTCAGGAACGCGCAACAGCTTACCGACACGCAACATGAGGGGAAACCCTCCCCACTTGCCAATCCAATAGCCAAAATTGTCTCCCAGAATTGCTCCCCCCGTGGCGCAGAGGAGAACAATCCAATAGTCGAGTTCCCCCTCTCCGGCTAAAAAGCCCCCCACAAGCGTTAAGGTTTCTCCGGGAAGGGGAACCCCAGCATTTTCCATGGAGATTCCCAAAAAAACCGCCCAGTACCCGTACTGACGGGCGATTTCTTCGACCGCTTCTAACGAGATTGCCTCAGACATTCAATGCCTCGATTGACTCATAATCTTCTTATTTCTTAACACTTTTAGGTCAAAAAACGCAATGAACCCCGACATCTGCGAGGCACGAGATAGCTCGCAACGATTGATGCGAGACGGGAGATGCACCCAGTCAGCCGTCACGATTTGGGGACTCTAAGCGCCGCCAAAGGAGGGGAGAGATGCCCGCTGTTGAGACTCCTCAAAACTCGGTAAATCTAGGTTTCCAGACTGGCGGCGCGTCCGCTGAGCGAGGCGATAGCTGACACTTTGTAGCTCGGAATGGAGCTGACGATTTTCTCGCTGTAACATCTCGACTCGTTCTTGAACGGGTTTAAGCCGCTCTGCAAACTTTTGTTTATAAATCTCAGGAAGCTCTTGGACAACCTGCTCTAACATTCTAGCGCGATCGTTGAGTTCTTGCACCGTTTGGCGCTGCTGCACCAGTTCGCGATCGCGCTCGGCAATCTGTTGTTGGTAAAATTCCACTTGTTGCTCAACTTCCGCAAGTTGACCATGGAGGAGTTGCAGTTGCTCACTCTGGCCCTGGGTACTGGCGGCTGGGGTGGCGTTGCCACTGCCCTTGACGAGCCGGAACAGTTCCTGAGAGAGTTGCTGCACGAGTTGATCGCGCATCTTCACTTCTTCTTGCAGGTGCGCGACTTCAGCCCGAAGTTCTTGCGGGTTGAGAGATTCTGTCAGGTTTACCAAAATGACCTCCTCGGCAGGCTAACGGTTCGGTTGAGATAACTCAACGGCGTGTGAGTTCGCTTTTCTAATTATGAACGATACTTTAGCATCTGTTCCGGGCGATCGCTCCCCTTAGTCAACCTTTTGTTGCAAATTCTGGGACAATTTGGCAGATTCATTAAGGCTTCACTGAGAGGGGAGAGACGATGGCCGGCCAGTTAATTGTATTCGAGGGGATTGAGGGAGCGGGTAAAACCACGCAACTGCAACGGGCGGCGGCTTGGCTGCGATCGCAGGTTGCGGTTCCGGTTCTGACGACTCGTGAACCGGGGGGAACCCTCTTAGGGCAAGAGTTACGTCATCTATTGCTTAAGGTGCGAGATGCCGATGAGATTGCCCCGCGCTCGGAATTACTTCTCTATGCCAGCGATCGCGCCCAGCATGTGGAGCAGTACCTTAAGCCTAACTTAGCTCAGGGGGCAATTATCCTGTGCGATCGCTATACCCACTCGACTTTGGCCTATCAGGGCTATGGACGACAACTGGATCTTGAGTTAATCCAACAGCTTAATGCGATCGCCACTGGGGGGCTACAGCCCGACTTAACCTTCTGGTTAGATCTCGCCCCTGAAGTGGGCTTACAACGGATTCAGCAGCGAGGAGAACCCAATCGCCTCGAACGAGAAGCCCTCGCCTTCCATCAACGAGTCCGTCAGGGCTATCTCAGCCTAGCCCAACAGGACCCGGAACGGATGATTCGCCTCAATGCCGAGGCCCCCGCCGAGGAGATTGAACAAGAAATCACAAAAATTTTGCAAAAGAGCCTAGGCCAGCCCTTATCATGATGAGGGAAGCTAAGGATATCCGGTTAGCTTCCAATCGATGACGATAGGGAAATGGACTGGAGATTGTGGCAAACGCGATACATCTGGCCCTAGTGGAAAATGGGGCCGCTCGATGGACGAATGCAAAAAATGGTCAGGGGGCGATCGCGTTAGATTTAACCGACGCACATCTGATCGGTGCAGATTTCCGAGATTTTAATCTAGCCAATTGCAATCTCCGGGGGGCGACTCTGATTGGGGCCAACTTTCGCGGCGCGACGCTCACCGGGGCAGACTTAAGCCGCGCCAACCTGAATGGGGCCAACTTTCATCAAGCCAACCTACGACAAGCCAATCTCAACGGCGCTCAACTACGTCGGGCCAGTTTATGTGAAGCGGATTTACAAGGCGCTCATCTCAATCAAGCGGACTTATCCGAAGCGACACTTCATGGCGCGGAACTGATTGGGGCTTATCTCTATGAGGCCAATCTCTCCTATAGCGACCTTTCTGGGGTGCATTTCAACGGCTCCTACCTCGCTGGTGCCAATTTAACCAGGGCCAACCTCAGCCAAGCGGATTTACGACAAACTCATTTGCATCATGCTAATTTTTCAGGAGCAACCTTGACTGGGGTGGTGTTACGCTACGCCCAGATGCAAGGGGTGAGGTTAGATGCGGCCCAGCTAAGCGAGATTGATGACTGGGGTGCGGCCCAGCTAAACAATCGGGATGAATAACAACTCCCCTAACCTCTGACGCAGGGGTTAGGGGAGCAGATTGGCTGCGGGATGTCCCCGTTTTTAGCCGTTGTCTTTGCGGGCGTAATCGTCCTGGAAGCGGATAATATCGTCTTCCCCAAGATACTCGCCATTCTGAACTTCAATCAGAACCAGGGGGATGACACCGGGATTTTCGAGGCGATGGCTGGTTCCTTGAGGGACATAGGTGGACTGGTTACTGTAAACCAGTTCTTCCTTTTCGTCGCAGATGACTCGCGCCGTTCCCGAGACGACGATCCAATGCTCACTGCGATGGTGGTGCATCTGCAAGCTGAGGCGATGTCCCGGCTTGACTTCAATTCGTTTGATTTTATAACGAGTTCCCTCTTCGAGGACGGTGAAGGAACCCCAGGGGCGCAGTTCAGTGGCTGCGATGCCTTGGGTGGTCTCGGCTAAGGTGGGTAACGTTTTATGATTAGTGGCTTCTTTGGGAGATTCTTTAACAGATGCCATATTGCGAGTCGCCTCCGTCTATCCTTGGACTGTCATGGGGTAGAGGGCGAATGAACCCTCACAAACCCTATTGTGATACACCGATCTTGAATCTGGGGGATTTTGCCAGAAGCTTTAAGCAATCTTTATAAATCTGGGGGGGGATTGCTTTAAACTTGTCATTTTTTGAGCCATTTTCGGACTCGTTGTGTTAAAGAAACTTTAGGAGCTAAGGCTGAATCTGGGGGAACGACAGGGCTGTTGAGGTAGCGATAATGCTTCCAAATGTCCCAGTAGGGACAGCCGGGAGTAATGCGGATGCCCGCCCAGTGGAGATATTGCAAGCGTTGGTTACCATGGTTCGGGTCCAGCAAGGCGCCATCACCGGTAGGCAAAAACTGAGAACTACCCGCCCAGCTTCCGGGAAGACCATCCCCTTGATGGACTAAGTTGAAACGCTGTTCTGGTTTCAGGCGGGTTAGGATCATATAGTTGATGATGGGCTGATCTGAGGTTTTCTGGCTAAAATCGAAGTAACTAGGATGAGCAGCACATTCAGCAAACACATCATAGAGGTCTTGTTCATCAAATAGCCCTTTCTTGCCAGCCCACCAGCCTCCGTTAAAAATGCCTTTCACATCTTCTTCAGATAAAACACCTTCCTCAAGAATATTCGGCGCAAATACATTTTTAATACCACCAGAATGTTGGTAGTCTAGGCATAAAAAGTCATAGTTGTCAAATGCGTCAAGCTGGTTAACAATTTTGTCAAAAACGACGACATCAGTGTCAATATAAAGAAATTCGTCATAGTCCCCAAACCAGCAGACTTGCTTGCGAAACTGATTTGGACGGGCAAAAAAGCTATCTCCGAAAATTTTCAGAGCCTGGTCAGAAATTCTCTGAATCTTGTCTAAATCTGAATAGAGTTTAACTTGATAATGCTTACCCAGATAATCGGCGACCTCTTGAACATTCTCGTCATAGGGGATTAGGGTAACAGGGACGTCGCGATCATAGTGGCGGATACTATTGAGGAGGGCGATCGATAAGTCCAGAAAGCGATCGTTAGCCGTAATATAAATTCCACGCATTGATTCTAATTTCCCTATCTTTAGTTAGCTATGTAGCCTGGCTAAACCATGGAGCACCTCAAAGAGAGTTGTATCACAAAAAAAATAATTTCGGGAAAATCCTTGGAAAATCTTAACAACCGCTTGAACCGATTGAGACTCACGTCAGTCTATAGTTCCAGAACCCGGCAATGGCTGCGGTTCCTTGATGTAGACGTATCGTTAGATGCAAGGTGCAGGTTCGGTCATGGTGAAACGTTAATGGTGGGAGCAGAAATGGTGGCAGTAGACAAACCGGAATGCCCCGCCGATGGGGAGTTAGTGCGTCGGTGCTGTCAAGGAGATGAACTGAGTTTTCGGGAACTGTATCGACGTTATCAGGGGAAGGTGCGAGCAACGCTTTACCAACTCTGTGGCCGAGAGGTACTCGATGATCTGGTTCAGGAAACCTTCCTGCGGGTTTGGCGGGGGTTGCCGAAACTGCGATCGCCCGACTACTTCTCCACCTGGCTCTATCGTATTGTTTGGAATGTCGCCACCGACAAACGGCGGGAGTTTGCCAAAAGCGCCAATTTACGGGCCAAACTCCAACCGGAACCGCCGGTAGCCCCCCCGGATCTGATGGAACTCCATTATCGGGATTGGGTGGAACAGGCGTTACAAGAGCTGAAACTGGATTTTAGGAGTGTGATTGTGTTGCATGATCTCGAAGATCTTCCTCAAAAACAGGTGGCCGAAATTCTCGATATTCCGGTGGGAACCGTCAAATCTCGTTTATTTCATGGGCGAAAACTCGTCCGCCAGTATCTTGAACAGCAGGGGGTGACATTTTGAAGGACGCTTACGATTACGATGACGATCGCCAACTGATCGCCTTTTTAAAACATCATCAACCGCTTCCCCCTCCCGCCGCCGCCAACCTAGAACACCAACTGCTAGAGCAAATTCGGGCCGAAGCCACCCTGAAGCGGCTCAAAGCGCGACAACGACGGCGTTGGGGTGGGGCGATCGCGGCGGCCCTAATTCCCTTAGCTTGGTTGGCTCATCGCAGTGTCTCTCCCCAACTCAGTTCCGCCGAGTTGGTGCAACTCGAAACCTTCCTCGAAGACAGTTGGTATTGTTCGAGCTATGAGTGTGACCCCCACCTGGGGGAACGGGAAGAATGGGAGATGGTTTGGGAATTTTCGGAACGCTAAGACGCACAGTCGCCAGACAATCCCCTCCGAGACTCCCTTCACTCAAGGGTTCACTCAAGGGTTCACCCCAGACAAACACGTACAAAGGATAATGATCATCATGATTAACTCAACTCGTTCTAACAATCGCTTCAACAACCAGAACTGCACTCGCAAAGCCGTTCTTTGGGGACTTCTCGGGTTCCTGGTGTTGGGAGCAGTCACCTCCTCCTACGCCAATGCTGAAGATTTGCGCCCCCGTGGGAATCACATGAGTCAGCGTGGCCCCCGAGATGGGGGACAAATGCGTTGGATGGAACGCTTAGACTTAACGCCGGAACAAACGAACTCCATTCAAGCTATTCGCGATCGCTATCAACCGCAGATTGACTCGGTTCGTGAACGGATGCAACAGCGGCGGGATACCATGCACAGCGTCATGGGGAGTAACGCGTCTGAAGCTGAAATCCGTCAACAGCGTCAACAGATGATGCAGTTGCGCGATGAGATGTCGGAGTTGCGCTTTAACTCGATGATGGAAATTCGCGAGGTTCTGACAGAGGAACAGCGGGCCCAGGTTCGTGAGTGGATGGAAGAACGTCGTGGAGAATGGGGGCGCGATCGCGGAAACCGGGGTGAACGTCGTGGCCCTGGGGGAACGCGCTAAGCCGAACCCACCGTTGGCCGGGGAAACTCGGCCCAACTGTCCCCAAAATCCGTTAGGATCGCCATAAAGACATACTCGCGCCAGGAATGCTTTGTCGTCCCTGGCGCTTTTGCGACTCCATGAAATTTCTCGAACTCGTCCTACAAAATTTTGGTCCTTATATTGGACGACAAGAACTCAATCTACGCCCCATCGAAGCGGAAGGGGGGGAACTGGCGCCGATTATCCTCTTTGGGGGGATGAATGGCGGCGGTAAAACAACCCTCATGGATGCGATTCGCCTGGCCCTCTATGGACAACGGGCCCAATGTTCGACGCGGGGAAGTCTCAATTATGGGGATTTCTTGTCTCAATGTGTGAATCGCCATAGTGACCCCCATGCGAAAACCAGTATTGAACTGCTGTTCGAGCAGGTGGTGGAGAATCGCCAGGTGCGCTATCGCATCATTCGCACTTGGGATCGCCATCCTAAGGAGGGGAGGGAAACGCTGGGGATTTATCAGCCGGATGGACTGGGAAATAGTGATTGGAAGGATGAGGGCCTGTCAGAAACCTGGGATGAGTATGTCGAAACCCTACTTCCGTTGGGAATTTCCAATCTGTTTCTGTTTGATGGGGAACAGGTGAAGGAGTTGGCGGAACTCGAGGCCCCGCCGCCGTTGGTGTCGGGGGCGATTAAGTCTCTGTTGGGGTTGGAGTTGGCCGAACGCCTGGCGGTGGATTTGGAGGTGTTGGTGAATCGCAAGCGCAAGACGTTGGCGGGGAAGAAGGAACGGGCGGAGATTGAGGCGATTGAGCGGCGCTTGGAGGAGGCCCAGCAGGAACATCAGCAGCTTCAGCAACAGGTTAAAGACTTAAAACGGGAGCGCCAGAGCGCCCTGGAGGAGGAAGAACGGGCGACGGCGGTGTTTCGCGCTCAGGGGGGCAAAATTGCTGAGGAACGGGCGGCTCTGGAGGCTCAACTGGGGAGTCAGAAACAGGAGGTGGAGCGTCATCGCGATCGCCTGCGGGAGTTGGCGGCAGGCTGTTTACCCCTGATTGAGCTTCGGCCGTTGTTAATGATGGCTCAAAAACAAGGGGAATGGGAAGAAAAAGAACGTCGCGCTCGTTTGTTACAGGGGGCGATGCAGGAGCGGGATCAGCGGCTGTTGGATTTGTTGCAAGGGTTGGGATTGGCGAAAGCTCAGTTAGAGACGGTAGAGGATTTTTTGCTCGAAGATAGCCCCCAAACTGAGGATGAGGCGGCGCTGTGGTTGGGGTTGAGCGATCGCCAGTTGCAGGGGGTACGGGCGTTGTTGGGCGATCGCCTCGGGGATGGGTTGCGTCAAACTGAGATCACTCAAGGACATTTACAAGAGGCGTTGGAGGCGTTAACCCGCACGGAACAGCGGATTGCACAGGCGGCTCCGAAGGAGGAGAGCGATCGCCTCTTACTCGGGATGACAGAGGCTCAGGGGAAACGCCAGAAACTCGACGCTACGCTGGAGTTGCGGGAACGGGAGGTTCAGCAACGGGGGGCTGAAGTCGAACGCATTAAAAAGGAATTAGCCAGTTATGGGGAACAGAATGTCGATCGCCAAAATGCCAATCACTTGATTGATAATGCGAAGTCGGTACAACGGACGTTGGCTCAATTCCGCGAACGACTGACGTTGCGGAAACTCAATAAGTTGGAACTCGAAGTTACGGAATGTTTCCGCTATCTGTTGCACAAGTCGGATTTGGTGCATCGGGTGGTGATTGAGGCGGAGGACTTTCGCTTACTGTTATATGATCGTCAGGGGCAGATGGTTCCCAAACATCGCCTTTCGGCAGGGGAAAAGCAACTGTTGGCGATCGCCTTCCTCTGGGGATTGGCGCGGGTGTCGGGCCGTCAGCTTCCGGTGGCGATTGATACGCCTCTGGGCCGCTTGGATTCGTCTCATCGCCAAAACTTGGTTGAACGCTATTTCCCGGCGGCGAGTCATCAGGTGATTTTGCTGTCTACGGATACGGAGATTCGTGAACCTGAAGCGAACCAACTCCGGGAGTTTGGGGCGATCGCGCGGGAATACCGCCTCGATTATGACCCTAAGTTGCAGCAAACTCGGGTGAAACCGGGGTATTTTGAGTTTGGGGGGGAAGGCAAGAGCTAATGGGCAAGAGGGGAACCACAGAGTCACAGAGAACACAGAGGTAGAGGAGAGGAGAGGAGGGTAGGGGCGTATCTTTAGGGTCGCCCTCTTTGGGTAACAGGGAACAGGATAGGATTGGAGATGAGTGAGTATTCTTGGAATTTTTGGTTTACACTGCCGATTTATCCCTATGGACAGCGGCGGACGTTGCGGCGGGAGGTGGTGCGCGATCGCCTCTGGACGTTTGACCAACTTCAGGGGATTTTCTATGTGGTAGTTCCCATCCGCATGACGGTGATTAAACTGGATGCGGGAGGATTGTTAGTCTATGCACCTATTGCCCCAACGCGGGAATGTTTAACTCTTCTCAATGAATTAGTCGCTGAACATGGCCCTGTTCGCTATATTATCCATCCCACGGTGTCTGGCTTGGAACATAAGGTGTTTGTGGGACCCTTTGCGCGGGCCTGTCCCCAGGCGCAGGTGTATATCGCCCCGCAACAGTGGAGTTTTCCTCTCAATCTGCCTCTGAGTTGGTTGGGCCTTCCGGGCGATCGTACTCGGGTGATTCCTGATGAACCGAGTCAACTTCCCTTTGCGGATCAATGCGCTCTGGAGGTGCTTGGCCCCATCAATTTGGGAACGGGTTGGTTCGGAGAAGTGGCGCTCTATGACCGCTCCAGTCGTAGTTTACTTCTCACGGACAGCTTAATTGCGATTCCTGAAGATCCGCCGGCCATTGTCCAGTTGGACAGTTATCCTCTTTTATTTCACGCCAAAGATAGCCCCTTTGATGTGATTGAAGATACGCCGGAAAATCGCCGCAAGGGTTGGCAACGTATCTGTTTGTTTGCGGCCTATTTTCGTCCCAGTGTCTTAGAAACACCGCCCTGGGGTCAGGTGATTCGGGATGCGTTCAAGGTGGGCGATCGCTCTCGGAAAAACTATTTTGGTTTATATCCCTTTCAATGGCAAAACGACTGGCAACGCTCCTTTGAGGCGCTCCGGGGCAAGGGTCGTCCGTTGGTGGCCCCAGTCTTGCAACAACTGATTCTCAATCGTGCGCCCCAAGAAACCCTAGATTGGGTGGAACGGGTGTCTCAATGGCACTGCGATCGCCTCATTTCCGCTCATTTTCAATCTCCAATTTTTAGCACAAAAGAACAGTTTTGTCAAGCTTTTTCCTTCTTGAAAAACCAAGACCTGTTTACGCCATCTCCCTTACCCAGTACTGATTTACAACTGTTGGCGGATATTGATAAAACTCTTTGCGATCGGGGTATTGTTCCCCCTTCAAAACTGAGCCGTTAATTGTCTTAAACCTTGTCAAATTTTTCTTGCCAAACCTTTAAGGAAAACCAACCATGACCACCTTAAATTTACCGCCAATGGGCTGTGGAACCTGGGCCTGGGGAAATCGCCTGCTTTGGGATTACGATGACAGCATGGATAGTGGCTTACAACAGGTGTTTAATCTCTGTGTGGAGAATGGCGTAACCCTCTTTGACACGGGGGACTCCTATGGAACGGGCAAACTCAGCGGACGCAGTGAATTACTCTTAGGACAATTCGCCCAACGTTACTGTGAAACTGCCGTTAATGTGCAACGGACGGAAATCTGTTTGGCCACGAAATTAGCCCCCTATCCGTGGCGACTCAGCCGGGGGTCTATGATTGTGGCGGCGGAGGCTTCAGCGGAGCGTTTGGGGGGCATTGATTTAGCCCAAATGCACTGGTCCACGGCGAATTATTTACCCTGGCAAGAATGGCCTTTATTAGATGGGTTAATGGACTTGTATGAAGCGGGGAAGGTGCGCGGGGTTGGGGTGTCGAATTATGGCCCGAAACGATTGCGCAAGGTGCATCGCCGTTTTAGCGATCGGGGGATTCCGCTGGTCTCGTTGCAGGTGCAATATTCGTTGCTATCGACCTATCCGGTGACGGAGTTAGGGTTGAAAGAGGTTTGTGATGAGTTGGGGATTCAATTGATTGCCTATAGTCCTTTGGCGTTGGGGTTATTGACGGGCAAATATTCCTCTGAGAAGACGCCAAAGGGGTTGCGGGGAGTGGTGTGTCGGCAGATTTTGCCGGGGGCGCGATCGCTGTTGGATTGTTTGGGGGCGATCGCCAACTCCCGCGAGAAAACCCCGGCCCAAGTGGCTTTAAATTGGTGTATAGCCAAAGGGACGATTCCCATTCCGGGGGCGAAAACCGTCGAACAGGCCCAGCAGAATCTGGGGGCGTTGGGTTGGCTGTTAGATGGGGGTGAGATTGAGGAATTGGATCGCGAAGCGGCGAAGGTGAAAAAGCCGATGGTTCAGAACATTTTTCAAACCCGCTAGATTGTATGGTTCAAATCACGTCCCAACTTGAATAATTTGTTCTGCGGTTAGGTTTAACTCTGGAAATGTGGGCGATCGCAACCGGTCTTGACCCCTAAATAAAGTAACCCGATATTCTCCATCGACCCAATCATAGATTGAAATCGTCGGTTGCTTCGGGTCTCCAATATAACGCCGACCTCCCAACCCTAAATAATCCACAATCCAATACTCAGCAATCCCCAATTTTTCATATTCCCCTAGCTTCAGCAAATAATCATCCTGCCAATTTGTACTCACCACTTCTATGACTAACTTAATGCTCGCCCCTTGTGCGATCGTCGATCGCCGTTTCCATAACGCCTCATGTTTTAGGGCATTAGCATCCAAGACCATCACATCCGGTATATACGCCGATTTAGGAGAATCAATCGCTTTCACTAGCCCTTGGCGGGGGATAAAAAACGGCAAATCCTCACGGTCAATGTAAACCGATAGTTTAGAGGCCAAAAATCCTGCCACTTGTTCGTGGGTTCCCGTTGGTTGCACCTTGACAACTACTCCATCATGTAATTCAAATCGACCCTCATACCCATCTGGATACCAATCCAGAAACTCCTCTAAGGTCAAGATTTTTGTTTGTTCTTCTGTCTGGCTCAACATATCTCACCTCAAATGTCATGGCTCATCCAGCCTACATCCTATCGTTTTGCCCGATAGGGTCGCTGTCACAGAAACAACAGCAGGGGTGCATCGTCACCGATACACCCCCGAGTATTAACCATTTCGCTAAGGCTTCAGGATATCCCTATTTTGCCGCGTCGGTGAGTTGCGTCAATACCTGATTAGAACGGTTGACAAACTGCTTCATTCCGTCCGCGTCAAAGCCTTTCTGAGACATCAACGCTAAATCATAGACATGATGACAAATCAGATTCGCTAACTCCGAGGAGGGAGATCCCTCACTGGTGACGATTCCCCCCTGGGCGATGTTGGCCAAATTCTGAATCATCGGGTGCGCGGTGTTCACCACCAGAATATGCTCATCGGGGAAGTCGGACTGTTCCTGCTGCAACAGGGCCGTCATATCCCGCAGACGACGCATGGCTTCGGGGAGTAACACCATCGCCGGGGGAGAGGTTTGAGCGTTGTCCCCTTTCAAGGATTCGGTGCGAATGGTGAGTTTGGGTTTGTTCAGGGCCGCTTCAAACAACTCTTTCACTTGTTCGCTGCGGGTTTTGTTGGTGTTGGGGTCAACAATTTCGCTATCTTGATCACCGCTGACGAGGTTCTCATCGAGTTCTGAGTCAACTCGGGAGAACTTGACGTCGGAATGGTCGCGTTCGAGGTAGCTGATAAAGTGGGTGTCGATGAAGGAGTCGAGGAATAAGACTTCTAAACCTTGGTTTTTGTGGAGTTCCACATAGGTGGCTTGGGTAACAGAATCGGAACAGTAATAGACGCGGTTCTCATGGCGTTCTTTGTTGCGTTCGAGATACTCCGCTAGGGTGGTGTAGGATTCCCCGTTTTGGGTGATTCCTCCTTCGGCGTTGCTATCTCCGGCGTTCACATCTTGCCAAGCATCGCCCTCGGTTTCGACTTGTACGTTGGCGCTGTCGCTTTCGCCGGAACTTAGGTCAGCGGTGGTTTTGTAGATGACGATGTCCTCGATTTGTTTCTTGAACTTCTCGTCGTTGATGTAGCCGAATTTGACGAAGGTTCCCAGGTCTTTCCAGCATTTGAGATACTGGGTTTTGTCTTCTTTGTAGAGTTCTTTGAGGCGATCGGCGACTTTCTTGGCGATGAAGTCGGCGATTTTGCGAACTTTGCGATCGACTTGCAAGGCACTCCGGGAGACGTTCAGGGGAATGTCAGGACTGTCGATAACCCCACGCATGGGCATCAGGAACTGGGGTACAATTTCTTCGCAATGGTCGCTGACAAAGACATGGTTGCAGAAGAGTTTGATGTTGCCCTTGGTGACATCTACGTCGGGTTTCAGTTTGGGGAAGTAGAGGATGCCGTTGATTTCAAAGGGATAGTCGGTTTTGAGGTGAACCCAGAGGAGAGGTTCGTCTTGGAAGGGGTAGAGATAGCGATAAAATTCTAGGTAATCTTCGTCAGTCAGATTGGAGGGAGATTTGCGCCAAATGGCGGGTTGTTGGTTGAGAATTTCCCCTTCAAATTCGATGGGAACGGGCATGAAGTCGCAGTAGGTTTTCACCAACTGGCGGATGCGGGGGGATTCGAGATATTCAGTTTCTTCGTCTTGAAGGGTGAGGGTGATAGTGGTTCCCACCTCTTGGCGATCGCTCTCGGTGAGTTCAAATTCTGGGGAACCGTCGCAAGTCCAATGGACGGCTTCTGCTCCTTCTTTATAGGAGAGGGTATCGATTTCGACGGTTTTGGCAACAATGAAGGAGGAGTAAAAGCCTAAGCCGAAATGGCCGATGATGGGTTGATCGGCACCGCCGCTATACTTTTGGACGAATTCTTCGGCGCTGGAAAATGCAACCTGGTTAATATACTTTTTGATTTCATCGGCGGTCATGCCGATGCCATTATCGCTGATTGAGAGGGTTTTGTTGTCTTGGTCAGCTTTGATGACAATTTTGGGGTGGTCGGTGTCGCCGTTAAATTCTCCGGCGTAGGAGACCATTTTTAGTTTTTCAATGGCATCTACGGCATTCGAGACCAGTTCCCGCAAAAAGATTTCATGGGCTGAGTACAGCGACTTTTTGATAATGGGAAAAATGTTCTCGGTATGGATTGTAATGTTGCCTTTTTCGAGGACAGTCATAATAGTTTTATGAGGATTGACAGGGAAATAAAAGGAATGGCATAGGCCTATCCTTATCGTGAAGGGAATTGGCCAAAACGACAAGTGGGGAATCGCGTACATCTAAGGCAATTCCCCAACGGGTTTAGTTCGGATTTCCTCACTTGGCGATGGTGACTGAGAAAATCTTAGTAATGGGTTCCGGTTTTGCGGTGGTGGACGGCGGTTTGGCTGTCGGCATCGAAGACGTTACCTGCGGCGACGGTGGCGTAAACGAGCCAATGGTCGCCACATTCCATGCGCCGTTGCACGGTACATTCGAGGGTGGCGATCGCCTCTTGCAAGATGGGCGATCCATTTTCGGCTTCTGTGGCTTCAACGCCAGCAAAGCGGTCTTCACCGGGGTTAAAGGGTTTGAGAAAATGCTTCATTAACCCCAGGTGTTTCCCTTCCCCAAGGATATTTAGGGCGAAGGGACTCCCCTGATAGAGGAGGGACTCGATCGCCCGCTCTTTGGCCACGGCGACGGTTAGGCCAGGGGGGGTGAAGGTGGCCTGGGAAACCCAAGAGGCTAACATTGCACTTGACAAGTCACCCTGTTTTGTGGTGAGCACGCACAACGACCCGACCAAACGCCCAACGGCTTGTTCGACGTTGCTGGCGGGTTCGCGGCGGCTGCGGACTTTCTTGGCTTTGCGGATGGTTTGGGCGAAGTCGGTTCCGGCTTCTTCGCAGGTTTTGAGAATGACCTCGGTGGGTTTGAATTTGACGCGGATGGGGTCAAAGGCCAGTTGATAGCCGCCATTGCGGAGTTTGCTTTCGAGCAAGTCAATGGCTTCACCACTCCAACCAAAGGAGCCAAACACTCCCGCTGGGGTGGTTTTGGGAACGGTGGAGAGGACGATTCCCAGGGCGGTTTGAATTTGGGTGGGTGCATGGCCGCCGAGGGTGGGAGAGCCAATAATAAAGCCAGAACAGCCCTCGACAATGCGTTGGATCTCGTCTGGGGGGGTGACTTCGCAGTTAATAGCCTCAACGTTGACACCGGCTTTGGTGAGGCCGCGGGCGATCGCCTGGCCAATGGTGGCGGTGTTTCCATAGGCGGAGGCGAACAGTAAGGCCACGGTGACATCTTTATCTTTCTGTTCGGCACTCCACTGGCGATAGGATGCCGTTAAATCCCGCATTCCATCGCGCACAATGGGGCCGTGGGCCGGTGCGTAGAAACGGACGGGGGGGAGGGAGGCGATTTTCTCTAAGCAGGTGGCTACTTGCCGGGCATTGGGAGCCATGAGACAGTCGAAGTAGTAGCGGCGATCGTTGGCATATACGGATGAGCCTTCGTCGAAGACTTGATCGCCGCAGACATGAGCGCCAAAAAATTTGTCTGTATAGAGGATTTGGGTTTTCGTGTCGTAGGTGGCCAGTCCATCGGACCAGCGAGGGGTGGGGATGGGGGTGAATAACAGGCGATGACCTTGGCCGAGGTTTAGGGTTTCTTCTCCCCGCATGACTTTGATTTTGGCTTCGTAGCCTTCGTCGGCGAGGAAAGACCGCAGGGCGATCGCCCCTGGGTTGGAACAGACAAAGGTGAGTTTTGGCGCAATCTCTAGTAAGGCTTTGAGTGTCACGGCCCGATTGGGGTTGACATGACCCAAAATCACATAGTCAATGCTATTAATATCCACCCGGTCTTTTAGGGTTTGGATGAAAATCGGGGTAAAGGATTCCCCCGGAGGGTCGAATAAGGCGGTTTTATTACTTTCGATGAGATAGGTGTTGGCGGTTGTTCCTCGCTGACGCGCATATTCAATCTCGAAGCGGAGTCGTCCCCAGGTGCGCGATCGCAAAATCCGGGTGTTCTCGGCAATGGGTAAAACTTGTACGTCTCTGGGTTTGTCAGTCATATTTGGGAAGGCAAGAGGCAAAAGGCAAGAGGCAAGAGGCAAGAGAAGGGAACAGGGAATAGGGAACTTCGGAACAGGGAGAACTCATCCTTAACCCTTGCTATGAGGGTATGTTTGGGATTCATCCTGTTCCCTTTCTGGGACGTTAGTAATGGTTGCCGACTTTGCGGTGATGGACGGCGGTGCGGGATTCGGGTTTGGAGACGCGACCGTTTTCGACGGTACTATAGACAATCCAATGGTCTGAACATTCCATGCGGCTGCCGACGGTACATTCTAAGTAGGCCAGGGAATCCGTTAGTAAGGGGGAACCATTGTTTGCTGTTTGGCTGTTGACTCCGGCAAAGCGATCGGCACCGGGGGGAAAGCGTTTGAGAAAGTGCTTCATCAAATGCTGATAGTTGCCTTCTTCAAGGACATTTAAGACAAAACTATCTCCCACTTGCATGAGGGATTCAATGGCTCGGTCTTTGGCCACGGCGATGGTTAAGCCAAGGGGTTTAAAGCTGGCTTGCGAGACCCACGAGGCGAGCATTCCACTGGTGATTTCTCCCTTTTTGGCGGTGATAATATAGAGTCCGCCACTTAAGCGACCGAGGGCTTTATCCAGGTCACTATCGAGGGCTTTCATCTTTTTGATGGCATCTTTGCGAGTGAGCAATTGAGCCATGTCGGTTCCGGCTTCTTCGCAGAGTTGATAGGTCCCTTGACTGGGGGTGTCGGTGATGCGGATGGGGGAAAAGCCGGGTTTGAGTTTGAGGTCGCGGAATTTGGTGACGAGGGGGTCAATGGGTTCGTCGTCCCCGCCGTAGCATTCAAAGATGCCAAAGGCTTGTTTCTCATGAATGGCCGCCACGAGGGTTCCTAGGCCGTCGAGGGTGGCTTTGGCAACATCTCCTGAGGCGGGAGGGGTTCCCAGGACGATTCCGGCACAACGGGAGACGAGTTCGTGGACTTCTTGGGGGTCGGCGGATTTGAGATCCATCATCTCTACGGCGACTCCGGCTTTGGTGATGCCGTGGGCGATCGCTTGGGAGAGGCGATCGCTATAGCCATAGTCGGAGATATAGAAGACGGCGACACAGGTTTCGGCGTTAGCTTTCTCGTTACTCCAGTCCCAATAGCGTCCGGTGAGTTCGCTGACGTGATAGCGCAGAATGGGGCCATGGCCGGTGGCGATGGTTTGGATATCCCCAAGTTTTTTCATGCGTTTCATGGCGGAGATGACCGATCGCGCGTTGGGGGCCATGAGACATTCGTAGTAAAACCGGAAGTCTGGCTCAATGCGTTTGAGGTTCTCGTCATAGGTGGCGTCGGAACAGTAGTGCATCCCAAACGCATCGCAGGTGAACAGGACCTGGGTTTTTTGGTCGTAACTGAAGATGGTATCGGGCCAGTGCAGGTTCGGTGCGTTGACGAACTCGATAATATGGCCGTTGCCGAGATCGAGGGTGTCGCCGTTTTTGACGATCTGTTTCTCGAAGGGTTTATGAACCAGGTTTTCTAGGAATTGAATGGCGACTTTTGCCCCGACGACGGTGGCGTTGGGGGCCAGTTCCAAGACATCTCGGACTAAGCCACTGTGATCGGGTTCGGTGTGGCTGATGATGAGATAGTCGATGTCTTGGGGGTTGACTTGTTGTTTGAGGCTGTCGAGATAGAGTTGCCGGAATTTTTCGTGGGAGGTGTCCACCAGGGCAACTTTTTCGCCTCGGATGAGGAAGGAGTTATAGGTGGTTCCGTTTTGTAAGCCAAATTCAATGTCGAAGCGATCGCGCTCCCAGTCGAGGGAACGGATAGCAGTGGTGTCGGCAGCGACGTCCTCGACTTGCATGGTGAGGCGTTTTTGGCTGGGAGCGGCGGCTACGACCATTAGGATGACCTCTCTTATTTTCGTTTTGTTATGGGTCTATTGTTACACATCCGTAACAATTTCAGGCATTAAAACAACCTATCAGTTGCATAAAATCAGATAAAATGGCAGTTGATGTTATCTCCCTTGGGGGTTAATGCACTGGCCATTTTGGGCGTGTTTGCAGACCTTGTTCCAGAGGTCGGCCCGAGTTCCGGGGGGGCCGAAGGAAAAGAGGACGCGATCGCCCATGGGAAGTGTTTGGATTTGCACCTTGCAGACGGGGCAAGTTTGACAATTGGACTCAGACATGGCGACAGAAGGACTATAGAGGGTTAGAGAATCGGGTGCAGGGTCTCGGAACTCTCGTCATCGAGGGGTCTGATCTCAGAGAAATCGTCTCCCCGTCCCGACCGTAACACAGCGGCTTCATCCTCCATGGCGGCTTCTAGGTTCAAACTCTCGTCCTCACTGACCGGGGACTCACGGGGAGCCAGGCGTTCCTCTTCAGGGAATGAGTCATCTCCCGACATCTCACCCGGTTGTAAGGGGGAAACATGATCCTCAGAAAAGTCCTGAGATAGTTCATCATCTCCTCCGGGAAGGGTTGGGGTCTCGGGAAGATAGGAGGCAGAGTTAGACTTGTCGGGGTCCGGGGGAGTTAATAAGACTGGATCAACTCCTAGGGAGGACTCAAGGGTTTCTAAGGGTTCGCTCATGGTAATTTGTGAGACTAACGACAGGTTTGAGGCAACCTAGGGCGATCGCCCCGGTTTAGGTTTTTAGGTTAAGTTTAATTATTTGTAAAGATTGTCTGGAAGTTTTTGTTACACAGATGACGGACAGATAGATGGTTAAACGGTCTTGCCCGGCTCTTTCTATTATATCGCAGTGAGGCTCAGGGTTCGGCTACCGATTTGGGGGGCAGCAAGATTGACAGGCTGCCGCTGGGGTAGGCTATGATTAGCACTGATGAGTCGAGGCAAGGGTTATGGAGGTTCACAGTAATCGTTATCAACCTCTCTCCGACATGGAACAACAAGCACTTTCAGACCTGGCACAGCGAGCCAAGAAAGCTTTGGAAGATGGTGTGATCTCCCGTCAAGAGCGGGATGAAATTGTGGCGGCTATTTATGCCGATGGCAAAGTGTCAGTTGAAGAATGCGCTATCTTTCGCTCGATTCAAGAGAAGATCTGGCTCGGCGAAGTGATCATTGCTGAATAATCCCGATTTAGTCATCCTTGAAACGTTAAGGCATGGGGTTTGTTTTTTGTGGTTTACTTGGTATTTTTTGACCTCAAACTTTGAGGTCAACTTATGATTTGGCGAATTTCTATCCGTTGGTTTTGAATTAAGTTTTAGTGATTCTTTACAGGAGAAATTATGATAGATTGGGCTTTGGTTTTAAACACCCTATTTTGGGGGTTTCTCGGCATTATTCTGCTTTACCTTGGGGTTCGCCTATTCGATAAACTCGACCCAATTGACTACCGCAGCCAAGTTGAGAGGGGGAATCTAGCGGCTGGGGTCATTGTGGCCAGTATCATCCTCTCTTTGGCGGCAGTTATCGTCAGTGTGATTATTACGTAACCGGAGTTAACGTATCAAACTCAGGATTGACAAACCCTAGACCTTAACAGACGGCTGTCTTGAAGCAACTGCCATGACCCAAGAAGCGAGCACAGATTATGATAGTCCTTGGAAAGAACTGCTAGAAGCAGATTTCCAACAGTTTATGGAGTTTTTCTTCCCTCAAGCGGCGCAACAAATCGACTGGGAACAACCGGTCATCTTCCTCGACAAAGAACTCCAGCAGGTCGTCCGCGATGCCGATTTAGGGAAACGCTTGGCGGATAAGTTGGTGCAAGTGTCGCTCAAGGGGGGGGATGAGGTTTGGGTGTTGATTCATGTGGAGGTGCAGAATCAACCCGAGCCGGACTTTGCCGAGCGGATGTTTTGCTATTATTACCTGAATAGACGATAGCTTGAAAGCCCTGTGGCTTTAGCCCAGGGATGAAAAGCAACGGCGGCTTTAGCCGCATTCTTACCGTATGCAGTATCTGACCAGCTTTGAACGCCGCGCTAGACAGGAAGGTCTTGAACAAGGCATTGAACAAGGTATTGAACAAGGCATTGAACAGGGAGTTCGGCGAGGCAAGATTGAATTAGTAGGTCAACTTTTGAGTGAGCGTCTGGGTTCTCTTGATGCTCAGAGACAGTCTCGCTTAGACCAACTTTCCTCGGGTCAACTGGATGCTCTCGCGCGTCAACTGTTCCAATTCCAGAGTCTCGATGACCTGGATGACTGGTTTGACAGCCTGGATTCCTAATCCCCGAAACCTAGCTCAACTCGCTCCCCAGACTTCATAAAACGATACAATGCCTTCTAACCACAGGTAGAGGGCAGTTGCCTCGGTTTTGCGCCAGGATCGCACTCAACGATTCGGAGAACTATCTATGCGTTCCTTGCGAAAACCCCTGATTCTATTTGGGTTAACCCTGCTCTTGATTGGGGTTGCCGGAATTGGACTTCAGGGCGATCGCCCAGCGACAGCCTCAGACCCCCTCCTGGCAACTCCCAACAGTCAGGAGATTGCCCTATTCGATAACCTTCCCGATGTCGATATCGACGATCTCCCCATTCCCGATGTCTCGGATATCTTCGACGAAGATCCCCCCCTCACCACCAGTTTAGACGACGTCAATCGCGATATTCCCCTACTCGATGGTCGGGACTTTGGTGAACCTCAATCCCTCACCGACCTCCCCTGGGAAGGCGATCGCGGCTATATCGCTCCCCCAGGACTCTATCAAGCGACCCTAGAGAGCTACTGTCTCCATGCCGGAACCCATGACCCCGGCGAAGGAAACGGCTATGGCTATGCAACTCTCGACGGCCCTCGGGGGGAGATTGTTCGTAAGATTCTCCGGGAAGCGGTGAATTATCCCGAGTTTGAACGGCGGGATCTGCAAATGCTGCTGTGGGGGATTCTGGCCCAAACTCGGCTCAATGATATGGATGATAACCTCCAGGCGATCGCCCAGGAAATGCTCACGGATTCAGAAATCTCGGAGATTAACGGCGGTGCCTTGGGACTCATCCCCGACTCGGCACGACGGGAACTGTTCGCCAATCTCCCTTCGCAAGTGCGCGATGTGCTCAATGCGAAAGCCGAAATCCGCGAACAACTCAGCCAAGCTAACGCCGTCTATGAGGAGTTGGAAAATATCGCGGTGTTAACCGGAACCGTACCAGAGGGAGAGGGAAGCCGTAACATTCCTCAAGACCGCTGGTCACTCCATCCCGATGGCTATTTCGTTCGCTATTCTCCCTCTGGCTACTCCCGAACCCAGGTGGATATCCTCGTTCCTCGTCCCGTGCGAGTTGTCCGGGATGACCGCCACCGCATTACCGCCATTGACTATCAGGATGGCTATGGGGTGCAAACGGAGTATAACGATGAGATTGGGGCCATTTCCGTTCCCGGAGAGCCGGATTTAGAGATTTACCGCTTTAGTACGATTCGGCTGATTAGTCCTGACGATACTCTGGAGGTGCGCGATCGCGGCTGGACGTTTGTGGGAACCCCTAGCACCGGAAACGCTGATTTCTCCCAATGGTCTCATCAAGAGGTGGCCGGCCTCAACTTCCTGGCTCAACAAGGGTCTAATGTGGATTGGCAAGAGGCCCAGGAACGCTATAACCAGGCCCGAGAGACCCAGGAGCAATTGGAAACCATGCGCAACCGTATGGATGAGGAACCCAATATGGAGGATGTGGACGACTTAACCGATTACGACCACTATGAAGAGGGACTCGATACGGTCTTAGAGAATGACCGGGAGTCCCAGGGAGAATGGCTTGGAGAGCATTTGCAAAAGGTGCGCGAAGGCTTTGTCCATGCCATCTGTGAGTTGCGTAATATCGGTAATGCCGAGGCCTGTGGCGACCCAGACCCCGATCCTGACCCGGAACCCGATCCTGACCCAGACCCCGAACGGGAGCCGAATTTTGAGCCTCGTCCCAATCCCCCCACCACACCCGTCAATCCCGGTGGCGATGGTGCGGTTCCCGGTAATACCCGCCGCCAACGTATCGGAATCTCAGGTCGGATTGCCAACTGATTATCATATGTTTTCCGTTTTGTCAAGCCTAATAGCCGGTTAATTCCATCTCGGAAAGCCGTAGGCGGAAACTTAGACTGCTCATGGTGCGATCGCCGATCCCGGTGGTCGCGCCGTAGTCTTTACAATAAGGATGTGCGTGAGCAAGACTGGAGGGAACCGATGCAACCGACCAATCCTAACCAATTTACCGAAAAAGCCTGGGAGGCGATCGCCCGCACCCCAGATATGGCCAAACAGGCGAACCATCAACAGATTGAAAGCGAACATCTAATGCAGTCCTTACTCGAAGGTCAAGGACTCGCCAGTAGTATCTTTAAACGGGCCGGGGTCTCGGTAGTTAACCTCGCCGACGCCACCCGACAATTTATTGAAAAACAACCTAAAGTCAGTGGCAGTGGGGGTTCCGTTTACCTCGGACAGAGCCTCGACCAACTCCTCGACTATGCTGACGGGTATCGTAAGGACTATGGTGATGAGTATATCTCCATCGAACACCTTGTCCTGGCCTATCTCAAAGATAAGCGATTTGGAAAATCCACCTTCCAAAGCTTCAACTTGACTGAGAAGAAACTTAAAGACACGATCCAACAAATACGCGGAACCCAGAAAGTGACAGACCAAAACCCAGAAGGAAAATACGACGCTTTAGAGAAATACGGACGGGATTTGACAGAAGCCGCCCGCACAGGGAAACTCGACCCGGTGATTGGGCGCGACGATGAGATTCGCCGCACAGTGCAAATTCTCTCGCGACGCACTAAAAATAATCCAGTCTTGATTGGGGAACCGGGAGTCGGGAAAACGGCGATCGCCGAGGGACTGGCCCAGCGCATTGTTAAGGGGGATGTCCCTGAATCCCTGCGCGATCGCAAACTCATCGCCCTCGATCTCGGGTCCCTCATCGCCGGGGCTAAATATCGCGGTGAATTTGAGGAACGCCTGAAAGCGGTTCTCAAGGAAGTGACCGACTCCGACGGGCAAATCGTCATGTTCATTGACGAAATCCACACCGTTGTCGGCGCTGGGGCGACTCAGGGGGCCATGGATGCCGGAAACCTCCTCAAACCCATGTTGGCCCGGGGTGAATTGCGCTGCATCGGGGCGACGACTCTGGATGAATACCGCAAATATATCGAAAAAGATGCGGCCCTCGAACGGCGTTTCCAACAGGTTTATGTCGATCAGCCCAGTGTGGTTGATAGTATCTCGATTTTGCGGGGCTTGAAAGACCGCTACGAAACCCACCATAACGTCAAAATTGCTGATAGCGCCCTGGTAGCGGCGGCGACTCTCTCGACGCGCTATATTAGCGATCGCTTCCTCCCGGATAAGGCCATCGATCTCATCGACGAGGCGGCAGCGAAACTGAAAATGGAGAGTACCTCCAAACCCGAGGAACTTGACGAAATTGATCGCCGCATCTTGCAGTTAGAGATGGAGAAACTCTCCCTACAAAAAGAAAGCGACGACGCTTCTAAAGAGCGACTGCAACGGATTGAGAGAGAACTCGCAGACTGTAAAGAACAACAGTCCCATCTCAACGCGCAATGGAAAGCGGAGAAAGAACTCCTCGAAGAACGCAAAGGCCTCAAAGAAGAACTCGATCGCCTGCACGTGGAAATCGAGGAAGCTGAGCGCAATTATGACCTCAACCGGGCCGCTGAACTGAAGTATAGTAAATATCCCGAAGTTCAGAAAAAACTCGATGAAACGGAATCGCGCTTTGCTAATGCTCAAAACAGTGGTGAAGCCTTGTTGCGGGAGGAAGTCACCGAAGCCGATATTGCCGAGATTATCTCCAAATGGACGGGGATTCCCCTCAGTAAGTTGGTTGAGTCTGAGAAAGAGAAACTCTTGCATCTCGAAGATGAGTTACATCGGCGAGTGGTGGGCCAAGAAGAAGCCGTCACCGCTGTGGCTGACTCGATTCAACGGTCTCGGGCCGGACTTTCCGACCCCAACCGTCCTGTTGCCAGTTTCCTGTTCCTCGGACCGACTGGGGTGGGTAAAACGGAGTTAGGGAAAGCCCTAGCGGCCTATCTGTTTGACACGGAAGATGCGATCGTTCGCATTGATATGTCCGAATATATGGAGAAACACACCGTGTCTCGCCTGATTGGTGCGCCTCCGGGATATGTGGGCTATGACGAAGGGGGCCAATTAACGGAGGCCCTGCGTCGTCGTCCCTATGCAGTGATTCTCTTTGATGAGGTGGAAAAAGCCCATCCTGATGTCTTTAATGTCCTGTTACAGGTGTTAGATGATGGACGAGTCACTGATTCCCAAGGACGCACGGTGGACTTCAAAAACTCCATCATCATTATGACCAGTAACATCGGCTCTCAGTTCATCTTAGATGTGTCTGGGAATGATGAGGACTATGACGAGATGCGATCGCGCGTCTTGGAGGCCTTGCGGGCTAACTTCCGCCCCGAGTTCCTCAACCGCATTGACGATACAATTATCTTCCATGCCTTAGAGAAGTCCCAGTTGCGGGAGATTGTCAAGTTACAGATTGTGCGCCTGGAACAACGGCTGGCGGACAAGAAAATGGCCCTCAAACTCTCGGAAGGGGCGATCGACCTCTTGGCAGAGGTGGGGTACGATCCCGTCTATGGGGCGCGTCCCCTCAAACGGGCGATTCAGCGGGAACTGGAAACCCAAATCGCCAAGGGGATTTTGCGCGGGGAGTTCAACGACGGCGATACGGTGTTTGTGGATGTGGAAAACGAACGCCTGTCCTTCAAACGGCTTCCGGCGGAGTTGGCCACGGTGTAGAGGTTGATGCTTTAATTGAGTCAGAGACCCGGTTTCTTGGGAAGCTGGGTTTGTGGCGTTGGTGTAAGACTTGAAGGAGATTGGAATGATGTTGATGTATCGGGGCTATCGGGGTCAGGTTGAGGTCGATGGTGACAGTGGACGGTTGTATGGTTGTGTGGTGGATATTCAGGATGTGATTGCTTATGAGGGGTCGAATTATGAGGAACTGGAAGGGGATTTTCGGGGGGCGATCGATGATTATTTAGAGTATTGTCGGGAGTTAGGAGAAAATCCAGGGTAAATTCCTTTTTTCCCTCCTTGGAGGGGGGCCCAGAGTGCGGGGTGGATTCTCCCCGTTCCCTTCTTGTCTCATTTAACTCTTCAAATCCTTATAAATCTGCTTAAACAGCCGTTGCTGTTCATTATGATTAACGATCGCCTGAGGATAACCACAAGCCTCACAATCTAAAGGCGAAATATTCCCTGTCACTAAATCCTTCGTCTCCAAAGAGCGAATCTCCGGGAGCCAGTAGCGGATATACTCAGCTTGCGGGTCATATTTCTTAGCTTGACTAGCCGGGTTGAAAATCCGCAACGGTTTGGGGTCCATACCACTCGATGCACTCCATTGCCATCCCCCATTATTTGCCGATAAATCCCCATCAATGAGATGTTGCATAAAATACTTCTCTCCCCATTGCCAATCAATCATTAAATCCTTCGTCAGAAAACTGGCGACAATCATACGACAACGATTGTGCATCCATCCCGTTTGATTGAGTTGTCGCATCGCGGCATCCACAATCGGAAATCCTGTTTTTCCTTCACACCAAGCGGCAAACTTCTGTTCATCATTGTGCCAAGGAAAGCGGTTCCATGGTTCTCGATAAGGACCTTGAGCGAGTTCCGGGAAAAAGTACATGACCGTTTGATAAAACTCCCGCCAGGCTAACTCTTGTTGCCAGGTTAAAATATGGTCGCGAGTCTCATCACTGCGGGCATTTTCCATCGCAGACTCCGTTGCCGCCCAAACGTCGCGAATGCCGATCGCCCCGAACTTTAAAGCTGGACTCAGACGAGAGGTTCCATCATTAAAGGGATAGTTTCGTTGCTCATCGTAACTATAAATACCTCGAAGACAAAACGACTCTAATTGTGCTTTTGCAACCGCTTCTCCTGGTTCTAAGATTAGAGGTGCATCCCAAGCAAAGCCTAAATCTTTTAAGCTAGGCAGGGCGATCGCTCCCACGGTTTCCAGCTTCTGCTCGTCTCTTTCGCTGAGCATCTCTAACGGCTCTGGACTCGGCACGGGTTTCTCTTTAGGCTGACGGCTCCAATTTTTCCAATAGGGAGTATAAACGGTATAAGGCTTACAGTTGTTACTGGTTCCTGTTAATACTTCACCCGGAGCATGGAGCAATTGATCCCAACGTTCGTGAACCTCAACCCCCTGCTGGGTTAATCGTTCCTTAACTCGGCGATCGCGTTCCCGGCTATAGGGTTCTACATCCTGATTCCAATAGACAGCCCTGGCCCCTAACAGGTCCGCCAATTGAGGTATTTTTTCCTCCGGCTTTCCCTGTAAAAACAGCAAGCGTCCACCAACTTGACGGTAGCGATGTTCTAAAGACTCTAAACAGCCCAGAAGATAGGCCATACGAGCAGGAGCAATATCATCTCGTTCCAGGATATGCGGATCGAAACAAAATAAGGGAATGAGTTTTGCACTCCGTTGTCTCGCCTCAGCCAAGCCAAGATTATCCGTCAGCCGTAAGTCTCGGCGATGCCAAAATAAAACCAGGTCAGTCATAATTGGGTATTCGATTTATGCAAACGTTAAACAGGTAATCTTGCCAGCAAGCCGCTATAAAAAGGGTTTAGCCAACAAAAAGCTAGACATGGACTTAGAATCCACCGGCTCGCCAGCCAAAATCGCCGCTTCCAGGGCTTCAGGGCGCATTAAAACCACTTCAATATCCTCATCCTCATCCTGTGCCGGAGGACGTTCCAACTTCTCTAGGCCTTGAGCGAGATAGGCATAAATGATTTCATCCGAGTAACCCGGAGCGAGGATAAACTCCCCTAACTTACGCCATTGACTGGCCCGATAGCCGGTTTCTTCCTCGATTTCGCGACGAATGGTCTCCCCTGGATCTTCGTTAACTTCGACGGTTCCGGCGGGAAACTCCAAGATTCGCCCCTGTACTGCAAAACGATATTGTTTCACCAAGACCAATTCCCCCTCAGGGGTGACGGGAACCGCTAAGGCCCCTCCCGGATGACGGATGCACTCCCAGTCTCCTTCCGCTCCGTTGGGCAGACGTAAGCGATTAACTTCAAAGTCAAACTTACGACCTCCAAAGAAAAGACGCTTTTTAAGGATTTCTGGGGATTCCTGAGCAAAAGACATAGAAACTCATCCTAGCTTAACTGTAACTTAAGAAATTAAGTGTACATCAGAACAGTTTAACGCCTCTTGTAACTGCTTGATCGAGTTACCGGAGCGGGGATCTCGCCAATGGGGGGCGATTTCTGCCAGGGGAACTAGGACAAATGCGCGCTCAGCTAGGCGGGGATGAGGAACTTGTAATTGGGGATGATCGAGGATGCGATCGCCATACAGTAACAGATCCAAATCCAGGGTTCTGGCTCCCCAACGTTCTCCTCGAACTCGCCCGAACATCGCTTCAATCTCTAAAAGCCTCTGGAGGAGTTCCAGAGGCTCTAGGGAGGTCGTGCCAATCACACAACCATTGAGATAATCCGGTTGGGGTGGCCCCACCGGTTTGGTGCGATACCAATGGGACAGTTGTAGGCCACCTAGGAGCGATCGCAACTGGTTCACCGCTCCCTCTAAAATCCCTCGCGAGTTGCCTAAATTACTGCCAAGGGCGATCGCCACGGGTTCCATTAGCCTTTAACAGCTCCTGAGGTTAACCCTTGGACAATCTTGCGTTGGAAGAACAACACCAACACCACTAGCGGTGCCGTCCCTAATACCGTTGCGGCTGCGGTGGTTCCATAGGGAACTTCAAAAATAGAGGCTCCCCCCAGTTGTGCTGCCGCCACGGGAATCGTTTGCATAACATCTCGGGTAATAAATGTCAAGGCAAAAATAAACTCATTCCAAGCAAAAATAAACGCCAAAATTCCTGTGGTCACCATGGCCGGTAGGGTCATGGGAAGGACAATCTTCCACAACATCGCCACAGTCCCATAGCCATCAACTTTCGCTGAATCTTCCAAGTCTTTTGGCAGTTGTTGGAAAAAGCTCCGCATCACCAAAATGGTTAACGGCAAGTTAATCGCTGTATAAGGAACAATCAAGGCTAAATAATTATTCCCTAAGCCAAAAAACTGCACCAATTCTAGAAGTCCTAGAAACAGGAGAATATAGGGAAACAAGGTAATAATCAGCACTAACGAGAGAATAATCCGTTCTCCCGGTAGTTTTAGCCGAGTCAAGGCGTAGGCAGCGGGAGCCCCAAACCCTAAACAGAGCAACGTCGAGACAAACGCGACAAAGGCACTATTAATGATATAGCGGTGGAAGGGACGACGGGCAAACAGATCGGTGTAATGGGTTGTCGTCAGTTGATCTGGGGTTGGAATATAGACATTGGGAATCGAGACGATCGCATCATTAGTCTTAATGGAGGTCAAAAATTGCCAAATTATTGGACCGAGGCTAAAGGCAAGAACGAGTAAGACTGAAATGGGTAACACCAGTTTACTCCAGTCAAATCCTTGGGATTGGGGTTTTGTTGTAGTCATAATTAAAAGTAGGGGCGTACCCTTGTGGTCGCCCTCTTCGGGCAGTAGGCAATAGGGGTCGCTTTAAATCTCAGCCCCGGCGGATTCTCGGACTCGTTCCAAGACATAGAAGGCGATCGCCACCACGGCAATCAGAATTAAGAAGGTGATTACCACCAACGCCGCACCATAGCCAAAGTCTAAATAGCGGCGAACATTGTCATAAATATAAAGTGCCACCATCTGAGTCGAGCCACCGGGACCTCCTTCGGTCATCACCTGAATCAAGTCGAAAATCCCGAAGGACTGGGCAAACCGGAATAGAGCCGCAATCAGAATTTGCGGCATCAAGAGGGGGAGTGTAATCTGTCGGAAACTCTGCCAAGGGGTCGCCCCTTCAATGGCGTGGGCTTCATATAAATCTTGAGGAATTGACTGTAGCCCCGCCAGCAGGAGGATACTTACAAAAGAGGTCGTTTTCCAGACATCTGCCGTAATCACCGAGACCATCGCTAAAGTAGGGTCTCCAAGCCAGTTAATCCCACTGTCAATGACTCCTAGGCGCATCAAAATATCATTGACAACCCCATATTGGTCATTAAAAATCCAAGTCCAGGCCAAGGCCATAATCGCCGTGGGCAGGGCCCAGGGCAGAATCGCAATGGTGCGCACCAAGCCCCGTCCCTGGAAACTACGATTGAGAACCAGGGCGATCGCCATCCCCAGGATTAACTCTAATGCCAAGGCAATGACAGTAAACACCGTTGTATTCCAGATGCTATTCCAGAAGGCGCCATCCCCCCAAATCCGCGCATAGTTGCCCAAGCCAGTGGGGACCGCTTCGAGTTGTGTACCCAAGTTTTGTGTAAACAGACTCAACCAAAAGGCTCGTCCAATCGGGTAAGCATAGACCAACAACAGCACTAATAGGGCCGGCAAAACTAGCACCCATCCGGTGAGTTGCTGGCGTTTACGCATATTGCTTTGTGCCATAGAGTTAAAACAATAAAGGACAAACGAGATTGCACGAAACTAGATTCAGACCTTGGAACAGCCTCCCACTAGCGATGTTTCTAACCGCGACCTAGGAGACGGCGAGTTTCCGCAGCGGCTCGTTCCATCGCCTGTTGGGGACTCAAACGACCCGTTAGGGCAGAACTGATGTTCCGTTGCAGAATATCTGAAGCTTGGGCATATTGCGCAATGGGAGGTCGTAACACGGACTGTTCTTGCACCTCTAATAGCTCCGGATAATGGCTGTATTTCTCCACAATCTCCGGGTCATTAAACAGCGATCGCCGACTGGGGACATAGCCGGTATCCAAGACAAACTCTTTCTGTGCCGATTCACTGGTAATAAATTCAATCACCCGCCAGGCTTCCTCTTTATGGGAACTATCCTTAGCCAAGGCCAATCCCCAACCGCCTTGACAGGCCCCCGGACTAAAACCGGCTGCGTGAACCATGGGTTGAATGGCAATTTTTCCCTGTACAGCCGAGCCGTCCTCATTGGCAAGCGGCCAGACATAGGGCCAGTTACGCATAAAAACAGTTCGACCATTTTGGAAGAAGCGTCGCGCCTCTTCTTCCTGATAGGTGGTGACACCCCGAGGAGAAATTCCGTCATCAATGGTTTGAGTCAGGAACTCTAAGGCGGCGATGGCCTCGGGATCATCAAGACCGACTTCTTCCGTCTCCGGATTCACCCAGAAGCCACCATGGCCTTCCAGGATTTCGACAAATACGGCTGCAAGCCCTTCATATTGTCGTCCCTGCCAAACATAGCCCCATTCCACGGCTCCCTGTTCTTGTAGGCTTCGGGAAATCTCAAGTAACTCCTCCGTCGTCTCGGGAGGGTCAAAGCCGTTTTCTTCGAGTAAGTCGGTTCGGTAGTACAGCATCCCGGCATCAGACCGGAAGGGCATCCGATAGAGTTCACCGTTGAAGCGTCCTCCTTCTACATCTCCTTCTAAGAACTCGCTCAGTTCTTCCTCGCTAACTCGGTCATCCAGGGGATCAAGCCAACCCGCAGCAGCGAATTTAGGAGTCCAGACGATATCCATGTAGACGAGATCGTAAATGGAATCGCCCAGGAGAAAGGCAGATGTATAGAGGTCTTCGACTAAATTGGTCGCGTTAGGACCTTCGACAATCTCTAGCCGAATGTCGGGGTTTTCCTCCTCGAACCGCTCCACTAAGGGTTCCCACTGGGCCCGTTCCAGGGCCTGCATGAGAATACTCACCTCAACTGGCTGTTGGCTGAGAACAAGGCGATGGATGCCAAAAACCAGGACAGCGGTGACGAGGGCGATCGCCCCGTAGAAGACTCGTTTTTGCCAGAGGCTATGCCATGAATGCCTGAACGAACGCCAAATTGATTTCAATATCATCATTATCGGTGTTATCGGAGGATAGCGATTGTGGGATATCAGACCCACCTGCGGGTTATCCTTCTTTATACTATTTTTTAGTGATACAACTTAGCCGAGCTATCTCAGTTCGGCTCCCCACTACCGATAGTGCGATCGCTTCGGGCAAATTTCAAGGTTAACGGCGGGGTTCCGCTGTTAAGTTTTTTTACGTTCTCCCCCTCCCCCAGTATTTGGTGGCTCTTTCTTTCCTTAAAGTTGGGGTCATCAGACTAGAGCGGTGAAAGGACTAAACCTTGCGCGATCGCATCCACCACCAACCGCCGGCCACAATAATCACCAGTCCCACAATCATGCCTTCCCAGATGCTAACGCCAAGCATTCCATTCGGTTCAATCTCTAGGTTCGGCTCCCGGGACTGGGTTTCTAAGTGGGGTTCTGATTGGGGTTCTGAGGGAGTTTCTGAAGGAAGTTCTGAGGTTCGGGTTCCAGGACGCACGGTAACATCATAGGTGAGGGTAAATTCACGAAAGTTCCCCTCATTTTGAGGCGTTCCCTGTAAGACTAACTCGTAGATTCCCGCCTCAGGAAAGACTACATCCGCTCCAGGAATGTTCTGATAGTTTTCTGCGGAAATCGCGGTTAACTCGGGAGAGGCGATCGCCTCGCTGCGATCGCCCTGGGTGAACACCTCTAGGCGACAGTCACAATCCTCTAAGGGGATTAAGCGTCCTCCTGATGTGGTCAGGGCAAACCAGACTTGAGCGGGTTCCCCAGAACGGGGATTATGATTCGGTTCCAAGTGGAACATCGCTCCCACATCACCATCAGTTTTTACAATATGAGCGACTTCAAATTGGTTGTTTTTTAAGGTGTTTATACTCATACTAAATTTCATTTTTAGTTTGTTTTTGGAACTTCAAAATAAGTTTAATTCCGCAAAAATTAAAATATAATTTTTTGCAGCCTGAATGTGATTGCCTTTGAAATTTAATTGACTTTATTTAGTATTTCAAGATTCAATCAAATCTGCTACTATTGATAGTACCTAAACCATTTAGAACCCACTGACGATGGCAACGTCATTATCACAAAGACTCCGCCAAACGCCAAAAGACGCGCCGTCAAACTTCGACCCATGCCCCATCTAACTTCCGCCCATCTCCTGGAACTCCTGCCCCT
Organism: Phormidium sp. PBR-2020; assembly: GCA_020386575.1. Classification (GTDB taxonomy): domain Bacteria; phylum Cyanobacteriota; class Cyanobacteriia; order Cyanobacteriales; family Geitlerinemataceae; genus Sodalinema. The sequence goes on along the minus strand of CP075902.1, from coordinate 3,003,082 downwards.
GACCCTGCTTGGCTTTTTAGGGAGTTTTGGCCACTGCGTGGGGATGTGCGGCCCGCTGACCGTTGCCTTTTCTCTAGGACAACAGCACAACGGAGTTCCCTGGCGCTTTCATCTGTTGCTAAACCTAGGACGAATCCTCAGTTACGCCAGCGTCGGCGTTCTTCTGGGAACCGTCAGTTCCACCCTCGTCGCCGGGGGACAACTGGCCGGAGTCGGGAGTTGGATTCGCCAGGCGATCGTCATCTTCACCGGACTGCTGTTAATTTTTCTCGGTTTGCGACAAATCAACCCCGAGAGTCTTCCCAACCTGCCGCTGTTGCATCCTCTCAAAGGGGCCCTACACGATCGCCTCAGCCGGATGATGAACCATCTCTCCGTCCAAAAACATGGTGCAGTTCCCCTATTACTCGGGATTTGTTGGGGACTGATTCCCTGTGGCTTTCTCTACGCCGCCCAACTCAAAGCCGCCGAAACCGGCGATCCCCTCTTGGGGGGGTTAGCCATGGCCGCCTTTGGCTTAGGAACCGCCCCCATGATGGTAGGTGTGGGCCTGTCCGTATCACGCCTGAGTGCCAATCGTCGTAGTCAATTATTTCGCTTGGGGGGTTGGGTGACCTTAAGCATTGGCATTCTCACCCTGCTGCGCACCGATGCTATGGTGGATTTGACCGGTCATGGGGCATTACTGTTACTGATGTTAGCCCTAGCTGCCCGCCCCCTGCGTCCCCTTTGGCCGAGTCCCCTACGCTATCGTCGCGCCATTGGCGTGGGGGCGTATGTGTTGGTGTTAGCCCATCTCGGGCATATGCTCGACCATAGCCTAGATTGGAACCTAGGGGCGATCGCCTTCATGATGCCGCGACAGCGTTGGGCCCTGTGGGCCGGAATTAGCGCCTTCCTTCTCATGACTCCCGCCGCCCTCAGCAGCAGCGATCGCGCCCAACGTCTTCTCGGCCCCCACTGGCGGCGGTTGCATAGCCTGACTCGTCCCGCCCTAATCTTGGCGACCCTGCATGGCCTCACCCTAGGTTCCCACTATCTCGGTACCCTCTCCCCCACCTGGGACAACTGGCTGCGATCGCTCCTGCTGCTCCTGTTGAGCCTAACGGTCTTCGCCCTGCGGGGGGGACTTGGCAAAAAAGCTCTCACCCGGCAATCCCCAGTTTCGGGTGATCCCAACTCCTAAGGGCGATCGCCGGCAGCAGCGGTTGATCAATTCGCGCCGAGATCATGAGAAACTATGCTGATTAGCCCCTGACAGGCTATGATTGACAGTCCATTTACACAGTCCATTTACACAGTCCATTAACTCGGCGAGCAACCCTCCAACGCCGAATCGGTCAGCACCACATTTGTTGAGAGTGAGAGTTCATGCAACCACGTCCCCCCCTGCGCCGCACCAAAATTGTCGCCACCATTGGGCCCGCCACCAGTAAACCCGACGTGCTGCGGGACCTCATTTTGGCAGGGGCGACCACCCTACGACTCAACTTTTCCCATGGAACCCATGACGATCATCAACGTAGCATCCGTCTAATTCGTCAAACCTCCTTTGAACTCAATCAACCCGTCGGCATCCTGCAAGACTTACAGGGACCCAAAATTCGCTTAGGGCGTTTCGAGAAAGATTCCATCGTTCTCAAAGACGGTGACCCCTTTATCCTCACCAGTCATCTCATGGAGGGCAATCAGAAAATGTCCTCCATCACCTACGAACCCCTGGCGCGAGAAGTCCCCGCCGGAGCCACCATTCTCCTCGACGATGGACGAGTGGAAATGCTGGTCGAAAAAGTCGATCCCGCCGCTGGAGAACTCTACTGTCGAACCATTGTTGGCGGCAAACTCTCTAACAACAAGGGGGTTAACTTTCCGGGCGTCTGTCTTTCGGTCAAAGCCTTAACGGATAAAGACCGCAAAGACCTCATGTTTGGCTTAGATCGTGGGGTGGACTGGGTGGCCCTGAGCTTCGTGCGTAACCCCCAAGATGTTCTCGAAATCAAAGAACTCATCGCCAGCGCCGGTAAATCTGTACCCGTCATCGTCAAAATTGAGAAACATGAGGCCATCGAACAGATGGAGGAAATTCTCTCCCTCAGTGATGGAGTGATGGTGGCCCGGGGAGACCTTGGGGTGGAACTCCCAGCCGAAGAAGTGCCCATCTTGCAAAAACGTCTGATTGTCACCGCCAATCGCCTGGGGATTCCCGTCATTACCGCCACCCAAATGCTCGATAGCATGGTCTCGAGTCCTCGTCCGACTCGGGCCGAGATTTCCGACGTGGCCAATGCTATCCTCGATGGAACTGATGCGGTGATGTTGTCCAATGAAACCGCTGTGGGCGAGTTTCCCGTCAAAGCCGTGGCCATGATGGCTCAGATTGCCACCCGCATTGAAGCCGATCGCATTGTCCAGAATGTCGGCGGTGTCGATGATACCGGGCGATCGATTCCCAACGCCATCAGTCAGGCTGTGGGGCAAATTGCCGCCCAACTCGAAGCCTCGGCAGTGATGACCTTGACCAAAAGCGGCTCAACGGCTCGTAATGTCTCCAAATTCCGGCCCCACGCCCCCATTTTGGCCGTTACTCCCCATGTCAATGTTGCCCGTCAGTTGCAACTGGTGTGGGGCGTGAAAACCCTCTTGATTTTGAGTTTGCCCTCCACCTCACAAACCTTTGACGCGGCCATTAGTGTGGCCTTGGAAAACAATCTGGTGGACGAAGGAGATTTAGTCGTCATGACCGCCGGAACCCTTCAGGGAGTCTCCGGTTCCACAGATTTGGTCAAAGTGGGCGTCGTCACCTCGGTATTGGGCCAGGGAACAGGGGTGGGAAGTTCCGCCGCCACTGTCAGCGGCCCGGCACGAGTTGCCCCTACAGCGTCGATGGTGGGTAACTTCAATCCCGGGGAGATTCTGGTGACCACTCACACCGATGCCAGTTTCATTGAGATGATTAAGCAGTCCTCGGGGGTGGTGACGGAGGAGGAAAGTCTCACCAGTCACGCCGCGATTATCTGTTCTCAGTTAGGCAAACCGGCTATTTTAGGGGTTAAGAATGCCACCAAGTTAATTCGGGAGGGGGCAATTCTGACCTTGGATGTTCAACGTGGTATGGTCTATTCCGGTGCCCCGAGTACGGTGCAACAGGAGGATTTGTTGAATCACTAAGGGCGATATCGCTCTTGGGCGGCGGGAACTCCCTGGTGAACTGGGTCTAACCCTTGATAATGCTCAAGCCGTTGTTCATAGATGCGCTTAAGTTCCTCGCGACTGGCTTGGGGTTGCCCATAGCCAGCACCCGGGAGGCTGGCCCATTCTCGTCGAATGGCCCGAATAGCCCCGTCAAAGTCTCCGGCTTCGATTTTACGGAGGCCCCCCCGCAGGCGAATTAACTCCACTGCCGCTAAGTCTTGGGATTTGGGGGAAAAGTCATCCAGGTTTAAGCGGTTGGCGACCGTGTCAAAGGTGCTGCTAATCATTTGATAGCGGCCAGCCGCATCGGAACAGAGACGACGGCCCCGATGAGAGGCGCAGCGAAGACGACGGGGGTGATCCCCATAGCCGTTGAACGTCGAAAAGGTGAATAGGGTCTGATAGCCCAGGTCGTCGTGGGTTCCTTCGGCAAAGGCGATGGTGTCGAGGAGGGCCCGCACTTCTGGGGCAATCTCATTGAGGTACGTGTCGATGAAGGGGTTGTCTCGGTGACGGATTCGTTCGGGTTCTGAGGTGAGATAGTCGCTGAGGCGATCGCGACGGTGTTCAACTCGGTCATCGGAACTCAGAAACCTCACGGGTAAGGCCATCACCCCGAACAGGAGAGCAAAGGCGAGAAGCCCGATCAACAGTCGCACTCGCTGTTTCTGCTGGTGTCGCAGTTGCCGCAGTTTTGCGAGTCGTGGGGAGATTGAGCGCTCTTGTCGCTGTGGAAATGTCTCGTCTGTATGGGGGGGGAGGTTGGGGGGCTGAGGTCGGGGATCAGGCATCATACGCGCCTTTCGGGTCGCAAGGTCAAAGTCTCAAACTGTTGTTCTAGCATACCCTCAACTGGGGGCAAGGTTGGGGATCACCCTTGATGGCTGGGTGGAGTGCAACGTTTTATGTCTGCGTTCTTTGACATGTTTTTAAAAAAAGTGTTAAAATGGATACAGAATATAAATTCGATTCAAGCAGGTGTTCAGTTCAGATTTCGGCAGCGAAGTCTCGACCGCATCATTTTTTTTCTTTGTTGTCACGAACGTTTAGGAATTTCTGATTCATGAAACTCTCTTATCGCGGTGTTCCTTACGACTACACCCCCCCATCTCTAGAAATGACGGAAAGCGAGATTATGGCGACCTATCGAGGTCAGTCCTATCCCTTACGCTATCCTCGCCACATGACTTTGGTACAACCGGTTGCTGAGCTGACCTATCGGGGGGTTCCCTATCGCAGCACGGCTAATGGTGGCGCAGAACCCCGAGAACGGAATGTTTCGCGGCCATTGGGGTCTTCAATTCCCATGACGGCTGGCGAGTTTTCTCAGGTCAGTCAGATCCATCAAGAGAACCTCTGTAAGCGCCTGTCCGCTCGGATTGCTATTGCGCGCGATCGCGGTGATGAAAAGCTTTTACAACTGTTGGAACGGGAAAGCCAAGACCTGGTATGTAGCCGTTAACTCGGTTTGGAACGGAACATCAGTTCTGAACCGTTGAGACAATTTTGGGAGCGTGGGGCTGTTTCTGGCTTAGGGTACACCTAAGTGGGAAACGGCCCTTTTTTGGCTGAATTATCGGGGCTGAGCGGCGATGGCGACGCAGGTGGCTAAATCGGCCTCCGTTTTCACCGCTTGAGGGTCAATATGGCTGCCACTACTACGGTAGCCCTGGTCCCTCAACCGTTCTAGTAAGACCTCTCGGGGGAGGGTGTCTTGCTGATTCCGTCGGCTAATCTCTCCTAGGCCATAAAAGTAGGGGGGTAAGTCTGACTCCTCCGCCATGGTCTGCAACAGCTTAACTCGTTTGTCCCATCGGCGCTCTTGGGCGAGATGGCTCATGCGGTGGAGATACGGGCGATCGTGGAGAGGCCCCAGCCACAGAGGACCACTAACCACCCGCACCGCTCCATCTCGCGGACAAGGGGGAATCCGCCCCAGGTGACGCCAAGACAGGGTTTCATATTCGCCACAGTGATGACAATAGGTTAAAAACCCATAGTTGGCTTCCGTCAGCCGTTGTCCCTTCACCAATCGCAGCATGACCCGATAGACGGAATGAGCGTAGAGGGAAAATAGGGGTTCAACCCCGAATCCTTTGCTGGCGGCTTGCTGTTGGGTGGCGCCAATGAGTAATCGTAATCCTTGTTCATGGCCGCTGGGATGCGATCGCCCGTAAGCGCCATAAATCCGTAAACTCTGTTCCCGTTCATGGCCCGTGGCGCTGCGTCCATCGGTACTGGTGAGATAGACTAATCCTCCCAAGCGGACGGCCCAGAGACTGGTGCTAAGAAAGGGAACCGGCGCCCCAAAACTATCCACATCCACCAGGTCATAATAGTCGCGGCGATCGTAACATTGGAAAAAGACCCGGTTGGCATCCCGGTGAGAGATCTCTGCGGCCTGGGCCGCCAATAGGGGATGCAGGTTCTTCCGTAAAATCCCATTCATCTCGGGATTTCCTTCATTCGCCAGAACCCAGTCTGCGCCGCCTTCGAGCCAATAGCGCAGCGATCGCACTCCACAGCCGGCCATACTATCCAACACCCGCAACTGGCCGCGATCGCCCTTCTCCAACTGAGCGGCCAGAATCGCCAAATCTCGCCCCACCTGACTGGTACGGCGATAAAAGCCTGGCCCCACCTCAAAGGAAGCCGCTCCCTCCTGCTGAGTCCCGTTCGCTTCACCCACAACAGATTGTCCTCAATGGTTAACGGTTGGCGGCCAGATCTTGACCCTCCAAGCCAATATGGTATAGTCGAGCCAAGTTTCGGAGGATTCCCTGAACTCTCCCCAATGATTCCGCTTCGATAGCCCCATTGAAACCGCTCAAGATTCAATGACCTCTCAATTCAGCTCAAACCTCAATCCTGATGAAATCAAAGACTTGATTTCCCAGCTTTGCGCCGACAATGTCAGTGATCTCAAGACTGGCTTGGAAAACTGGCTCGATACCCCAAACTCGTCTCCCATGGAGGAGAGTGGTCTAAGTCTCGGCCATCAGGAATCGGGCGACCTTGAAGAGCGGTTTTAGGGCCGGGCTGTCTTCCGAGTTTGGGGGAAGCTAAAACCTGAGAGGTCTTTCCTTAAGCCCTAATCTTGGATATACTCCTGTCCTGAGAGGAGTGCCGCCTCAGCTTTGACAAACTCTCGGCCTAGATAGAGGGCATGATCCAAGTAAGTTAATGGTGCTGGATCAACCTCTTCCGTAATCTTGATACCGAGTTCTTTGGCCGTCTTACCGCGAAAGATGGCCGTCGGTCGCCGCTTTGCCCCCCCATCACAGGGGATTGGTTCGCCGGTTTCAGGATCAACGGCGAGGCCCTTATCGTTAATGTCATTACTATAATGCTCGGCACAAATGAGTCCTGCCTCGCGATCGAGATAGATTAAAAAATAGCCGGCTGGGTCAAGCTGAATAAAGCGTTTGGACAGTTGATCGTCGAAGGCGGCGAGTTCGTCGCGGCGAGAGGTTTGAGAAATCATGTCTTGCTCTGAGTTATATCTGCTGAACCCACTAATCTAGCTGATATTTATCGTCAGTGCAAGGGAATCCCTGACTTGAATCTTAAAAAGTTATTAAGAAATTTCAAATTACCCCAAACTTAGTTTTTTTATGCCAAGATGGCCGTCGTTTGGGTTGGGACTATCCCTCCGGCCCGTTCTGGAATGCTAACTATCGGGCCAAACCTGCCCTAGTTGCCAATAAGCCAACGTAAACCTTGCGTGTTCTCTTCAGAAAAGACGTTTACGTGTTCCTCACTTTGAGGAGGCCTTGTGATTTTGAATTGGTTTCATCCCTATCCCCGTTACGGCGGGTTTGTTAGGCTAATCCTGATCCTAATTATCCTATTCAGCGGTCTGATTAGCAGACCTCAAACGGCTTGGGCCCATGTCCCCCATGATGTGGTGACTCGTGTGGCCATGTCTCCGAGCTTCGATGACGATGAAACGCTCTTCATTGTCGTCCGCAATAACTTATATAAATCAACGGATTCCGGTGACTCCTGGCAACGGCTTGTTCAGGGTCTGGACTATGATGAAATTTTTGATTTAACTCTATCGGCTCAGAATGGAGATGTTTTATATCTAAGTACCCGGGGGGATGGCGTTTATCAATCGACGGATGGGGGCCGCTCCTGGACTCAGCGAACCAATGGCTTAAGAAGTCTTGACTTAGGAGCGATCGCCGTCTCCCCCAATGATGCTAACCAGGTTCTGGTGGCGGGCCAGGATGGGGGTCTCTACCGGAGTGAGAACGGAGGGGAAGCCTGGCAATCCGTCTGGATGGACAACCGGCAAATCACAGCCCTGGCCTTCAGTGGCGATCGCCCAGATACCATCTTTGTGGGAACCCAGGAGGGGGAGGTGCATCGTTCCGATGATGGGGGAGTGACCTGGGTTCGTCTGAGCCAACTGAATGGGACTAGCCCGATTACGGCGATCGCCCCCTCTCCCAATTTCAGCAATGACAATCAGCTTTGGCTGGGAACGGAAGCCGCTGGACTTTGGTGGAGCAACGACGGTGGAAACCAGTTCACCGCCATAGATTCGGATATCCCCGATCCCCATATCACGGCTTTACTCGCCCTGAATGATACTCACAACATGCCCCAGTTACTCCTATCAACCTGGGATGCGGGGTTTTTTCGTTCCCCAGATGGTGGACAAACTTGGACGGCGGCCCGAGGGGGATTAGACAAAGACACGCAAGCCGACCAACTCGAAGAACCCCATTTCTATGACCTCGATACCTCTCCGGCAGCGTTGGCTCAGGGTTCCATTGTCCTCGGGGGGTTTAATGGTCTCTATCGCTCTGAGGATGGCGGTCAACAGTGGCAAAACCTAGAAACCCTCTCAGCGAGTCTTGTTACCACCTTTGATATTTCTCCCAACTACCCTCAAGACCCAACCCTAGCCATTGGAACCTATGTCAATGGTATCTATCTGAGCTATGACGGCGGCCAGACTTGGACTCGTCCTAGCCGTGGCTTACATCTGCCCTGGTTTACCAGCAACTTTGAGGAGCAGTATCAGGATCCGCGCCGTTATTTTCAGATTGCCTTTTCTCCGAATTACGCCAACGATAATACTCTCTTTGCCTCCATTCTTTGGACTAAAGTGTTGCGATCGACCGATAGGGGAGAATCTTGGGAGATTGTCTCTCTTCCTTCGGAAATGCGAGGGGTCACATTCCTGATTTCTCCTAACTTTGCCGAGGATCAAACCCTCTATGTGACTGGACAGCGGGGTAAATTTTTCCGATCTGATGATGGGGGGGAGCATTTTCGGGAAGTGGCTGATCTGGGGGTTACCGGTGGGAATTACGGTCACTCCCTTGTGGCTTCTCCTAACTTTGAGTCCGACGGCATCTTGTTGGCAACGGGCCCCGGAGGGGTGTATCAGTCCAGCGATCGCGCCGAAACCTGGGAACGGCTAACCCTAGATGCCGCTTGGGAAACACGCCGTAATCTACAAATTGCCATGTCTCCCAATTATGAGGAGGACCAAACCATTTTTGTGGGGACGAATGGCGGGGCGTTTTGGTCGTCCGATGCCGGTGCATCTTGGGAACTGCTACCGGGGTTAGCTGACTTTGCCGATGGTTATATCGAGGCGATCGCAGTCTCTCCGGAGTTTGGGGGCGATCGCACTCTGGTGGCGACGATTCGGGGTCGAGGACTCTGGCGTAGTACCGATGGCGGTCAACGTTTTAGTCAAATTGGCGATAACCAGCTTTTGTTCTCGAAGCTGAATCGGATGGCCTCGGGTGGGATGGCCATCCAGTTTTCCCCCAACTACGGCCAGGACAACACCCTCTACGCCATGGGGGATACCACAACCACCCTCTATCGCTCCCGGGATCAAGGAATGACCTGGGAAACGCTGCGAGTTCCCAACCTCGCACGGGCAGACCCCACCGCGATGGAACAGGCTCAAATATATATATCTATCTATCGCGGTCGCGTTCTCCGAGTTGGTCTCGCTGCCGTTCTCGGTCTCATCAGTTATGGAATTCTCAGTGGGTTCACCCGTCGTCGGAAGTTACCGATACCCCGTCGAGTCATTCCGGTACTGGGAACCCTGGTGGTTTTTAGTAGTTCCCTGATCATTTTGTTTAAGTAACAACCGTCGTAGGTAGAACCTTAATGAGCACTATGATGTCACCCAAAAGCTTACGCGAACAAGTTCGTCACCATAAAAATCAGGCCATTCAAAACTACTTTCATCAGCGTATTTATCGGCATGAAAGTCCTTACCAGATTTGGGGGCGATCGCAACCCTTACGGGTTCTCCTTATCCTAGGACATATGCGGTCAGGCTCATCGCTGCTAACCCATATCTTAAATCACAATCCTGCCATTCTTGGCTATGGTGAAACTCATATCACCTACGAATCCGCCGAAGATTTCAAGCAGCTCATGGCGAGAGTCTATTGGCGATGTAATGACTTCAAGAGGCTGAGCGACTTACAAAATTTGAGGATGACACATCAATATGTCCTAGACAAAGTTCTCCACAACAAACTGCTCGTTGATGAATCCCTTCTGACTCATCCCCAAGTGTCAATGATTTTTCTCGTTCGTGAGCCTACTGGTAGTTTGGCGAGTTTGCAAAAACTAAAACCCTATCTCACGGAGCAGGAGCGATTTGGCTACTATAAAAATCGCTTGATTAAGCTAGGAGATTATGCAGAGCTTGTCGACAACAAAGAAAAAACATTATGGGTAACCTATGAACAGCTTTTAAACCAGACACAACCTGTATTAAACCGTTTTCAGGAGTTTCTGGGAACCAAAACAGAGTTTTCAGAACAGTATAAGCTACTGAAGACCACAGGTAAAAGATGGGTGGGGGATTCAAATGAAAAAATAAAAACCGGCAAAATCATTCGTCACCCAACCACCTCTGACCACGCTTTATCTAACGATATAGAAGCTGAAGCAAATGCCATCTATCAAAACACTTGCCAACGCTTGCAAACATTTTGTTCTCCTAGTTTTTTATCATCATGAGTCAGCCCAACCACCATCAAAATACACTCGACCTTTATCAGGATAATCCTAGAACATCTACCACGAATTTACCTGAGCAAACCCAAAACCATACTTCCACTAAAACTCTAACCATGAATGACGCTAAATCTACTCTAATTCATCAAGCTCCCGCCCAATCTCCCGCCACACAAACGGAAACCTGTTCCCTATCAATTACGGTGGCTCGCACAGATGTCCCCTTTATGATGCAGACCATTCCCCATCTTGTCCGCAGTTGTAACTTTCCCTTTTTTAAACGGGTGTTGGTCATGGACACGGCCCCCCTATCCCAAGAGAAGGTGAATCGTCCGGGTTTAGGAAGCCTAGATGACTTGAGAGCCTGCTGTCAAAAGCTGATTGATGATGGGGTCATGGATGAGGTTCTTGAGATGGATTACTCCGAGAGTTATCGTCGCCAAACTTACAAAAAATACTTTGGTTGTTCGGAGATTCGCCCAACCCATAACTACAAGGGTTCCCCGATGCTTGGCTATATATTCTCCATTGACAAAGTCCCTGGGGACTATGTTCTTCACCTAGACAGTGATATGCTACTTCATCAGGAACCGGGATTCAACTGGATTCAATTGGGAATGGATTTACTGAATCGCCGGGATGATGTGATGTTTGTGCGTCCTTTCGCCGGATTTCCCCTGCCCAGTCAAGCATTGGCTAACCAAACTAAATTTCATGAGTATGATCCAGAAGGGTTCTACAAATTTACGTTCTTTAGTCTCCGGGCCTTTTTACTCAAACGCAGTAAGCTTGAACAGTTGTGTCCCATGCCCGTTTTATGGCGGTGCTTTAAACGAGCATGGATGTCTAACTTACCCCCTCGTGTTCTTACCAGTGTCAACAATTGGACGGGCCGTGGCAAGTTAGAATCTTGGGAAATTATTATGTCCCGTCAATTGGAAAGAATGAATTGCGTCCGAGCCACTCTGGCTCATCCGGATGCCTGGACGTTACATCCTCTTAAGCATGGTCCGGAATTTGTCGAGAATCTACCGAAGATTATCGATCGCATTGAGCGAGGGGAAGCTCCTCAAGAGCAAGTGGGGTATTATGACCTCCAACTCGAATGCTGGCTCTAAGCTGAGACGGAGTCTTGTCATTGATTGACAATCAGGCTATAATTTGCTGGCTGGGAGTCGCTAAGTCTCTCAACTTAGGTGCAATCAAAGCCTGGTAAGTCTTTACATGGACACCAAAGGATGCGTAAACCGGGTTACGGTAGTCTACCTTTGGTGTCTTGCTCTGTCCTCCTTCATGATTCTGGTTACACGATGAATCAATCCCGACCAACATCCAAAACCATTGCCGTTTGGCAACCTTATTTTATGGGAGGAGGGGCAGAGGCGGTAAGCCTTTGGATTTTAGAAGCCTTGGCCCCGCACTATGACGTAACGCTGTTTACTCTACATTCTATTGATTTAGAACGCCTTGATATTCTTTATAATACTCATTTATCTCAACAAACGATAACGGTCAAACCTTTACTGCCATCTGTACTCAACCGTGACTTTGTTAAACCTTTAATTGCTAATAACAGCAAAGTTCGCTCAGGCTTAATTCACTGGTCAGTGCGAGCGTTTAAGGAGTTAAACCAAGACTATGACCTGGTCTTGTCAACCTATAATGGAATTGACATGGGACGGCGGGGGCTTCAATATCTACATTGGGTGCATGTGGTAGAACCCAATCCCAAGAAGATGAACACCTGGGGAACCATTGTCATGAAAATCTCCGATTTTTCTCTGGAGAACCTTCAAGACAATATAACTCTCGCTAACTCTAAGTACACGGCTGAAAATATCAAGGATGCTTATGGGATTGAGTCACGGGTTGTGTATCCCCCGGTTGTGACGGAGATTGAGGCGATTCCCTGGGAACAGAAGGAAAATTCATTCCTCTGTAGTGGTCGTATTGTGAAGCCCAAACAGCCTCATCAGGTGATTGAAATTCTGCAAAAGGTACGCGATCGCGGCTTTGATGTTAAGCTGCATATTACGGGTGGGGGAGGCGGTGCCTACCAACAGTCCTATGAACGGCGTATCAAGAAGATTGCAGCTCAAAACTCGGACTGGATTCAAGTCTATCAAGATTTACCCTATAAAGACTATCTGAAAATTTTAGCCCGTTGCCGCTACGGACTTCATCAAAAACCTGAACCGTTTGGCATTTCCGTGGCCGAAATGGTCAAGGCTGGGATGATTCCCTTTGTCCGTAATAAAGGGGGACAGGTGGAAATTGTCGGCGACCACCATCAAGACCTCCTCTTTCATCGGCAACCGGATGCGGTGGAGAAGATTATCGCTGTTCTAGAAAATACAGAAAAGCAAAAGAGTTTGCTAGACTCCTTGAAAAAACAGCAAGATCTCTTTTCCGTTGAACAGTTTATCAGCGAAATTCAGATGGCGGTGGCGGACTACTTTCAGGAGTCAGATTAGGGGAGATGACTCAACCTAGACTCAGCAGCGGGAGACGAGATGGCTGATATTATTAACTATCATGTTCGGCATTCGGTGAATATTGGGGACTTCGTCTCCTCTCCCCTAAGTTATTTTGATATTCCCGGCCGCCAGAGTGAACTCAGGGACATCGATGAGTTGTTACAGCCGTCTCTGGGGACTTGTGATGCGATTATTGGCGGCGGTGGCCTGTTGTTTCCACGCTTCTTGAAGAATTTGCAACAGTTGCGACAACAGAACCCCTCGGGACGGGTGATTCTTTGGGGAGTGGGACAGCAATTCTATGACAACTCGTCCACATCCTGGAAAAACTTTGATTATTCGCCCTATCTCGATGGGGTAGATTTAGTGGGAGTTCGGGATTATGATGTGGGGTTACCTTGGGTTCCCTGCGCCAGTTGTATGCACCCGGAATTTGACCGTCCCCGTTCTCCGAAACATGAGATTGTGGTCTTTTCTCATAAAAAGTTTCGTCTTAACATCAAGGGATTACCGACGTTCACCAATAAACAGGTTGATTTCCGCGCTGTTCTGGATTTTTTAGGGTCGGGTGAGACGATTTTGACCAGTTCCTTTCATGGGGCCTATTGGGGGGCTTTGTTAGGGCGCAGGGTGTTGGCGTTTCCCTTTAGTAGTAAGTTTTATGGCTTAAAACACCGTCCAGCTTTGTATCCTACAGAGCGTTGGCGACCGAAACACTATAAGATATCTGTCTTGGGTAAGACGCTGTACCAAAAATTTTCTAAAAAATGGTTTCAATGCCCGACTGAGAATTGGCAGGACTATCTTGACGATTGTCCCCGTTATCCTGAAAGTTTGGCGGAATGTCGGGAGCGGAATCAGCAGTTTTACAAGCAAGTGGTTGAGTTGGTTAATGGCTCATAAGCTGAGGGCGAACGGTGTTTACTGAACGATAGTTGAGATGCCGTTCGCCCCTACGAATGTCTGATTAACTATTACTTTCAGAGGTGACAGGGAGGCGCTTTTGCATGGATTCACTGCGCTTTTTGGCAACGGCGTTGTCGGGTTCTCGTTGCAGGACTTCTTGATAGGCTTCTAGGGCGGCGGCGTCAAGTCCTTTTTTCTCGTAGGAGAAGCCGAGGTTACTCCAGGCGGTGGTATAGTCGGGAGTGAGTTTCAGGGCTTCTTTGTATTGACGAATGGCGAGGTCATATTGCTCTTGGGCGGCGTAGGCAAAGCCGAGGGCGTTATACACTAAGGCTTTGTTTTCGTCTTCTTTTAAGTCTTTGGCTTTGAGGGCTTTTTGTAGGTTGATGACTGCTTGGGAGTACAGCTTTTTGTCCAGGAGAACCCCCCCGAGTTCATAAAAGTCTTTGGCGGTGGCATCTTTGCTGCGGACTCGGCTTTGGAGGGTGGCGAGGGTTTTTTCCATGCGCCGAGTTCGTAGGGTTTGACGAATGACAAACCAAGCGGCAATGGCTAATAGCCCGACTAATGTGGCTAGATAAAACAGAGCGAGATTACTATCCATAAAACAGAAAAAAGGGACTTAAAAACACGTATTTACAGGAACTTTAGGAATATTATAGGGGGTTATGGGGTCGATAAACCCCAATCTCTGGCACGGTCGTCTAGCCAACCCTCTTGCTGCCAACGGACGATCGCCCTGTTGACGGCCTGCCGTAAGGGGTCATACTCTAGGCCTTTGGGCATCATCACCGCTAGGGGAACCGAGGAGAGGCGATCGCCCAATACATGATAGTCTCGATGGGTTTGTTGCCAACCGGCGAGAACCGTTGCATCGGCGGCAAAGGCCGCTACGGTTCCGGCTTCGAGTTCTTGGTAGGCCTCTTGATAACTCTCAACTCCCACTAACTCCACCGTGGGGATTTGATGGCGGAGGACGGCGATCGCACTGGATTGGTACAATACCGCCACTCGACGCTGGCGTAAGTCAGCCAGACGACGAATCTCAGGCTGACGGGTAATGACAGCGGTTCCGTCGAAGTAATAGGGGGGACTAAAATTCACGAGGCGCGATCGCCCTGGGGTATGGGTAACCTGGGCAATCACCAGATCCACTTCATCGGCGAGAAGCCAAGGGAGGCGATCGCGGTTGGCGACCGGCCGCAGCTGAATCGCCTCAGCATCCCCGAGGAGGGTTTGGGCGAGACGATGGGCGATCTCGATTTCAAACCCCTGTAAGCCTCCCGCATCATCTGGAAACCCCAGGGGGCGCAGATTGTCCTTCACGCCCACAATCAAATAACCCCGCTGGCGAATCTCCGACAGAGGGGCCGCGAGGGCGGAGTTCCCGGAGAATCCCTCAGACAAGCCCCCAGAGAAGAGTCCCTCAAACGGACGCGCCTCGACTAGGGTGAGTCCCACCAGGAGACTCAAACTCAGACCGAGACGCGCTAGCCGTCGATAATATCCGTTGGGGAACGTCGGGGGACGTTGCATCATGGAAGAGGTCTCTGAGGAGGTCTCTAGGCGCTTTTGGCGGCGGCCACGACTTTGGCGAAGCCATCGGCATCAAGGACGGCCAATTGGGCCAACATTTTCCGATTGAGTTGGATGTCGGCTTTTTTCAGGTCTCCGGTGAGACGAGAGTAGGTGGTTCCGTTGATGCGCGCGGCGGCGTTGATGCGGGTAATCCAGAGGCGACGGAAATCGCGTTTGCGACGGCGGCGATCGCGATAGGCGTTCCGCAGGGCTTTCATCACCTGCTGGTTAGCAGTGCGGAAGTTGCGGGAGTGAGATCCCCGGAAGCCTTTGGCCAGCTTTAAGATTTTTTTACGCCGTTTGCGGGCGACGTTACCCCGTTTAACTCGAGCCATGGGTTAGATTCTGGGATGGGTTTACAAATAAGGCAGCATTTCGCGGACGTTTTCAGCGTCACGCTCGTTTACGACAGCTTTGTTGCTGAGGTTGCGTTTGCGTTTGCTGCTTTTGTGTTGCAGTAAGTGGTTTTTGAACGCTTTACGGCGCATAATTTTCTTACCACTGCCAGAGAGTTTAAACCGCTTGGCGGCGGCTTTGCGGGTTTTGAGTTTCGGCATAATTGCAGAAATTTTGACACAGCATCTCATCATATCGCGATCGCCGGTCTCTAGGCAATAGGCCCGCAATGGGTTAATGGTGAATGATAGACATTCAGGAGGTTAAGGGGATGTTTGATGAGGGTGTGATTAAGTATGAGTCCGTCTGGGAGGCGGGGGAACCGTTGTCTGAGGCGGTTTTGGGGGATTTGATGGCGTGGCGCGATCGCCTTTATGGGTTAGGACTGATTGGTGCCTATGAGAATGGGATTGGCTTCGGGAATGTCAGTCAACGCCTCGGGGATGGGGATGAGTTTATCATTTCGGGAACGCAAACGGGCCATCTGCCTCATCTGGAGGCGAACCAGTACACGCGGGTGTGTGAGTTTGACCTGGGGGCTAATCGTCTGCGCTGTTGTGGCCCGGTGAAGGCTTCGTCGGAATCGCTGACTCATGGGGCGATTTATCAACGCTGTCCCCAAGTTCGGGCGATTTTCCATGTTCATCAGGGTCAATTTTGGCGGCGGGTCCTGCATCGGGTTCCCACAACGGGGGCTGAGGTTCCCTATGGTACGCCGCAAATGGCGGAGGAGATGTTTCGCTTATTTGAGCAGGAAAACTTGTCTGAGGCGCGTATTTTGGCGATGGCGGGTCATGAGGATGGGGTGATGAGTTTTGGGGAGAGTTTGGACGAGGCGGGGGCGGTGTTGTTGCGGTGGTTTGAGGGCTAATTCTATAAAACTTTCCCTTTTTTTAGGATTTCATCTCGAATAAAGGCACGACACTTAGATAGCTGCTCAAACTCCGAGGGGGTATAGACTAAAATATCAACTCCCACTTTGGGTTTTAGCAATTTCATGACCGATTTTATTCGCTCTAAAAAACGCTCGTTTGTTTCTTTGACAATCAGCAAGTCAATATCAGACCAATCATGAGTTTCTTCAGTGACCATAGACCCAAAAAGAATGATGAGTTGGGGCTGATAATGAGTTTTTAATACCTCAACATAGCGATTGATTTCTGTGGATAGTAGTTGATGGCGATCGCCCATAGTGTTGTTATCCCAATCTAAGGAGTATGACGATTCAGGATTCCCAGAGAGGCAACCTCGCCTTGACCCCTCTCCAGTCTGACATGACTCCTCAATTATGACTCAAGATGTTACCACTATTTTTTCAAGGTGGACACCTCAGCCAGGATCTCGTTGAATCCTGGGGGAGAGTTTGGATGAGGCGGGGGCGGTGTTGTTGCGTTGGTTTGAGGGCTAATCCTAACCTGAGTTCGGCTTAACCCGAATTTCCCATCAATATAACGATTGATTTCCGTCAAAGTGATAAACAATTAGGGTTCTGGCCGACGTCCAACGAGTTTATCTCGCAGGTGTTTGATGCGATCGCGCAAACTCGCCGCCGTCTCAAACTCCAAATTCTTCGCGGCCTCTTGCATCTCAGCTTCAAGCTGTTGAATCAATTCGGGAATCTGGGATAAAGGAATCTCATCGACTTGTTCATACGCCGTATCCAATTGTTGCCGATTCAGCCGCCGGGAAATTTCTAAGAATGAGAGAATGGAGTTATCAATGCTTTTAACAATCGACGTCGGCGTAATCCCATGTTTATCATTATAGGCTAACTGAATCTCCCGCCGCCGCTGGGTTTCGGAAATCGCTTTCTCCATACTTTTGGTGAGATTATCCCCATAGAGAATCGCTTGTCCCCGCACATGACGCGCCGCGCGGCCGATGGTCTGAATCAGCGATCGCTCGGCCCGCAAAAACCCCTCCTTGTCCGCATCTAAAATCGCCACCAGGGACACTTCCGGTAAATCTAACCCTTCCCGCAACAGATTTACCCCAATCAAGACATCAAACTCTCCCTGACGCAAGGATTGCAAAATCTCAATCCGTTCAATGGAGTTAATATCTGAATGGAGATAGCGCACCAAAACCCCCCGCTCTTGGAAGTATTCCGTTAAATCTTCTGCCATGCGTTTGGTGAGCGTCGTCACCAGGGTGCGTTCCTTGCGGGAGATGCGATCGCGGATTTCTCCCAACAAATCATCCACCTGTCCCTCCGTCGGTCGGACAAAAATTTCCGGGTCAACCACTCCCGTGGGGCGAATAATTTGCTCAACCACTTGTCCGTCCGACTGTTCAATTTCCCAATCTCCTGGAGTCGCAGAAACAAAGACACATTGCCGAACTTTCCGCCAAAACTCATCGGCTTTCAAGGGACGATTATCCGCCGCACTGGGAAGACGAAAGCCGTGGTCAATCAAAATCCGTTTTCGGGCTTGGTCGCCGTTGTACATTCCCCGAATTTGCGGAACCGTCACGTGAGACTCATCGACGACTAACAACCAATCCTCAGGGAAATAATCCACCAAACATTCCGGCGGTTCCCCCGCTTGTCGTCCCGCTAGATGTCGCGAGTAATTTTCCACGCCATTGGTATAGCCTACTTCCCGCAACATCTCTAAGTCATAGCGCGTGCGTTGTTCCAATCGTTGCGCTTCGAGGAGTTTTCCCGCGTTCTCTAACAGCGTCAGTTGCGTCTCGAGTTCCCTTTGAATGTCATCACAGGCCATATCGAGGCGATCGCCCGGCGTAACAAAGTGTCGCGCCGGATAAATTCGCAACGTATTGACACTATATAGAACCTGTCCTGTCACCGGGTCAATATAGCGAATGGCATCAATTTCATCGCCAAAAAACTCAATGCGAATCAGCCGGTCTTCATAAGCCGGGCCAATTTCGACGACATCCCCTTTAACCCGAAACTTACCCCGTCCCATTTCTAAATCATTGCGTTGATATTGAATCGTGACTAAATCCCGCAACAGTTGCCGCTGGTCAATCTCTTGCCCAACTTGAAACAGAATCGAGGCGTTGAGATATTCACTGGGAATCCCCAATCCATAGATACAACTAATGGAGGCCACCACAATCACATCCCGCTGTTCAAATAAAGAGCGTGTGGCGGAATGGCGCAACATATCAATTTCATCGTTAATCGAAGCAGTTTTTTCAATATAGGTGTCGGTGACGGGGAGATAGGCTTCTGGCTGATAGTAGTCGTAATAACTGACAAAATACTCGACGGCATTATTGGGAAAGAATCCCCGCAACTCATTGCACAGTTGCGCCGCAAGGGTTTTATTATGGGCCAGGACGAGGGTGGGTTTGCCTAGATTTTCAATCACTCTCGCCATCGTATAGGTTTTTCCCGTTCCCGTTGCCCCCAGTAAAGTTTGGAAACGACTATTTTTTTGTAAGTTATGGCTAAGTTTGGCAATGGCTTGAGGTTGGTCACCCGTGGCTTCAAACGGAGATGTAAACTGAAACGATGTCATGACAGCAACTATTAAAAGAAATCCCAGAATTGGCTTGACAAAAAAGTAGGAAAAGTCTAGAGTAGTATCACATAGGCTAAGGTTGGCGGTTCTGTGCCTAATTTTGCCATATCAAGGAGATTGTGATGGGATTCAGCGTTCTAGGACTATTGCTGCTGAGTCTGCAAGCTGTCCCCGATGCCTTGCAGCCGACTAATGTGGCGGACTTTATCGTGTTCGAGACGGACGTGACAGAACCGGTGGCCGAGGGGCAATCCCTGCGACTGTACGATGTCCATGTTGCCATTATGTACGATCGCACCCAGGATTGGTGTGAGCAAGAGGCGTTTCGCGAACAGCTAACCTGGACTTACGCCGCCGATGGGGGAAACCTAGACTTAGGGGAGTTTGCGATCTCCTGTCGCGATGCCCGACGAGTCTCCCGCCGCTATCGTTTAGACTCAGAAGAGGGGTTTATCGTCCCCGAACGCCGTCAGGCCCGTTGGCAGCGATTTGTGAACCGGTCCCATCCGTTGCCCGAGTTGGACTTGGGCGAACCAGATATAGATTAAAGCCTACCAGAGGCGATCGCAGTTCAAGACAAACCCCGGCAAAACATCCTCTCCAGACAGTTGCGAGGGAGAACTGACTATCTCCACATTCTGCTGAGGGCGATAAACCCGAACGGTTTGAGAACTTGGGTCAATCAACCATCCCAAACGAGTCCCATTCTCCACATATTCTTGCATTTTCTCCTCCGTAGTTAAAGAGTCAGTTCGTGATCGCAATTCCACCACAAAATCGGGACAAAGGGGCAAAAATCCCTGTTTCTCCTCCGCCGTCAACCCCTGCCAGCGTTCCTGGGGAATCCACGCCGCATCCGGCGAACGGTTGGCCCCATTGGCAAGTTTGAACCCCGTCGACGAGTCAAAAGCGATTCCCAATTGCGTCTGACGGTTCCACAATCCCAATTCTAGACAGAGTTCAAAATTACGACGTCCCGTGTCACCGCCAGTGGGGGGCATAATAATCAAGGTTCCGTTGGCATTGCGTTCAAACTGTACATCACGGTTATCCTGACAGAGTTGGAAAAACCGCTCATCGTCAAGATGGAGTGCGTCCGTATTTAGAGTTAAGCTATTCATCGCGGGGCCAATCGCCCTCCTCGAAACCATCTAGCCTCTATCCTAGACTCCAGCCCACCCAGCCGCCACCGACTATGCAACTGATTCTCTTCAGCAAACCCGACTGTCATCTCTGCGAAGGCTTACAGGAAAAACTCGAACAAATTGAGTTCGTCTCCCTAGAAATCCGGGATATCACCGAAAATGAAGAGTGGTTCCAACGCTATCAATACGAGGTTCCCGTCTTGTTCGCGGTAGATGCGTCTGGGGGAGAACACCCCATCCCCCGTCCCTCCCCACGGTCGAATGTGGCACAATTGCAGCAGATGTTACAGAAGTATGATTCTGTCTCCGGCTAAAACAATCGCCAAGCCAGGAGAGGGCAACCACAAGGGATTGCCCCTGCTCTCTCCTCCTCCGTGTCCTCGGGCAGCCACAAGGGCGTGCCCCTACGTGGTTCCCCTCTTGCCTCTTGCCTCTTGCCTCTTGCCTAAATTATGAAACTCCGTGAACTGCTTGCTGCAATTCCCAATCTAAACAGCCTCCCCGAACATCCCTCCTTGGAGATGGAAATTAAAGGACTGAATACCAACTCCCATGCCTGTCAGAAAGGAGAGTTGTTTATTGGAATGCCGGGAACCCGAGTCGATGGCGGTGAGTTTTGGCCCGGGGCCATGGCAGCGGGGGCTACGGCCGCGATTGTCTCGGAGGCGGCCTTGCGGAAATATCCGGCCCAGTCGGGGGAATGTGTGATTGCGGTTGCTGATGTCACGACGGCTTGCGGGTATCTCTCCAGTTGCTTTTACGGCTATCCCGGACAAACCTTACCCCTAGTGGGGGTGACGGGAACCAATGGCAAAACCACCACCACCCATTTAATTGAGTTTCTACTGCAAGAAGCGGGCAAATCCCCAGCCTTATTTGGTACGCTTTACGCCCGCTGGCAGGGCTTTGAACAGGTGGCAACTCATACAACCCCGTTTTCCGTCCATTTGCAAGAAAAACTCGCTCAAGCCCGAAATGCCGGGGCTGAGGTGGGGGTGATGGAAGTCAGTTCTCATGCCTTGGCCCAGTCGCGGGTGTTGGGTTGTGAGTTTGAGGTGGCGGCGTTTACCAATTTGACGCAAGACCATCTCGATTATCACGAGAATATGGATGAGTATTTTGCGGCTAAGGCGTTGTTGTTTTCGCCCCAGTATTTGAAAGGACGGGCCGTGGTGAATGTGGGGGATGCCTATGGGCAATTGTTGGCTGATCAGATTCCGGGCGATCGCCTTTGGACCTATGCTTGTGAGGATACCTCGGCGGATTTGTATACAGAGAATCTCACCTATACACCAACAGGAGTATCGGGAACCATTCAGTCGCCTCAAGGGTCGGCGGCGTTTTCTCTACCGTTGGTGGGCCAGTATAATTTAGAGAATATGTTGGCGGCGGTGGGTGTTGTTCTGCATCTGGGTGTGACGTTAGAGGATGTGGTGGCGGCGTTACCTCGCTTTACGGGAGTTCCGGGCCGGATGGAACGGGTGCAAGTGTCGCCCCAGCAGGATGTGAGTGTGATTGTGGATTACGCCCATACGCCGGATAGTTTAGAGAATTTGTTGGAGGCGGCCCGGCCGTTTATTCCGGGGCGGATGTTGTGTGTATTTGGCTGTGGGGGCGATCGCGATCGCACGAAACGGCCCTTGATGGGAGGGATTGCGGCCCGATTGGCCGATGTGGCGATCGTTACCTCAGATAATCCCCGAACCGAGAACCCCGATCGCATTATTAACGATATCCTAGAGGGGATTCCGGGAACGATTGACCCCTGGGTGATTCCCGATCGCGCGGAAGCCATCCGCCGAGCAATTTTGGAGGCAAAACCTGGCGATGGGGTGTTAATTGCTGGAAAAGGCCATGAAGATTATCAGATTTTAGGGACAGAAAAAGTCCATTTTGATGACCGAGAACAAGCACGAGAGGGGCTAAACGCCCGTCTGGAAAATTTATAGTTTGATGATAGTTAATTCTTTGACCGTTCTCGTATCCTGGATGATTGGCGGTATCACACACGTCCTCTATTCTGGCTTTTTTCTCTGGCTACTATTAGGGATTTCCAATGACCGACTTCCGTTAATGACACCGTCAGCGAGTAATAGTCCCCTGTCCACCGAGTGGCGAGTGGTTGATACTCATCCTGTGGGGGTTCCTTGTCGCTGGAACTCGGAGTTATCTTTGGAAGAAGTGCGGGATTCGTTGATGTTTGAGGAGTGGGCGATCGAACGTCGTCTCACCTGGGGACAACGATTTCGCAGTCAACCCCATGAGGGAGAGACCTTTTTCTATGATGATCAGGGTTCACCTTGGTTATTTGTGCCGTTTTCTACCTTAACCGGTAAATCTCAAGGCTGTTTTGTTCCTTTTAAGGACACCTCAATTAAAGCGATTCCTGAATAATCCTGTCAATCTCAAGACAGTCAAGTTATGATGATTAATAGTAGGTTGGGTAGAGCAGCGTGAAACCCAACCCGGTCGTTGAACTCAATCCAATTCGTCATTTGGTAAAATTATGTTACACAGCTACGAAGCCATCTACGAAAATGGTCAACTGAAGTGGCTCAATGACCAGCCTGACGTGACCCATTCCCGAGTCATCGTCACTATCGTTGAAGATATTGAGGCCACTCAACCGGAAACTCGTCCGAAGCGACGCTTTCCTCCGGCTTCAATTGCTGGAAAAGGGGAGACAGTAGGAGATTTGGTTAGTCCAATTGTCGATGAAGACGATTGGGAATGTCTGAAGTAAAATCGATAAAAAATTACCAACCCTCGCGGTAGAGTCCAAAAATCCCCTCCTGGGAGGGGTAGGGGTGGGTTCTCCTACAATTGGGTATCCAAATTTTCAGAAGACCCTTATTTAAAACCAAACTATTCAGGCTCATCAATAATTCTCGGAGAAACTTGAGGAAGATTATTATTCATCACTTCATCACCATTTTCGCTTCCCTTTTCAATCAACTCCTGACCCTCACTCCTGGTATTAGTTAGTTGCCGATTTTCCTCTGCCAAGGTTTCCTTTTCTTCTGCCAAGGTTTCCTTGTCTTCCTGAAGTTGACGCTTTTCTTGAGTTAGATCTTGATTCTCTTGATAAACCATGAAGAGAGTTACCGCCAAAATTAGAGCCACCACCCAACCCAACCAGGCTAATACTATTTTGGCCCTTTGAAAAAGTTCCGGAGGAAGGTTTCGAGGTCCCGGATGGTGGCTGGCATTTCCAGGAGTGAGCTTTCGAGAGACTGTACTGACTCCGATAAGGTCTCCTGGCTTTTTTTTTAAAGGTAAAGTTATCCACCCGTCATCAGAATCAACCTGATTCGACAAAACTCTCCAGATCTTATCCTTGTCCAAATTATTATGAGACAAGGTGGGAGAGACAACTACTAAAAACAAGCCATCGACTTTTGGAAAAGAAGACTGCATGAGTTCATTTTGTAAATCTTCCTTGAATGTAGATAAATTACCAATTTTACCTTCTAATGCTGATGGCTCAGAACTCTCTAGTCTAGAAATATGTTTAGCCTGTTTCGCCAGATTTTTCATTTTAGAAAAATCCACCTGAAAGCCAGGTTCTGTCGTTGTCGAATAAATCATTTCATCGAGTTGAGCCGCCAACTGTTCCCCCAATGGCTCATCTTCTTCCCCCAAAGCCTGAATCGTTAAACCTCTCAGACAAGATTCATCATCAGTAATCCACAAGACAGAATTTCTGATCTTACGATTTTGGTAATCCACCCGTTTAGAGGATATCAAGCCAGTCACCAACAAAGCCAGTTGAGTTCCCTGACGTTGCAGAATCAGAGAGAAGTCATCGATATCTACCTTAAACTTAGGGAGTTCTGGGGGTTTATCAAGCTCAATTCCTGTCTCTGCATCCAACCAACAATAGTCCTGGGAACCCCCACGGCTTTTGACATAAATTTTCATCATCTTGTCTCCTTAGTCGGTTAATTTTAATAGACTGATACCCTGCACAATCTCAATGTCATCCACACTCCCTTGAGAAAAACGACTAACTGCATTCCGTAATGAGTCATTTTGACCAAAAATATCCATCATCCAATCGATCCAGTAGTTTCGCTTTTTATCTAAATGCAACTTCAGTAAAAAACGCAACAAAAATCGTAAAGGAAGTTCAGTATTTTGAGGTTGATAGGGGTCATTAGGACTACGCTGTCTATAGTAAAATGTTATCTGATCATTGCCAGATTTTTCAATTCTTGAAAAAACAATGTTGCCTACAGTTTGAACCGGGGTGATGATCACAGAAACTTTAGGCAATAACTTTTCTCCAGCTAACTGGTTCAAAACTTTCTTGTAACCCTCTTTGACTCGATCAAAGAGCTGTTTAGGGTTATCCTGCATATACTTCTCACACTTCACCGGGGCTAGAATTACCAGACGCGGAGAGTCTAAATTTCGATAGACTTTCTTAAGTAAATCATTAATTTTATTAGGCTGATTAAACTTCTCATGATACTCCCCATTATTCTCCATCAAAATTGCAGCATCAATGGGGATTAGGATTGCGGCTGACTCCCGAATTAACGTCATGACTTTCTCGATTTGATTAGTTTTCTCAAGCCATCCACCTGGATAGTCTTGAAACTGAATCTCAAGTTCAGGATTTACACCCGTTTCACCAAACTGAAAGCGATAACACGTTGGTTCATCACCACCAGTTCCCTGAATACCATCTCCAGGTTTGATGCTCGTTCCCACCATATTTTTAAGGTCTTGAAGACGCTTATCTAAAATGGGGGCTGTGTCTTCATAAGCTCGAAGTTGCAAGTCCTGGCTAATTTCGTCAAATTGGTCATACATTGCTGCCAACAGACTGGTTTTTCCAACCCCTGAAGGTCCCAACATGGTCACCTTCAAAATGGGAAGCTGTTCAGTTGTGTCGAAATCGTTGGTAAAAAGTTTTTTTAGAAAAGATACCATGTAAGTCTCCTCAAACAAAAAATTTAGAGTTGGCTAAGATAGTCACAAATTTTGAAATGCCCGGTCTAACTCTTCTACTTCAGTGTTGATCGCATTAAGCTGCTTAACCCAACTCTGTATAGATTGAGATTGCTCTTGCAGTTTAGCAAAATCCGACCAGATTATATG
Organism: Phormidium sp. PBR-2020; assembly: GCA_020386575.1. Taxonomy (GTDB): domain Bacteria; phylum Cyanobacteriota; class Cyanobacteriia; order Cyanobacteriales; family Geitlerinemataceae; genus Sodalinema. The sequence continues at coordinate 2,977,777 of CP075902.1, read as the reverse complement.
CCGTTTTTTTCGCAAGAATTTTTTCCATTCTTTTCGGGCCGTTTTTGCCCGTAAAATTCGGTCAGAAAACTCTTCTACAATTGCAAAAGAGGCTTGACTTGGCTCTACAAAAAATCCTTTTAAGGACTGTTCACAATCATAAACGGCTTCCTTATATAACGTTTCCAAGTTGTCTAAAATGTCTTCGGCTCCAGCACCTTCTTTCAACGGATAAGCCTTATCCGGGGTGAGTTTATCGAGTTGCAGGCGAATACGATGCTGAATTAAGCCGCGATAAGAGAGTGTAAATTCTGCAAGAATTTGGAAGCCAGTTTTGAGTTCCACATAGTCTTCCGGCATTTCTTGAGCTACATTCGCAATAAATGCGGAACCGCGAGCATCAGTTAAACCGCCGAGTTGACACTGATTAATTAGAACATTAGCAACATTTGCCTTAGCTCCTTCAATTGTCTTTTTTAAACCCTCATCCATATCTAAAAACTTTAAGGATAGGCTGGTTCTCAAATCTTGAAGGTATTCGGTATACGTATCTGCATAGGCTCCTTTTTTGTTTCGGAGTCGCTCAATCTCATTCAGGGTTGGAAATTTTACATCTTCGCGACAGTCTCTAATGACTTGTTCGATTTGAGTCCTCAAATTCTCATCAGGAGTGTCACGATTTTTGATTAACTCCTTGTTAAGTTCTTCAAGTTCATTGGTGATCGTTTCCCAAAATTCTTCAAACTTCTCGTCGATTTTTTCGGAAATTTCATCATTATCAACTTCCGGGAGAATCGATTGAGCCGCCTCTAAATCACTTTTCAGAGCTTGGAGACTGCTGTCTAAACTTGTAATCTTCTCCTGGGCGTACGCTTGATCAAGTTCCGTAATATTGGTGCGTAGCTGGTTGAGAACCGTCTCCAGAACGTGAGTATTAGCTTCCTCTGGCGAGGAACAATCGGCAATGACAGACTCTAACACCGGCATCCTAACCGCATTGCTGTCTAAATCTTGCTTCAGGGAACGACACCCCTCTTGATTCTCACCATTGCTATCTGCATTCAAGACAAAAATAGAACGGCGAGATAGATTGTTTAAGGCTTTGCTGGCCAGATTATATAGTTGTGTATCTCGTTGCTCGAAGTTGGCCCGGTCTTTGGAGGGTTTATACATAAAGAGGATAAAGTCCACTTCTTGACCTAACGCCTCAATCACCAGACTTTCATCCCCTAAACGAAAGTCCCCTAAACCGGGAACATCAATGAGGGCGATCGCCCCAATTTCATCCAATGGAAATGAACAGGCAATTTCCACAGACTTCACCGCCAAGCATTGATAGTTGACAAGCTGATTATCTTGATAATTTTGAGCCACATAACTCGAAATTTGCGACTCATCCTGTACCCGCAACGGTTCCCGCCCTAAATACTCGCGATATTGGTCAGTATGGCGACGGTAATCATTCTTCAAGCGATTATAAATGTTCGTTTGGGTGTGATCATCCTCCGACGGTAAATCAGGGAGAGGACTCGATGCAAACACCTCAAATGAACTCGGCTTTGGCTCTAACTCCAGCTTGTCATAATAAGGAAGAATGACCTCCCTTAAAAACGAGTCATGACTATGAAACTCAATTCTGGCTTCTGTGGAACGTCCGTCTTGGTGGTAAATCTTACTACGTGCAGCGGTGCAGGCTTTACCGGGAGAAGCGGGGATGACCTGGTTCGTCAGTCCTGTTAAACTCTGTAATAGGGTACTCTTGCCCTGTCCCATGGAGCCAATCACGCCGATATTGAGCGTATTCCGGGAAAATCTGGACTTAAGTCGATGCAGGGTCGTTAATTCTTCTCTGACCCGCCGCTCAAATTCGATTAACGTTAAGTTTTGTAACTTGGAGGTCGTCTCTGAGTCTCCAGACCACTGTTGCAGTTGTCGCTGACGCTCCTGTTCCAAACGGCCGAGCGATTGACATAAGGTGTTGAGGCGTGTCTCAATCTCTCCTAACTTATGCGCTAGAGGCTGCCGTTGCGCGATAATGCCGCTGATGTCCTGTGCCTTCGTCATATTGCAACGTATCTACAGAGTTTGGCCATCCGTCTCGAGGATAATACCATAGAAAAAGGAAAATGACCCGACATAGCGATCGCCAACTTCCTCCTGTTACATTTATTGATAGACCCATGAAATCGATCTGATTTTGGATGAAGACTGCTGAGAGAATTACCAGATAAAACCTAGTATCTAAACCTAGCAAATTCCCAAAAAACCATGCTAAAATAATAGCAATTTGTCCTCAACCCATAATCGCGATGTCTGCTTCCCTCTCTAATCCTGCGCAGACGCTCCCAGAAACCATCGCCACGGATGAGATTATCTTTCCCCCCAGTGACCTCCCCAGCGACGAACCCCCCTTGGAAAGTTCCCTACATCTCCAGCAAATTCTGCTGCTAATTTCCTGTCTTAACTGGCTCTGGAGAGACCGTCAGGACTACTTCTGTGCCGGTAATCTGACCATTTACTATAGTCCTCGTCAACTCAAATCCGAGTATTTCCGGGGACCTGACTTCTTCGTGGTGCGCGGAACCACCAACGAACCCCGAAAAAGTTGGGTAGTTTGGGAAGAAGAGGGGAAATATCCCAATCTGATTATTGAACTGCTTTCAAATAGTACCGCAAAAACTGACCGGGAACTCAAAAAAGAGATTTATCAAGATACCTTTAGAACTCCTGATTATTTCTGGTTTGACCCCCACAGCTTAGAGTTTCAAGGCTTCCATTTACTCGATGGTACGTATCATCCGTTACAAGCCAATGGTCAAGGATGGTTATGGAGTCAGCAGTTAGGACTCTATCTGGGGATTCATGAGGAGCGTTTGCGCTTCTTTAGTCCTGAAGAAATCCTAATTCCTACTCCAGAAGAGGCGGCACAATCGGAGTTTCAACGGGCGGAGACGGAACAGCAACGAGCTGAAATGGAACGCCAAAAAAATGCTAAACTCGTTGCTAAGTTGCGAGAACTTGGGGTTGACCCGGATACGCTTTAGGGAAGAGGGGAACCACAGAGTCACAGAGGACACGGAGATAAGGAGGAGAAAGAGACGGCAAGAGGCATAACCCACCCCTAACCCCTCCTGGGAGGGGAGAATGGGAGGGGTTTCTGTTATTTGGCAGATTCGGCTCGTGTTAGTTCTAAGTGATAGCGATAAAGGGCAACTGGACTGCCGTTGGCCCGGAAATAGGCGGGGTCTTTGGGGGATAAATAAATCGCGGTGAGTTGTTCGGCGTCGAGATGATCGGAATCCTGCTGTCGATAATCGGTGGTGGTTTCGACTTCGTTGAAATAGATTTGTCCGGGAGTGCGGAAGACTTGATAAATGATTTCTGTGGACAAAAAGCGATCGCCCTCAGGCTGTTCACGACTCCGTCCGCGCACCACCGACACTAACTCTTGCCCCCCAGCCATATCAATGACTTGGCGGTTGGGATTATCGGCATCCGGACGAATCTTAATCTCGCTCGTGTCCCCAAAATAGGCTTGACTAATGTTAGCACTGTTGAAGGTGCGATCGCCCACAACTCCCCCCGCCTTGCGATTCCGTTGAAAGCGAACTTGGAAGCTTAAGGGTTGATTGAGATACCGTCGATTTCCCTCAAATCCCGGACTCTTCAAATCCGGGGCCAGAGGGGCCTCCATCTGTAATAGGGTACTCGTCACATCCCAAGTTCCCGCCATCCAGTCTGGGTAGAGGAGATCCTCTCGGTTCACCACCGTCACAGTCGGTTTCCGTTGCCAATAGGGAAATCGCTCAACCCGATCGCTCAAGGAATCCGCCAGGGCGCTTGGCATGGCTAACAGTCCGAAGACAACGAAACAACAGAATCCTTGGACAATCAATCGAGTCAGAATAGCTAGCACGATACTTAAGGGTTAGAGGGAATGAAGCCGAAATTAGCACCATCTCATTTTACAAGAATTTGGCCCTTATCATCAATGGTTAAAGGCGCATCAGGAAAATCTTGTGCAGTTAAATTGCGAATCAAGTCAACACTGCGAAACTGAGGGTCTGGACGTGGTATGCCGTCATTTCCTAAGTGCATTGGAATAATTCGCCCTGAAACAAACTCCCCATCTAGGTCTAATTCAACCTCTAAAATTAAGGAATAGGCTAACGCGCCCTGAGTTGACAGAGTTTGATAACCGAGAAAGTCCGCCAAAGAGTAGGCAATCAAGCGATTATTATGGAGGTTAATGGCTCGGGGAACATGGGGACCATGACCTAAAATTAAATCCGCTCCCGCCTCGATCGCCTCTCGGGAAAAACGGACGATATTACCGCGATCTTCCCCTAAGAAGTATTCTTGGCGATCGCCCACCCGCATCGCCCCCACGCCTTCCGCCCCCGCATGAATCGATAACACGACAATTCCGGCGTTTTTCTTAGCCTCACGAATCAGTTGCTTCGCCCCTTCATAATCATTGATGGAATTATGAAAATCATAGGTACTAAAACCAATAAACGCCACCGTAGCATCCTCGACTTTCAGATAGGTGATTTGCCCCTTTTCTCCCATCGTCGCCACATCTGCGGCATTCAAATGGCGAATGGTATCCCGAAAGCCAACTTCCCCAAAATCCATGGAATGATTATTGGCAATACTGAGAATCGTGAATCCTACTTCCCGAAATAAGTTGGCGTAACTCGGAGGAGAGCGAAAAGCGAATTGGGTGCCACGACTGGTATCTTTAATGCTATACGGATGGTCGGTTAAGGTGCTTTCATAGTTGCCAAATAAAATATCAGCCCCTTGGAGATCTGGCTGCACCTGAGCAAAAAACACTCCTGGGTCAGCGGGGAGGCGATGATTAGGATAGTTGGTTCCCGGAATAATATCCCCCACCGCTTTGATGGTAATAGAACTCGGTAAATTTGGGGTGGGAATCTCAGGAGTTTGTGGCAGAATCTCCGTGAGATTGGTTTCAGCCGCTGGGGGATTTGCGGATGAGGTGGTGAGATACTCTTGGTTTTGGGAAAAACTGGCCACCAGAGTTTGACTCAGTTGGCTCGTTAACCTCTGTAGCTGAACGGAGTCCAGCAGTCCCCAAACGCCTCCCAGACTAAACCCTAAAAGACTCAACGCCGAAACCCTCATCAGTAAACGATTTGAAGCTCTTTTAGGCGCTTGAGGGGAGGGACGAGATGGAGCGGCTGACGACTGAGGCGGCGCCACCGTGGGGGAAAACTCTTTCAGGGGATATTTATAGGTCCATTGTGCCTCTTGGTCCCCCAGTCGTCGTCCATAGATGACGATCGCCCGTACCCCTGGACTACTATAGTCTTGTAATTCTCGTCGAGCCAGGGGAATACAGACGGTTCGGTCAGGAATAAAAGGCGCTTCAAATAAAACCTGTAACCATGGCTGTTGTTCCTGCATTCGGACCACGATCGCATCGGAACGTAACGACCAGCGAATGGCTTGGATTCGAGCTTCAAGGTTGCTCATTTGGGACTTGTCGCGTTCGGGTTGGCGTTCCACGGATTAAACCAGGTTGTATAGTCGCTTGCTATTTTGTATCACAGATGCGATCGCCCATGACCCGGATTCTCTACCAATTCTCAGCCTAACCCCTGCGTCGAGATCCACCCCAGAACCGGAGTCTCCCTTAAGACGGCCCCTGGGTTGATTTCAAATAGCGTATCCAAGCGGCACCGCTATAGAGTTGAAAGGCGGGGTCCCAATGACTGGCTTGAGGACGTTCAATATCCACATAGGGGTCAATACCTTCCATGAGAAAATGGAAATCGATCGCCGTCTCCGCAAATTGCGAAAAGTCTGACCAGAGGAGAGCCTCCGTGAGATGATGGTCAAACACCTTAAGAATGCCATTCCAATTAATCCGCAATGTGGCCGCTCGCAGTTTGCCAATTTTCTGTTGTTGTTCCGGTGCAAACACCACCCCTTGCTCGAAATCATAGGAGCGATCGCAAAAGCGCAAAATCACCCCCCGTTTTGGCAAATGTAAATCACACATTTGCACAAAATCCTGAGTTTCCGGTTTACGCTTAATTTGGTCTTTCGTGCGGCGACTAATATCGTAGCTGACTGCATTAATAAACCAGGGAATCCCACCGCGAATCTGTTGACGAACGTCAGACCAATCAAAACTAAACTGACCTTGACGATTATCGCGATCGCGACAAATAAGCACCGGTTTCGGGGTCAAAGATTTCACATAGTCTACGCGCAAGACATTGAGTTGAGAAATAGCGTTTAACGAGACAGAAAAGGCGGCGATATTGGCCGCTTGCAACTCCTGTTCATAGACCTCCAACTCCGCCAGAGGCCCCGTGCGATAGAGTCGCCAGCCGCGAACCTGTAGCATTAAGCGAGCGGCATAGGCATCAATCTCAACAATACGCGCCAGGTGTTGTGCCGCTTGTTTACGGCGCTCTTTAGGGGTAGCTTCTAAGACGAGAACCCCAGCTTCACTGGGGTCAGATTGCGCTTTCGCATCGGCGATCGCCTTCTCTCGTTTGAGCCTCTGTTTTTCATCAAGCCGTTGCAGTCCTTGTCTGGCTTGATTGATAATTTTAGGAGAGGTGCAATCTCGCAAAAGAACGCGATAGGCCGACTCGGCTTCATCGAGTCGCTGACTCTCTTCATAGAGTCGCGCGATATAAAACTTTACCCAGGGATTTTCGGGCATTGTTCGATATAACACTTTCAGATGACGGGAGGCGGTACGATAGTCTCCCGTCTCTATCGCCGCGATCGCATCTTCGAGAGAGGGCATTTTTTATAGCAAAATTTGGTCTGAATAGGGCAAAAAATAGGGGATAAGAAGGCAAGAGGCAAGAGGCAAGAGGCAAAGGAAAAGACGTAGGGGCGTACCCTTGTGGTCGCCCGAGGCAAGAGTTGGGGGATTCTCTTCCAACTCAGCGTATCCTTGCTGAGTATCAATCGGGCAATCTTCGATTGCTATAACACTGGCCTGTTAATGCAAAGCATTCTTATAGACACTTACAAATGGACAACAAAAAAAGTTGAATCCATTGAAAGTAGGAGTTTAGAGACTCATATATGTCCTATTTCATTTGACGATTAGGACGAACGGACTGGGGGAAGAGTCAGTGGTCAAGCAGACGGTTTCGGGGCAAACTGAGTCCGCCCCCTACCATCATAGGCCCTTTCCTCAGTTGTCGCTCAAGCGGTTAACGTCAGCAGGAAGCTGAGATTTTCCGACGCTTTGAGAGCGTGGGGAGCGTTAGCCGGCATGAAGACGAAAACACCGGGTTTTAGGGCGATCGCCTTGCCATTGAGAGTTAGGGTTCCTTCCCCCTCCAGAACCGTAATCGCCGCATTTCGAGTGGCGGTATGTTCTTCGATATCGGTGTCTTTGCCCAGGGAGAACAGGGTGTACTGAGACACCGCATCCTTAAGAATGACTTGACTGAGAACCGCGCGATCGCGATATTCAATCAAATCTGACACATGACAGTCAAAGCAAACATCAGCGGTGGTTAGGGTAGCCATGAGAAAAATCTCCAGTGAACAACGTTGTTAGGTTTATTGAGGACGGCGTTGAGCCGCCATGAGCCAGTAGCCTAAACTGGACTGGTATTGATGAAACACCCGACGCATCTCCAGAATGCGATCGCGTAACTGAGGGTGCAGAATCAGATTAGAGGCAAATTTCACGGTTCCCATCACCCCTTCATCTTGAATCAGACGGGACAAATCCAACAAATCCATTGGTCCCGAGGCCTGCTGTTGCACCGTGAAACCGGCATTGTGAGCCAGTTCTTGCCAAGCTTCAGCGGTCAGCGGCTGAGCATTCACCCGTAAATTTGCCGCCAAGGCCTGGGACACGTCAGGGGTGGTAGTTTTCATCTCATGGGAGAGGAACAGCCCACCGGGTTTGAGACGATCATGAATCAGCCCAAATAGTTTGGCCTTCCCAGCGGGGGCTTGCATGGTGACAATGGCCTCAGCCAGCACAACATCAAACTGTTCCTCAAGCTGATCCAGATTAAAAATACTGGCCTCAACAAAGCGAATGCGATCGCTCAACCCCGCCTCATGCACTGCCTTCGTTGCCCGTTGCACACTCTCAGAATTTTGTTCGACGCCAACAACGTTCACCCCAAACTCCCGAGCCAGGGCGATCGCACTCACCCCAAAACTCGACGCCAACTCTAAAACCGTATCCCCAGGGGTAAACTCAGCCCAAGTCCATAACTGTCGGCTCGCCGCCTGTCCACCGGGACGGAGGATGGTTTTACCCGCCGCCGCCAGCACTTGGTGGCCGGGAGCGGTTTTAGGATTAAAGGTGTTAGTCGTCATGGGGCGGTCCTCTGGAACTATCCCTATTGTGGCGCGATCGCCCCAAGAAGACCTTGATTTAAGTCAATGCTAAGTGATTCTTGTTCGGTTCTGGGGAATCCATTACGGGTCATGACTTTCATAATGAGCCGCAATCATCGCCACAGCCACAGCCGGAGCCGTAATAGCTCGCAGAACCCGCCGCCCGAGGGACACCGGTTGCCAATGAGCCTGTCGAGCCTGTTGCACTTCTTCAGGAGTCCAACCCCCTTCCGGGCCAATGGCGATGGTAATCTCCTCCGTATCTGGGGGAGGAGAACTCAGAGGCTGCCGTAACTGGGTTTGTAAATGAGGCACCTCTCCCCGAGCCACACAGAGATAGGCCCGACTGTCGGCCACAGCCTCGATCGCCCCCGCAAACGACAGGGGTTCCTGAATGGGGGGAACCCATTGTCGTTCCGACTGTTCCGCCGCTTCCGTAGCGATGCGTTGCCAGCGTTGCAGCTTATTAGGGCTGGGGTTGAGGAGGGTGCGATCGCTCACCACCGGAATAATACGACTCACTCCCAACTCCGTCGTCTGACGAACCACCTCATCAAACCCTTGTCCTTTAGGAAGGCCCGCCAACAACGTGACCCTCACCGGTAACTCCCGATTGAGATCCAACACCTGCAACAGGTTCCCCTGCCATTGTCCATCCTCGCGTTGCACCAACTCCGTCTCCCACCAACGCCCAGAACCATCCATGGCCACAAAGCGATCGCCCTCCCGTAACCGCAACACCCGCGTCAAATAATGGTGTTGATCGCGATTCAGGGTGAGAGTGCGATCGCAAATCTGGACAGACTCAACAGTAATTCGTTGCACGGTTGACAAAGCTACGCCAATTAAGGACAGATGGACAGGCAGGAGACGAGGTTAATTGGCCACAGGAACCGACTTCTCAATCTCACTGCTCACTTCATAAAATCCCGTTTTGGGCGCCGTCAGGAACAAATGAGACATCTCCTCCAAAATCGCATCCACCTTAGCATTGCGATTATTGTCCATATCCTCAGGATCATCCCAGAAGACCACCGCAATGCCGCGATCGGTCCCAGGTTCTTGTAACAGATAGGCCCCCTCGAAGCCATCGCGATAATTGCGCACCGCCTCATCAAACAAGGCTTTAGCTTCCTCGAAACAGCCCGGTTTAAATTCTCCCTGAGCCACATAGGCATATTTGTGGCGTAGGAAGTCCATGAAATCACTCATATCTCAATACCTCTCTAACACAAGACGCTTAGCCTTATTGTCCCCCAGTTGGCAAACAGATGCGGCTAGAGATCACGGTGTCTTTAGATTTGATCAGTTTCGGACGTTGGCCGGTTCCATCCTTGCCTTGAGATTTCAGAGAACTGATGGGTAAGCGCAATAGGCGATCGCCATTAAGATGTAGCACCAACTCCGCCCCCGGAATCGCGCGCACAATGGCCAGGAGGCGATCGCTAGCATTGGCAAAGCGCAGCCCCTGAGTCCCAATCGCCCCCCGTTCCCCGAGGCGCAACTCCGTCACGGCTAACCGTTTACAGTACCCTCGCTCCGTAATCAATACCAGTTCATCAGAGTCTTCCACAATACTCAACCCGGCAATACTTTCAGTTTTACGCAAGCGAACCGCCTGATACCCTTGGGCGGTACGTCCCAACACCGGCAACTGTTCATCATCCACCGGCATCCGCAACAAACGGCCACCACTCGACGCCACAATCGCCTGTTGTCCCGCCTCAGCGACCTCAATCCCATGCAGTCCATCGTCTCCCTTAAACTTCAAGACCGTCAATCCTCGGGCCGTAATGTTAGTCATCTCGGCAAAGGGCAAGCGTTTAATGCGTCCCGCTTGCGTCAGGAAGACCACCTGTTTCTCTTGTAAGCCCTCATCCGCCACAAACTGAGCCACAATGGCATCGGGATCGCCTTGAGCGCTCGGGGGTAACAAGCCCACCAGAGGCTGTCCGCGATCGTTGCGGCCATTGAGTTTGGCAATCTCACCAATGGGGGCAGAATAGACTTTGCCATCCCGGACAAACATTAACAACTCGCGATCGGTTTGACTGGGAATTTGCTGTAAGGGAAAGTCCTCGGTTATCTCCAGGAGTTCCCCCTGAGGCGGCACCGGTTCAATCGGGGTGGCGTTCTTGGGCAGGAGGCGGCGGCCATAGCCCCGTTGGGTAATTTCCAAGACGGCGGCTTCGGCTTGGGGTTTGAGATCGAGGGGTAATGAGGCGCTTAGGGGTTGCTTTTTCGCCTCTTCAAACTGAACCGCCTCAGATTTCACCGTTCCATCGGCGGTGACAATGCGAGTGCGGCGTTCATCGCCAAACTTGCGCTTAAGCTGACGCAACTCCTTTTTGAGGGATTTCAGCAGTTCATGGCGATCGCCCAACAACCCCTGCAACACCTGACGACGTTGACTCAGTTGCTCAAATTCCCCTTTCAGGTTGTCCCGTTCCATCCCCGTCAGACGACGCATAGGCATGGCTAAAATGGCGTTGGCCTGCTGCTCACTGAAGTCCAAACGGCTCTGAAACTCGGCTTTAGCGGTCGTTCCATCGGGGGCATGACGCAAGATATCAATCACCGCATCGAGATGATCGAGGGCTTTGAGCAATCCTGACAACAGATGGAGACGGCTTTCGATTTTGTCGAGTTCGTCTTGGTACTGACGGGTGAGGGTTTGCTCGCGGAAGTCGAGAAAGGCTTGGAGGGTTTCTCGCAGAGTCAGTTGGCGGGGTTGATTGTCCACCAGAGACAACATAATGACCCCGAAGGTATTTTGCAGGGCCGTGAGGCGATAGATTTGTTTGAGGACCTTTTGGGGACTGGTTTCTCGCTTCAGCTCAATCACCACGCGAATCCCGGCGCGATCGCTCTCATCACGAATATCGGAGATGCCGTCAATTTTGCCCTGGTTCACCAAATGAGCCAGTTTTTCAATCCAACTAGATTTACTGACTTGGAAAGGAAACTCACTGACAATCAGGGCCGGCCGCTGCGATCGCCGAGTTTTGCCGGTTTGCACCGTTTCCACACCCACCACACCGCGAACGGTAATACTGCCCCGTCCTTTGAGATAAGCATCGCGAATGCCCTGAATCCCAATAATCTCGCCCCCCGTCGGGAAATCGGGGCCGGGGATGAGTTCTAAAAGTTTATCGTCCGAGAGGGTGGGGCGATCAATTAGGGCAATCAAGCCATCCACCAGTTCCCCCAAATTATGGGGGGGGATATTGGTGGCCATCCCCACCGCAATCCCGGAACTGCCGTTGAGTAGGAGAATCGGCAGTTGGGCCGGCAACACCACCGGTTCTTGTTGGGAATTATCAAAGTTACCGGTGAAATCGACGGTGGCGGTGCCAATTTCACTCAGGAGAGCTTGATTCCCCAGTTCTCCCAGACGGGTTTCGGTGTACCGCATCGCCGCCGGGGGGTCATTATCGATGGAGCCAAAGTTCCCATGGCCGGCCAGGAGGGGATAGCGGCTCGAAAAGTCCTGAACCAGACGCACCAGGGCATCATAGACTGATTGATCCCCATGGGGGTGATATTTCCCCAACACATCCCCAACCACACGAGCGCATTTACGATAGGGCCGTTCTGGGGTCAGTCCCAGCTCGTGCATAGCGTAAATAATCCGCCGGTGAACCGGTTTGAGTCCATCTCGCACGTCCGGAAGCGCCCGCCCCACGATGACACTCATGGCGTATTCAAGATAGGACTGCTGCATCTCCTGGTGCAAAGCGGTGGGGACGATTTGTCCGCCGGAGAGGAGGTTTAACTGCTTAGCCATGAAGTTCGTTTCCTTAAGGTCTGACAGTGTTGGTGCAACGGGAGCGACGTGCTAAGTTTCCCAAACGCCGACATTTTTAACATTTAAGCGTAAGGACGGCGTGAATAACAGGGCGTTGACGGATAGGTCGGCCCTGGCAATCGGCTACAATGATGGGGTACAGGTCAGATTTCGTAGGATAGTGTACCGTGTGTCTCGTTTGTCCTCCTAGTTCCCTCTTCGTCTCCGAAGTGAACTCGGGCCCCATCCCTTGGCTAGATTTGCTCGACGTTTCGGAGTACGATCGAGAACAGGTCGAATGTCCACCGTTAGGGTCAAATAACGTTTAGGTTAAAACAGCAGATGAAGACCGTTCTGATTGTAGAGGACGATTTAGTTAACGCGCGGGTGTTCTCAAAGATTTTGACGAAACGAGGCGGCATGGCAGTCAAACACACCGAAAATGTGGAAGAGGTGATGGAGATTGCCAAGGCTGGAGATGCAGATATCATCCTGATGGATGTCTCTCTAGCCCATAGTGTGTATCAAGGGCAATCCGTTGATGGGATTAAGATTACCCAAATTCTCAAGTCTGATCCCACCACGGCCAACTTGCCAATCATTTTGGTGACGGCCCACGCCATGGCCGGCGATCGCGAGACGTTTCTGTCTCAAAGTGGCGCCGATGGCTATATTTCTAAACCCGTCGTCGATCACCAGGAGTTTGTTGAGGCCATCCGCGCCCTGCTTCCCGTCGATGAGTAGAGATTCAAACCCCTCGCCTCATCGACGGCAACTTGGAGCTTCGGAGCAAGGCTGAGTCAGCCCAGCCACTAGGGATTCATCTCAATGGAGAGGGGCTGCCGCTGGTTGCGCACGCTGGCGACCACCTCCCGAATCTGGGGCGTACTCAATAGCTCCCGAGCAGCAGCAATGAGGCGATCGCCCCAAAGGTTGAGTTCCAAGAACTCAATTTCAGCGTAGCGAACATCAAGTGCTAGGGCGGCTTCTGCTAGGCGAACCGCCGTGCGATCGCCCTGAGCATAACGAGCCACGGCGATCGCCAGCTGAGGCTCGGCTTCTTGGGGAGCTAGTTCTTGGGAGGCTTGCCACAGTTCCAGGGCCTCATCCACCTCACCCATTTCATAGCGAACTAAGCCGATATTGTTAATCGCAGGCCAAAAGTTATTATTTTGTTCGAAGGCAATTTCATAGTATTCGATAGCTCGGTCGAAATCGCCCTTCATGTAATAGGCATTCCCCAAATCAAACAAGGCCCCCAGTTCCCCAGGTTCTAGCTCTAACCCAGCCTGTAACTCATTCACCGCCTCAGCATAGTTTTCCGCCTGGAAATAGGCGGAACCGAGAGCAAAGCGAACGAGGGCGTTTTCCGGTTCCAGGGAACGGGCAGTCCGTAGGGCCGCGATGCCATCTTCAACCCGGTCAACTTGTAAGTATAAGCTGCCCAAAATTCCCCAAGCTTGGGCATTTGAGGGCAATAGCTCTACCCCCAATTCGGCACGAGGAATGGCGCGGTCGTACTGTTGGAAGCGGGCCCAGCGATCAGCTTCCTGAAGAATGCTTGACCCGAGTTCTTCGAGTTGTTCGCGATCGAGGTCAGGAACATGGGGGAGCTGCGCCTGTCCGCGAGCCGGCTCAACGGCAGTCGCTAAGCCCAGGGTGATCAATAGAGAAATCCAGAAATGACGTTTTGGCACGGTATCCCGTCAAGGTGCTGATAGGTGACTATAACTAGCAGCTTAGTCTATTGTTCCCCTAAACGACAATTGTTGGGAACAGGGAGCGGGGGAGAGAAGGCAGTAGGGGGAAGAGAAGGCAAGAGGCAAGACATCCTACTCTCTCCCTCTCCCTCTCCCTCTCCCTCTCTTCCTCCGTGTCCTCTGTGACTCTGTGGTTCCCCTGTTCCCTGTTCCCGTGAAAAAGAGGGCTTAACTTGACACCAGTGAGCCTTGTGGTCGTGCTTTACTGACTCAAACTCAAACGGGCAACCCGCGAGGATTGCCCGTTTGAGGATGGATTGGACATAGTTAATCTGATCAAAAGCGGATGCTCTACACGGACTTCTTATTTGGGCGACCTTCAAAGGGTTGCAAGCCACTGTCAGGATACTCATCTTTGCTGGGAGCAAAAATGCGCAAGAAGCCTTCAGAAACGTACTGTGCTGCGTCTTTCGTCCACTTCCAGAGTTTCATAATTCTGACCCCGTGTGACAACAAATTTAGAGTTCTGAGGTAACAAAGTACCTCCTCTACCTATTAGAATAGCGAAGATTCGTGACAACGTTCAAGGTCGTAATATTTATTTGAATTTAGTATCAGTTTGAAATATTTCTCCCTGGAGCGTCAAACCGGCAGAGGACTCAGCTCGATGCCAGTTCCTCCACCGGATCTCAAGGGTAGCCCCAGGTCGCCTTAAACTAACTGCAACTGGGGATAGCCAGCCAGTAAGTCGTCAGCCGTAAGAGTATCTCCGGGGGCTTGGGGAGTCCAGAGAACTTCCACCGCCAGGAGTTGTTCGGCTCCCACACCACCGAGGTCTCGCAGGGCCTGGTTTAATCCCTCGGCATCTTGAATCGCGGGGAGCTTCAGTTTGCCCTGAATCCCCACCAAAAGGGTCACGACAATGTATTCACTCACTCCGTCAGACTCAGTGAGGGCCCCGGACTCTGATTCCCCAGGAAGAGATTTATCACCCTGTTTGAGTTGATTGTCGTAGTTACTGAGGGTTTCCTCAGAGAACTTGCTCCGTTCTGACAGAGACCAACGGTTAAATTGAGCCTCCGCGTTGTTCAGGCGGGTTTGTTCCGTCTCAGAACTGGCGTAGGCGAAGTATTCCGGGTGGCGTAACAGGGCCAAGGTGGACTCTTGCAGCACCTGGGCGCGACCTTGAGCCGATTGGGTATTGGCTGTCAAGGCGATGCGATCGAGATCCGTTTGTAACTCTCGGGCTTGGGCTAGGAGTCCAACTTGTAGCTTGGCCACTGAAACCGTGGGGTTAAGGCTTTGGGGTTCGCCGCCTTCCCCATCTCCCATGGAACCTCGGAAACTACGGACGAGGAAGTTGGCCAGGGAGATGATAATCAGAATCGAGAACAGTCCCCCGAAGCCACCGCCAAAACCGAAGAAGGGAATCAGGAAGGGAAAGCCGAAGCCACCGCCACCATAGCCTCGATTGGGGGCGTAGGAACGGCTGGGTGAACTATAAGAGCGACTGGGAGCGCGGAAAGATCCCCCTCCCATCCGTCCCCCACTGCGGGCGGCCAGAGCGCCGTCCGCTTGGGAGAAGAAGAGAATGGCGATGACGCCAACCAGGAAAATAGATTTCAAAATTGGTTTGAGTTTGTTCAGTCTGATATGACCCATAAAACCTCTGTTTTGTATTGTTATTGCGTGGCGGACTAGATCTAGGCTATCCGAGACCGGCATCGAATCTAAGGATTGTTAGGTTCGGCTTGCCATCTTTGTTACGGATTGTTGCGCTGTTAGTACTAATGTATCGTTTTTCAGGGGTGGGCTGGGGTCAGGCTTGGGGGGATAACCCCACTAACTCCCGCAATTGGGCTTCTGAGAGTTGCGGGATTCCCAAGCCTTGGGCTTTGACCTGTTTGGAACCAGGGTTCTCCCCAACGACGACATAATTGGTTTTGGAACTGACGGAACTGGTCACCTTTCCTCCAGCTCCTTCAATGAGAGTTTTCGCCTCCTTACGGCTGAGGTTGGGTAGGGTTCCGGTGAGGACGAAGGTTTGGCCGGCGAGGGGTTGGGGCGAATCGGGGGCGGTTTCTGCCTCGGGAGGACTCCCTAGGGAGACCCCCACCTCTTGCAGTTGCTCAATTAAGTCCCGATTGGCCCTGAGTTGGAACCAGTCGGCGATCGCCCCGGCAATTTCGGGGCCAATCCCCTGAATTTCGGCAATCTCATCCTGACTGGCTTGGGCTAACGCCTCTACTGTGGGGAAGGCTTGAGCCAAGGTTTGAGCATTCACCGCCCCCACATGACGAATCCCTAAGCCATAAAGAACTCGGGACCAGGGTTGTTGTTTAGAGTGCTGAATCGACTCGACGAGCTTTGTGGCGGATTTATGGCCCATGCGCTCTAAATGGCTTAAGTCCTCTGGCCGTAGGCGATAGAGGTCAGCTAGGGAGTTGAGGAAGCGGCGATCGCACAGTTGGGCGATTAACTTCTCCCCTAAGCCATCAATATCCAAGGCCCCCCGACTGCCCCAATGGTTCAAGGCCCCGCGCAAAATGGCCGGACAGGAGCGGTTCACACAGCGCGTTACCGCCTCCTCTTGCGGCTTCACGAGGGGTTGTTGGCACTCGGGGCAGTGATTTGGCATTTTCACCGCCTCTGCCCCATCCGGACGCAATTTCGGCAGGACGCGCACCACTTCCGGAATGATTTCCCCGGCTTTGCGCACCACGACGGTATCCCCATAATGTAAGTCCAATTCCCGCAGGCGATCGCCATTGTGGAGACTGGCCCGAGACACGGTGGTTCCGGCCAGTTGAACGGGGTTGAGGTTAGCCACCGGAGTCACAGCCCCCGTACGCCCCACTTGGAAGTCCACAGATTGGACAGTGGTGGGGACTTCCTCGGCGGGATATTTAAGGGCGATCGCCCAGCGAGGAGCTTTTTGGGTAAATCCGAGGCGACGTTGCAGGGCGATGTCATTGAGTTTCACCACCACCCCATCGGTGAGATAGGGGAGATCCCGTCGCTCCTGTCCCCATTGCTCATAATAGGCCTGGATATCCTCAATACCGTGAGCCAGTTGGCGGTGAGGATTCACCCAAAAGCCCAACTCTTGCAGCCGTTGGAGAGCGTCTTGGTGGGTGCTGAAGGGGCGATCGCCCTCATCACTGGGGTCCTCATCACTGGGACAATACAGGGTATAGGCGAAAAACTGAAGCTGACGCTGAGCGACAATTTGCGGATCGAGTTGTCGCAGGGTTCCCGCCGCTGCGTTCCGAGGGTTAGCGAAGGGCGGTTCCTGGTTCTGCTGACGTTGCTGATTCAGGCGTTCAAAGGTCTCCAGGGGGAGGAAGGCTTCGCCACGCACTTCCACCCGAGGGGGAATCGCCTCACCCCGAAGTCTCAGGGGGATAGAACGAATGGTTTTTACATTTGGGGTAATCTCTTCCCCGGTTTCCCCGTCGCCTCGGGTAACCCCCCGCACCAAAACCCCATCCTCATAGGTTAGGGCCAGAGCCGAACCGTCGATTTTCAGTTCACAGATGTACTCAGGGGTGATGGGGGAATCGAGACGAGTTTGCCAGCGATCTTGCCATTTGGCAAACTCGTCGATGGTGAAGGCGTTATCCAGGCTATAGAGGGGGATATTATGGCGAACAGAGGTAAATTGAGCCGCTGGTTTATCGCCAACGCGCTGGGTGGGACTATCAGGCGCGATCAGTTGCGGATACTCGGCTTCGATGGCTTGCAGTTCTCGATAGAGGCGATCGTACACCTCATCTTCCATAATGGGAGCATCGAGAACGTAGTAGGCATGGGCCGCCTCTTGCAACTGTTGGCGGAGTTTCCGAGTTTGTTCCTGGAGTTGGGGGCTAGGTTGGCTCATCTTCGTTCACACAGAGGCTCGATCTAACTAAGGAGGTGTCAGTGGCGATGGGAGTCAATACCATAACGCGAAGCGATCGCGTACTTCTCTATAATCTCAGTTGGCAGCAATTCGAGCATCTTGTCCAAGAGCTAGGGCAACAGGCCGGGGTGCGTATCGCCTATGATAGCGGGACGTTGGAGATTTTGACCCCCCTTCCAGATCATGAACGGTATAAAGAGAGTTTCAGCGATGTCATCAAGGATATGGCTGAGGTTCTGGAGCGGGATTATCTCAGTCTTGGCTCGACGACTTGGAAACGAGAGCGTCAACGGGCGGGGATCGAAGCCGATAATTGTTTCTATTTTGGGAATGAGTCGAGAGTGCGCGGACGGTCAACGTTAGACCTAGAAGAAGACCCACCCCCGGATTTGGCGTTAGAAATTGATTTAACCCATAAGTCTTTGAATCGGCTTCCTATTTACGCGCGACTCGGGGTTCCTGAGGTTTGGAACTACGATGTTGAGTTGGGCGAATTGAGAATTTACCGGTTACAGGGCCAGAGGTATGAGTCCTGTTCTCAGAGCCGAATCTTTCCCCAGATTGCGGTTCTGGATATTCCACGACTCCTGAAGCAATATGAATCTCAAGGGCAGTTAGCGATGCGTCGTCAGCTACGGGAGTGGGTGCGATCGCAGTTATAGGAAAAGTTGGTCTGACTATGACAAGGAATAGGGGACAAGAAGGCAACAGGCAATAGGCAATAGGCAACAGGTGGGGATTCTCTCCCAACTCAGAGGATCAATCAGGCAATCTTCGATTGCTATATTTTGAGCGTTGCTGACTCACGTTAGACTGGTTTATTCTCGATTGCGATCGCCCATGACCGACCCTGCCCTCAAACCGCGCCTGACTCCCTATCTCTTTCTACTTCCCGCCGGAATCCTCCTCATTTTAACGGTGTTTTTACCGGCAGCCCAGGCCTTCCTACTCAGTTTCGCTCGCTATGAGTATGATTTAACCCAACTTCCCCAATGGGTCGGCCTGGCAAACTTTCAGCGACTCTGGCAAGATGCCATTTTCTGGCAAACCCTACGGCAGACCCTATTATACTTAGTCTGCGTCGTGCCCCTACTCGTGAGCCTGCCCCTACTGCTGGCGATTCTGGTCAACCGTAAGCTGCGAGGAATCGCGGGGTTTCGCGCCGCCTATTACACCCCAGTCATTGTCTCAATGGTGGTGGCGGGGTTGGCTTGGAAATATCTTTATGGGGAGACGGGATTATTCAATCAACTCTTAGCAGGACTCGGATTGACGGGGGTTCCCTGGCTCACCAGTCCGAACTTGGCCCTGTTCAGTGTCATGGCGGTTACCATTTGGAAGGGCCTGGGTTATTACATGGTGATTTACCTGGCCGGCTTACAGGGGATTCCCGCTGAACTCTATGAGGCGGCGGCCTTAGACGGGTCCGACGGCTGGCGGAAACATTGGGATATCACCGTTCCCCTGATGCGTCCCTATCTGCTGTTAGTGGGGACGATTTCCGCGTTATCGGCGATGAAAGTCTTTGAAGAGGTCTATGTTATGACCCAGGGAGGGCCACGCAACCGCTCGAAAACGATTGTCTATTATCTCTATGAACAAGCCTTTGATCGCCTAGAAATCGGCTACGCTTGCGCCATTGGCTTAGTCTTGTTCCTCGTCGTTTTAGGCGTTTCCCTGATCAACCTCAAACTCAGCCGCCGCTGATTCTAAATCCAGCCATCCCGTTCTAAATCTTCGATCGCCTGTAAGCCTCTAGGATCTCCCACCCGCAACAGGGAGGAGCGAGCATCTTCTTGAACCCCCATATCCTCATCCTCTTCGAGGGCTTCGAGGAGAGAATCGATCGCCCCTGCATAGACCACATTGGAGGGTAACTCGCGACAAATCTGCCCCAGGGCCCAAGCACAATTACTACGAACCGCCGAGACCTTATCCTGGCGCAGGGCTTCAATCAGGGGCGGGACAGCACCGACAATGGTTTCATAGCCCACCTTCGCCAACTGTCCCAGGGAACTGGCGGCCCAGAGACGAACCGCCGGAATATCCGTGCGTAGGGCTTCGAGTAGGGGGTCAAGGGCGCGGCGATCGCCACAGTTGCCCAGGGCCCAGACTACCCCCTTACGAACATAGCCATTCCAATCCTCCAGGCGGGCAATGAGGGGGTCAACTGCATCAGGATGAGTATTCCGTCCCAAGGCATAGGAGGCACTCACACGCACCAGAGGACAAGCATCCTCAAGCAGAGCAATCAACTTCGGGATCGCTCGTTCATCATGAATCTCACAGAAGGCCCGGGCTGCCAACATCCGTTGTGGCGTCTCCGCTGCATCTAGCAAGGGCAACATGGCCTCAGGATCCGGGCGAGCGGCATCATCGGCATCAGCCGCCCCCAACTGATCCAGAGGACTCTCCAGATTATTCTCACTATCAATCGTGCCGAGGTCGTCGTTATACATACTCTCCAATTTACCGCACAAGGGGGTGCTTAGTCATGGGGATCACGGCGATCGCCCAAGGTGACAACATAGCGATAGCCTTGTGTTGCCGAGCCGCGAATGGTCAAGGTTCCATCCTGGACATGAACCAGTTGACAGGCAAAGAATAACCCTAAATCTGGGTCATCAGCCTGCATAGGCTTCGCTTGCAGTTTACCAAACAGACTGACCTCCCGTTGGGATGACGCGGCCAAGTCGGAGGGCGTGGCTGCGTTAGGTAGGAGTCCGAATCGCTCTAATTCACTCTCAGGAAGATTTTCCTGACCCGGGGTGTCAGAGGCAGCTAACAATACCTCGACCTGATTGGCACAACGGCGTTGAATTTGCACCTGTAAGCTCGTCCCCAAATCGCTAATCTGAATGAGATGGGCCACCAGATGATACAGCAGTTGCTGAAACTTAGACTTATCTAAAGTCCAGAGGCGATCGCGCTCTTCAATCGACAGCAGCAACTGCTGTTCCCGCCGACTCGCCAGGGGTTCAAGAATTTTCAGCACCTGTTGACAGAGCATATGCAAATCGACGGGGGACACCGACTGACTCGAATCCAAGTCCCGCAACTCCCGCAACATGAGAATTTCCTCGACCATCGCCAACATGTAGTGGCCGCTGTTATGGATAATATCCAGATATTCCTTTTGTTTACGCCGCAGGGGGCCGTAAATTTCCCGATTCAGCACACTGGTCATTCCCATCACGGAGGTTAAGGGGGTGCGCAATTCTTGCAAAAACCGATCCAACAATTGAGTGTGAATGGCTGAAGCGGAACCTTCGGGTTTTTGAGGTTCTTGAGAGAGGTCGCTCGGGCCAGCGGGGGATTCTAACTGAGCCATGGCTAACCCAGCCGCTAGTTCGACGAGGGTTCGCTCCTGCACAGCAAAGGAGCGTGGGGCCGTATCCATAACAGCTAAGGTTCCCAGACAATCGCCAGTCCGAGTCATTAAGGGAACCCCCAAATAGGCTCGCACCCCATCCTCTTGAACCAAGGGCTGATTTGCGAAGTCGGGGTGACGAGCGGCATCACGAACCATCAGAGGCTGTTGAGTTTCCACAACGTGAGTACAAAACAACGATGGCTTATTATCCTGATTAAACCCCGTTAAGGAGAGACTGTCGTCCTCCTGGTTGAGTCGTTGTATCTCAAGGTTTAGCTCTCGGTGGTCGAGTAGCCAGATCCAAGCAATGGGGAGACCCAGCGCCCGGAAAACAGTCTCCACAGCAGATTGGAAGGCCACCCTCGAGTTGCGGTCAAGAAGACCGTCATTACGGAGTGTCGTTAGAGAATTAGGGGTCGGGGCCAGATCGGTCATAGATTCTGTTCGCATCATCATGACGCCAAGGGCAATTCTGAAATCGCGATCGCCCTCAACGGGACGAGACGCGACCTCAAAACGGAGGCGTTAACGAAAAGCGGGGTGGTTAAACAGTGCGGCTAACACTCGTACCCCACGCAGTTGATTCGATAGTGGTAGATGCCCCTTGGGTGCGCTGAGATCCCAGGTAAAACCTTGGGGGTAGCGCGTCCAACTGTTGCCGTCTTTCCAGCCCATTTTGGGCCAGAGTTTATCCCAGTCTTGTTTGACGCTTAGCCACAGTTGGCGTTGTACTGAAAAGCCGAATTTTCCCTCAGAATAAGCAACCCAGAGACCGTCAATGGTCTGTAAATCGGTGGCGGGGATTAAGTCCACCTCCGTGAAGTAGAGCCATTTTCGGGCTGTTGCCCCTTCCCCGGCCAGTTCACACAGGAGTTCCCGTGTCAGGCGATCGGCCTCCTCAAATTTTTCTTGGGCCAGCAGCTCTTTCAGCGGCGTATAGTCAAGATTGCAATCGGAGTCTAAAGACATATCCTGGGCAAGAGTCGGATCAATCATCATGGTCTGGCATTAAGTATCACAGGGATGTCCTGTTGTCCTCTCTATTTTCCCAGAATACGACGGATGATGTGACTGGTGGATTGAGGAACCTCAATTTCAATCAGATGGATTTGTCCTCCGTAGGCGTGGACGGTTGGGGCTTCAGGTAGGGTATCTCGACAATAATCGCCTCCTTTGACGTAGATATCCGGTTGTAGGACTTTGATCGCCTCAATGGCAGTACTTTCCGGAAAAATGAAAACGCCATCGACGGGTTTGAGGGCGGCGAGAACTTCGGCACGCTGGTGCTCGGGAACAATGGGACGGGAAGGTTGTTCAGGGGAGGAGGGTTTGATACGGGCAACAGAGTGATCACTATTAACGCCGACGACCAGGGCTTGTCCCAGGCTTTTGGCGGCCTGTAAGTAGCGCACGTGACCGCAATGCAAGAGGTCAAAGCAGCCATTGGTGAACACGAGAGGTCGCCAGCGATCGCTATCCTCCTGGACTCGCTCTCGTAATTCGTTAAGGGAGTACAGGCTCTGAGCTAACATAGCAAGCGTGAATCCATGAAACTAGAGGTGCAAGGAAATGTGTCACATAAGTGAGGTCTAAGTGTCACCTGAGCGTCACATCAACCCCTTATCTTAGTTCACAGGTCAGTCCAAGCCTGATGGGTCAGTTCCTCAAATTCCCTCACTCCTCACACCAGTTACGATGCTTGGACTGACTTTCCTCTTGTAACAATGCCGTGAGTCTCCATACGATATCATGCGAACCCCCCCTCAAGGTTATGGCCCTGATGATGCACAGGGACGGCCACCGGAGTCCCCAAGCCCTAAGTTTCCTGTTCTTTCCTATTTGCTTGTCTTCCTCGTCGGAGGAGCTGTGGCCTGGGGGGCGACGGAGGTGTTTTCATCCCACTCTCAGATGGGTTCAGACTTGGGGACGAGTGAGTCTCAGGAACGTCTGCCTGCGGTCAGTGCCGAAGCCCCAACGGTGACACCCCAGACGGAAGAGGCGCAAATCGTACCTCCGAGTAACTTTGTGGCTGATGTAGTCACTCGGGTAGGCCCGGCTGTAGTTCGGATTGATTCAGAGCGGAGGGTCAGTGCGCGATCGCTGCCCCCGGGGTTGGATGATCCGATGTTGCGCCAGTTTTTTGGGTTTCGGATGCCTGATGCTGAGCAGGAGCGGGTTCAACAAGGCTCTGGTTCGGGATTTATTCTCAGTTCTGATGGCAAAATTGTCACCAATGCTCATGTGATTGATGGGGCCGATTCGGTGACGGTGACTCTGCGAGATGGCCGCAGTTTGGAGGGCCGAGTGTTGGGGACAGACCCGGTTACAGATGTGGCCGTGGTACAGATTGAGGCGGAAGATTTGCCGGCGGTCCGTTTACGAGACAGTGAGGGGTTACAGCCCGGCGAGTGGGCGATCGCCATTGGCAACCCTTTGGGATTAGACAATACGGTAACCACTGGGATTATCAGTGCGATCGGTCGCTCCAGCAGCGAGGTGGGTGTGGCGGATAAGCGGGTTGATTTTATTCAAACGGATGCGGCGATTAATCCCGGTAATTCGGGGGGGCCCCTGTTGGATCAAGATGGTCAGGTGGTGGGGATGAATACTGCTATTATCCAAAATGCCCAAGGCTTAGGATTTGCGATTCCCATCAACACGGTGGCTCGGATCGCGGAGCAATTAATTGAACATGGACGAGTCGATCATCCCTTTTTAGGCATCCAAATGGTCACTCTCTCGCCTCAGGTGAAGGAGCAAGTCAACCGGGAGCAGAATCAGGCGCTACGAGTGGAGGAGGATGAGGGCGTCTTAATTGTGCAAGTTATGCCCGGTTCCCCGGCCGATGAAGGGGGATTACGTGCGGGGGATGTGATTCTCCAAATTGAGGGAGACTCCGTCACCTCCGCTGAAGAGGTCCAACAGGCTGTCTCCCGAGTCCAGGTGGGCGATCGCCTCCAGGTCGATATCTCTCGTAATGGCAGCCCAGAAACCCTAGAGGTGCAAACGGGGGTTTTAGGCGATTAGGGGGTGATTAGGGGTCGCTGACGTCGGTGACTCGCCAACTCAGTTTCAGGTTGATGCTGAAGTTCCAAAGGGTCACCAGGGCGATCGCCAACAGTTTAGCCAGATAGTCATTCACCCCCAAGAGGTTAAAGAGGAGATTGACAATCAGTACATTGAGAATCAATCCGGCTAAACAGACGATATTAAATTTGAGTAAGCGTTTGACTCGCTTACGCCATCCCCGTTGTTGGCGAGATAAGTCGGAGAAGGTCCAAATGTCATTCCAGTAAAAGTTATTGAGAATGGCCACTTCCGCCGATAGCATGGCACTACGAGTTAGCCCCAACTGCCACTGTTCCCGTAGGACATAGAACACCGCCAAATCCACAACAACACCGCTCAACCCCACCACTCCAAAGCGCAAGAAACGCTGGACTGGCAACAAGTCTAAACGCAGTTTCCATAAATGTTGCAGATATTCCCAATACTGTTTCCAGGTGACCTTGCTTTCGCCTTGTTCCCGTTCTTGGAAGACATACCCCACTTCCCCAATCCAGGAAATGTCCCCTCGGCCGAGGACTTCAATCAGGATTTTATAGCCGACGGGGTCCAAGAAACGCTCCGCAATGGCCCCGCGTCGCACCAGGAAAAATCCACTCATGGGGTCCGAGACGCGCCCCACCACTCCCGGAAGGAGAATCAGTCCCAACAATTGGGCCCCTCGTGAGAGGATGCGTCGCCGCAGACTCCAGTCACTGACTCCTCCACCATCGACATGACGGCTGGCTAGGGCTAAGTCGGCCCCCCGTTCGATTTGTTGCCAGAGTTGTTCTAAGATTTCTGGCGGATGCTGTAAATCGGCATCGATGACCCCCAAAATCTGCCCCCTTGCCCGTTGCCAGCCACAAATGACAGCGGTGGACAGTCCTCGTTCTCCTTGACGACGTAGGGCGCGAACCTGGGGATACGTGTCTGCGAGGTGTTGGGCCAGTTCCCAGGTGCGATCGGGACTATCGTCATCCACGATAATCAGTTCGTAGTCAGGACCGAGGAGGCGATCGAGGAGTTGACTGAGGCGTTCAATCAGAGTCCTCAGGTTATGTCGCTCATTGTAGGTGGGGATGACTAGGGAAAACTGTAACGGAGCCGGCATGGACGAAGCCAAGTCTTCCTGTAGATGTCCCCGGTGTCGGGGAATCTCAGGAATCAGGCCCGGTACAGATGGTTTAGACGCAGACATGAAACACCGGCAAGGAAAAAAAGATATCTCTCATAGTAAACGCTCAGGGTTCCTAACGGTCAGAGAGTTTTGACGACATCGGGCGATCGTTCCCTGGCTCTTTCAACGAATCTGTGACAGTTTCTAGGTAGGAAGGTTATATTAGGAGGAGTCTCAGTTCACTTAGAAGCTTACGTCTCTTATCTCTTCATTCCATCCTCAAGGCTCTGAAGCAGGCTCACTTAAATAGGTGAATCGGTGCTGAAGATGACCCTCAACAAGGACTGAGATGCTCATTCGGGTGCTGACCATCCTCAATAGTCCTTGAGGAATGCTCTAATATTACACAAGTTTGGACGATGCCAAGAACAAAATCCAAGAAAAAAGGGAAAGAGACGGCTCGCCCTGATGAGCCAGTCCTCAGTAAAAAAGAGTTAGCGGCTCAAAAGCGACAGGCGGCAAAGGAGCGCAAAGCTTTTATTCAAACAGTTATTACCGCTGGAGGGATTGGTGCAGTTGTTGGAACCGCTCTATTCTTTACTGCCAGCCCTATCCTCGCGCTTGCTGGTGGGGGGGGGATTACCGTCTTATGGGTGTCTTTTGTCTATCCCTATCTGGCCCTATGGTTATTTGTAATTTATATGCCCTTTGCCGGGACAGTCACCTACTGGATCGCTGGTGGAAATGCTATTTTTCAGCTTGCGAAAGATGGATTTGCTATTCCTGCCATTATTGCCATATTTTTAAGTCTTAAAAAACAGGGAAAACCTCTGATTATCCCTAAGGGAATCAGAATACCTCTCATTATATTGAGCATATCGGTACTCTTAACTTTATTCACTATTAATTTGCCGATGCACCTTGCCAGTGGCAATCCTCCTGCAAATCCCACAGCTCGAACTCCTCCTGAAGGGAAGTTTTTCTTTCAGGGAATTTTAGGTATCAAGGTTTTACTAGGATATCTTCCCCTAATCACCTGCACCTACCACATGATTCGAAATAAAAAGAGCTTTTTGTTATTTACTCGTCTCCATATCGTTCTAGCTCTTATCTGCTGTGGGTTGGGTTTAATGCAATTTCTGATGTTAACGACTGGAGTTTGTCAGGGAACCGACCACTTGACAGGGAGGGCCTTGTTTCAAGCCAACTTAGATTATAAATGTTTGGTGGGAGGATCATTGCTCTATAGTCCCTCTCAAAATATGATTCGCCTCCCAGGTACATTTGTGGCTCCCTGGCAATGGGCTTGGTTTTTAATTGCGAATGCTTTTTTGACGTTTGCTTCAGCGTTTAGTGACCCATCTCTTCTCTGGCAGTTGACAAGTTTCCTGGCAATGGCACTGGTATTTGCCAATGCTGTTATTTCAGGACAACGGATTGCCTTATTATTGGTTCCTCTGATCATCATTATTATGTTGATTGTGACCGGGCAGCTATCTAAGCCAGCTCGCTTCATTCCTATCGTCGGAGGGCTAGCTGGTCTAATCATGCTTAGTTTTATTCTCTTCCCTGACGTTATTCAGGAACGAATTGATAGTACCGTTGATCGCTGGAATGCCTCGCCTCCAACGAATTTTATTGCTGATCAGGCAGATAACTCATCTCAGAGTCAGAGACCTTTGGGCTATGGGGTGGGCCGAGCGACCAACTCAACCCGTATTTTTGCTGATACTCGACTGATTGAAACCTATTATCCTAAGCTGCTCTATGAAATTGGAACATTGGGAACGGTTGCATTCTTGGGCCTGGTTACCTCGATTACGGTAGCAACCTTTAAGGTCTGGCGATCGCTCAAAGACAAGGTTTGGCGGAGTTACGCCGCATCCTTCTGGGTGTTTATCTTCTTTATTAGCTATCAGACCTACTACTATCCCCTGGATGTGGACCCTGTGGCAGTGTATTACTGGATGATTGCAGGGTTAGTTCTACGGCTGCCCGATATTGAACGGGAGGATTTAGAGGAGCGAGCGGCTCTAGGGCTAGATGAGGAAGAAAATGCTAAGACTAAGAAGAAGAAGAAGAAAAAGCGCAAGTAATGACAAGGAGCAGCCCGACTGTGACCCCTCTATCTATCTCCGTGGTAATTCCGACCTTTCGCCGGGAGGCGGCTCTGCGGGACACCATTGCTGATGTCCTCAAACAAGACTATCCCCAGTTTGAGGTGATTGTCGTCGATCAAACGGCGGAGCATGAGCCGGAAACCGATCGCTATCTACAAGACCTCAGTGATGGGGGTAAAATTGCCTGGTATCGGGTGGACTGGGCAAGTTTACCTGGAGCGAGGAATTACGCCGTTCGACGAACGAAGGGGGATATCATCGTGTTTATCGATGATGATGTGCAACTTGAACCCCAGTATCTCGAAACCCATGCTCGCAATTATCGCGATCGCCCGGAGGTGGGTGCTGTGGCGGGCCGGGTGTTCGATCGCATGAAACTGGCCGACTCCGGTGGGGCCCTGAAAATCGAGGATCTCCCCCCAGAAGCGATGGACCCCGGTATTGCTTGGTATCATATCGATTTGGTGCATACCATCAAACCGCAACAAGTCTTGTCGGCTCGCGGCTGTAATATGTCCTTCCGGCGGGAGTTATTTGAAAAGTTCGGGTTGCACTTTGACGAACGCTACCGGGGAAGTGCAGTTCGGGAAGAGTCAGATTTTTGCTTGCAGTTCCGTAAAACCAACCGACAGATTTGGTACGATCCAGAGGCATCTTTGATTCACCTGGGGGAAGAAACGGGGGGCTGCCATGACATTGGCACTAAATCGGTTCAGTACCAAATTACTTTTTATCACAATCATTTCTTCTTGGGACTCCATAATTTAACAATGGGTCAATGCTTGCGCTTTTTCACAAAATTGTTTGATTGCCATGTGTTAGGTCATCCCCCTTGTAACAAAAGCGGCTCACCCCTTAAAATTGTGGTGCGTTTTGGCTTTTATAAGCTAGGACTTCTCAAGGCCATGAAAACTTGGATTCAGTCTCTTTGGGATGATGGCCAAATTTATAGCCGCCAAGATGACTTGTATCAACCCTCCCGCTAAACAGAACTTTTAAGAGACCCCTGTTATCCCCAAAGCCATGAAAATTTTAGTTGCCAGCCATACCTACATTGTGGACCTCAACCGAGAAAAGTTACGGGAGTTAGCCCGTCTGGAACCGGACACTGAGGTGACGGTCGTGGTTCCCAAACGCTGGAAACCGGGAGGAGTCCAGAACAAACAGGTGGAAAGTCAGCCCGTTGATGAGGGAGCATTTCAGGTTGTACCGGTGTCAAACCTTAGTCAAAATCAACAAGGTTTGTTAACCTTTGGTTGGGATTTAGTTTCATTATCACGAGAGTTTCAACCCGATATTATCCAGGTTGAACAAGGGGCTAAGGCGTTGGGCTATGCTCAGTTTATCACGCTCAATCGACTCCTAAAACTCAAGGCCAAAAATGTCTTTTTTACCTGGTGGAACTTGCCCTATGAGGTGAAGTTTCCTCTTTCAATGTTGGAGCGGTATAACTTAAAGCATACCGATGGAGTGGTGGTGGGAAACCAAGATGGGGCCAATATTCTGCGGGACCATGGCTATGAGGGAGCCATGACGGTTTTGCCACAACTAGGGGTCGATGAGAAGCTTTTTTGTCCTCAGAATGTCCTTGATTTGCGAAAAGAATTGGGAATCACGCCACAAGAGTTTGTGGTTGGGTTTGTGGGGCGCTTTGTGGAAGAAAAGGGCTTAATGACTCTGGCGAAAGCGTTAGAGGGACTGGGCGATCGCCCCTGGCGTTGGCTACTCCTAGGACGAGGGCCCCTCGGGGAACGCCTGGAGTCCTGGGCCCAAGAACAGGGGGTCACAGATAAACTCACCGTTGTCGAGAGTGTGCCCCATGATCAGGTTTGCCGCTATATTAATCTGTTGGATACCTTGGTGTTACCGTCGCAAACCACCTATCAGTTTAAAACCCTCTCATCGGTAGGCTGGAAAGAACAGTTTGGCCATGTGCTAATTGAGGCGATGGCCTGTCGAGTTCCGGTGATTGGTTCCGACTCGGGGGAAATTCCCCATGTGATTGGCGAGAGTGGCTTGGTGTTTCCCGAGGGGAATGCCGATGGCCTGCGGGATTGTCTGCTAAAGTTAATGGAAAATCCGGAGTTCGCCGGGGAATTGGCTCAACGGGGCTATCATCGGGCGTTAGCGGACTATACCAATCGGGCGATCGCCCAGAAGCAGTTGGCGTTTTATAAGCAGCTCCTTAGTCATCATTAAAGCATCACTCAGAACTCAACCACTATGACAACCTTGGCCATCGCCGGAACCGATACCGATACGGGCAAAACGATCCTCACTGGGGCCCTATTGGCCTATTGTCAGCAGTATCTCCCCCAGCTATCCGTGGGGTTGATGAAGCCAATTCAGTCGGGGGTGGGCGATCGCGAGTGGTTTCAAGAGCGATTTGAGCTGAATCAATCCCCCCAATCCCTTAATCCTCAGTTTTTCAACGCTCCCCTGGCCCCTCCCCTGGCGGCGGAACAAGAAGGACGTGAGATTGATTTAGCCCCAGTCTGGCGGGAACTGCAAGGATTACGCAACAGCCGCGATTTGCTCTTAGTGGAGTTTCTCGGGGGGTTAGGCTCACCCGTCACCTGGGAGTTAACGGTGGCAGATTTGGCACGGGATTGGCGACTCCCTACCCTCTTAGTGGTACCCGTGAAACTGGGGGCGATCGCCCAAGCGGTGGCCAATGTAGCCCTGGCCCGTCAGATGAAGGTACATCTGTTAGGGATTGTCCTCAATTGCGTTGAACCCCGTTCCCCCGAAGAGATTGCCCAATGGACTCCCCAGGATTTAATCGAATCTCTAACCCAGTTACCGGTGTTAGGCTGCATCCCCCATCTGTCGGATAGTGGGGATAGCCAAAAACTGGCAGCCGTCGCCGCCAGTTTAGACTTAGAGACTATCTTGGGTCCGTTATCGAGACAGGTGGCTTAGGCGTTCACTAACGGACTGGTTAATTGGGCCAACTGCTTCACCAACAGACTCAGGAATAAGCCCACATCCGTTACAACCCCAGTCGATTCCACGGAACCGCGATCGCTGAGTTTAGTAACAACCGCCGGGTTGATATCCACACAAACCATCTTCACCCCAGACGGAGTCATATTCCCCACCCCAATCGAATGTAGCATCGTCGAGAGCATGAGAATCATATCTGAGCCACGCACTAACTCGGCGTAGCGTTCTTGGGCGCGAATTAAATCCATTTCCGTATCCGGAAGGGGACCATCATCGCGGATGGAACCGGCAAGAACAAAGGGTACGTTATTTTTCACGCATTCATACATCACCCCATGAGTCACCACACCGGCTTCAACGGCCTGGGCGATGCTGCCATGACGGCGAATGGTGTTAATCACATTCAGATGATGACGATGGCCGCCGCGAACGGCAACTCCCCGTTTCATGTCCACCCCGAGGGAGGTTCCTAGACAAGACTGTTCCATGTCATGGACGGCGATCGCATTACCGCCGAGGAGGCCCTGCACATAGCCTTCGCGAATGAGCCAGGAGAGATGTTCGGCTCCCCCGGTATGGATGACGACGGGGCCGGCGGTGATGACCACTTTGCCGCCGCGATCGCGAATCCGTCGCAATTCCCAGGCCACTTGTTCAACCACCAGTTCAACTCGCCGCTCACTGGAGACGCCGGCTGACATGAAGCCAAATTCCTGAGTTCCTCGTTTTTCCCGAGACTCAGGTTTACGAACGGTACGGATGCCGGAGACGCCGACAACGACGTTCTCGTCAGTTTCTAAATCCCGTAGGATTTTGCATTCGGCCACAATCCCCTCTGGGGTTTCCTTGACGGCAATGGCTCCGTCCATCCGTTGTTTGCCGACGCGAATCCACTCGCCATTGACGCGAATTTCCGTGGGGTAAATGGTGGTGACATAGAAGTCATCGGGGGCGACACCGGCTTGGGTGACGGGTTCGAGCTGAGCATCAGCTTGATCTTCGGGGAGAGAGACGGCGCCCAACTCAATCAGTTGTGCCAGAATTTCCTCCATCACGTCGTTGGAGGGAGCGGAAATATGAACGTCAGCGGTTGAGGTACTTTGACGCTGTTCTCCGAGGTTGAAGTTGCGGACTTGGAAACTTCCCCCCCCTTCGACGACGAGATCTAAGGCACGGTTAATAATGCCGGCATCGAGGAGATGGCCTTCGAGGGTGATGGTGGTGGAGACGACGGAGTCCACGGCGTGAATGTTGGGCATCACCGGTTCGGTGGTGCGCAGGGTGAGGCATTTGGCGGCTCCACCGGCTTTGAGAAATTCACTCAGGGGAGTTTGGATGACCTGGAATCCTACCTCGGTTAGACGGCGGCTGAGGTCGTCACTGACTTGGTTCATGACTACCACATTACCGACGTTGACGGCGTTACAGGCAAAGTTGCCGGCATCGTCATCGTTGACAATAATGCGTTTTTCTGGGGGAACCCGCATTTCGATGAGGCGGTTGGAGTAGAAGTCGAAGGCGGGGGGGTAGTAGAGGAGGTAGCCGTTGCTGAGGGGACAGAAGCAGGTGTCGAGGTGATAGAAGCGACTGTCGACGAGTTGCAGGGAGATGACTTCGATGTCGAGCCATTTGGCTAGGTAGGGGTGGGAGTCGAGTTCGGAGCGAAATCCGTATCCTGCCCAGAGCCAGCGTCCTTCGCGATCGAGGAGTGCGTCGCCTGCGCCTTCAAAGGGTAAGTCTTTGGGGAGTTCGTAGACGGTGAAGCCGTTGTCTTCAAACCATTTTTTGAAGTGAGGTTCTTCTCCTTGACGTTCGGGATGGTAAAAACGACTTAAGACGACATTATCGCCGAGGACTAGCCCAGCATTGGCGGTGAAGACCATGTCAGGAACGCCCTTTTGGGGGTCGACGAGATCGACGATGGCATGATCTTTGAGAATCTTATGGAGTTGTTCCCACTGGGTTTCGGCGCGATCGCGGGAGGAACGATGGATGTTTCCTTCCATCCAAGGGTTAATCACGTAGTCCACATCGTAGTGATGAGGCGGACACATAAGGATATGAGTGGATGCGGTCATAGAGGGTAAAACCTTTGAGGAGCGATGTAACGCACAATGGACTACTGCTGGTGCAGCCAATTGTTCATTGTATTACAGTCCTGAACCTGGGCAAAAAAATCTTAGGTTGGGTTGAGATGGAGGTGAGATCACTTCGGGGAGCAGTTGCCAGCCGGCTTTGGCTCTTTTAGGCTAACTATTATCAGAATTTCTTAAAAAAGTGAGGATTTGTTGACATGGCTCAGGTTTTGATTGTGGGTGGCGGTGTGGTGGGGGCGGCGATCGCCTATGAGTTGAGTTGTGTTCCTGGACTGGAGGTGATTCTGTGCGATCGCGATCGCCTGGGTCAGGGGTCAACGGGGGCGGCGCTGGGAGTCTTAATGGGGGCAATTAGTCAGAAAAAAGCCAAGAGTCGGGCCTGGAAACTCCGAGAACAGAGTTTGCAACGCTATCTGACGTTAATTCCTGAGTTAGAGGCAAAACTGGACTGTTATTTGCCCCGCAATGATGCTGGGATTTTAAAACTCTGTTCCAGGGAGGAAAATTGGTCAAAATGGCAGGCTTTGGCTCAGGTGCGTTGCGAGCAAGGGTTTCCCTTGGCGTTATGGTCGTTAGATGAGCTTTGCACTCGTTTTCCTCAGTTGGGGAGGGAGGGAATTTCGGGGGCGGTCTTTTCGAGCTGCGATCGCCAAATTCAACCTCGTCCCCTCACGGAGGCGTTGCTGGCGGCGGCTGAGTTGCAGGGGGTTCAGGTGAATTGGGAGACTGAGATTACGGATATAGAGATGACAACCGGAGATCCTCGCCGCTGTGGCCAGGTGATGACTCAAACCGGTGAGCCGTATGAACCGGATTGGCTGGTGATTGCGGCGGGTTTGGGAACCACTTTGTTGACGGAACAACTCCAGAGGGCGATCGCCGTGCGCCCGGTGTTGGGCCAGGCGGTGCGATATCGTCTCTCTCAGCCGTTTCCTGAGAGATTCCCGGTGGTGACTGGGGGAGATGTGCATGTGGTTCCCCTCTCGGATTATGAGTGTTGGGTAGGGGCAACGGTGGAGTTTCCCGATGCAGCGGGACAGGTGACGGCAGATGAGAGGTTATTGGAGGAGGTTCAAGAGGCGGCGATCGCCCTCTATCCCCCGTTAGCTGAGGCTGAGGTGATTGAACAATGGTCTGGCTTACGACCCCGCCCCGAAGGACGCAGCGCCCCAGTCATCGGTAAATTAGAAAATTATGAGAACGTGTTACTAGCCACAGGTCATTATCGTAACGGCGTATTACTGGCTCCGGCCACGGCGATCGCCATTCGTGATTTGATTTCACCAGTTTGATAGAGTAAGCAATGGGTCAACCGCCTACTGCCTACTGCTTACTGCCTATTCCTGTTCCCCGTTCCCTATCCCCTATTCCCCTATCCCCATGACCGATACCATTTTTGCCAAAATTATCCGCAAGGAGATTCCGGCGGATATTCTCTATGAAGACGAGCATTGTCTCGCCTTTCGCGATATTGCCCCTCAAGCTCCCACTCACTTTCTGGTGATTCCCAAGAAAGCGATTCCCAAGCTGGCTGATGCTGACGACAGCGATGAGCAACTGCTGGGGCATCTTCTCATCATTGCCAGAACCGTGGCCGAAACTGAACGCTTAGAGAAAGGTTACCGAGTCGTTATTAATACCGGTGACGATGGTGGACAAACCGTCGATCACCTGCACTTACATGTGTTGGGGGGACGACCGATGAGTTGGCCCCCCGGCTAAGATCCCCCACCCAAGCCTAGGGACAGAGACCTCCCTCCCTGACCCTAGGCGTTAGATTGCGAAGTGTTAAGAAAACTATCATAACGGCTGGAATAACCATCAGCAAAGGTTTGCAGGGGTTTTGCGATTCTGATTTTAGGCAGAATTTACAAAAAAAAACGAAAAACCCTTTACATCACGAAACAATTGCGTTAATGTAGTAACAACAAGGGCAAACACATTATTCGCTCTTGTTACAGAACCAAACACAACGCAATAATTCATACTATGACCACCACCTTACAGCAACGCGAATCCGCGTCTCTGTGGGAACGGTTTTGCAGTTGGGTCACCAGCACTGACAACCGCCTTTACATTGGCTGGTTCGGTGTCTTGATGATCCCCACCCTCTTAACCGCTACCACCTGCTTCATCATCGCCTTCATCGCTGCTCCCCCCGTGGACATCGATGGTATCCGCGAACCCGTTGCCGGTTCTCTTCTGTACGGAAACAACATCATCTCTGGTGCTGTTGTTCCTTCTTCCAACGCGATCGGACTTCACCTGTATCCCATCTGGGAAGCTGCTAGCCTCGACGAGTGGCTTTATAACGGCGGTCCTTACCAGCTCGTGGTCTTCCACTTCCTCATTGGCGTTTTCTGCTACATGGGTCGTGAATGGGAACTGTCTTTCCGTCTCGGAATGCGTCCCTGGATCTGCGTGGCTTACTCCGCACCTGTTGCCGCTGCTAGCGCTGTCTTCCTGATCTACCCCATCGGTCAAGGTTCTTTCTCCGATGGTATGCCCCTGGGCATTTCCGGAACCTTCAACTTCATGTTGGTGTTCCAAGCTGAGCACAACATCCTGATGCACCCCTTCCACATGCTCGGTGTGGCTGGTGTCTTCGGCGGTGCTCTGTTCTCCGCAATGCACGGTTCTTTGGTCACCTCCTCCTTGGTTCGTGAAACCACCGAGAGCGAGTCTCAGAACTACGGTTACAAATTCGGTCAAGAAGAAGAGACCTACAACATTGTTGCAGCTCACGGCTACTTCGGTCGCTTGATCTTCCAATACGCTTCCTTCAACAACAGCCGCTCTCTGCACTTCTTCTTAGGTGCATGGCCCGTTGTCGGAATCTGGTTCACCGCTCTTGGTGTCAGCACCATGGCGTTCAACCTCAACGGTTTCAACTTCAACCAGTCCGTGTTGGATAGCCAAGGTCGTGTCATCAACACCTGGGCTGACGTGATCAACCGCGCCAACCTCGGTATGGAAGTAATGCACGAGCGTAACGCTCACAACTTCCCCCTCGACTTGGCTGCTACCGAAGCTCCTTCCATCAACGGCTAATCTTAGCCCTTGGGAAGTTAGCTAAAGTGGTTAACTAAGACTTAAAAAAGGCGTCCTCTCCGGAGGGCGCTTTTTTTTGCCTCCATCAGACTAAAAGCTAAGCGAGATCATCTCCAGTCGCCACAACTTCCGCTGCTTGCCGCATCGACAAAAAAGCTTCTTTTAAGGGTTGGCTTACAGAACTATTCGGCTCCGCCAGTATGAGACATTGGTATTCTTCAAGAAAACTAGACCGTAATCGGTGAAAGAAATGTAAGTAATGGCGTAAAAAGCTCAAACAATCTAAAATGACAAACTCTATCCCCCCGGTTTCGAAATAGAGGGAACGGGCATACTCCTGAACCTCTTCATCAATTCTATCTGTCGTTATAAAAATGTAATTGTCAACGAAAACCTTTTCAGCATCAAGTTTTTGCAAAGCTCTTTCTATATCTTCTCGTGTGACTCGCTTATCCTTCATCTCGTAACTCGTCACAACTCGTGCATCATTAATTAGAGTGATTTCCACATCACCAACAGCCCCAGTCTGAACATCGGCAGCATTATGAGAGGCCAGAGTAAGAACTCGCTCACCTAGTTTTTGCTGCGCTGCTTTGTAAGCAGCCGCAACCATGAGAACAGGGAGACGACTCGTTCCTTTTAAGCTTTTATGCTGATAAATTAGGTTGATGATGTCTTCTGAGGAAAGAGGCTGATCATCCGTTGAGGTTTGGAGAGAGGCTATTAAAGACCTCATTCGTTCATTTCTCTGATCTCGTTCTATGATGAGAAAACGAATCGTTTCAGCTAGAAGATCCTCGGAAGAGACTCGATGATGATGAACATCATCCAAGAGGTCAAGAACCGCTTTATAAAGCTTTTGAGGTCGCCCTACTAAGTTTAGGTCTCTCGTGAGCGTGACATTGCGGTTCCTAAGAGCAGGTGTCAGAAACGCTGTTGTATTATTGCAGGGCAAGTCATGTGTATTTATAAAACTTGTAATGTATTTTTCGTCGTAAGAACGACCTGAGAATGAGTCACCTCCTTTAATTTGGGTGTAAGGTTTCCTGACATCAACCTTTGGCTTGTGTAGCTTAGCCAAAAGACAAGACATTAGAAGGCGAACTCCAGCCCTATTCTTCAAATTAGTGCTTACATATTGAATCGCCTCACAAATCTGAGTGTCAGCAATTATGGGTTGTTCAAGGGCTTTTTGGGATCGACGAAAAGCGGCAGCAAGGATGTCTGATGGATTTTGCATGACATTACCTCCGGGGTCGGGGTTGGGTAGTTTGTCCATAACACTTCCACGCGATTCTGCTTAATATGATCGGATCTTGTATTTGTTGAATGAGCTTTTTTGGGAGAACCTTCAATACAATTCCAACCTTTATAAAGAGCATCCATTAGTGGCCCATGATAGCTAGAAATAGCCACCTTTCCCTTAACGTTATGCAAAACTTCAGCCAGTTTGAGATGCTCATTTTCTGTCATTTCAAAGCCGTAGGCATTGGTATCTGAGCGAGAGTCGTGGGGATAAGGAGGGTCACAATAGAAAAGTGTTTGAGGACTATCATAGCGTTTAATCACCTCAAGAGCCGGTGCGTTTTCTATTTGGACACGTAAGAGGCGTTGTACAATCTCGGACAACCCTTCAACACTACCAAGCCAACGAGAAACAGCTCCTGCCATCCCTGCTCGGCTGGTTAGTTTACAGTGGGCCCAACGACCTGTGCTGGCAGTCTGAGCAAGTCCGGTTCTTACTTGTCTAGCTCGCACAAAGAAGCGACGTGCTCTCTCTAAACTAGATACTCCTTCTAGGGACTCTTCCACGGCGATTCTCAGCTCCTCTCTGGAAAAGGGTGTCAGTCCAATAGCTCTGATTAGAGCATCATGTTCATTCCGGAGAACACGGAAGAAATTTGTGACTTCACTGTCAATGTCATTATAGGTTTCAACTGGTGAAGGTTTCCGATTAAGAAGTACAGCCGCACTTCCCCCAAAAGGCTCACAGTAATGTGTTGTTTCTGGCAAAAGCGGCAGCAACCAATCTAGGTGAGAGTATTTACCGCCATACCATCCAAATGCAATCCGCTTAGACATTAAACCTCTGAATCTCCTGGTCGTATTTTATAATGTAAGTATATACTACTTTAAAGTCAGAGCTTTTACTCGAATTCCTAAGGGCTGAAAACACACCAAGCATAATTATAAACAACAAAATAACTATAAAAAATCACACTAAATATGACTTTAGAATAGCGAAGCACTACCAATTTTTTGCTAATGACGATGTGATCAAGCCCAAGTATACAGCTTTATCACCAGAGTGATCGCCCCGAGACCTTGCTAGTCTTTACAAAAGTTAACCCCTGCCAAGCCCCCAGAATGATGTTAAACTCAATACACTTAAGCAAGCTAGGGGTGCCTGAGTCGTCAGGCTGAGATTACACCCTTAGAACCTGAGACCGGCTAGTACCGGCGAAGGGAAGCTGTTTATCGAGGAAATTCAATATGCGTACAGACTGGGTAGCTAAGCGACGCGGTCAGGGTAATGTATCCCAGATGCACTACGCTCGTCAGGGAGTCATTACTGAGGAGATGAACTATGTCGCCAAGCGGGAAAATCTCCCTCAGGAGTTAATCCGCGACGAGGTGGCCCGGGGCCGGATGATTATTCCGGCCAACATCAACCACACTAACCTCGAACCGATGGCCATTGGCATTGCATCGAAATGCAAAGTCAACGCCAACATTGGTGCATCTCCCAACTCATCCAATATTGATGAGGAAGTGGCGAAACTCAATTTGGCGGTGAAGTATGGTGCGGACACCGTCATGGACTTGTCCACCGGTGGCGGGGACTTGGATGTGATTCGCACGGCCATTATCAAGGCCTCTCCGGTTCCCATTGGTACGGTTCCGATTTACCAGGCCCTTGAGAGTGTCCATGGGAGTGTGGAAAATCTTTCCGCCGATGACTTCCTGCATATCATTGAGAAACACGCTCAGCAGGGTGTGGACTACATGACGATTCATGCGGGAATCTTGATTGAACATCTGCCGTTGGTGCGCGATCGCATTACGGGGATTGTCTCTCGCGGTGGCGGAATCCTGGCCCGCTGGATGTTACATCACCACAAGCAAAACCCCCTCTATACTCACTTTGACGACATCATCGAAATCTTCAAGAAATACGATGTGTCGTTCAGTTTAGGGGATTCTCTGCGTCCGGGTTGTACCCATGATGCCAGTGATGAAGCGCAATTGGCGGAGTTGAAAACCCTAGGACAGTTGACACGCCGCGCCTGGGAACATGATGTTCAGGTGATGGTGGAAGGCCCGGGCCATGTGCCGATGGATCAGATTGAGTTCAACGTCAAGAAACAGATGGAGGAGTGCAGCGAAGCACCCTTCTATGTGTTGGGTCCCTTGGTGACGGATATTGCGCCGGGGTATGACCATATTACCTCTGCCATTGGTGCAGCGATGGCCGGTTGGTATGGAACGGCGATGTTGTGCTATGTGACGCCGAAGGAGCATTTGGGGTTACCGGATGCTGAGGATGTGCGCAATGGCTTGATTGCCTATAAGATTGCGGCTCATGCGGCGGATATTGCCCGTCGTCGTCCGGGAGCGCGCGATCGCGATGATGAACTCTCGGCGGCGCGGTATAACTTCGACTGGAACAAGCAGTTTGAGTTATCCCTCGATCCTGAACGCGCTCGGGAATACCATGATGAGACGCTTCCGGCGGATATCTACAAGTCGGCGGAGTTCTGCTCGATGTGTGGACCGAAGTTCTGTCCCATGCAGACGAAGGTGGATGCGGATGCGTTGACGGAACTGGAGAAGTTCTTGGCGTCCGATGATGCTCAGGAGAAAGCGGTGGCCAAGGCGTAAGCCCTAGACTCAAGGGGTGAGCATTGCTTGCCCCTTGAGTTTTATCCTTCTCCTCGTGTCATGGCTGAAGCCGTGACACGCGCTCCGGCGGCTCTGCCGTCTACTCGGGAGGCAGAGCCTCACCAAGGACATGACTCGGCTGGAGCCAAGTCACGAGGAGAGAACGATTTTTGGTAAAACTTTAGAGGTAATGATGGATTGGTTGGGATGAATACTCTGGTAGTCCATCATGTTACAGTTAATGTAAAGCTTTGCCTAGGTTTGTTATATCGTTAATAACAGGGTGAATCCATAAAGACAAATGAGGTGAAGTATCAGTCAAACTGAAGCAGGCAACATCTGCGTCCATCATGAGAAGACTTGTGGATTCTGGGCTGCGTTACGTCTTTAGCACTACCCGGATCTAAATGCTCAGCTAAAACCAAGCTCAATACGCACTGCTTTCTCGATTTCTTCCCAGTAAATATCTTCTAAAACACCTTGTTTATTCTTGATTCTTTCAGTATCTACAGCCCTCATTTGACTTAGGTTAATATATCGATCGCCATCTAGCCCATTCTGCGCCGTTGATGTAATATTGACAACAAATGGATAAGTCTTTTTTCCTAGCAACAAAGGGGCAACTATTGTCGTTGTCGCATTTTTGTTACCAATATCGTTTTGCAAAATCAGGCAAGGGCGTTCTTTGTCAGTTTCATGACCAACAACCGGCTTCAGGTCAACCCCCCATATTTCTCCACGTTTGTAGGTTAAGGTTCCGTTAGGCATTTAGACCATCGCCCACTGTGACGTCCCAGATCGAAACTTCTTCTTGAAACTCTGGGTCATTCTCCTGATCGGTATAAGCAGCTTCTAGCTCTTTCATGAAAGCTTTTTCCTTTTCTTGCAAAAGGATATTATTGATAAAGCGACTACGATCGCTTGCAAGTCGATCTACAAAATCTAGAACTTCGTCATCTAAGGTTATGCTGACTTTCTTGCTCATTGTTGTAAGCTACTTAGGATACTCTAGTGGTATTGGCTTATCATACTAGCCAATCCGACCCTATTTTTCAATGATACTGCCCTTCAATGCTTGAGTGAACTCGTCTTGGATGAGGATTTGCAGGAGTTGCTGGCGCTCTGCGGGTGAGAGCGCCCCAATGGCGGCGATCGCAGCTTCAAGCTTTGTAGTCATGGTTCAGCCTCATCATAACTTGCTTCTAGGCTATCTCAATCCAGGCATATCGGCTTAATACGAGGATAGCTGGCAGTTTGATGGCTATCACCTTGAGCTACGGCTTCTTGGCTCGTTCGTCAAGCTCCCCCGCCTGAATAGTTGCCTCAGCGCTCTCCTCCTAGAGTTCAGGCGGGCCAGGCCCACCTGAATCTTCAACATCAGATTAAGCGTCGTCGAGGGCAGCAATACCCGGTAGAACCTTCCCTTCGAGAAGTTCTAAACTAGCGCCGCCGCCCGTAGAAATGTGGCTCATTTTCTCAGCCACACCCACTTTTTCCACAGCCGCCACCGAGTCACCACCACCGATAATCGTGATAGTTCCTTTCTCCGTTAAACCGGCTAGAGTCTGCGCGATCGCCTCAGTCCCCTTAGCGAACTTATCAAACTCAAACACGCCCATCGGACCATTCCAAATCACCGATTTGCACTGTTCCAAAGCCGCCTGGAAGGTTTTAATAGAATCCGGGCCAATATCTAACCCCATCCAACCATCGGGAATTGACTCAACGGCAACAGTTTGATCATTGGCATCTGGGGCAAAGTTGTCCGCGAGAACCACATCGGTGGGCAGTAATAACTCAACACCCCGTTCCTTGGCTTTGATTTCTAGGGACTTGGCCAATTCCAGTTTGTCTTCTTCCACCAAAGACTTGCCAACACTCAAGCCTCGGGCTTTATAGAAGGTGAAAATCATCCCACCGCCGATGAACAGCTTGTCTACCTTCTCCAACAGGGTATCAATTACGCCAATTTTACTCGAAACTTTCGAGCCACCCACGATCGCCGCCAAAGGACGTTGGGGATTCTCAATGGCATTTTGCAGGAATTTCAGTTCCTTCTCAATCAGATAGCCCGCCACACAGGTATCCACATACTTCGTCACCCCTTCCGTAGAAGCGTGGGCGCGGTGGGCGGTTCCGAAGGCATCATTGACATAGACATCAGCTAAGTCTCCCAGTTGTTTGGCAAACTCAGGATCATTGGCTTCTTCCCCAGCATAGAAGCGGGCGTTCTCCAGCAGTAACA
Source organism: Phormidium sp. PBR-2020 (assembly GCA_020386575.1). Classification (GTDB taxonomy): domain Bacteria; phylum Cyanobacteriota; class Cyanobacteriia; order Cyanobacteriales; family Geitlerinemataceae; genus Sodalinema. Next base: position 2,936,168 of record CP075902.1, on the reverse strand, counting down.
CATCCCCATCGGCGAGACTGTCCACGGCGGCGTTTACCCCATCACCGACACAGTCATCACATTTGGTGACGGTCTTACCCAGTAGTTCCGTCAGACGTACTCCCACCGGAGTTAGACGCATCGACTCATTCACCTGGCCTTTGGGGCGGCCGAAGTGACTGATGAGGATGACTTTCGCGCCTTTACCCGTCAAGTCGAGAATCGTGGGGAGGGCCGCGCGAATCCGGGTATCATCGGTGATTTCACCCGTATCATCGAGGGGGACGTTGAAATCCGCACGGACGAGGACACGCTTACCGGATAACTCGGCTGAGGACAAATTGGCGACAGTTTTCTTAGACACGTATTATCTCCTAAATTCTTAATGGCTAATTCTCGACGGCTAGACATGACCGTAGGCCTCGATCCCATGGGATGTCGAGGCTCAGCTTGAGACTTGCAACCGAGATAATTCTACCAAAGCCTTGTCCGTCTCAGGCATCGATCGCCCCAGTGGGAACTTGCAAACTATGAAGTCTAGGGGGCGATCGCCGGATAATCTGAGACAATTGGGCCTAGGGGTGGACTGACCCTGGCCCCCAACTCAGGGGACTCACCCCGAACAATCGGGTTCACTAAAAGAGATGACCATGTTTAAAAGTGTATTATTCCCGGTCGATGGTAGCCGCGAATCCCGTGAGGCGGCCGTTGTTGTCGCCGATATCGTCAAAACCTATCAAGCTAAACTCACCATTCTCTCAGTGGTGGAACCTCCCGAAGAAGGACAAGAACCAACGCCCAACAACTCCCCTGAAGCCATCGCCAATCTCCTCAAAAGCGCCCAGGAGGTGTTTGCCCAGCAAGGTATTGAAGCCGAGGCCGTTGAACGACAAGGGAAGGCCGCCTTCACCATCTGCGATGTAGCCGATGAACTGGATATGGATTTGATTGTCATGGGCAGTCGTGGCACCGGCTTAACCGATGAAGGGGCCGCCGAAAGTGTCACGAATTTAACGATCAATCTCTCTCCCTGTCCAGTCTTGGTAGTTCCCTAATGGCGGCAATTCAATGGTACCCGGGCCATATCGCCCGGGCTGAACGACAACTCAAAGAACAACTCAACCGCGTCGATGTGGTGTTGGAGGTTCGCGATGCCCGCATTCCCCTGGCCACCCATCATCCTCAGTTAGAGGGCTGGTTGGGGGACAAGGCCCGCGTCTTGGTTCTCAATCGTATGGATATGATTTCTCCGGCGGTTCAGGAAGCTTGGGAGGCTTGGTTTCGCGATCGCGGCGAAGTGCCCTATTTCACCGATGCCCGTCAGGGGAAAGGGGTGTCTCAGGTAGCCCGGGCCGCCGAAAAAGCCGGTTCTGGGGTCAACGAACGGCGCATCTCCCGAGGAATGCGCCCTCGCCCCATTCGGGCCGTGGTGATTGGCTTCCCCAATGTGGGCAAATCCGCCCTTATTAACCGCCTCTTGCGGCGTAAGATCGTCGAAAGTGCCAGACGGGCTGGGGTGACTCGCCAGTTGCGCTGGGTGCGTTTGAGCGATCGCCCCGGCAAATCCGCCAACCTGGAAATTCTCGATGCCCCCGGTATCATCCCTTGGCGCTTGGATAATCAGGAGAATGCCGTCAAACTGGCCATTTGTGAGGATATCGGCGAAGCCTCTTATGATAACCAGCGAGTGGCGGCGATGATGGTGGATTTGATGACTCAATTACCGGAGTTAGCCGGCCAACAGCCCCCCTCAGAACTGCTTCGCGATCGCTATGGCCTGAATCCCCAGGACATGACTGGGGAGTCCTATCTAACTCAATTAGGGGGCGATCGCCATCAAGGGGATATCGAACGGGCCGCCTGCGAACTTCTCAACGACTTCCGCAAAGGAACCCTTGGCAAAATTCCCCTAGAATTGCCGATTTGAGGGGCTTCAGACACCCGGTATCTGTCAAAACACCGGGTGTCAGGATGGCCCTAGCCCTCTTGCTGAGTCAGAATCCGTTTAGCCAGCTTATCGGGGACCGGTTCGAGGCGATCGTATTGCCAGCGATAACTGGCCACCCCCATGGTGGCCGATCGCAACTCCACAATCAGATCCTGCATTTCCGCCTGAGGGAAATAAGCCGAGATTTTATCCCAACCGGGCCAGCCTTCATAGCCCTCATAGCCCAAAATCTGACCACGATGGGTGCTAATCACCTGTAACACCTTGGAGGTGGACTCACTAGGACTATAAATTTCTACCGACAAAATCGGTTCGAGGAGCGTGGGTTGAGATTGCACCATCCCCGTCTGCATCGCCACCCGGGCCGCCTGCTTAAAGGCCTGTTCCGAACTATCCACGCTGTGATAGGACCCATTGGTGAGAGTTACCGCCACATCCACCACCGGGAAGCCTAACGGGCCCTGACTCAGATACTCGCGAACTCCCGTTTCTACCCCAGGAATATATTGCTTCGGAACCGCCCCCCCGACAATGGTTTCCCGAAACCGGAAGCCCTCACCGCGAGGAAGAGGGGCAATATCTAAATAAACATCGCCAAACTGGCCATGACCGCCACTTTGATGTTTATAGCGGCCGTGAACCGACTCCACCGCCTGGCGTACCGTCTCTTTATACTGAATCTTAGGCGGCCGTCCCGTCATAGGCAAGTTATACTTACGCCGCAGCCGATCCAGGGCTACCTGAAGATGAATCTCACCCTGGCCCCACAGCAGAATTTCATGAGTCTCACGATTTTGTTCCCAGGTGAGGGCGGGATCTTCTTCGACGAGTTTCGTCAACGCCCCACTGACTTTCACCTCATCCTTACGATTCTCAGGGGCGATCGCCAAACCATAGACTGGCGGTAAACTCTCCGCCCGAGGTAACGCCAGAGTTCCCTGAGAACTGAGAGTATCCCCAGTTTGAACATTCTCCAACCGTCCCAGGGCCACAATTTCGCCCATCTCAGCGGTTTGAACACTTTTTTGCTCCGCCCCCATCAGACGATAGACCCCCCCCACACGGGTATCATTGAGGGTCATCCCTTCCGTGAGGGTTCCATTCCAAACCCGAACCAGGGATTGTTTACCCCCTTGGGCCGTGTAATAGGTTTTGAGAACCTGGGCCATGACCTCATTGGAAGCCTTAACCCCCCGTCGCTTCGCCGTTTCCGACGGTTCTGGAGTTTCCTTAGCTAAAGCATCGAGGAGATGACGAACTCCGTAATCCTCCGTAGCCACCCCCATGAACACCGGCACAATCAGATCCGCCGTCAGTTCCTGTTTCATATCTTTGATAATCTCCCCTTGGGAGGGATCGATATCCTCTAGGAGTTCTTCGAGGAGGCGATCGTCAAAGTCTGCCAGGCCCTCTAACATTTCTTGACGGGCCGCCTGTTCCTCAGCTTTCAACTCCTCCGGGAGAGGAATCGGATCAGAGGGGGCCCCAGGATGGTATTGAAAGGCCTGTTCACTGACGAGATCAATAAATCCGCTCACCTCATCCCCCTTACGGATGGGATATTGATGGGGAATCAGGGGCCGGGAGGACACTGTTTTTAGGGCTTGCAACACTTCCGTAAAACTGGATGTGGCCCGATCCACCTTGTTGATGAACAATAAATGGGGAATTTTCCAGTCATCGAGGAGTTTGAAGAGGGGGGCCAGGGTTAAAACTCGGCTGACATCTGGCTCACAGACAATCACCGCTGACCCCACCCCAATCAAAGCATTGGCCGTCTCTTGGGCAAATTCAATGGAACCGGGACAGTCGAGGAACGTAAACTGAACCTCTCCATGCTGGGTATAGGCCGCCGAGACTTCCACACTCATGCTGCGGTTCTGAGACTCGGGACTGTTATCACCGATGGTGGTTCCGTTCTCAACGGTTCCTTTACGGGAAATCGCCCCCGTTACCGAGAGGATACTCTCCAGGAGCGTGGTTTTCCCACTCAGGTAGGGGCCGACGATTGCGATATTGCGCCAAGGGGAGGATTGGGTAGGGGTCATGGGTCGTATCAATAAGGAGACCGTTTCATTTGATTATGGGATGGCCTCTCTCGACGTTCCCCGATTATTTAGAAAACTTTTAGAAACTCTCAAAATTGTTAAGATTGGATAAGCCAAAACAGAGGCAAAAATTAGACGCTGCCTCCCTTTCGTCCCCCCTTTCCTCAGGAGCTTGCGGAGTCCTGCTGTCACGGAGTGGGATCACTCGCTCCCGTTGCTATGAGTTCAGAACCAGGCTTAAGAGATGTTCTGCCGGACGGCTGATTGCTCATGAGAGGGTGAACCAAGAGCCTGACCCGGTAATTTCTGGCCGAGGCTCATTTTGGATATCAGTCCCTAAAATGGGCATATAACGGTCAATTATTTTCAGTAACCTCTGGATGGTTTGATGATTTAAACTGGTAGAATACCCTGATAGGAAACTGGATGCAAAACTAGCTGAGAATGCGATGTTTCCCCAATTTCTGTTGTAGTCTTACAAACCGATAACCGGAAGGAAAGACTCTCCCGACTGATCCTGATGAGCATCCGGTTGAAAGCGGCGACGACCACTGCCCCGATGGGGTTCGACTTCATCTTTCTGCTCAGTTTGTGCCGAAAGAAAGCCACGAAACGCGACTTGCTCAGGGTTGGCTTCTTCAGCAATTTCGGGGACGGGAGCAACGGATGAGCTTAATCCCAAAAGCAAGGCAGATAGAACCAAGGAGTTACGCATAATCGGAAAAACCTGTCTTAGGTGTACTAATACCTGTTACAGATTTCCGAAGTTGCTATCAGGAGAAAATTCCCTCAAGTCGTAACCATTGTCCTGAGGCGTTGAACCGCCCCCAACCAGAAAGGGGTTGGCCCTGGGGGTAAGTTTGCAGTTGTCGATTCACACTCGGGTGGAGGGTGACCAGTTTCCAAAGGCGATCGCCCACCTGAAGTTGATACTCTTGAGGGCCACTCACCTCGAAGCGTCCTGAAATGGCCTCGGCATCAGGGGGCTGCCGCATGACGGTGGTTTCGGCTGGATGATAGCCGGTGACGGGATACTCGTCGGGATGGTTGAGATAATACCGCTGCCAATGTTGCCAATCGGGGTTCTCCAGAAGGGCATTAAATAGGGGAATCACGGCGGCGGGGGCCTGTTGATCGCTCAGGAGGGCATCTTGCAGCACGCGAACGGGCAACTCCCGAGGCTGACAACGCCGCTGGACTGAGAGGGCGGCCGCCAATCCCGCTGCTTGGCCAAGGTTCATCACCAGAGGCTGGAGGCGGGTGCAACCATTGGCAATATGGGAGACGGAGATATTTTTTTCACAGGCTAATAAGCCATCCATCTCAATGGGAATCAGACAACTATAGGGCAGGGCAAAGGGCGTTCCTGTCCAGCGCCCTCCCCAACGTAAGGATTTGGGCTGGACGGGGAAGTCCCAGTTGGGATAATGATGATCGTTGGCGTAGTTACCAATGGCGATCGCCTCAACTCCTTGCTCACCCAGGGGTAGGGGCGCGACTTTCCCGCCGAATTGGGGTAACACATCCGGTTCACAGACGGTTTTGACCCCCACCAGACGGCGACTTTCGCGAAAGTAGGGATGTAAGGCTAATCCTGATTCTGCCTGGGGGAAGAGTCCCTGGGCGAAGCCATAGCGTCGGCCCAACCGCCGTTGGAGGAAGCGGGCAAAGCTCTGAGTTCGCCATTTGGCTTCTTGTAAACAATCGCGACGGGCTTGGGGAGACTCAATCAGCCGTTGTAGGTTCACACCATAATCGTTGCCATGCTGGGGCCAATTGAGCATGAAGCGATCGCCCGGAAGGCGACCGTAATTGAGAAATTTCTCCACCCCGTAATTTTCCCAAGCCCCGAGGAAGTCTGAGGCCACATCAATAGGCGGAGCGGGAATTGCCGGGGCCACGGCTCCCTCGCCGTAGTCTTGTAGCACCCCCACCCAGGTCATGGCCTGCACCGGATAGCGAGCGGTTTGGGAGTTCGGGGTTTCCGGGGCGCTGGGTTCCTGGAACTGCGATCGCCATTCCCAGCCCCAGCGATGGGGAATCCCTGCCAGGGCCAGGAGATCTCCTAATTCTGTGCCATCTAAAATGATCTCGGCGGTTACATCAAAGTCTTGAAACTCAACTTCGCGCAGGCGATTGTTCTCAAGTCTGACCCCTTGGGGCGTTTGTCCCCAAATACAGTGTAAATTGGGTAAGGCCTCAACCCAATCTTGAAAAATCTTTGCCCCAACGGCGGGATTGAAGGTAAAGAAACTCACCCAACCCCAATCGAGTCCCCCCGGTTGACGCTGTTGTAATTCCCGCAAAAACTGTCCCCACAGGCCCGTCTGTAGGGCCAGGAGTTCATTACCATCGGGGGCACTCACCCCAGCGGCGGTGAGCATTCCCCCCAACCAGGGAAATTCACTGACTAATAGGGTATTGACCCCTTGTCGCGCTGCCTGAATTGCCGCCGCTGTACCTCCGGTTCCCCCTCCAACTACCAAAACATCCACAGAATGGCGATCGCGTATAACGGACATAGAGCAGGCAATAGGGAATAGGGAATAGGGAATAGGGAACAGGCAATAGGGAATAGGGAACAGGGAACAGGGAACAGGCAATAGAAACAACGTAGGGGTGGCGCGCCCTAGGCTTCGGACGGCTCAGAGGGTTGGGAATGGGGGGGCAGACTGGGGTAAAAACTGGCAACCAGGGCTAAGCAGAGCCACCAGAGGGTGTTGATTTGGGGCCGATACCACACCGTATCGACGAGGCCATGGGCCATAAATCCAGCTAAGCTGGCCACCGCCGCAATCAGAATAAAGGCGTCAGGGTTGGCCTGACGACGTAGGCGTTGTAGTTGGATTAGGGCCTGTTGAACAGTCACCAGCAACAACCAGAGGAAGGCCGTCAGCCCCACTAAACCAGTTTCCACGGTAATCTCTAACAGCACGGAATAGGCACTTAAGGCGGTGTAGCGGGGGCGCATATAGAGAGGATAGACCTGATTAAACGCCTCGTTACCCGGACCAATTCCTAAGACGGGATGGTCGCGAATCATCTCAATCACCGAGGTCCAGACATTGATACGGAAGTTGTTGCTACTGTCGGCCCGGCCAATAAAGAGACTCGAAACGCGATCGCGAACTGGGGGAACGGCGGTGACAGCAATGAGAACTACGGCAACAGTCCCACCCAAGACGGCGGGAATGGCCCAGTTTCGCCAGGGCCGAGGGAGGCGATCGCGCCAGCCATACACCATTAATAAGGCAAAGACAAATAAGGTGGCCGCCATGCCAATCCAGCCGCCGCGACTGTAGGTTTGAAATAGCACAATGCTATTCAACCCGAACATCACCAGAGCCAACGCCTTACGGGGCCAGTGTTCCCAGGCAAAGACCGCTCCTAAACTCAGGGCGATCGCCGGAATCAGATAGCCTGCCAAGAGGTTCGGATTCCCGAGATAGCTATACACCCGCGTCACATTCGCTGAGGCGGAGGTGGGATCAGTCCAGGTCGCTAAGGGAGCGGCCCCAAAAAAGACTTGACGCATTCCATAAACACTCACCACCAGAGCCGTATGGAGATAAACGGTGATTAAAATTGAGCGCAGCTTGGCAGACCTCAAGACTCGTGCCGCGAGGGCAAACACCACCAGAAACAGGGTTAGTTTAACCCAGCCGCGCATCGCCTGTTCCGGAACCCGTGACAGAGCCGTGGCCAGACTGGCCACCAGCCAATAGAGTCCCACCCCAATATGAATCGGGGTTAGGGCAATGTCACTATTATCGGAGAGGACCAACAACAGCAAAAACGCTGCACATAGAGCCAGAAGAACCCCAATCAGGGTCGTTGAAACAAACGGTGCGAGGGCAAACAGAACACTCAACACCAGTACGCCGAGACTGTCGGCCCATTGCATCAACCAGCTTCCTGTTTTCCAGGCCCCCAGGGAGCCAAACAGAAGACGGCAGCCGTAACTACCGCTCTGCCAGCGTTGGGGTGACCATTGGGACAGGGTTAGAGATGTCCAAATATCGGTCATAGAAAAATGGGGAGCCGATTGATCTCCCCAAAAGGGTCACAGAATGAGGGCCAGGTCTTAAGGATCTTAAGAGTTGGTGGTTTGAGAGGCCAACATTTGCTTGAGTTTCGAGAGTTCATCGGCCCAGCGGGGATCAGGTTGGGCGCTGTCGGAGCTAGAGCTACGGCTCGATGAACTTGAACGGCTGCTGCGGCTGCCTGAAGGGCTAGATTTAGCCGCTGGGGCACTGTCAGATTTCTCCTTACCTTTCTTGCGAGGCATGGCTTTCTCGACTTTCAGGGCCGTCTCTTTAAACTCTTTACCATTAAAGGCTTCCACAATTTGGTCGGCTTGTTCGTCATTTTTAGCAGTGACGAAGCCAAAGCCCCGGCATTTTCCGGTTTTACGATCGGTGATCACTTTCACAGACAGCAGTTCACCCGCGTCTTGGAAAAAGTCTTGCAGTTCGTCCCGCTCCACATCTTTGGGCAAGTTACCGACATAAAGGCGAATAGACATAATGAGTAAACCTCTAAACTAAACCAATGTATTTGAATGAAAAATCTCGCTCTCAGCGGGGGACTTTGAACCCTCCTCTGGCACATTGCCTAGGGGGCCAGGTCAAGTATCCCGAATCCTGCTGATTGTGTCTGAACCTGACAGGTTTGCTGCCATTTTTTCTAGTCCCCTCCGTAACGAATAATCCTGTGCCTGCCATTACCCTGGACTGTCTGCTGTAGCGTTAGTGTTTGCTCGTGCATGAGGTTCGTCCGGCTGCAATGACTACGGTGGATATTACGGTCTTCCTGAATCTGTCCTGTATCGGGGAGCTGCATGACTCCCACTCGTCAGGGGTGGGGTCTGGGGATTGTCTTAGGGGAGCATTCCGAAAGTCGCGCGGGCAAGCCCTTCTCTACGGTATCACAGTTGCCCCGTCGGACAAGTCCTTAACCTGGGATAATGCCCCGGCACTCGATGCCAAGGAGTTAATTGAGGCATGGCACTGTGTGACAAGGGCGACTTTCTATCCTAAGGGGAGATGTTGGATTTGGCAATGGATGTTGACGATATTGCACTACTTTATCACAAATTATGAACAAATGTAACAAAAAATCCTCGTTTGCACTCGTCTTACCGTGAAGGCCACAGTCGGGGGAGAGCGATCGCCCAGAACCCATAGGAGCAACCGGGAAGTGGCGGACTGTTCAGGAGGGAGTCTTGACTGCTATAGTGAGGTCGCAGTGCTAACCCACGTTTGCCAGCCAACCAGCTTCAGGCTGCCGGTAATCTGGGGACTCTCATTAGGATATGTCTCAAACGCCACCGCCCTCGGACGATCAACAATCGGGACTGTTGCGATCGCTGCTCATTGGAGTCTTGCGTCGTCTCATCGCCCTCCTCGAACGTTGGCTTGTACGCCTGGAAACCCCAGAAGCGGCCGAGCCATTGCCCCTTTGGCAAAACCCCCTACTCTGGCTAGGGGCGATCGCCACTGTGGGAATTGCCGTGGTGGTGGTGGTTCCCCAATTGGGATCACCTCCAACGGAGATTGCCAGTCAACCGCGCCCCACTCCAGTCGTTGAACCTGCTCCAGCTCCCGAGGCTCCCGAGCCTCTGGCCCCCGTCGTCGAAGCCCCCAGCCCCACAGAACCACAGCCGGGCCAGGGTCCCTCAGAACCGCCAGCAGTGGTTGAAGCCCCCGACCTAGAAGAGTTGCCCGAATCGAGTCCCCAACCCGCCCCCGAACTCGCTCCTAGTCCCCCGGTTAGCCCTCCTCAACCCCAACCTCGCCGCTTAACCCCAGAACAGCAACTGGTGGCGGCGGTGCGATCGCAAATCAGCGACGTCGCCCGTCCCTACGAACGCTGTTATCGCTCCGGCCTCAACTTAAAACAACAAGACGACTGCACCGAGGAAAATCGCTTCGTCACCCGCATCAGTGCCAACTTCGAGGCGGACTTATTACGAGTGGAAATTACCCCTCAATGGTATACCCTCGACTCCCCCGAACGGAGCCAACTCGCCAACGGCCTCTGGAATAAAGCCCAACGATTGGATTTTAGCCATGTGGAAATCGTCGACGATGAGGGAGTGTTAGTAGCTCGCAGTCCGGTCGTCGGCAATGATGTGATTATCCTGCGGCGATCGCGCTAATTCCCCAAACTAGGGACTGGCGATTTTCACGAAAATATCATAGCGACTGCTGCGTTCTCCCTGGACGCCAGTACGAACCCCAATCGCCTCAATGGCTTCCAAAACCCCCTGTTGTTCAGGAGGTAGCCGCAACAGAGGCAAGGGGAGAGCCTCCTCATCCCCCACCTGAGTCTGATCGAGTCCTAGGAAAAATAGGCCATTACTGGGGTCTGGTTCTCGGGGAACCACATTACCAAAGCGAGAACTACGTGAGAGAGACTGTTCCGGCTGGGGGAGTAACATCTCCGTCACCGGTGAGCCGATACTCAAAAAGACAATCGAATCACTGAGCCAGCCATGACTGACTTCCAGTCCCTGACGGCGCGTATCCCAAGTTACCAGGCGACGTTGGCCCAACTCCTCAACCTCCACATTCACCTCAAAGCCATAGCGATCAACCACCGCTCGATCAATGCGGCGGAATAGAGTTTCTGTGGCTTCGATATTGGTCGTCTCAGCCATCACCACCAAACTCCCCGGAAAGGTGCTGTCCTCGTTCCCAGAATTGGGAATCAACCCCAGGGCAAATTCTCCCCTCATCCAATTGAGGAGTTCTGTTTCCAGATTCACCCCCACTGTCTGTTGCAAGGCACTGCGGAACCAAGCGGCATTAAAGGGAAGCAAGGGATTATTTTGAGCATTCTGCAACCGCTCCTCCCAGAGTTGATGGAAATCCCAACCCGCCATCACCATCGCCGCCGAATCAGGAAAGCGGTTGACGAGGGTTGAGGGCAAAACATTGTCGAGATCAAAGGTGGTTTCACTGTCGGGATTCAGCCAGGAGAGACTATGAAGGCGAATCCCATCACTTTCAAGACTAATGGTGCTGGCTAGTCCCTGATGTTCCAGAGTCTCGATCGCCTGAGGATTGAGGGGACGGGTGGAGTCTTCCGCCAACGCCGCCAGACTGCGGGGCAGATTAATAAACACACTGGCAAAATCAGTTCCCGGTAGTGCCTCCCAAGCGGGGTTATAGCCGGGAACGTTCAGCACCGACTGATTATCGCGATAGGCATCAATGGCCCGAATCACCGCACTGGGTTCCTGGGAGACGAGCAAAAAGCGTCGTTCCACCACCGCTAGGGTATGGGGACGGTTCGCGGCCTCATCACTGAGGGGATCGTCGATATCCGGTTCGTAAACAGTCACCCCGCGATAGTTGCGCTCCTGTAACCCTAGTCCGCCTTCGAGTTCCCCGACTCGGGACTGTAACCGCCCCGCATTACCAATCGGGAGAATCAAGAGATTGGCGCGATCGGCTCGCAAGGCTTCCGGGGGAGTGTCCGCCTCAATCTCTGGCGGGGGGAGGATAGCCAAGGTGATGCGATCGCCCACCCAAGGGGCGATATCCTCTTCGTAGGTTACATCCGAGTTGGCCAGTAAATTGGTTTCGATCGCCTCTAACTGCTCTTGGAATAACGCCTGGCTTTCCGGGGTTCCATAGTCCTGTAACCGTTGCCATTGTCCCGAGTTGGTGGAAATAGAAGCCGCCATCAGGGCCTCTTCGGGTACCAACTCCGCCCCAACAATCAAACTCAGGTTCACCGGCCGCCGTGACAAGAGGCCATACACCACCCCTCCACCGACAATCACTAAGCCAACAACAGCTAAGGCTCTCCAGGGAGGAGATTTGCGACGATTTCTCCGATACGTTCTCATAGGGTCTTCAGGGGATCTTCAGGCGGCGATCGCAGCAGGGGATAGGGGATAGGAGGTCAAGTCTTGTCAATCCTGTCTTGTCAATCCTTTTCCAGGGCATCTCCATAACCCTGCTACTCTAGCAGGATTTTTCCAAGATGCGATCGCCCAGTTCCGGACAAGGGGCCATTGATACCAAATCAAGGCAAAATGGAAGAAAACCCCAGTTCTCGGAGAGTCCCTGTGTCCTCAGTCCTGCTTGTTGACGGTCATTCCCTCGCCTTTCGTGCCTATTACGCCTTTGCCAAAAGTCGTGAGGGCGGCTTGCGAACCTCCACAGGACTCCCCACCAGCGTTTGTTTCGGCTTCCTACGCTCCCTCCTCGACAGCATCGCCACCCACCAGCCCTCAGCGGTGGCGATCGCCTTTGACACCAGCACCCCCACCTTCCGCCACGAAACCGATGCCAACTATAAGGCCCAACGAGCCGAAACCCCCGAGGACTTCATCCCCGATGTAGAAAATCTCAAAAAACTCCTCGAAGCCCTCAATTTCCAAGTCTTCACCGCCCCCGGCTACGAAGCCGACGATATCCTAGGAACCCTGGCCCAGCAGGCCCACCAACAACAGCAGCGGGTGCAACTGCTCAGTGGGGACCAGGATTTATTCCAACTCATCGCCGAACAGCCCCCCATTACCGTCCTCCATCTTGCCGGAGGCTGGGGACGTAAAAATACCCGCCCGCAAGAGTTCCAGGCCCAAGAGGTTCAGGAAAAACTCGGGATTCTCCCTCAGCAAGTGGTGGACTATAAAGCCCTCTGTGGCGATAGTTCTGATAATCTACCCGGCGTGAAAGGCATTGGCCCCAAAACGGCGGTGAAACTCTTAGCAGAATATGGGTCGTTAGATGAAATTTACGCCCATCTTGACGAGATTAAAGGCGCAACCGGCAAAAAACTAGAAGCCGGACGGGAGGCCGCCTATCACAGCCAATATATGGCGACAATTAACTGTGAGGTTCCCCTAAAGGTGAACTGGGAGCAGCTTCAGCTACGAGGATTTGAGCCAGAGCGAGTGTTACCCCTCTTAGAGCAACTGGAATTGCATTCTCTACGTAACAGCCTCGAACGCCTCCAAGAACAACTCGGAGGGACCTTAGAGACGACCCCAACGCAGCCGTCCGAGGACCAGCCAGAGGATACCGGATTTTGGAGTTGGCAAGAGACGCAAGCCAGCCAACCCCCAGAGGAGTCTCGCTTACAGCCCCAGATTATCGACAGTGAGGCCAAACTCGAACAACTCCTAGAACAACTCCAGACGCAAACCGATCCCAACTCTCCCGTGGCTTGGGATACAGAAACCACCAGTACCAAGGCCACAGAAGCCGACTTAGTGGGATTAGGCTGTTGTTGGGGAAACGCTCCCCAAGACTTGGCCTATATTCCTCTGGGTCATCATCAGGGGCAACAGTTAGCCCAGGACAAGGTGTTACAGCGATTGCGGCCGATTTTAGAGGGCGATCGCTATCCCAAAGTGTTGCAAAATGCCAAATACGATCGCCTGGTGTTACGCACTCAGGGCATCCAGTTAAAAGGGGTGGTGTTTGACACTCTCCTGGCCAGCTACCTCATCAACCCCGAAACCACCCATAACCTCACGGATTTGGCCCTACGCTATCTGGACTTAACGGTGAGCAGTTTTAAGGAGATTGTCCCCAAAGGCAAAACCATGGCCGACGTCTCTATTCCTGTCGCCGCTCACTATTGCGCTGAGGATGTTCACGTCACCTACCGCCTGGTTCCCCTATTACGGGCGCAACTGCAACCCACCCCGCAACTCGAAGCACTGTTGCAGGATGTGGAACTGCCCCTAGAGCCGGTGTTAGCGGAGATGGAGTGGTTGGGGATTCGCTTGGATATTGACTATCTCCATCAGCTCTCCGAGCAGTTGGGGCAACAGTTACAACAGTTGGAACAGCAAGCCTATGAGTTGGCAGAACAGTCGTTTAACCTCAACTCCCCGAAACAACTCGGAACGATTCTCTTTGAACAGCTTGGCTTAGACAAGCGCAAAACCAGTCAAACCAAAACCGGGAACTACTCCACCAATGTCAAGGTCTTGGAGAAACTACAAGGCGATCATCCCATTGTGGATATCATTCTGGAATATCGCAGCCTCGCCAAACTCAAATCCACCTATGTCGATGCCTTACCGGAACTGGTGCAGCTAGATGAGCAGCAGGCCCCGCGAATCCATACAGACTTCAATCAAACCATCACCGCCACAGGCCGGCTGTCCTCGTCTAACCCCAATTTGCAAAATATCCCCATCCGCACCGAGTTTAGTCGTCACATCCGCAAAGCCTTTTTACCCCGCCAGGGTTGGACCCTCGTCACCGCCGACTATTCCCAAATTGAGTTACGGATTTTAGCCCATTTAAGCCAAGAACCGATTTTACTGGAGGCGTATAATACGGGTCAGGATGTCCACCGCCTGACGGCACAACTGCTATTTGAGAAACCCGACATTTCCCCAGAGGAGCGACGGTTGGGGAAAACCATCAATTTTGGCGTGATTTACGGCATGGGGGCGCAACGGTTCGCCCGAGAAGCTGGAGTTAGTACCTTAGAAGGACGGGAGTTTATTGACCGCTATAATAGCCGCTATTCCCGCGTATTTGAGTATTTACAGCAGATGAAACGGGAGGCGATCGCCCGTGGCTATGTGGAAACTCTCTGTGGCCGCCGTCGTTACTTTAATTTTGAGTCTCCCAGTCTACGAAAATTGAAGGGAGAATCCCCGGAACAGATTGACTTGGATAGCCTCAGCAAAATCAGTTTAGCCGACTCCCAAGCCCTCCGTGCAGCGGCTAATGCCCCAATTCAGGGGTCAAGTGCGGACATTATTAAAATTGCCATGGTCAAGTTACATCAGGCCCTGGGCGATCGCGCCGCACGCATTTTACTACAAGTTCATGACGAACTCGTCTTGGAAATGCCCCAGGAAGAATGGCAGCCCCTGGAATTGACCATCCGAGACACCATGGAGTCGGCCCTAAAACTAAGCATCCCCCTTCAGGTTGAGATTCACGCTGGGGAGAACTGGATGGAGGCCAAATAAGAGGAAATACCTAGAGTCGCCCAGTCCTCATTAGTAAAGCTGACGTTAGAGGTTCACTTTTCAAATCAGAACTTGATGACTTTTTTTGTCACTTTTCTTGAACATTGTTACAATAAGTAAACTTCTAGACATTAATTGCTTATGCTTGTCTATCAGACCCATCTGGCGACATCCGATAGACCTGCCGCACAAGACACGCGGACGCTCTGTAACCTATTCAGCCAGCTCACCGCTGACAGTTGTCCGCACCACTACAACTTCCACATGCACTCGGTCTATTCCGATGGTCGTTTACGCCCCGAGGCCATCATGGAACAAGCAGTCACCCTAGGCCTCAAGGGGTTAGCCATTACCGACCATCACAGTGCGGACGGCTATCGTCAGGCCCAGGGTTGGCTCGATGATTGGAAACGCTCTGTACCCAACGCTCGGGCCCCGCGTCTGTGGACAGGCGTCGAAATCAACGCTGACCTAATTGGGGCAGAGGTTCACATCCTCGGCTATGGCTATAACCCCGACCACCAAGTCATTCAACCCTATCTGAAGGGGGAAAAAGTCCAGGGAGCCGCCTTTGGGGCCCAACAGGTGATTGACTCCATTCACGCCGCCGGAGGACTCGCAGTACTGGCCCACCCCGCTCGCTATCGTAAATCCGCCGCTCAGCTCATTCCCCAGGCGGCGAAACTGGGCATCGACGGCTCAGAAGCCTATTATTCCTACAACAACCCCGATCCCTGGGTTCCGAGTCCCAAGGAAACCGCCCAAGTCAAACAACTCAACGCCGAGCATGGCCTCTATAGCACCTGCGGAACCGACACCCACGGACTGAGTCTCCTACGACGAATGTCCTGAACCTCCCAGCTCTGTCCCCTCTCGTGACTTGGCTCAGTCTGAGTCACGCCTGCGGGGGGAGGTTCAGCCTCCCAAAGCCAACTTAAGCGAGAACCGTTTTCGCCGTCAGCGACTCAGCCGCCTCCCGAACCGCCTGACGGGCCCAATCATCGGCCGCCAAGATATCATCCAAACTCGGAGTCGCTTGATTCTGGGCCCGATGGTGATCGCACACCCGTTCAATCAAACGGGGAATATCCAAAAACTGCACCTGTTCATCTAGGAACAACGCCACCGCCTGCTCATTAGCCGCATTCAACACCGCCGTCATCGAGCCACCCTCTCGTCCCGCCTGGTAGGCTAACTCCATGCAGGGATATTTCTGATGATCCGGTTCTCGGAAGGTTAAATCCCCCGCTTTCACCAAATCAAACTGTTCTAATTGAGTAGCAATCCGCTCCGGATAGGACAGAGAATAGAGCAACGGTAAGCGCATATCCGGCCAACCCAACTGAGCCAAAACCGAGGTATCCTGCAACTCAATCAGGGAGTGAATAATGCTCTGAGGATGCACCACAATATCAATATCATCGTAGTCCAAACCAAAGAGATAATGAGCTTCGATGACTTCTAAGCCCTTATTCATCAAGGTGGCCGAATCCACCGTAATCTTGCGCCCCATCGACCAATTCGGATGAGTAATCGCATCCGCCACCGTCACCTCACAGAGACGTTCTACGTCCCAATCTCGGAACGCGCCCCCAGAGGCCGTGAGAATAATCCGTTTCAGTCCCCCCTCAGGAACCCCTTGTAAACATTGGAAAATCGCCGAATGTTCCGAATCCGCCGGCAGCAGTTTTACCCCATGTTTTTCAATTAAGGGATTCACCACCGGTCCCCCAGCAATGAGGGTTTCCTTATTAGCCAGAGCAATATCCTTACCCGCCTCGATCGCCGCCAGAGTTGGCAGCAAACCCGCACAGCCCACAATCCCCGTCACGACGGCTTCAGCATGGCCATAACGAGCCACCTCAATGATGCCATCCTCCCCCGCCAAAATTTCCGGCTGAGGATCGAGATCGGCGATCGCCTCCCGTAATTGAGGCAGTTTTTCGGCATTACGAATGGCAACAATCTCAGGCTTAAACTGACGCACCTGTTGCGCCAATAACTCCACATTATTGCCCGCCGCAATTCCCACCAACTCAAAGCGATCCGGATGACTGGCCACAATGTCGAGGGTTTGCGTCCCAATCGATCCCGTTGATCCTAATAGTGTGATAGCTTTCACAATCGTTGATCCCTAGCGTCTTAAGAGCAGTATCGCATAGAAAGGCAAGAGACAGTAGGCAGTAGGCAGTAGGCAGTAGGGGGGAAAGAAGGCAAGAAGCAAGACATCCTAACTCTCTCCCTCTCCCTCTCCCTCTCCCTCTCTTCCTCCGTGTCCTCTGTGACTCTGTGGTTCCCCTGTTCCCTGTTCCCTGTTCCCTGTTCCCTGTTCCCTTCTCTTGCCCATTGCCTTCTTCCCAAAATGCGATCGCCTCCTCACCAAATTCCCAAAATCCTCTACCCCCTTAGCCCCCGACTCATGGCATAATAGCGCCGATCGACTTAATTACCCGCACAGCCATGCCCATCTCAGGCGCTCAACCTGCACTCCTTGTCCTCGCCGACGGCAGCCATTATCAAGGCTACTCCTTTGGTGCCACCGGAACGGCCATCGGTGAAGTCGTCTTCAATACCGGAATGACGGGCTATCAAGAAGTTTTGACCGATCCCAGTTACTGTGGTCAGTTGATTACCTTTACCTATCCTGAACTGGGGAATGTTGGGGTGAACCCCGACGATGAAGAATCTAAGGGGCCCGTTGCCAAAGCGGCGATCGCACGCAATATCTGTCAGCGCCCCAGCAACTGGCGCTCAACGCAGTCCTTGCCGGATTATCTCAAAGAGCATGGGATTCCCGGAATTTATGGCATTGACACCCGCGCCTTAACCCTGAAACTGCGATCGTCGGGGGCGATGAATGGGGCAGTCTCCACAGAAATTCTTGACCCGGAAGCCCTATTGATGCAAGTTCAGTCGGCCCCGAGTATGGCCGGACTTAACCTGGTTCCGGAAGTCTCCACATCAGAAGTCTATGAGTGGCAGGAACCGACCGCCGAGATTTGGGAATTTGGCCCCAAAGGGCAACCGGGAGAAGACCCCTATACCGTTGTCGCCATTGACTTTGGCGTGAAGCGCAACATTCTGCGTCGTCTGGCCAGTTACGGCTGTCGGGTGATTGTGGTTCCTGTCGGAACCTCTCCTGAGGAGATTCTTAGCTACAATCCTGATGGGATTTTTCTCTCCAATGGCCCCGGAGATCCGGCGGCGGTGCGAGATGGAGTCGCTACGGTGAAATCCCTACTGACGGCCGAAAAACCCATGTTTGGTATCTGTATGGGCCACCAAATTCTCGGACAAGCCATTGGTGGCGAAACCTTTAAACTCAAGTTTGGCCACCGCGGCCTCAATCAACCCTGTGGCTTGAGTCAACAGGTGGAGATTACCAGTCAGAATCACGGCTTCGCGATTGATGCTGAGTCCCTGAGTGGAGATTTAGAGGTGACTCACTTTAACCTCAACGATCGCACCGTAGCCGGATTGCGGCATAAACAACTGCCCTTGTTCTCGGTGCAATATCACCCAGAAGCCAGTCCTGGCCCCCATGATGCCGATTATCTCTTTGGTCAATTTGTTGAGTCCATGCGTCAGTCCCGACAAGCGACGGCCTCGGTTTAATGGGGATCGCGGCCCCGAAAAATTTGCAGCTTCTGGCGGTAGCCCCTAGACAAACCTGTAGATACAGCCTATACTGAGGCGTTAACTCAAGGTATTACGTGACACGAGGAGGACGCTATTCCTGAGCCACTCAACTTGACCGTTAGCCTACGAGGCACAAGAGACGTCAAAGGAAACTACCAGTTGTTCCGACTCACGGGGCTGCTTGATGCGTTCTCGGAGCCGAACTTCCAAAAAGTTCTTAGCAAATGTATCGATGAAGGTCCGGCCAATGTGATCCTAGACCTCTCGAAGATTGATTTTGTCGATAGCTCCGGCTTGGGCGCACTGGTGCAGTTAGTTAAACGGGCGCAAACTGCTAAGGGAAGCTTGCAAGTGGTGACTAACCCGCGAGTCACACAAACCGTTAAACTGGTGCGATTAGAAAAGTTCCTATCGTTACAGGGTTCGGTGGATGAGGCGATCGCCAACGTCTCCAAGTCCTGATAGCGTATTGATAGGTCGGCGAGCCGTGGCGCCACTGAGCAACACGGCTCGTTGTTCTGTTGTTTAGATGTTGTTGATTCGGATTGAGCAGTGTTTGAGGAGGTTGGGTTGCTACAGACGTCGTTAACGCCCCAACAACTACGGCAACTTTCACCAACCTCCTTGGCCTATTTGGGGGATGCGGTGTATGAGTTATATGTCCGCGAACAGTATCTGTTTCCTCCCCGCCGTACCCATCGCTATCATCAGCAGGTGGTGGCCCAGGTGCGGGCGGAACGCCAGGCTGAGCAACTCCACTTGATTGAGACGGATTTGACCGATGAGGAACGGGATGTGATTCGTCGGGGCCGCAATGCGACAGTTCGCTCCCCGAAACGGCTCGATCCCAAAACCTATCAGGAGGCCACCGGTTTAGAGGCTCTGATTGGGTATTTGTATTTGACAGACTCGGAGCGTTTGTTTGAACTCCTTAGCCGCTTCAATTTCGAGGATTAGTTCCGGGCCGGGTTGTCTCTCGGCCCCTGGCGATCGCCCCGAGTCGCCCCAGCATATTTTTTTGATTTTGTCAAGCTTTTTGTCGTTAGGTGAATCACTATGACTCCGAAACCCCGCAAACCCTCTCGGAAACCCATCACTCGGTCAGGGTCTTCTGACAAACCCCGCTTTCCTAAAAAATCTAAACGCTATTCCGGGGCAGACCGTGACAATCGCTATGACACTCGTCATGACAATCGCCGCCGCGATCGCCCGGAGGGACAGCGCGACACGTCCCCTTCAGATGTCTCCTCAGAGGCGGAAAACAGCCTGGAGGAGCGGGATCTCATCTATGGTCGCCATACGGTCTTAAGCGCCTTAGAGAGCGATCGCCGGCTGCATCGGGTTTGGATTTCCGACCAATTGCGCCATGCGCCTCGCTTCCATACCCTCCTCAGTCAAGCCAAACAGCGAGGAACTGTGGTGGATGAAGCCTCCTATAAACAACTCGATCGCATGGCCGATGGAGGAAATCACCAGGGGGTCATCGCCCAGGTAGCTCCTTATGAGTATTGGCATATTGATGATCTCATTGAACAGTCTAAAAAGGTCAGCGATCGCCCTGTCATCATTATTAGTGACGGGATCACCGATCCCCATAACTTAGGCGCCATTATTCGTACCGCCGAAGCCATTGGGGCCCAGGGTCTCGTGGTTCCCCAACGTCGCGCAGCGGGGGTCACCTCCACCGTGATGAAAGTCGCCGCCGGAGCCATTGAAAAACTGCCCGTTGCCCAAGTGATTAACCTGAATCGAACCCTAGAAACCCTGAAAGAAGAAGGGTTTTGGATTTATGGCCTCTCCGAACAAGCCGATTCCGTCATCAGTGATGTTGAATTTGACCGAGCAACTGTGTTAGTCATGGGGGCAGAAGGGGATGGTTTATCCCTGTTAACCCAACGCCACTGTGACCAGCTTGTTTCGATTCCACTTGGCGGGAGTACCCCCAGTCTCAACGTTTCAGTCGCAGCGGGGATGGCACTGTATGAAATCTATCGTCAACGTTGGTCGAATCGACTACAGCTCAAAAACTGGGGATCGTAGTAGTATCGAAGTGTCATCGTCGAACCTCCGGAAACTGGGGCTACTGGGCGTTGAAAAAAAACAACGGGCAGAGTATAAAGAACTGTAAAGTCACAGCATCGCGTCTGTTGGGTTCACAATCTTCAATATCCACTAACAAACGGGCAAATGTCATGAAGGAATTTTTGATCAACATTCTCCAATTCGTCGGTCTCGCCTGGTGGGTTGAGGTCCGCACGGACCAGCCCCAATGTACCTATTACTTTGGGCCTTTCCTGTCTCAGAAAGATGCGAACCGGGCTAAAGTGGGCTACATCGAAGACTTGGAAGCAGAGGGGGCGCAGGGTATCCAAGCTCAGGTTGGACGCCAAAAACCCTCAGAACTGACCATTTTTGAGGAAGCAACGGAGTTTCCCAAATCACCCCCAAAGCCGGCCTTTAGCGGTCAAATGTAGTTGGAGGCTGTCGGTCAGGGTGTGTTTGTTAGCCAAGTCAGGATATCTTGACAAACCAAATGGGGAACTTCCCAAGGAAATAGGTGCGCGGTTTCTTCGTAAACCCTCACATCGCAGTGGGGGAGGAGCCGCGCTGTTTCATGACTGGACGCGGGGCTGATATGGCGATCGCCCTCCCCAATGAGCCAGAGACAGGGACAGTGAAGGTGTGATAATTGCGATCGCCGATCATAGCCCCCTTGTAGCGCCTGGGACAGGGCCCGCCGGGCTAGGGGTGTGGTTCCTAAATAGGCAGAAATGCCCTCACGAGCCAGATAGCGATAGACGGCTGGGGTTTGACGGGCCACCAGATAGCGAAAGAGCGATCGCCGTCCCCAATGGTCGATAATCCATTGACGGCCAGGAACTACCCCATTACTAATCCCCGCCAACGCCGAATAGGCCAACATGGCGCGGGAGACGGGGGGATGGTCACTGCGAGGACGAGCCGCCGTTGCCACGCCGATAATCCCCAAAACTTGCTGAGGATGCCTCAGGGCCAATTCCAGGGCGAGAATGCCCCCTAAAGACCAACCCAGCAGCCAGAATTTATCGATCTTGAGACGAGTTAGGAGTGCTTCTAGGTCCTCTAGGTGCCCTTCCATGGAAAAGGGAGTCGAGGTATGACTGCGACCATAGCCCCGTAAATCGGGACTGATGGTGCGATAGTGAGGGGAGAGAGCATCGGTGAAGACCGAGAGACTCTGGCTATTGCCGGGATGGCCATGAAGACAGAGAATCGGCGTGCCTTGACCGCGAATGTCCGTGTAGAGGTCGATGGCTGCCATGATTTAGACCCCTTGACGGTAGGTGCGCTCCGCGACTCGTTTCAGACGGCGGAGTTGCGCCTGCATGTCCTCCCGAGTCCAGTTGGCGGCGACGCGATCGAAGCCAAAGGCGATGATGGGATTGGGAATAGTGAATTCAAAGCGGTTGAGGAGTAAAGTGCCTTCGATCTGAGGCTGACATTCCCAGCGATCGCGGCCCACGAAGAAGCCCTCAAAGGACCAGACGACTAATCCCGGTTCTCGTTCGACGATGCGACTGATGAGGCTGGGTTTAAGGAGGGGGATTTGAATCACAAAACGGGACTGAGCACCGAGACGGTCATCCCACTCGCCGATGGGTTCACAGCGTAAGGCGGGATTGAGCCAACTGTGCATCAACTGCAAATCCGTTAGACAGCGTTCCACGGTGGTGGAACTGGCGCGGATATAAATGGACTGTTCAAAAACACGACTTAAAGACATTCAAGCTTCACGAACTCGGTGCAAGGTGAGGAATGGTTGGGAGGAATAGACAAAGGACAACGGACGATAAATAATTTTAACGCCTCTTGGGGACTTGAGTTGGGTTAATGTGGGTGTCTTATCTCGTTGGGCGATGGGTTGGAGGGAAACACGAGGCCGGGCGATCGCCCTTGGGATTATCTTGACATAACTCGGGGGGGACTTCTAGGAATCACAGGTTGATGGAGATATGTAAATACAGTTATCTTTTGAAGCAAGCCCGGACAAAACGGGGAAAAACTAGGATGAATCGGATTATTTCTGTAGGATGTTTGCAAGTGCTGCTGATTACGGCAACATAGCTATGATAGTTTTGCGTTCTCAGTCGTTAATCTCACGGCTGAGGCAAACTCCAATTCAGTGTGACGGTTTATCTGGAGAGTGATCTCTCAGTGGCCGCCGCCCTTGATTGCATCTGTCGTTAATACGGAGGGCGCATCGGACTACGAGAGTCTCCATTGCCTTTCGGGGAAGGGGAGAGACCGAGTTGCGATCGCGTCATAACCAAGTATGCTAGACCACTGGTCTTTAAACTCATCAGGCGAGGGTATCCCTCGTCTTCTAGCCCAGGCGGAGGGTGAAATGCCCACCACCTTCGCCGGATTTTGGGATCGCCTTAGTGGAACCCTGGGCGACTTTATCCCAAGTATTGTTGGGGCGATCGCCATCCTGATCCTATTCTGGATTGTGGCGACCATTGCTGCCAGTGTCGTAAAGGGCCTGCTGCATCGCACCGATATTGACAACAAAATCGCCGGCTGGCTCACCGGGAATCAGGCTACCGACTTTCCTATCGAAATCTGGGCAGCGAAAATCGTCTATTGGATTATCCTGCTTCTAGGGTTACTGGCCTTCTTCAACGTCCTTGACTTGGACATTGTCTCCGGGCCACTAGCAGGATTCCTGGGTCAAATCTTTGACTACCTGCCACGGATTGCCGCCGCTGCGGTGTTGCTGATTGTGGCTTGGGCCTTAGCCACCCTCTGTAAAGTCCTACTGAACAAAGGACTCGAAGGCTTCCGCCTCGATGAACGTCTGGCGGAACAATCGGGAGGGGCCAGTCCCTTTTTGGTGAATGAAGCCTTAGCCAATATCCTTTATTGGTTCATCATTCTCCTCTTCCTGCCGATTATTCTCGACACCCTCGATTTGCAAGGCTTACTGCAACCCCTGCAAGCGATGGTTGAGCGGATTCTCTCCTATCTCCCCCAAATCATCACCGCCGTGGCCATTGGGGTCATTGGTTGGCTGATTGCACGGGTTGTTCGAGGAATCGTCACCAACCTGCTTTCTGCTACCGGTGTCGATAACCTTGGCTCTCGCCTAGGCTTAGGACAGATGGGGGGAATGTCCCTGTCTGGGGTGATTGGCACCTTCGTTTATGTCTTGGTGTTAATCCCCATCGCCATTGCGGCCCTCGATGCCCTACAAATTGCAGCGGTATCTGGCCCGGCGATTTCTATGTTGCAGCGAGTTTTAGACTTCCTGCCTCAAATCTTCACAGCGGCGTTAATTGTTGCCATTGCTTTCTTTATTGGACGCTTGGTGTCCGAGTTCGTCACGAACTTACTCACCAGCATGGGCTTCAATAACATCTTCTCGGCCTTAGGGATTAATCCTCCTCCCCGTAGCCCCGAGGACCCCGGTGCGATGACTCGCTTCCAGGGAAGCCGTACTCCCTCTGAGTTTGTGGGGATTGTCCTTTGGGTTGGCATTGAGCTATTTGGGATCATTGCCGCCGTGGATGTGCTAGAAATTCCGGCCCTGAACACCATTGTTTCTGGATTACTGATCATCTTCGGTCAGATTCTGGCTGGACTTGTCGTCTTGGCGATTGGTCTGTATTTGGCCAACTTAGTCTACAACTTGATTGTGGGTTCGGGTTCCGCCAACTCTCAATTACTGGGACAGGTGGCCCGGGTTGCCATTATCGTGTTTGTGGTTGCCATGGCCTTGCAACAAATGGGCATTGCGCCGGATATTGTTAATCTGGCGTTTGGCTTGCTGTTGGGTGCGTTGGCAGTTGCGATCGCCCTGGCCTTTGGCTTAGGCGGACGGGATGTGGCGGCGGAGAAAATCCGCGAGTTCCTGGCCTCGTTCCAGCAACGGCAATAAGTTTCAGAGTGAGACACCGATTTGATGGGTCTCCTCTCATGTTATAGAACCTTTGGGGTAGTGGTACGCTGCCCTTTTTTCATGGCCGGGGAAGACTGGATTGGGTGTTGGCTTCTGGCTTAAAACGTCGCCTTTGGATACTTCCCATAAGAGGGCTTGACCATCCAT
Organism: Phormidium sp. PBR-2020; assembly: GCA_020386575.1. Classification (GTDB taxonomy): domain Bacteria; phylum Cyanobacteriota; class Cyanobacteriia; order Cyanobacteriales; family Geitlerinemataceae; genus Sodalinema. The sequence continues at coordinate 2,911,512 of CP075902.1, read as the reverse complement.
CATGACCAACACTGACTCCTGCCGTAAGTCCAGCAGAATTTTACGAATCCATGCCTGCAAGTGTGGCTCGACTTGTTTCAAGCCAAACTCAGTCGTCCACACTTCAATTTCATAAATCACCTCCTCAACCAAACCTAACGTATCACTTTGATAATAGCCACGATGTTGTTTACAGAGGGTTCCCCCGCAAAAGCTACAGAGGTCTTGATTGATTTGACGGACTAAATCAGCGGTATCGATGGGTTGATTTCCATCAACGGTTGTGGGAATAAGAAGACGCAGACAATGGGTTAAGGTTTGGGTAATGTTGAGTTGTATCATGGGGAGAAAGGCAAGAGGCAAGAGGCAAGAGGCAAGAGGCAAGAGGCAAGAGGCAAGAGGCAAGAGGCAAGAGGCAAGAGGCAAGAGGCAAGAGGCAAGAGGCAAGAGGCAAGAGGCAAGAGGCAAGAGGCAAGAGGCAAGAGGCAAGAGGCAAGAGGCAAGAGGCAAGAGGCAAGAGGCAAGAGGAAGAACCCACCCCGCCCTTCGGGCACCCCTCCCAAGAGGGGAAAGATTTAGGGGCGCCCCCTTGCGGTCGGCGGGCTGTCAGGGGGATTTATTCGGCTTGTTGTTCTTGTTTTACGCCTGACTTAGAACGCCACCAACCTTGACGAATTACCCGACTTCCAGCCGGTAACCGCAACATATTTAAAGTCGTTGCGGCAATACGGCCTCGACCTAGATTGGCGCCTTCTAAATTGGTGTAGGAAAGATTCACATCTTGTAGGGTCGCTTTGGCTAAGTTGACCCCTCGTAAATCCGCCCAGGTGAGATTAGCACCTCGTAGATTGGCATGGGAGAAATTGACTTTTTCTCCATGAACTCCGCTAAAATTACAACCAATTAAGTTGCTTTTGTAGAAATTGCTCTCTGCTAAAAAAGAACTACTAAAATTTGTCCCTTTAAGACAAGTTTCCTGGAAGTTGGCATGGAGAAGAGAACTCTGGCTGAAATCACAACTCCGTAACTCACTCTGAGTTATGACAATGCCATTTAAATCTAAACCCCGTAAATTGGCATTGGTCACTTTAATGAGATGAAAATTCTTAATTCCTTCTTCGATTTGCTTAAAGAACTCATCAGCCGGAATCTCTCGTTTCGGTTCATCGGATTCCAGGAGATTTTGCATTAGGTTCCACATGAGACGTTAGACTCCTAAATGACGGCAATGGGGAGGGGATTCAGCGTTCGCCCTCCCGACGAACTATTAACCCAGTCAATTGGGGTTTTTATGCAGGTTGTTTATGGACTTTAGCTTAACTGGGAAATGACCCCCAAAATTGGGGAACTTTGCGGCTGATATTGGCTCGCAGACGGGGGATTAAATCGGCACAGGTGAACTGTAAATCATCGATCGCCGTCTCCAACGCCGCCAGTTCCAGTTCAGGAAGTTGGGGGTTGGCGGTTTGGCGTAGCAGCCGTTGCAAAACCCGGGGGCGGAATTTCTCGGTGATGGCGGCCAGGCTATGGCGGATATCGTTGACGCGCTTGATGGTGTCGCTATAGCAGGAGGCGAAGCCTTCCTTAACGCCCGGTTCAACGGGATCACGATGTTGGCGGGCCAGGGCCAGCAGCCAGTCGAGGGGTTCGATGAGCGATCGCACTTGCTCTCGTACCCTTAACTTGTCCTCTAAACTGGGCGTTTCTCCTGATAGCACCCCCTGGTTGAACTGGTCTAAAGCTTGGGCTAAGGCTTTGATATTGGCGTTTAAGGTGGTCTCCACCTCATTTAAGTCATTCAAGAGGACTTGTGCCTGTTTGGGGCTAATCAGTTGGCGAGCAGAAACCAGGCGGACAATTTCGGCCAGTTGAGGAATCGCCTCATAGTTCCCGGTTTTGCGGGCCAGTTGGCGATAGCGACGGAGAACTTGGCGATCGCTGGCGAGGTGACGACGGGGGGACTCCAGAGGCGTAAGATGGGGTGGAGTCACCCGCATCGGCGTTTGAGTGGCGTTGTGAGGAGCTTGCATAGGGATAACCTTTCGATCACTCATGGGATTGAAGGAGTGGCGATCGCCCCCTGAAGCGAGGGGAGAAATGGTAGAACTGGTAGAAGGGTTAGAGATGGCGATCGCCGATCTGTTGACATAACCCAGGAGAGGCTAGGATTTATGCAAAACTCAGGAATTTTCTCCAGAACCGTCATCCGCCGCACGAATCCAAGCCTCAACTTGCGCCTGAATCGCCTCACTCACCAACTCATCCCGGGACATCTGCACATCCTGGCGTTGCGCATGGGCCAGGGTGAGCCAGCAGGCGATCCCACTGGTGACGACGGAGAGGAGAAAGAAGAATAGGGGAAAGCCTAAACTGGCCAGATCCAAACTCAGGACTTTATTGTAAAGACTCAGCACCGCCAAGCGGACAATTTCCGTCCCCGATTTCAACTCATAGTCGTCATCAAAATGACGCGCAAACGCCGCCGGTAGATGCTGTTGTAGGAATAAAACATCATCCCCGAGTTGCTGACGCTGGGCCAATTTTTCCCCCCAGGCTTGCTGGGCCTCCTCCTTAATGGCTTGGGCCTGGCGTTCGAGGCGGAAGACACGTTGTTGGAGGGGCAGATTTTCCAGAGGAACCTGACTCCAATCGCGATCGCGTTCCTCCCAGGTTCCATAGAGTTGTACATGGAGGGTATCCCAATTGGGGTTCTCCCGAGGAATCCCGGCGAACTCCCCTTGCAACTGCTGCAATTCCCGCTGTGCAGCTTCTAAGGCTTCACTGCTGGCGGGAATCTCCTGCAAATTCTCCGTTTGTCGTTCAATTTCCTCCTGGGCCTTTAATTCTGCCAAAAAGGGACGATTATTGAGTGCTTCCATCCCCACCCCAGCGGCGAAGGATTGCAACACACTCATCGCAATCATGGCCGCCGCGCCGGCTTTGGCCCAGCTTTGGTTCCCATACTTGCGGCCCGCCACCGCCGTACCATTGTCGTTGGTGAACTTAATCAGCAAGAGATTGAGGGTTAAACTGGCAGAAATAGCGGCCAAGCCTCCGAAGTCTTTGAAGGCGAAGAAGAGTAGGGGTTGGTTGGTGATGGCGTTGAAGAGACTGGCGACAGTAATCACCCGGGCCGTGAGGTTAGAATGCTCTTGTAACTCTGGGGTGACATAGACGCGGCCATGAAAGTCCTGGGGATTGGCGAAGACGAGGTTTTTGAGAACGCGAACCGGTGAGACGACTTGCTTGAGACGCTGTTTCCAGAGTTGAGGGGGGTGTGGGGGGTGATTCAGTTGCGGGTGAGACTCCCGTAAGTTGTCGGCGATATGCTTGGCTTCGGTTTGGGGGTTGGGGAGTTGCGTGGATTTGAGTTTCATGGGTTACTCCAACTGGGGTGTTGCGTCGGCTGACGTTAGAGTAACGCTTGAGGGAGGGGTTTTTATGCAGATGTTTTGGCAAATGTATTCTGGAGAAGCTGGCCCTGATGAGTGAGTACGAGTTAGACTTTTACCAATGGACTCAACGCCAAAGTGCGATGCTGCGATCGCGCCAGGTGGAACATCTCGACTGGGATCACCTGGCCGAAGAACTCGAAAGCATGGGGAAACGGGAACGACGGGAACTTAGCAACCGTTTAGGGATTTTGTTGGCCCATCTGCTGAAATGGAGGTATCAACCGGAACGACGCAGTGCATCTTGGCAAGCCACCATCGCGGTTCAGCGACAGGATATTGAGGAGTTACTGGAGGATAATCCCAGTTTAAAGTCTTATTTGCTGGAGGGATTTGAACGGGGATATCGTAAAGGTCGGTTGTTGGCGATCGCGGAAACTCATTTACCACCCTCCACCTTTCCCAGTGAACCTCCTTTCACTCTCCAAGAGGCGTTGGACACAGAATTTAATCTATAGTAGCGACTGTCTGATATGGGTGTTTTTGTTTCAGAATCACGGTAGTGGCGGCTTCGGTCACTTTTGTCCTTTAGAAATTCGATTAAAACTGCCGCCACGCACCGAGAGGATGGGTGGGTTTTCCGAAGCTTTGCGTTTTCTTTAAGCAGCGGACTCCTCTGTGGTTCCTCTTTGATGTTGAGGATGAATAAACCCTAGGATGACGTTCTCTTCAGGAATCCCTCGCTTGAGTAGTTCTGTGACGATCGCCTCTTCGGTATCATTGCATTGAATCACAATGCGATCGCCGATAATTTCAATATGAATCGCACAGTGATGGATTCTTCGGTAGTCAGACCATCCTACCCACAAAGCTAGATAGCGGAGTCGTTCATCGTCAAATACCAATTCAACCATTAGGTCTTCATGGCTGAGAGTTGCATAGGTTTCTAAGACCTCTTTGATGGACTGTTTGTAGCGGTCTAGGGAATTATCCATTGCAGAACCTCCTCAGAAATATAAAAAACGATCAATCTTAAATTAACTCGACGAATTGCAACTTGTCCAACTTCTCTACTAAATATATTTTCAAAGGCATCGACAGCCGGGGGCGATGCGTTCCGGCAAGTTGAACAGGGTTGCTTAGGGTTTCAATACCCTGGATGCCGGAACACATCCTACCGTTGGTTATCTACCGTTGGCTATCGATTTTATTGGGGAAATATACCCTAATCTAAATCCTCTCGTAAAGATTGAAACAGGCGCTTGAGAATTTCTCGTAACTCCAGGCGATCGCCCCCCAGAGAATCGTCCTCCTCCTTAAAGGCTAACTCGCGGTTAACCGCCGTTCCCGCAGACTCAGCAATCAGTCGTTCCAACTGTTGGGCCGCTGTCTCCACTTGGCGCAGTTCCTTACTTTGTAATAATAAGGCGCTTTCCAACTGGGCGATCGCCGCCAAGCGTTGTTCCTCGGACCAAATTCCATGGCGTTCCCAATATCCCTGTAACTCCGACAATCGAGACTTCTCTACCAGAGACTCCACATCCGCTAATAAATCAATTAGACGTTCTCGGCTGAGAAGTTTCTCCCGTTTTATTTTCAGTTTCGGGGATTTCAGCCGTAACGCCGGAACAAATCCGACAATGGTTCCCCAAGACTGTTCCGCATTCACCTCCACCGCAATATAGGCCAGGCGATCGCCCACTACGGTTTCTGGAATCTGCAACTCCTTCGCCTCAGCAGGGAGGATGAGACATTCCACGGTTCCCAACTCATCCCCCTCCATCGAGGAAATCTCTAACTCCGCAAAATCTGTCAACAGAGACAGAGTGGGATTCCAGGCGCTACTCTCTTCGATCTCACAGACAAAGCCAAAGCGACGCAGATATCGTCCCACCACCCAGGCGGCGATCGCCCGTTCATGACTCGTCTCGACGTTCTCCTCGGGGAACGATTGGGTTAACGCTCTTAAGCGCTGTTTCACACTCTGAGGAATAGCGACTAATTGTCCGAATTGTTGTGTATTCATGGTTTGTTTTTTTCTGATAAATTGAGCAAAAAATCTCAGATTTTTTTACTCTTAATAAATCAACTTCAAAGTATAATAAATATTATGCAATTTTTGATAATATTTATTATTTAATATCAGAGATAATTCGAGAAGTTCTGCATTTTGAGTCAAAAAGTCTTGAGTTAACTTAAGTAATACCATTTTTCAATAAGCGTGCCAGACATCTGACACCGAGGAGGGCGAACAGCCATCCCCTCCTGGGAGGGGTTAGGGGTGGGTTCCCCTACAGACATCTATGGCATGACTTCTGAAAATTGGTATAAGCTAATTTTATGCCTTGCTGTCCGGAATACTAAATTTAATCAACCAATACCAAAAAACATTTTTTTGTTCCTTATTGTTACACTTGAATTACCCCAAATATTTTATGGATAATTCATATTTTGGGGTTTGTTTTGTAAATAATAATCTTCGTTGATTGGCTATTGTGTTTTGATAAGCAACGCATTGAAAAACTTTCATATTGGAACTACAAAGGTAAAGCTTAAGCAAGCGTTTATACCAAAATACACCCTACTATTCCGTCTCCATTTTCTGACGCAAAATTAGACGAGTAGGGTGTATGGTAGCTTCGTCAGAAGGTCATCTATTTATTGCCAAGCTCGCCAGCAATAATCCCCCCATTGTTTGTGAATGGTATTGCGTAAAGCCCAAAACTTAGTATCATTGTTTTTAAAGTTTCCAGTGATGCAGCCAGAGGTAAAACGATGGCAATTCTCTGAGACTAAGTTATATTTGCGGCAAGTACCAACCTCCGCTTTGGCACGTTTGGCGACTAATTTATCGCCGATAGGCCGGGTGCTATCACCATAACAAGCTACCCAGATCGTGCTGGGAGGTAGATTTCGGTTTTTGAGGAATTGCCGTCGGTTGACAATGGCAATTTTGCCATCCTTAGATTTGCCTTGAAGTTCGACAATTTGGCCATTGCCGATGTAAATTCCACTATGTTCTACTAAGGCTGGTGAAATCCCTAGATTGCAATACACAATGGAGCCAATCACCGGTTCGACTTGGGTGCATCTCAGTTAGGCGCGATGAGTATATTTACTCAGGACAAATGGGTGTACTTGGAGTAATTAAGCCGCCAAGTCCCCATTCAGGTAAGCACAGCGATGCTTCAACACCTTTGGCACATTCTCCTCTCGCCATTGTGCCCCAGGCAATTTCACCCTGAGTCCAATTTGTTTGACCAGGGACTCGACTTGACCCGAACCAATTGAATGTCCCGCTTCCTGCCAGACCTGGTAGTCAATGATGCGCTTAGAATGATGCTTCAAATAGTTGATAAATCTCGTAGCTCCCCGACATCGCTCTTGGCGCAGATAGCGAATCACCTGACGGGTCTCCCCTCGCCACAACAAGGCTCGTATCCGCGATAGCTGGGCAGCTGTGCCTTGTACCTTATGAGCATTCTCCATCAGATGATACCAATCGAGGACTTCGATACGTTGCTCTGGTGTCCCGATACCGTCAAAAATGTTCCAGACCCCATCATGACCATCTCCGAGACTGATAAATAGCTCGGCTAGTAGCTGGATATTCACCCAGTCGATTAGTCCTTCATTATCTTTAAAGAACGCTACACCTCCATGCTCGTGGACATTTAAGGCTTTGTACTCTCGCCACTGACCCGGTTGACCCTCCTCAGTTCGAAGGCGAATCATCCCACCATCGAGGCTGAGTTCCTCTATTGGTTCAGTGACCTCGACCTCACACCAGTCCTCTCGCTGGACAAAGCGTTGGAGCGTACTGTGGGAAATGCTCAGCCCAGTCAGCATGGCGATATCTTCTTCGGCTCTTTGGTAAGAGGCGTTGGCAGTGACAACGGCACAACACTTGAAAAAATAGGGACTCCAACGAGTTCTGGGTTCGACTTGTAGTTGTTGGGCTTGAGCTGTGGTGAGGGTGAGTCGGCCCAGGATGCTGGTTAGGGTGCGTTGTTTTCCGGTCGGTCGGTCGGTCGCCGCGTTGATAAAAAAATTCCCAGTTGAGGCAAAACATGTTCTTGGGCTTGAGCTCGAACGTTTTTCTCAATGCCTTCGAGGGTGGTCAGTTCAGCCGGGTCAGCTTCCTGGTAGAGAATCTTGGCAATTGCATCAAGATGTTGTTGGAGTTCAGCCTGCTTTTGAGGATTCATGGCTCAGGGGTGGTCAACAAGGCCTCCATTGTAATAGATGGACTGTTTCGAGGGAAACTGTCATTGAGTATAATTACTCACTCGCCTAACTGAGATGCACCCCAATTTGAGGGTGCATCTCAGTTAGGCGCGATGAGTATATTTACTCAGGACAAATGGGTGTACTTGGAGTAATTAAGCCGCCAAGTCCCCATTCAGGTAAGCACAGCGATGCTTCAACACCTTTGGCACATTCTCCTCTCGCCATTGTGCCCCAGGCAATTTCACCCTGAGTCCAATTTGTTTGACCAGGGACTCGACTTGACCCGAACCAATTGAATGTCCCGCTTCCTGCCAGACCTGGTAGTCAATGATGCGCTTAGAATGATGCTTCAAATAGTTGATAAATCTCGTAGCTCCCCGACATCGCTCTTGGCGCAGATAGCGAATCACCTGACGGGTCTCCCCTCGCCACAACAAGGCTCGTATCCGCGATAGCTGGGCAGCTGTGCCTTGTACCTTATGAGCATTCTCCATCAGATGATACCAATCGAGGACTTCGATACGTTGCTCTGGTGTCCCGATACCGTCAAAAATGTTCCAGACCCCATCATGACCATCTCCGAGACTGATAAATAGCTCGGCTAGTAGCTGGATATTCACCCAGTCGATTAGTCCTTCATTATCTTTAAAGAACGCTACACCTCCATGCTCGTGGACATTTAAGGCTTTGTACTCTCGCCACTGACCCGGTTGACCCTCCTCAGTTCGAAGGCGAATCATCCCACCATCGAGGCTGAGTTCCTCTATTGGTTCAGTGACCTCGACCTCACACCAGTCCTCTCGCTGGACAAAGCGTTGGAGCGTACTGTGGGAAATGCTCAGCCCAGTCAGCATGGCGATATCTTCTTCGGCTCTTTGGTAAGAGGCGTTGGCAGTGACAACGGCACAACACTTGAAAAAATAGGGACTCCAACGAGTTCTGGGTTCGACTTGTAGTTGTTGGGCTTGAGCTGTGGTGAGGGTGAGTCGGCCCAGGATGCTGGTTAGGGTGCGTTGTTTTCCGGTCGGTCGGTCGGTCGCCGCGTTGATAAAAAAATTCCCAGTTGAGGCAAAACATGTTCTTGGGCTTGAGCTCGAACGTTTTTCTCAATGCCTTCGAGGGTGGTCAGTTCAGCCGGGTCAGCTTCCTGGTAGAGAATCTTGGCAATTGCATCAAGATGTTGTTGGAGTTCAGCCTGCTTTTGAGGATTCATGGCTCAGGGGTGGTCAACAAGGCCTCCATTGTAATAGATGGACTGTTTCGAGGGAAACTGTCATTGAGTATAATTACTCACTCGCCTAACTGAGATGCACCCTTCGACTTTTTCTCGAATATAGTGATCAACCAGTTCTTCTCCTAGCGCGTAGCCGGGAATTAATTTGGCAAAGTTGTTAAGATCTGACCAGATTTTTTTGGGCATGATAGTTTTTGGTTTAGTTTGATGAAAGTGTACAGTGATGAAGAAAGGTTGAGGGACGCACATCTGAAATATAGATGTACACCCCGGCTATCAAGAACAATCAAACACGTAATTTATTCAATTTTAAAATTGGCTGAAATATCTCCACTTTCAACATTACCTTCTAGGCGGCGACCAGCGAAAATACACGTGATTCCTAGAAGTGTAAAACCTCCAATTCCACAACAGGCAACCTGAGACCATGTGACACCCTTAGATTGAAGTGAATTTTCCACAGCTACTGTGGTTTCTGTGGTACGAGCGATATGACTCATTATGAATTGTACTCCTATTTGTGAGTCTGTTATATCTACGCAGGAAAATCACATTTTTATGCTTTTCCTCGGTTAAAGATGAAATTAACACCTATTTCAGTTCATCTGAGTATCATCCATTATTTGTGAATTTACTAATGAGACTGACCCGCCGAATTTTTGAAGCTCATCACCTCACTGGTCAGTCACAACTGACCAGTGAGGTGATGGTGAATCAGAAGCTAGTTTCTCACTAAGAACGCTAGAGATGACTAGAGATAATTGGGGTGATATCAGGATCTGGCTCTACCAATCTGACTGATTCAAGGAGTCGAGGGTCTGGGGAATGCGAGAGCCTCCCCCAGATTGGCTAAACCCAGATCATTGACCTTAATTGACCCTAGGAGATAGGAATCACTGTCGGTTCCTCGTCGTCCCCGTCTATCTTGAGGTCTTTTTGACCGGACTGTAGATAGTTTAGATACTCTTTAAGGGTCATTTGTACGAGAGTATCAACTGAAAGCTCTTGACCACTGATTTTCTTTTTCATATACCGTGTTAAAGCGTTAATATAAGCCAAACCAAGACAATTAGTGAGTCCTGCTGCTGTTACTCCTGCTATCAAACTACCAGGAATTGTTCCGACAACTGGTATAAATTTGAGTACGCTAGATACCACCATGCGACCAGCGTATGTTGCCCCACCTACACCTGCAATTCCTGATACAATTTGAGTCAAGAAAGTATCCTCAAAAGGTATTCCAAAAATTGCTGTGATATGTGCCAGCATAGCAATTTGTTCAGCTGCCAGGGGGATAGCATCTGAGAAAGGGATTGGTGACAAGCCGATTCCAAACGCTCCTGCTGAATATCCCTGAACATACTTTGATGCCCTTTTGGCTTTGATGTCAACACTTTTTATTGCATTGACGAATGCTTTTTCAGCTACTTCAGGAAGCAAATCAAAAGTGACTTGCATCAGGGTTTCCAAGCCGTACTGTGGTAAGGTAAACTGACGAGTGATTTGTTTGGCTTGGGCGAGAACAGGGATGATTTGATGAACGGGCAAATTCTGACGATTTAAATCAGCAAGAAATTTACTATCCTCCTCAGCTTCCAAAGTCTGGGTGACAACAATAATGATAGGAACATCATGCTTGTCACTCAACTCTTTAAGCCACTCAATTTCCACATCCTCCAATCGGTTGGAGTTGTGATTGATACAGTACCAAACAATATGAATTTGGTCATCAACATTTTCTAGTTTGCCATCAATGAGCTGGGATACTGCCTCAGTCATCTCCTTAGATTGTGCGCCTAGCTCTAGGCCGGGACTGTCGTAAACCGTAAGGGGCAAGTCAGAATGTTCGTACTTTCGGATCTCTTGGGTGACGGGCTTACCGACTCCAGTTTTCGCTATGGGTTCTCGAAATACCTCGTTAATTAATGTGCTCTTTCCTACACCTGTCTTGCCGATGACTAGGAGATTGCACTTTCCAAGATTAGAGCGAGCTTCTTGATACGCGTTAATTATGAACTGTAAAAGCTCGTTAGGGTTGAAATCCTGCTGAAAATTGTTGTTGTCCATGGGTTGAGTTGAGTGCTCCAGATTGCTGTGTAACGGTTCTGGCGAGTTAGAAGAATTAAAGTTCATAGGAACCTCCTATTGATTGGATCGGGGATTGACGCTTCGGATTGAAGCTCTTTCAGCTCTCGGGTACTAGCGAGACCGCAGCTAGAGACTTCAGCATTTAGTAACCGCATGATTCAGACCGGTTCGGGTGCGTCTAAATAATTAACGGTTTGGATGAGGCTTTTTTAGGCATTGTTCGCAGTTCAGGATGAGAGGGACTCGGACGGGTTCGGGTTCATTGGCTCCGGGAAGGTGATGCTCAAATGAGATAGAACCTTCCCGGAAGTCGGGGGCGACAACCCTACAGCGTCATGGAAGAGTTAGTTGCAACAAGCAGGGTTGACCTTGTCAGTTGAGGCAGTAGGTAAAGGAACATCTCCTTCAACAGGGGTGAGAGTGACGGGTTGCTCAGAAGCGTTTGACTTAGCCTGAATCACTTGTCGGATAGCTTCCTCGAAGTGGGTTTGATGTACCTGCTTGTGGGGTTGGTCTTCTCCAGCCGCTGCCACCACGGCATTCAAGACAGCATTCTTAATGTCACGACCCGAGACGTCGGGAAAGTCTTTGGCTAAGTCAGGGAAGTTAACGGACTCATGGCGAGGAAGTTCCTGAGGAATTTGTGCCATCCAGATGGCGGCCCGTGCTTCCTCATTGGGCAACTCAAAGAAAACTTTCCGGCGGATGCGACTTAAGAAGGCTGGGTCGTAATTGCGCAGTAGGTTGGTCGCAAAGACAATAACCCCCTCATAAGCCGACAACTGCTTCAACATGACACTGCGAGTTAAGTTGACCGCTGAATCCCCAGCTTGTGTGACATTTTCTAGCCGTTTGCCTAAGAAGGAATCCGCTTCGTCGAAGAATAAAAGGGCGTTCTGCTCGGTGGCAAATTGAAAAGCGGCTTGAATATGTTTGGGGGTTTCCCCGACATACTTGGACTCGATTTGGTCATAGGGGACATCCAAAATCTTCCGATTTAAAGCATGAGCAATGGCTTCGGCGGTTAGCGTCTTCCCCGTTCCGGGAGGTCCGGAGAAGTTAATGGAGAGAGCTTTGTCCAATCGGTGCTTTTTCCCCATACCCCAGTGCTGATAGATTAGCTCTTGGTGCTGGAGTTCCGTCAAGACCAACTCAACCTTCTGTTGGGTGGTGGCGGGGAGAATTACATCTTTGAGCGTGTATTTTGGCTCGCGTAAGTAGGAGCTAAAATCGAGCTTGGATTGAGACTCTTGATTAGCGTCTGGTCTAGGCATTAGGCTTTCTCTTGATTAAGGTCGTGATGGATAAGGCAGTGGGCTTGAGTCGGGTTAGGTATCCGGGACTCCATTTAGGGTCAGAGTTGACGGCATAACTCCTTAAGGCAAAGAAGGGGTGTGGTTAATTGATTTGAATGATGAGGGCGTCAAAAATTAATTGCTTTTTAACCTCAAGTTTTGGGTCAATTAGCTGGTAAAAATTGTCAACCAATTGGTTGAGACTCGGAATAATATTTCCGTTCATCAAAGGGTGTTTTGAGGGAAGGATGAACTTCCCAAACAGAGGAGAAAATAACTGGTGCGCGGCGTCTTGCCATTGCTCCAACTCTTCCCCGGTTAACTCGTTGTCTAAAACATAGATCACATCAAGTTTAGAGGACTTGGGATTGGAGGGAATTGCTAGATCTCGCTCATCAAGTTCAGGAACAAAATAGCCTCGTTCAAAGTGATGAGACTTCCGATCGTATAGCCAGATTTTTAGAGTCTCAACCTTACGATTACGGAGCCGATATGCTTGGCGAAAAATTGGCTCAGATATATAATCTTTGAAGAAGCTTTCAATGGTGGAATCAACCGTCAGTTTACCGGTTTTTGTGTAGCAGCCGGGAAGACCACAGATTTCGATAGTCTGTAAGGTCGCATCCGTGCAGGCAGAGCAGAATTGAATGCTTAGAAAGGCTTTAGAACTGTTCATCGTCATACTCCTAAGTTGTCTTGAGGGTAGTTTTTTTGAGAGAGTTTAGGGAGATAACGGCCTCCACACTCGAGAGAGTTCACCCTGGGGCAAATTGACCGACACTGGATTGAGAGGACTCAAGAGTGAGGGCGCAATAGTTGACCAGTGCTGTCTCTATAGATTCGGTTAGAAATGAGGCTCTTCAAGGGAATTGGAGACCGGTTATCAGGGGGTTAGACCAAGATCTGGTGAACTTGGGCGTCTTCGCGCTTCTTGGGCAAAGGACTATCTTTGGGGGCTAGCACAATCTTTTTGAATTGGCTGTATTCGCGCTTCTTCAGCAAAGGAATATCTTTGGAGGCTTCGGAAATTTTGAACACCTCAGGTTTCGGGTTCATGTGGTTTGGGTCCCAGAATTCGGCAAAGATGACTCCTGCTGCAACACCGGAATAAAAGATGACATGCAATATAGACAAAGCGCCAAAAGCGGGTAGTAAAATAGCCAAGATGGAGATTTCCCATAATATCTGTAGTAGGGACACTAAAGCCTTGATGAAAGCCTCCAACGCTCGCCCCAACCAATTGAGCAAGCTATCGATGAGTCCACCAACCCATCCTAGTCCGTTTTGAAAAAGTCCCATGGTGTAATACCTCCAGTTCAGGGTGAAGTTGTTGATTTTGTGTTCTCAGTCGTCAGTCGGGTCAGCTACAGCGACGAGAATGGTCGAATTGGCGGAGTCGGATGTGACCCCTCCGATGCTTCCCGGTTCGCCGACCGTTGGCTGACCTTGTTGTAATAACGATGAGAAGGGTTGTTTTTTAGGCATTGTCCTAAGTCAGAGTTCCAAGTCAGCATGATTCAGACCGGTTTGGGTGCGTCTAAATAATTAACGGTTTGGATGAGGATTTTTTAGGCATTGTTCGCAGTTCAGGATGAGAGGGACTCGGACAGGTTCGGGTTCATTGGCTCCGGGAAGGTGATGCTCAAATGAGATAGAACCTTCCCGGAAGTGGGGGGCGACGACCCTACAGCGTCATGGAAGAGTTAGTTATACCATTTTTCAATAAGCGTGCCAGACATCTGACACCGAGGAGGGCGAACAGCCGTTCGCCCCTACAGACATCTATGGCATGACTTCTGAAAATTGGTATTACAACAAGCAGAGCAGGGTTGACCTTGTCAGTTGAGGCAGTAGGTAAAGGAACATCTCCTTCAACAGGGGTGAGAGTGACGGGTTGCTCAGAAGCGTTTGACTTAGCCTGAATGCTGTTTGCCTAAGAAAGAATCGAGAGTGTTCAGGGAGATGAGTTTCTGCAAATCTGGAAAAGATAATACCGAGCTAAATTGACCGAGACTAGATTAAGAAGACTCAATTTACATGGCGAAATGGTTGACTCGTACTGTCTCCGGAGACTCGATTACATGATGAGACGATTCAGGACAATTGGAGAAATTCTGATGGATTTTGTATCAGATTGTAAGCATAAAAACTTGACTGTCTTCGCGCTTATTCGGCAAAGGATTATCTTTAGGGGCTTCGGAAATTTTGCACACCTCAGATTTCGGGTTCATGTGGTTTGGGTCCCAGAATTCGACGAAGATGACTCCTGCTACAAAACCGGCATAAAAGATGCCATACAATATGGAAAAAGCGCCAAAAGCGGCCCGTAAAACAGGCAAGATGGAGATTTCCCATAATATCTCTAGTAGGGATACTAAAGCAGCGATGAAGTCCTTATGCTCTTGACCCAACCAATTTAAAAAAAACTGATTTAATGCAATATGACAATCGGATTTTAGACTCAAGCTAGTTAATAATTTATCAATGACTTCCAAAAACCATCCTAGTCCGTTTTGAAAAAGTCCCACGGTGTAATACCTCCAGTTCAGGGTGAAGTTGTTGATTTTGTGTTCTCAGTCGTCAGTCGGGTCAGCTACAGCGACGAGAATGGTCGAATTGGCGGAGTCGGATGTGACCCCTCCGATGCTTCCCGGTTCGCCGACCGTTGGCTGACCTTGTTGTAATAACGATGAGAAGGGTTGTTTTTTAGGCATTGTTCTAAGTCAGAGTTCCAAGTCAGCATGATTCAGACCGGTTTGGGTGCGTCTAAATAATTAACGGTTTGGATGAGGATTTTTTAGGCATTGTTCGCAGTTCAGGATGAGAGGGATTCGGCCATGTTCCGCTTCATCTCAGGCTCACAGGCGGTCTAAGAGTCTCTGATTGAGACCTCTTCCCAGATGTCCTCAGACCGGCGTCCCCAACTCTGTCACTCCCAGAAGAGGAGGGCTAACAGCCTAAAAATCCCTCCCCCAAAGTGGGAGAGGGATTGAGGATAGGGGCGACAGTCCGATCGCCCCTAGTGGGAAACCAAGTTCCTGAAACACCCGGTTTGTGGGCTTCGAGCCGCTAGGCAGCTGCCAAAAATGCTCCCTAACCTAAATCCTCCCGTAACGCTTGGAAGAGTCGTTTGAGAATCTCGCGTAACTCCATGCGATCGCCCCCCTCAGAAGCGCCCCCCTGAGAAGCGTCCTCCCTGGAATCGTCCTCCTCCTTAAAGGCTAACTCAAGAGGAACGTCCTGGCCCACGGATTGATAGATTAACGTTTCCAATTCCTGGGCCGCAGTTTCCACCCGTAAAATATCAACATTCTCTAACACAAACGCCCGTTCTAATTGTGCAATAACCCCCTGACGTTGCTCCTCAGACCATTGGCCATGACGAGTCCAATAGGCTTGTAACTCCGCTAACAACGCCTCATCTAAAAGAGGATTAGCCACTTCTAATAAATCGAGTAACTTATCCGTTGATAAAAACTCCTCGCGCTCAAGTGTTAGTTCCGGGAACTCCGTTTCTACTGCTGGCGCAACGCCAACAATCGTTCCCCAGGTGTTTTGCGGATTCACTTCAACCGCAATGTAGGCCATGCGATCGCCCAACGCCACCTGTTCAGGAATCTCCAACGCCTCAGCCTCCGCAGCTAGGGGTATACATTCGACAATCCCCAAACGGCGATCGCCCTCAAACACCTCCAACTCCGCAAAATCCGTCAACACCTGTAGAACCGGGTTCCAAACACTGCTGGCTTCCCAATTACAGTCATAGCCAAAGCGGTTCAGATAGCGGGCCACCACCCAAACGGCGATCGCCCGAGGACGAATCCTTTGCACTTGTTCAGGTGATAGTCGATTCAGCAAACCATTTAATTGTTCATGAACCCGACTCGGAATCGGAATCAGTTGTCCGAATTTTTCTTCAAATTGTTCAGTCGTCATAATGTTCCTCTGGGTTGAATGTCGTCAATCTAATTATCAATACACATCAACAAAGCCGATCGCCCATCTGGGCCAACAAAGGACGAATCGTTCGACTCCAAGCCCCATTCATTACCCCAGGAGACACATTAAACTCCTCAGCCAACCGTTTCAGCGTCCATTTTTCCCCACAAGAGGCATAATCATAAATCCGCAGTAACACCGACTGAACCGTAATCGGCGGTGGGGGAGTTTGGCGGACAAAATTAGTCTTTAAAGCCCCAGTCGGGTCTAACTCAAACTCTTGGCGAACCTTCTCCAAGCGGCTGGGTTCCTCATCGGCTTGAGCCATCTCCCCCGCCTCTAGCCGTCTCCCTAAGCCATCGCGGGGAGTCTCCTGAATCAAGTCCTTCCGTTCCTGACGCTTATCCTCATAAGCGCCCTTACAGCGGATATTCCAAAGCGTAAGGGGGCTAGCATCTCCCTTGTCGGGGTCGTAGGCTTTCTCCTCCGCCGTCCCCGAACCGCGAATATCGCCATAAATTTTCCGTTCAATATAGTCCAAAGCGTCAAGCGAAGCCTCCACATAGAGCAAATCCTCCTCATAGTGGAGCGCATATCCCCGCCAAAAACATTCCTTGGGTGCTTTCATCATCATGTTTAATCCTTCTCGTCGTAATCGTTTACATTCTTCTGGTGACTCCGCCTGTAAGGCCCGGCGAAAAATATCCTTGAGTTGCTCATGAATCTCCGGGGGGCATTGGTCTTGCTTCATCATTTTGGCAGTCCTCGACTGGGGTGAACTCCCTGTAGTTTGCCCCATCTCTTGACCCATTGACCGCTCAAATTTATCCATGATTTCACCTCTTTAACCTTGACAAAACGTGCAATTAGTGCATTTCATCCCAAGCCATAACAGCCTAAACCCGCCCAATGTACCGGATGCTCAAAGGGATGCGCCTCATGGCAATAGCGTTTAATCAGTCGCTCCCCGTTCTGCAAGCGATGCACCGCCTCAACGTCTTGCTGTAGCCGTCGCTGTTCCGACTTGAGATACGTCCGGAGGGGTTTAGCATAGGCTTGCTGAAACGTCTTCCCCGTCATCTGCCGCATCTCCTGCTGCGCCCGCTGCAACGCCGCCACCCGGGACAAGCCCTGATGACGTTGCTGGTGATACAACCCCGACACCAACGCCACCGACAAATCATAAATCGACCATTGACTGGCAATCACCCCCCGCGCCCCGGCACAGAGAAAGCCCGTACTCACCGCCACCGGCTCATCCAGGGCACTATCCGGCAGAAACAACCCCGTCTCACAACAGGAGAGATAGACCTCCTCCAACTGCGGAAAGCGCCAAGCCGGAGAAAACAGTTGACTGACCGTAATCGTGCCATCACTGAGTTTTAACCCCGACTCCAGGGGATTATCCCAGCGACTTTGGGCGTGGTGACTGCTGACGAGGTAATTACTCGCCTCCAACAAGCCTCGGTACGCCGTCGTCTTGGCTTGCGCCCCAATCAGCCGCCGTTGCGACTCAATCTCAAACAAGTGCGCCACCGTCGCCCCCTCAAAGGAACTAAAGGGCAAATCATCGGTGGCATTTTCCACGGTCCCATACTCCCGAGTCTGCACCCCCTGGCGACCCTGACAGAAGCCCAACACTTGCAGACTGGGGGCATAGCGCAGGCGGAAACGGTCTCCTAGATAGCCATCCTTCAGGGGTAACGCCGCAAAGGGGATTTGATGCAGAAACAGATGGGGCACCAAGACCAGTTCCTCAATTCCTTGGAGATGTTCCTCGATGAGGTCGTTGAGGCGTAACCGTTGCGCCAGTTCCTGGAGGGTGGCTTGCATTTGGGCAAGCCATTGGGTTTTATCCAGGAGATAAAGCGCCGCCCAAGTCTCCCGGAGCCAGAGTTGCAGGGGTTTGTAGCCCTGTCCCGGGCAGGTGAAACAAACCGGCTGAGACTCCCCGGAACGGAGAATCAGGAGATGAGTGTGATCATCGGTGGTGTAGAAGCTGACGAGGGCGGTGTTCTCAGACAGGAGGGGTTGAAAATCCTGGAGTTTGGGCGGCTGGACCTCTCGCAGTTTGGCAACCACATCATCTCGGTTGCTGAGTTGGTCGAGAATGGCCTGTTTTTCTTGTTCAAGTTCCCGAATCTCCTCGGTGGCGGTCATCGCTGCGCGGAGTTGACGGGAGACCCCGTGGCGGTGTTTGGGGGAGTCTCCAGGGGAAGCGTCATCTTCTGGGGTCTCTGGCAGGGGTTTGGGGGAATCTTCCGGGGACGTTGGCGCTTCTGGAGTCTCTGTGGAGGCGACGTTCTGACGACGTTGGGCAATCTCTCGGTCCAGTTGGTCCAGTTGGTGCAGCCAGTCTTGAACCGCTGCGGGAATTGCCCCATCTTGGTAGAGGTCTGCGGTGGCCATCAAATCGACTAAACGCTTCGCCCGGACTCGTTCCACGATTTCCAGGGCGCTGGCGATGTCTTTGAGGTTAATGGCCGCTTGGATGGCGTTTTCGTAAACGTAGATGGACTCTTGCACAATCTGCTGACGACGCTCTTCACTGAGGGCAAAGCGGCGCGATTGTTCAATGGCTTCGATGGCAGTTTGGTATTGGGTTAAGGCATTGTGCCACTGTCCTTCCCGAAATTCCAAGTTACCCCAGTTGCGAGCTGTTTGTAGGCAGTCCAGGGGGAACAGTTGCGGCGTTCTGACGGTGAGGGCGGCCTTAAAGCAGCTGATGGCTTGTTGCAGGTTCCCCGCGCGATCGCCCATGGGCAAGTCCGAGTAGGCTAAACCCAGGTTATTTTGGGTCTCTGCCCAATCTAAGGGTGCGGTCTCACGAGTCCTGACGCTGAGGGCGGCTTCATAGCAGGTGATGGCTTGTTGCAGGTTCCCCGTGCGATCTCCTGTGGACATTTCCCGGTAGGCATTCCCTAGGTTATTTTGAGTCATTGCCCATTGTAAGGGTGCGGTCTCACAAGTCCTGACGCTGAGGGCGGCGTTATAGCAGGTGATGGCTTTCTTTAGGTTCGCCGCGCGATCGCCTGTGGACATTTCCCGGTAGGCATTCCCCAGGTTATTTTGGGTCGTTGCCCATTCTAAGGGTGTGGTCTCACGAGTCCTGACGCTGAGGGCGGCGTTATAGCAGGTGATGGCTTGTTGCAGGTTCCTGGCACGATCTCCCGTTGGCAAGTTCTTATAGGCATTCCCCAAGTTATTTTGGGTCTCTGCCCAATCTAAGGGTGCAGTCCCGCGCTTCCTGACGCTGAGGGCAGCTTCATAGCAGGCGATGGCTTGCTTTAGGTTCGCCGCGCGATCACCGGTGGGCAATTGCAAGTAGACATTCCCCAGGTTATTTTGGGTCGTTGCCCATTCTAAGGGTGCAGTCCCGCGCTTCCTGACGCTGAGGGCAGCTTCATAGCAGGCGATGGCTTGCTTTAGGTTTGCCGCACGATCTCCCGTTGGCAATTTGGAGTAGGCTAAACCTAGGTTGTTTTTGGTCGTTGCCCATTGTAAGGATGCCGTCTCAGGAGTCCAGACGGTGAGGGCGTTTTGGTAGCAAGCGATGGCTTGTTGCAGGTTCCAAGGGTGATCGCCCTTGGGCATTTGCCAGTAGGCATTCCCTAGGTTATTTTGCGTCATTGCCCAGTCTAAGGGTGCGATCTTGGGAGTCCAGATGGTGAGGGCGGCCTTAAAGCAAGCGATGGCTTGTTGCAGGTTCGCTGCGCGATTACCGGTGGGCAATTGCGAGTAGGCATTCCCCAGGTTATTTTGCGTCATTGCCCATTGTAAGGATGCCGTCTCAGGTGTCCATAAGTGGAGGGCAGCTTCATAGCAGGCGATGGCTTGCTTTAGGTTCGCCGCGCGATTACCGGTGGGCAATTGCAAGTAGGCGGACCCCAGGTTAGTTTGGATTCCTGCCCATTGTAAGGGTGTGGTCTCGGGAGTCCTCACGGTGAGGGCATTTTGGCAGTAGGCAATGGCTTGCTTTAGGTTCGCCGCACGATCGCCCGTGGGCAATTGCAAGTAGGCAGAACCCAGGTTAGTTTGGGTCATTGCCCAATCTAAGGGTGCCCTCTCACGAGTCCAGACGGTGAGGGCGGCGTTATAGCAGCGGATGGCTTGTTGCAGGTTCCCGGCGCGATCGCCCGTGGGCAAGTCCGAGTAGGCATTCCCCAGGTTATTTTGGGTTTGCGCCCACTTGTCAGGCAGGCGATGCTTCGGTCGGGCTTCCAGGACGATTTGATACAGTAGAATCGCAATGGCAACATTCTGCTCTCGACGACCTCGGGGATAATCTTGCAGACGAATGGCGAGATTTCCAATCACCCCCACCAACCCATCCTGCATCTCTGGATTGGCTGATTCTGCCGCCTGCTTAAGAAATTGTTGAGCCGCCTCAGCTAAGTTGGGGTCAACTCGTCCTCCTCGTCGATCCAATTCCCCATACACCGCCTCAGCCCCCCCGTTCACTTCGGCTTGCAGTAAAAGACCTAGAAGTTGCAGTGAGTCTGTTTGGGAGGCGACAGCCCCGGTTTGCAATACCTGTTGCACCTGTTTCCGTCCCTCTCGCGCAATCTGCAAGCATCCCTGCAAGGTGCGCCAAAACTGCCGTGAACTGAGTTCCCCATCTTCCAGGGGCAAATCCGCTTGGAGGCGCACTTCCCCATCCCTCGGGTCTCGTTGCCAGCGCACCAGTTTATAGCGCCACCCCAGATGCAGTAGGCATTGCAACCCCAGTTCATAGTGAGGCTGGTCTGAGTTGAGGGTCAACAGTTGGGGAAGAACGATTTTGACAAATTTGCCATCGTCTTCGAGGGAAATCAAGACCGTCAACCCCTCTCGCTGTAACTGAACCTGTTGTTCTTGGAGATTCGCCTGGTAGGCCCACTGTTGCTGTTGCAGAAACTCACAAAGTTGTTGAACGTGCATCATGATTATTGCGCCAATGAAGGGTCATAAACGAGTTGGGGTGAGAGACCGAGTGTCTTCAAGACACCCGGTCTCTGGTCAAGTCTCTGGGTCACTCAACTGTTGCAATTGCGCCCCCAGTTGTCCCAGGAGTTCTTCCGGCAACATCTCCCGTAACGCCGCCAGTAACTGCGCCTCGACCCCCACTCGTCCAGGGTCTTCTCCCGTCGCCAACACCTGCTTCAACCGCGTCATCCCCTCCTCCGTCAGTTGAATCAACCCCGACAACAAGCGATTAAACTGTTTCTCCGTCACCCGACCATCCTCCACGGCGATTCCGGTACTGCTGCGCACTTCCCCATCACTGGGGTCATATTCCCAACGCAATAACTTGACTTCCCACGCCATGGCTAACATGGTCTGAAAGGCAACGCCTTTGTAGTGATGGTCTTTAAGATAAAGGAGTTGTGGGGCAAAGAGGCTGAGATACTCGCCCTCCTCCTGCACCGCAATCACAATCACAAAATCCTCGACGATATCCGAGTTCACGGCGGTGATGATGCGGTTCTTCTCGGCTTCAACCCGATAGCGCCAGTCTCGATGGTCGAGAAACTGGGCAATTTGCTCAATTTGGATAGTCATCGGCTTCCCTCCTGGGTGGCGTTCTAGTCCATTAACCCTGGGGAGGGAGGTTTTTATGCAGATGCGGGGAAATTTTTTGACAAATAATGTGCTTGAGAGACCGAGTGTCTTCAAGACACCCGGTCTCTGGTGTGTGAGCCATCCGGCCCTTTGCGTCCTCCTCGTGTCATGGCTTCAGCCGAGGTAAACGCGACTTGTCCAGCTTGAGACACTCGGTATCTGGTCTGTTTGAGCCAGGTCGTTCGGCCCTAGAGATTTAGGGCCGCTTGGATAGCGTAGTTGTTGATGTGGAGGGACTTGGTCAGGAGGTCTAGGGTTTCTTCCGGGTTGAGAGGCTGGGTGCGTTTGTGGTTAATGGCCGCTATCCCCAGATAATAGCCATCTAAGGCCATCTGCCAATCTCCCTGCTGGAATCCCAAGTCCCCCAAGGCGAGGGCCGTGTTTAGGCATTCTCGGGGGAACTGTTGGGGACGGAAAATCTCTAGGGCGATTCGGTAACAGATGACGGCCCAGGCTTGGTTCTGAGAGGGAGACTCTCCGAGTTGGGCGGGGTGTTGGTAGGCGTTGCCCAAATGATAGAGGGTCTGGCCATAGTCTTCCTGTGGCCAAGGTGGGGTATCTTTAGACCCCTCAATGACGGCCATCAGTTGGCCATTCAGCCATTGGGGTTGGGCGGCTAATTGCTGACAGAGGGCTGAGTCTCCCCCGTCTTGATAGCTGCGAATAAAGTGGTTGAGAATGTCCCAGGCTTCTGGATTGGTCGGGGACGGGTCGAGGGGTTTTATGGTTTGGAGCATTGGAGAAAAAGGCAAAAGGCAAGAGGCAAAAGGCAAGAGGCAAGAGGCAAAAGGCAAGAGGCAAGAGGCAAAAGGCAAGAGAAAAGACGTAGGGGCGTACCCTTGTGGTCGCCCTCTTGTGGTCGCCCTCTTGTGGTCGCCCTCTTTTGATTCCTTCGTGGGTTGGCTGAATGAACCCGGACATCGAGTGTGGGTTGCCTCTAGTTCATTAACGCTGGGGAGGCCGTGTTTTAGGCAGAAGGGCCCGAATGTCTGGGAAATTGGCGGTTTCAGGCTGGACTGGGTGGGGGTTATGGGGCGGTTTCCAATAGCTGGGAGGGGGTGAGGAGTAAGGCTAGGGCGACGAGGACGGGGGGTAAGGCGGTTAGGGCTAAGACGGGTCCGTAACTGCCGAAATGCTCGAACCCTAGGGCGAAGGAGACGGGACCGGTGGCGGTGCCGATGACGGCGAGGGTGGTGGCAAAGCCGGTAATACTGCCGAGGTGAGAACGCCCAAAGTAGTAGGCGTATATCCCTGATTTTAAGACTCCGTTCATGCCCTCGATTAACCCCAATAGACCGCCGTAGAGGAGCATTCCTTCTCCTGTGGTGATGCGTACGGCAAGGAATAAGGCACTACCCATCAGCAGTAACATGGTGGCCATGAGAAATCGTGGTGAGATGCGATCGAGTAAGACTCCGGTGATGAGGTTGGCGAGGGCGGTAATTACGCCGAAGGGGACAAAGACCATGGCCGCTACAGACCGCTCAATGCCGGAGTTGGCCATAATCGAGTAGTGGTGGAAGAGTAGGCCGGTGATTAACATGGCCACGCAGATACTTCCGGCGGTGAAGATCCAAAAGGTGAGGGTACGGCGGGCGGCGGGCAGGGTATAGTTGACTTCGCTGAGGGCGACGGCTTCTCCGGCTTGATGGTGTCCGTCGGGTTGTAGGCCGTAGCGTTCGGGTTGCTCTCGGTAGAACAGGGCCCCTAGGGGTAGGATGGTCAGGGCGACGACTCCCCCTAAACTGGCGTAGGCCAGTCGCCAGCCGAGTTGATTGATTAAGCTTTCGATGATGAGGGGGAATACGCCAATTCCTAGGGCCAGACCAATTCCTGAGATGCTGAGGGCGAAGCCTCGGCGACGGACAAACCACAGGTTGATGACGTTGAGGCTAACTAGGGCTAAGGCCCCTTGTCCTAAACTGCGGATGGCGATAAACCCCAGGGCCAACATGACGATGTTGGCGACTAATCCCATGTAGACGCAGGCTAGGGCGAAGAGACTGGCGATGAGGATGACGGCTTTGCGGGGGCCGGAACGGTCGATGAAGCGTCCGAAGCCGGGCAGAAAAAAGGAACCGCTGACGGTTCCGAGGAGGTAAAGGAAGGAGACGAGCGATCGCGAGATGTCGAGATCGAGGATAATTTTATCGAGGAATACGGACACGCCCACGGTTTGGCCGGGGATGGTCATCAACATCCCTAAACTCCCGGCTAGGAGAACGACCCAGCCATAGTAAATGGGGGAGGCGGCAATGAGGCGGCTGTGTTTAAGGGGTTGTTCTGACAACGGACTCTTGGTAATTCTAAGCGGCAACCATCAGGTTTGATAGTACCGTACATTGAGATTGGGCTTCTCGCTGGATTTTTCCCCCTTCGACGGCTAACCAGAGACGTTGTAATGCGTCTAGGTCGGTAGGACCATAGGCGCGGTGGCTGAGGACTTGGTGAATGAGTCCTTCTGACGCGACGCTTAAACACCCTGTTTGAAATGCGGATTCAACTAACGTAGAAATCATTTTTTGTTGACCCTTGTTACACCCTTGATGACCTTAGTATGCCACTTTATGACAGTGGCATAGCTGATGTTAATCCGGGTTAGGTGTGATAACGATCACTGACGGGGGCTGGGATGGGTTGCGGATGGGTTTTTGGGGGTTTAATGAGGGGTTAGACCCCTCATGTTGTGAGATGCTGTGAACGGGGATGGGTGGGTTGAGGGGGTCAAAAATTGGTGTTTGGATGGGTTGGCTGGGGGGCAGAAATTGGTGTTTGGATGGGTTGGCTGGGGGTCAGAAATTGGTGTTTGGATGGGTTGGCTGGGGGGTCAGAAACCGGGTTTCTCGGAGAAACCCGGTTTCTAGTTGGTGTTTTGGGGGTTGGGATTAGCCGTTTTTGACGATCGCCCCGAAGTCGGCTAAAACGCGGGCGTGGTTGCGCAAGAGTCCCAGGAGATTGAGACGATTGGTTTTTACGGCTTCGTCGTCGGCCATGACGAGGACACTGTTCTCGCCGTCGAAAAACTCGCGAACGGTGGGCGCAATTTCCACTAAGCCTTCAATGAGTTGGCTATAGTTACGGTCTCGCTGGGCGGCTTCGGTGCGCGGTAATAGCCCCAGTAAGGCATCATAAAATCCCTGTTCAGCGGAAGATTCAAATAACTCGGGATTGATGACGGTTTCGGGGTTCAAGTCTTGGGTAGAGAGGCTTCCTTTTTTGGCTAAACGGGCAGACCGATTGACGATTTCATAAATCACGTCTAGGGTTCCCTCTTGCCGGATTTTTTGCAGAAACTCGGCGCGATCGCGGGTATCCAAAACATCCTCTAACGCCCGTTGGGCATAATCGGCGTCATCTTCTCCTAATACTCCATTGACGAGGTCATAATCAATGCCCTTGTCATCTTGTAATAGGGTTTGTAACCGTTGCAGGAAGAACTCTTGCAGTTGCGTGAGTAACTCGGGGGAGGCTTGGGGATGGGCGGTTTTGAAGGTCTCCACGCCTTGCTGTAAGAACTGATTGAGATTGAGTTCTAAATTCGCTGCCCAGATGATATTGACCACTGCATTGGCGGCGCGACGGAGGGCGAAGGGATCGGAGGACCCACTGGGTAATAAGCCTAGGCCAAAAATACTGACTAGGGTATCGAGGCGATCGCTCAAACCGACAATTTGTCCGGTCACGGTTTGCGGCAAAATATCATCTGCCCCGCGCGGTAAGTAATGCTCGAAAATTGCCCGAGAAACGGCTTCGGCTTCCCCACTGACTCGGGCGTATTTCTCACCCATAACCCCTTGCAGTTCCGGGAACTCATAGACCATTTGGCTCACTAAGTCTGCTTTGCAAAGATAGCAGGCCCGGCGAATGTTCGCCTGATCAGACTCCGATAGATGTAGGGCTTGACCCAGTTGGTCGGCGACGGCCGTTAGGCGATCGACTTTATCTTTAACCGTCCCTAAATCTTCTTGGAAGGTAATCGTTTCCAACTGAGGAACGAGGGTTTCTAAGGGCTGTTCACAGTCGGCTTTATAGAAAAACTCCCCATCCGCCAATCGCGCCCGAATGACTCGCTCATTTCCGGCGGCGATGAGGTCAGATTTGGCTGGATCACCGTTAGAAATGGTGATAAAATAAGGCAGGAGTTCTTGGGGTTTTTCAGCGTTGAGAACCGGGAAATAACGTTGATGAGACACCATGACCGTGGTGATGACTTCCGGGGGCAAAATTAGGAAATCATCGTCAAATTTGCCCAGGACGGCGGTGGGATATTCCACCAATTGCACCACTTCCGCGAGGAGGTCGTCGGGGATATCAGCGGTTCCCCCCACTTGGGCGGCGCAGCGGTGAATCCCCTCGATGATGCTGTCGCGACGGCGTTGGGGGGTGACTTCGATCGCCGCTTGACGCAAATTTTCTAGGTAGTCGGCGGCGTTGCTAATGGAGACGGGATCGGGATGCAGAACCCGATGGCCGGCGGAGTGGCGATCGCTCGTCACCACATCCGATCCACTGGTAATGGTTAGGGGTAAAATACTCTCATCGAGGAGGGCTACCAGCCAACGAATGGGACGGGGAAACCGCAAATCTCCATCGCCCCAACGCATAAAGCGTTTTCCTTCGAGTTTGAAAATCCATTGGGGGATGAGTTCTGTCAAAATCTCCGCCGTGGGCCGGCCGGGAATCTGTTTGCGGACAAAGACAAATTCTCCTTTCTCCGTGTCGCGGATTTCTAAGTCGTCTAGGGAGACGTCTTGTTTGCGGGCGAACCCTTCGGCGGCTTTGGTGGGTTGTCCATCGTTGTAGGCGGCCCGAACTGGGGGGCCTTTGATGTCTTCGCTGCGATTGGGTTGTTGACTGGGGAGGTTATGCAGCAAAACCGCGAGACGGCGTGGGGTTCCGTAAATCTCCACTGCGGCCGGTTCGAGGAAGGCCTCGCTGAGAGAGGCGGGGATGCGATCGCGCCATTGGGCGATCGCCCCGTCGACAAAACTGGCGGGGAGTTCTTCGGTCCCGACTTCGAGGAGAAAGGTAGGCATTATCAGCGAATCGTTAATCCTTAACAGTCAATCAGTTTACCCCGATGAGGGCAACGTCATCTAGGGAGGGCGACCACAAGGGTACACCCGGGCGACCACAAGGGTACGCCCCTACCGTCCAAAATGGTCTTACACGTCGGGTTCAAATTGACAAATAGAGGGTTCCACGGGACAGGTGGAGGGGGTCACGGGGTTGTCTCGCAAAATGACCCGGACTAAGGTCGTCATCTCCCCCAACGGCGAAATGTCTAAAATCTCGTTTCCCTCAAAGTCGACCCAGTTGAGACTGGCTAAGTCAGGGAGAGGGCTGATATCGCTGATTTTATTATCACGAACATACAATTGTGTCAAGGCATTTAAGGCTGATAATGGCTCGATATTGCGAATTTGATTGCCACTGAGATACAACTCATTTAAACCCGTCATCCCTTGCAAGCCATCGAGGTCAGAAATTTGATTATTGTCGAGATGCAATTCATACATCTCAACCAGGGGCCGCAGCGGGGAAATATCTGTAATCTGGTTCTGATTGAGGGATAAGGTTTGCAGATTGATTAAGCCCGTTAGGGCCGAAATATCGTCGATCTGATTGTCATTGATAAATAAAAATCGTAATTCCGGCAACCTCCCGAGGGCCGAAATATCGTCGATCTGGTTCTCATTGAGGAACAACACCCGCAAGTTTTCTAAGGAACTCAGGGGGGAAATATCCTCAATTTGATTGCGATCGAGGTTGATAAGACGCAGATTCACCAGGGGTTCTAGGGCGGAGATATCCTCAATCTGGTTGAGACTCAGTAAGACTTCTTCCAATTGGGTCAGATTTTCCAGGGGGGAGATGTCCTCAATCTCATTGACACTCAAATCGAGACGCGTCAGATGCGTCAGCGAGGCGAGAGGGCGTAAGTCACTGAGGGATTGGGCGCTAAGATTGAGATCGTCAATCTCATTCAGGCGGGTTTCGGCTTCGAGACAGTCCTGGCGATCGGCGCGACGTAACATCACCTCAATGGTCCGTTGCGTCGTCTCTGGGAGGCGATCGCGCTGCTGACACCATTGGGCGAACCTCTCGGGGACTTGGGCCTCGGCGGAGGGGGCGGATTGCTGTTTCTGAGGGGGGGAGATCTCCGCCGCCAGGACACCACCGGCGAGACAGGAGAGAGTTGTTAGGCGTAATCCCCAGTTGAGGAGTGGGTTTAGGCGATTCACAGAGGTCACAGTCTCGTTGGATAGGATAGGGGGTGGATGGAGGCCAGAAGTGGGGAAACTATCCGCCTAGGCTTTCAGCCGTTGGATAATGCGATCGAGGGCGACGGAATGGGAGGCTTTGAACAAGACGCGATCGCCCTCTTGCAAGAACTCCTGCAACCGCGAGGCTAGGGCATCATGGGCCTGGGGACTCTCCAAGTTTTCGATATCCACAAAGGAGATTCCATAGGCCCCATCCGCCATAGCTTCGGCTTCTGGGAGTTCGGCGAGGACAAACAAGGCATCTAATTTCAATTGCTTCACCCGTTCCCCCACCTGTCGGTGAAAGTCCAGGGATTGTTCCCCTAACTCCTTCATGGTTCCTAACACGGCAATACGACGTTGGCCCGGACTCTCTGCTAATAAGTCTAAAGAGGCCAACATCGATTCGAGTCCGGCGTTATAGGTTTCATCGAGAAACACCACATCCCCAGGGAGGAGATGTTTCTGGGCCCGGCCATTGGGAATATTTACGGCTAAGCCGTGGTTGAGGCGGTTGGTGTTGAGGTTGAGGAGGCGGGCCACGGCGATCGCCGCTAGATAATTGAGGGCGTTATGGCGGCCGGGAAGGGGGAGAGGATAGGAGATTCCCTCTAATTCTAGGGTTTCGGAATCAATCAGTTTGCCCTGTAAGTCCCCGGCGGTTAAGCCAAAGGTGACGGTTTTCCCAGACCAAACCTGGGCCGCCGTCTCCATTAACAACGCATCATCGGCATTGAGAACCGCACAGCCGGTTTGGGGCATTTCCGCCAAGAGTTCACATTTGGCCTGGGCGATCGCCTCTCGCGATCCCAACAAACCAATATGGGCCGTTCCCACGTTGGTAATTACCCCAATATCTGGGCGGGCAATATGGGTCAGTTCGGCAATTTGCCCCTTTCCCCGCATGGCCATTTCTACCACGGCGTAGGTGTGATTCTCATTCAGTTGCAACAGGGTTTTGGGAACGCCAATCTCGTTATTGAAGTTTTCCTGAGTTTTCAGGACATTGCCATGAATCCCTAACACCGCCGCAATCAGTTCCTTGGTGGTGGTTTTCCCCACCGAACCCGTCACCCCAATCACCGGAACCGCATGAGTATCCCGCCACCAGCGGCCCAACCGTTGATAGGCTGCCAGGGTATCGGGAACGACCAGTTGGGGTAAACTCTCATCATCGAAGGGATGGTGAACCAAGACGGCGATCGCCCCCCGTTCCCGGGCCGTATAGACAAAATCATGACCATCAAAGCGTTCCCCCGGCAAGGCAATAAACAAATTCCCAGGATTCACGCTGCGCGTATCGGTGGAAATGCCGGTACAGGCACGATTCAGGGATTGGTCTGAACAGCCTTTGGGGGTGGCGGCAAGGACATGGGCAAGATGCTGGAGGAAAACGCGCATGATGGTAGCAATCTGGGGATGAAACGGCTAAAAATGAGGGTTAAAAACGATGGTAGGACTTTGGGGTGAGGACTTTCCGTTGCAACTGACGCAGGAGGAACCAACCGATCATACAACCGATACTGTAGTGCAGGAAATCCCAGAGGTCGAAGGTGGTGCCGATGAGGAGGCGGCCGATGAAGGGGGTACGGATGGCTTCTAGGATGGGATGTTGCGAGAGTTGCGAGAACTCAATCAGACTGGTGAGGAGAAATACGATGATGGCGATCGCCCCGGCTGCGAGTTCTGGGAACATAACCCCCAGGAGAAACATCCCAAACATGACATAGATCATCCCCCCGGCTGAATCCTGAACCCAGGTTTCCAAGATGCCGCTATAGAACTTGGTCCCAATTCCCACGGGAATGCAGATCAACATGGCGATCGCCAGATAACGACGATAGCGACGAATACGCTGGTGACGCGCCGTGCGGAATTTCATAGGGGATTAGCCACAAGGACTCTCTTGAGGCGATGATAGCATTAGGAGGCAAGAGGCAAGAGGCAAGAGGCAAGAGGCAAGAGGGGAACCACAGAGTCACAGAGGACACAGAGAAAGACGTAGGGGCGAACGGCTGTTCGCCCTCTCCCGGCATAACTGCCTATTACCCTCCTCCCCCCTTTTGCCTTTTGCCTTTTGCCTTTTGCCTTCTTCCCCCTACTCCCTACTGCCTTCTTCCAAGGAATTACAATTATAAAGCATCTCTTTTTCTGCCTCGCCTAAGGGAATTTGCAGATGGGGAACCTGATCGAGCCAATTTTGGAACGATCGCCCTCCCAGGGTGATAAACTCTTGCAACTGGGGCAACACCTGGGGGCGATAGAAGCCACAGAGGGGTTCCCAGCCGGCTTGAGAACGGGGAACAGCCACGAATTGGTCAGAAGAATGGTTTTCTAAATTGTTCACCCAGCCCTGCAAAATTGCCCCATCCAGACGGGGTAAATCACAGCCTAACAGCCAAATCCAATCTACGTCAGCGGAGTTAGACTCCCGCAAAACCTGTTCCAAGGCCACTAAGGGCCCCTCTCCTGGCTGTTCATCGGCCAATCCTTCAAAATCAGCGGGGAGAATCTCTTGATAGCGATCGCCCCAAGGGGTCATCACGGCCACATCTCCCACCACAGCGGCCGCGACATCATACACCCGCCGCAACAAGGGGACTCCCTCCCACAAGACCAGAGATTTATCCCGGCCCATGCGGCGACTCTGGCCCCCGGCTAAAATCACGGCTTTAACGTTAACTGACATGATCGCGCAACTCCTCAACTTTCCTCATCAATCGCCCTTGACTCAGGTTCTGTTCGGCGGTGGTCAACCCTTGCTGTAACCCGTCACAGATACCGCAACGCCAATAATAAAAGCCTAAATTCCAGATGGCGGCCGGTGTGATGGGAGTGTTGTCTCCAGCGAGGGTACGTTGCAACATCTCGATATACTCGCTTTCTGACTCCAGGGGTGCATCGCTTCCCCCCAAGTCATATTCAATGGGATGTAGATGGAGTCGTTCCCAGGTGGGGTTGCTGTTGTCCTCTCCGGGTTGTCCAAATTGACCAATAATCGCGGGGCGACTGCGGGGCAAGTCACAACTGCCTTCTAGGCCCTTGACGGTGGTAAAACAGGTTTGTTGGCGTAAGTCTAAGGCGGTTTGAAACAGGCCTTCGGTGGGGGGATGGACGAACCCACAGACGAGATGGACGTTCCCCTCATAGGGAGTCCACATCAGTTCCATGGTGGCAACGGGGGGACGTTTGCCGAGTTGATCGCGATAGGTGACGAGTTGTTCGGCGGCGGGGAAGAAGTTGGGTTGATAGTAAAAACTAATGCCATGATGGCCCAGAAGGGTTGAGAGGCGATCGCCCTCCAGTTTTGTCCAATCGACGCCTAATCCTTGCCAAATGTCAATCAGGGGAACCCCATATTTGGTGGGCATCCGGCCACTTCCGTGAGTCAGACAGGGGACTCCTTCTACGGCTAGGCCCAGGGCGGTGATGACGGTAACGGGGGCGGTGCGCGATCGCCCATCGTAGGGACAGCCTAACACTGTTACTAATCTGTCGATGGCGGGGAGTTTCTTGGCATGGCGATCGCAGGCATCCAAAAACCCTGCGAGTTCTTCCCCCCTTGGCCGTTGAATGCGATGGGCTATCAAAAACGCCCCAATTTGGGCAGGCGTGGCTTCTGAACTCAACATCATCGCCATGGCTTGGGCGGCGTCTTCTCGACTGAGATTTTTTCCAGTATGGGGGCCGCTACCAACGGCTTGAATGAAGGGACGAAATTTATAACTCATGGTCACGAGTGCCATCTAGGGGGGGGCAAAAATACCCATAACAGTTGACAGTTAAACGTTGCTAGAGGCGCTCACTCTCCCTTGTTGTCTCTGTCTTGATTCATCGAGCGACTGCTACAGGGTTATTGTTTCAGGGGAACGGACTTGAAATCAATCCTAGTATTCTACCGGTGCTGACAACTCATGCAATTTCTGAATGGCCCCGTCACGGTTCATCATAAATCATTCATCCTCCCCTGCCCCCATTCATAGTTCACCCCAATTCACCATGATCCACCACAAAAAACCCCGTTTTTGGCGAATTGATTGCAATACAAACAACTCGTAAAACGGAGCTTTTTATAGGTCTATTGAAATTCCTAGATTACCCTAGGGCTAATCAAATTTGGATTTTGCTTCTTCCACAGAGCGACTAAACTCATCCCAGGCATTTTGAAAGCCACTTTTCAAGCTAGACCAAGCATCATCACTGGCAGATTTCAAATCGGCAAGATGTTTTTGCATATCATCTCGTTTCGATTTTAGGTTGTCAATGCGCTGATTCAAGTCATCTTTTGCATCTCCACCGGCTTGCTCAGCTTTGGCCTGGAGTTCATCAATTTTAGCGCCCCATTCCTGAAGCTGGGTTTCCATTTTTCCTTGATATTCTTTACGCTCTTCCATGATTTTAGCCTCTGACTATAAAAGGTCAAAAAATATTAGCCGTCGAGGCAGATTTGTTAATCTTATCGACGACCAACTGCTTTAATGCTAACTAAACAAAAAATTCCTGATCCATATTTTTATAATTTCTTAATGTTTGAGATCAGGTGGTTGTCTGGTTACAGGGAGGAAGGGGAAATGGTTTTAGCCACCAGGGGGGGAACTTCCTCGCAAACGAGAGTGAAGAACTCAGCGATGGGGGGAATCTCCAAGCGATCCTGGGTTGTTACGGCAACGACTTCCCGTTCTAAAGAACTAAAGCGTAAGTCCTTGGCAATGGGGCGCACGGCCAAGGTTGCATCGGCATCTAAGAGGGCGGATTTCGGTAAAATCGAGATCATCTTGCCTTGACGAACCATACCGCGAAAGGCA
The DNA here is from genome assembly GCA_020386575.1 of Phormidium sp. PBR-2020. Classification (GTDB taxonomy): domain Bacteria; phylum Cyanobacteriota; class Cyanobacteriia; order Cyanobacteriales; family Geitlerinemataceae; genus Sodalinema. Next base: position 2,878,683 of record CP075902.1, on the reverse strand, counting down.
TCCAGGGTGTTGAGTTCTAGGGCGACGTAAAACTGTTGTCCTAATTGGGCAAAGGCTTCTTGGACTAAGCGTTGCATTCCATAGCCATCTTTGAAGACCACATGGGGATAGTGGCTGAGGGCTTCCCAGGGAATCTCCTGATACTCGGTGAGGGGATGTTCCGCTGCCATCAGGACTTCCACCGTTTCAGTATAGAGCGATCGCACCACCATCTCGGAACTCAGCGTCAGACGAGGGTTGTTCATGACAATGGCCACATCCACTAAGCCATCCCGCAAGACTTTCAGGGCGCGATCGCTCCCTAAGGAGGTCACCCGTAACTGCACCTGGGGGCGACGGGAACAGAACCGCTGCAACACCGGCGGCAAAAACTGGGCACAAATCGAGTGAATGGCCGCCACACATAACTCAGTCTGTTTCCCCTCCGCCAATTCCCGAATCTCTAGGGTGGCATTGCGCCACTCGCGACAGATACGACTAGCATGGGGGAGAAAGCGATCGCCGGCCACGGTGAGGCTGGCCTTGGCTTGACGGTGTAACAAGGGAAGCCCCAACTCCGTTTCCAAGGCCTGCACCTGACGACTCACCGTTGACTGGGTTACCCCACATAAACGGGCAGCCTTTTGAAAACTGCCCGTTTCCACAACAGCTAAAAAGGCTTCCACCTGCTCTAATCGCATTCGGCTCGTTGATGAATCTGCCCTATCCACTCTACAGAGGGAGGAAGCCTCTAAAAAGTAAGCCTTGATACGGCACAAACGAACAACTCACCGTTAAGGATAGGGAGAGGGGGGCTGGCCGGAGGGATTAAAACGAGAAGGTGGTGCGTAGGGTTCCGATAAAGGCCCCATCGTTGTCCGCATTTTGGTTGGGATTCAGCAACCAGATAAAGCCGGGGGTGATGGAGATATTTTCCGAGACTTGCACCTTATAGAGGCCTTCGATGTGGAAGGGGGTCTCATTCTCGAAGTTTTGCGTTCCCGGAATATCAATCCCTCCCAGATAAGGTTCTGATCCCACAATCAGGGCCCCAAAGTTACCCGGTAGCAGTAAATCGGGGAAGCTGAGGGTGAGGGCATAGTTCCAGATTTCGGCATCTCCTAAGCCAATCAGACGGGCGTTGGTGAAGCCTCCCCAAGCCCCCACCCGGAATTGAGGAGAGAGATCCCAGAGGAACTGAACCCCATAGTGATTACTGGAGACGGGGGTTGTCAGTTGACTTTGGGAGAGGTTGGAACTGGCGGCTAAGGCAGCGGGGGAGAGGTTGCTGAGTTGGGTTCCGGTTCCGCCAAAGCCAAAACGCCGCCCTTGGGAGACATCATAGGCATGAATGTAGGTCAGGCCAAACTTGAGGCGATCGCTCGGTTCCACCACTAACTGGCCCAGGGCGGAATAGTTGCCGTTAAATAGTCCGGCCCCCTCACTGGGATTGTTGGCCCCTCGGGCTATATAGCCGAGAGAGAGTTCGAGACTGTCACCCAAGCGTTGCCGCAAGCCAACCCCAACACCGCCGAGGCCACTGCGATAAATGGGGTTGCGTTCGCCAAAGCGAGATAAGGCCCCAGTTGCCCCACCCCCGGCTTCGAGGCCCGGGTTGAAGGTGTCGTTATAGAACTGATGTCCGCCGGCGTTGGCCATGACAGTCACTTGCAGATTGTCCGTGGCGGGGAAGACATAGTGCAAGCGGTTTAAGTCCAGGCTGTTGTCCGTGTCACCGTCAAAGGCAAACCGGCCTTCGTTGGTGTTGATTTGGTCGGCGAAGCTGTTGCCCAGATTGCCGAATTGTAGCCGGGTATGGAGGCGATCGCGGCCGGTGAAACTGGTGACGAGGTTGAGTCGCCCCCGATTGGCGAAGATGGTTTGGGCATTGTTGCTGTTGCTAGAGATGCCATCGCCACCCCAAGCATCGGCCAGGACAAAGGCCACTTCCCCTTGCAGAATGGTGGTGGTGGAGAATTGATTGGCTTCGAGTTCGCTGGTACGGGCTTCGAGGCGATCGGTCCGTCCCCGTAGGGTGACCAATTCGGCGGCAAATTCTTCTTGGAGGCGGCGAATTGTTAACAAGTCTCCACTATCAATGGCATCGCCGCCGTCGACTAGGGCAATAATCTGATCTAAACAGGCGTTTAAGCCTGCGGCGAACTCGTAGCGCGTCATGAAGTTGTTGCCACGAAAGGTGCCGTCGGGATAACCGGCAATACAGCCGTAGCGTTCCACGAGGGATTGCAGGGCCTGGAAGGCCCAATCGGTGGGTTGTACGTCCGATAACTGGGAAACGGAGGTAACTTGGGCTAACTGCTGCGGTTGCGAGGCGGGATTGGGGGCGCTGTTTAGGGGGAGGGCGCTTCCTAGGAGAAGGGTTAATCCCCCCATGGGGCCGATGGCGGTTGAGATGGAATGGGTCATGCTGTTGAACTCCTCACAATAGCCCGAACTCTTGGAGTGCGGGGTAAAAATTACGGTTTTCGTGACTGGGGCGACTGAGTTTGATGAGTGCGAACCGCTGAAGGGGAGAGAGGGTCGCCCATTGGCGATCGCTGATCTCAAGATCGAGCGATCGCCCCTTCTCCCGCACCGTTTCTGGAACCTGTTCCCCCAGCCAAGGAGGATCAGGGTCCAGGGCGAGGTCTTTGGGAGTCTCCCCGGTGCGATCGCGCACCCACTGGTGGAGTTGTCGTCGATAGTCGGCGATCTCCTGGGTTGTCTCACAGGGCATCTCTACGAGGCCCTGTCGTTCGTCGCTGTCTAACTGATGCCAGTGGTGTAGTTTGAGCTTCACGCCAGAGGTATCGAGTTTATAGCGAACCTGCATGGGGATGCAGCGGAGGGATTCGACAAAGTCCGCCTCAAATTGAAAAAATGTTGTTGCTGCCTGCATGACTTCCTGTTATATTCTGTTAATTTAGTTACATTTTTGGGGTTTTCTTGAGTAAACTTCCTAAAATGAACCTAGAACACCTCGGCCAGACCCGACCCAGGAATCAGGGGGATGGCTGAAGCTTGTAAGGAGTTGCTGATGAATGCCCAGAACCGCGATCGCCCAAGCCGGCCAGGAAACACCCATTCCAACGCCAGGTCTGAGAACATCCATGAGATTATCGTTGGGGTTTTGATTGCCTCCTTCACTGTGGCGGCGATTCCCATTTTTCAACTGGAGTCTCTCTCGAACTCACCCAATCCCTCAGTGGTGGTTCCCAGCGAAGCTACCCTTTGGTCTGACTCAGCTGAGTAACCTCTGATAACTCCGAGGTGGAGTCTTGGGCCTCCTGGCTGGCCTCAACCTCGCTCCCGAGAGGCTGCAATTGCACCGCACAGGCTTTGAGTTCTGGTTGTAGGGAATCGGGACAGGCCTCGGGATGGGTCAGAGCGTTAGCTTGGGAGTTTTCAGCCCAGAGGAAGCCCCAGTGCATGGGGATAAAGAGGGTTCCGGGGGCGATCGCCTTCGTCACTTGGGCTTTGAATTTTCCCTCACCCCGCCGCGATCGAATCATCACCCACATCCCATCGAGAATCTCCAATTTCTTGGCATCTCGGGGATGAATTTCAATAAAGGGATGGGGATGCTTCTTGGTGATTTTAGGAATCCGTCCTGTGCGAGTTTGCGTGTGCCAATGTTCATACACCCGCCCGGTGGTTAAGACAAAGGGATAATCCGGGTCAGGGGCTTCCGCTAGGCCCCGAGTATGGGTGGCACAGAAGCGGGCCCGACCATCGTCAGTGGGGAAGCGCAAATCCTCGTAAAGCCGCTTACTATAACGGGTCTCGGGGACATCCTCCGCCCCCTCGGGCTGCGGCCATTGCACCGTCCGCTCCTGCAACAGCTCATAACTGACGCCAGTCATATCACAAACCCGTGATTTTGTCAAGGCAACAAACTCCCGATGCACCGCCGCCGAATCTGCGAACTGGAACTGGCTCTCAAACCCCAATCGTCGTCCCACCTCCGCAAAGATTTCCCAATCGGGGCGAGCTTCCCCAGGGGCATCCCGGAATTTCGGACAGAGGGTGACCACCCGTTCTGAGTTGGTCATGGTTCCCGTTTTCTCCCCCCATTGGGCGGCCGGCAGGAGGACATGGGCATATTCGGCGGTTTCCGTGGGGTAATAGGCATCTTGATAGATGGTGAAAGGGGAGCGTCGTAGGGCGGCCTTGGTTCGTTCAATATCCGGCATACTCACCGCTGGGTTGGTGGCGGCGACCCAAAGCAGTTGCACCTGGCCCGCTTCGAGTCCCAGCATCATATCCCAAGCGGATAAGCCGGGGGTGGCATCGATTTGGCCAGGGGGAAGTTGCCAATGGCGTTCCACCTCCGCTCGATGTTGGGGGTTTTTGACCACCCGATAACCGGGAAGCAGATGGGATAAGCCCCCCGCTTCGCGTCCTCCCATGGCATTGGGTTGTCCCGTCAGAGAAAACGGGCCGGCCCCGGGTTTGCCGATGGAACCGGTTATGAGATGGAGATTGATGAGCGATCGCACCTTAGCGGTCCCCTCGGACGACTGATTGAGGCCCATAGACCACAGCGACAGCACCCGCTCATTCTCCGCCCAATAGCGAGCCGCCAGTTCCAACTCATCTAAGCGGATGTTGCAACGGCGAGCCACCAGTTCCGGGGGATAACTCTGAAGGGTCTGGGTATACTCGGGGAAGCCTCGGGTACAATCCTCGATAAAGAGAGAGTCAAAGGCCTGCCAGCGTAACAACAGATGGCCAATGCCATGCAATAAATCAATATCGGTTCCGGGGCGGATGGCCAGATGTAAATCGGCGGCTTTAGCGGTGGGGGTTTCCCGAGGATCGACCACCACCAGTTTCACCTTACGGTTTTTCTTGTGATAGTCCCGCAAGCGGTTAAAGGCGATGGGATGACATTCGGCGGCATTGGTGCCAATGAGAAAGGCACAATCGGTTTTTTCCAAATCGTCATAGCAACAGGGGGGGCCATCGGAGCCAAAACTCTGGATATAGCCTGCCACCGCCGAGGACATACAGAGACGGGAGTTGGCATCAAAGTTATTGGTTCCCAAACAGCCTTTCATCAGCTTTTGGGCGATATAATAATCCTCCGTTTGGAACTGGCCCGAGCCATACATACAAATCCCCTGGCTGCCATAGGCTACCCGAATCTGACGAATCCGATTGACGATGCGATCGAGGGCGTCATCCCAACTGACGCGCCGGAATGGCTCATCGAGGGAATCTCGCATCATGGGGTATTTGAGCCGGTTTTTGTCCAGGGATTCGGCGACTGTGGCGCCTTTCACGCAAACCCGGCCGCGACTTGACGGATGTTGGCGATCGCCCCGCACGCGCCAGGTGGGGGTCCCAGTTTCATCGCGATTTGTGGTTTTCCCCGGTAGGGCCGGCGGTTGGACTTCTAAGCCACAGCCGACACCACAATAGGGGCAAAGGGTTTTCGTCGGCGTTGTCATGATCTCATCCTCCAATTCGCAATTCACAATCCCAGAAATAGCCCCGTTGCCCTGTTATCGGTTGCCCGGTCACAGCGACTCCTCGGAACCCGATTCATAGCTTAGGGTGGCGATCGCCGGTTCCATGACCTCTTCCTCCCCCTCATGGAACTCAGCAAAGGAGCCATGAGGTTCCCGGAGGAAGAAGCCACAGCTGAACCAAAGTTGCCCCAACCTCCATAAATGCCCTCAGCGATGCCAATTTCTTTGGGGGGGAACCATTCCGCCACCATGCGGATGCCGATAACAAAGCCCGCGCCGACAATGCTGAGCATCAAACGGCTGATGACGAGGGTGTTGAAGTCTTGAGCCAGGGCAAATGTCAGGCAGGGAATGGCGGCATAAATCAGCAGCATCGAATAGGTGACACGAGGCCCGAAGCGATCGAGTAACATCCCGATGAGAATCCGCGCCGGTACGGTGAGGGCAACGTTACAAATCCCGAGGGTCCGAATTTGCCCGGTCGTCAGCCCAAAGTCCTGTTGAATCGTGGTGGCGAAGGGGGCAAAGTTAAACCAGACGACAAAGGAGAGGAAAAAGGCAAACCAGGTCAGGTGGAGAATGCGGTAACGACCGCTGAAGGAGAAGATTTTGCTCAACATGAGACAAACTATGCAAACGATTTAGATCATCGGAACGGGGATGGTGTGCGGAAGAGTCCCTTAAGTCCGTGGGGTGGCACCAAATTTTTCCAGGAGTAGGTCTCGTAAAACGGGTTTGAGATCCTCGCAGGGAATGGATTTAATGACTCGTTCCCCGAGTTGGGCATCTTTGCCGACTTTTCCTCCCATATAAACGTCCACGGCTTCGACGGTTTTGCCATCTTTACGGGTTTTGGTTCCCATCAAGCCAATGTCTGCTACTTGCGGCTGTCCGCAGGAGTTGGGACATCCGGTCCAGTGAATGCGCACGGGTTGGGAGAGGCTGAGTTCCTCGGTCAGTTCTTGGGCCAGGGCCAGGGCCCGTTGTTTGGTTTCGACAAGGGCAAAGTTACAGAAACGCGCGCCGGTGCAGGAGACCAGTTCCCGCACGAGGGGGGCTGGGGAGAGGGAGAAGGTCTGAAGGAGGGGTTCTTGTTGGAAGGCGGCGAGTTTGGCGCTTTCAATGCCGGTGAGGATGATGTTCTGTTCGACGGTTAGACGAAGCTCGCTGTTGCCATAGACTTGGGCCAGGCGGGCGATTTCAAACATCTGTTCGGCGTTGAGACGACCGACGGGAACATGAAGGCCGGCGTAGTGGAGTCCGGCTTGTTTTTGGGGATGGATGCCGATGTGATCCCGTTTCTCCCAGGCGATTTCGTCTTTGGGTGCGGCGTCGGGGAGGGATTGACCGAGTTCGGCTTCGACGGCGGCCCGGAATTTTTCGAGACCCCAGTCGTCGATGAGCCACATCAGCCGGGATTTTTGCCGGTTGGCTCGGGGGCCATGGTCACGGAAGACCCGCAGAATGGCACAACTGAGGTCGGCGAGTTGCTCGGCGGTGACCCAGGCATTGAGGGGGATGGCGGCTTCGCAACGTTTGGCGGAGAAGAAGCCCCCAACGAGGACGTTGAAGCCAAAGTTGCCGTCTTTGAAGGCGGGAACGTAGGCGATGTCGTTAATTTCGGCATGGACGGAGTTATCGGGACCTCCGGCGACGGCAATGTTGAATTTACGGGGCAGGTTGGTATAGTCGGGGTTGCCTTGACCGTGGTTGGTGATGGCATCCTGGATGGTTTGACAGAGGGGGATGGTGTCGATAAATTCGGCGCCATCAATGCCAGCGACGGGGGAGCCGGTGATGTTACGGACGTTGTCCATGCCGGATTGGACGCTGGTCAGACCCGTCTGCTGGAGTTGGTGCAGGATGTCGGGGAAGTCCTCGAAGCGAATCCCCCGCAGTTGCAGGTTTTGCCGGGTGGTAATGTCGGCGCTGCCGTCGTCTCCATAGCGTTGGACAATGCTGGCGAGGACTCGCAGTTGCTCGCTGTTGAGAATGCCGTTGGCAATCCGTAAACGCAGCATGAATTGACCGGGGGTAACGGGTCGGAAGAAGATGCCTAACCACTTCAGACGATGAACGAGGTCGGTTTCGTCTAGGGCTTCCCAACCTAGACGAGCGAACTCTTTGAGTTCCTCTTTGACGGCTAAGCCATCTTTTTCGACTTTGTATTTCTCGAATTTATTGAGTTTTGTTGGGGCGGATGCGGAGGGTGTCATGATAGTCTGTTTTGGTTTAATTTCAGGAGGGACAGGGGTAAAAATGGCTTTAAATGACTGATTACTGCTTTATCTTTACTGGATAATTCATTTCATGGGATACATTTAGGATTTAGTAAAACTGCTGCAATTCGCGCTTTTTAAGGTTTTTTTGTTGTGGCTACCTGGGAGCGTGTTGGTGTAAGGGTCATGTTGGGTCTAACGGTAAAAGAAGTTCTAGGACTATTTCGTAGTGTTGACTACAAAAAATTGTGTTTTTTTTAACTTGTGCATCGAGTCCATGCAATTTATACATGAAATGCTCAATTTAGTGACCAAACTGCCTTGGCATTCGGGAGTGGTTTGGGTCAAGCTAGTTTTGGATAGGTGCTAGTCCGGTACAAGGATTGGATGTCTCCTGTTGGCTTGCTGTACCTCAATGAAATAGGACATTGATATTCCTGAAGAGGGCGCGCGACTTGCGGTAAGTCCCGAGGTTGTTTTTGATTGATTGTTCATTGTTCATTGCTCTATGACTTTTATTTCCTCGGGCGACCCCAAGGGTACGCCCCTACCTGGTTCTCAGAAGCGTTCACAGCTCACCTCAGCTACGGAGATCTCAACGGAGAGTCTGGTTGCGTCTCAAACTGTGAGGGTTCTCTTGGATTTGTTGGAGGTTGGAGACTTTCAGGAACGCTGGGATGCGGCGAAACGCTTGCCCAGTTTTGGTCAGCCGGCTTTGGAGGGGACGTTGGCGTTGTTGCGATCGCACCCTGAGGATGATGAGTTGGCCTGGTTCGCGGCTCAGGTGATTGGCCAGTTTCACTCGTCTGAGGCTTTGTCGGCGTTGCTGGAGTTGCTGACGAGTGCCACAACGGATGAGGATGTCAAGGGAATGGCGGCGCGGACGTTGGCAAATTTGGGGGAGGTGGCGATCGCCCCTCTGAGTGAGTTACTTCAGGAGGAACGCTGGCGTTTGTTGGGGATTCGCACTCTGGCGCAGGTTCGTCATGGGGATGTGATTGAACGGGTGGTTCCGTTTTGGGATGATGAGAATGCGGAGGTTCGCGCTCAGGTGCTGGCTCTGTTGAGTTGTCATCGTCATCCGCTGCTGCTGACACCGGTATTGAAGGGGGTACGGGATTTGTCGCCGCTGGTGCGCCGGGAAGCGACGATCGCCCTGGGGTTACAGCATGAGTGGATTCAGGAGTTAGCCCCTGAGGTGGTGATTGTGCCGTTGCTTCGGGAACGACTGCTAGATTTGGATTTGGCGGTGAGTCAGCAGGCGGCGATCGCCCTCTCACGTGTGGGAACCTTGGAGGCGATCGCGGCTCTCGGCCGCTGTTTGCGATCGTCGGAAACCCCGGTTCCTCTCAAGTTGGAGGTGATCCGTGCGTTGGGCTGGATTCAACGGCCCCAGTCCATTGAACTGTTACAAACAGCGTTGTCTCTGCCGAGTGTACAACTCTGTTTAGAGGCGATTCGGGTGTTATCCCAGGTGAAGCCGAAGCGTTTAAAACCCCGAGCAGCTAAGGCGTTAACGACCTGGTGGAACGGTCATCCCCCCCATCGGGAGACTCCTGAGGTTCGCCAGGCGATCGCTCTGGGGTTGGGGAATTTCGGGCAGCCGGAGACTCAGGCGGTGGTGCGATCGCTCCTAGAGGATGCGGATGAAACGGTGCGTTGGCACGCTCAAGCGGGATGTGAGGCGATCGGCTAACGTCTCAAGGGTATTAATTCCCCTGGCCTTGACGATGCGGGAGGGCTTCAACAGGCCTCGGTCTGAGGTTCTCTGGGAACTTGCTGAACTTCTCAGTACGCTAAAGTTAAGCAATGTAGAGGACCCGCTCATCATGAGTGGGCATGACAGCATGACGTTGAGAAAGGGGGGATTGACCTTGAACGCAGCCGAACAAGCCAAGGATTTCCGCATTGCCAGTAAAATTGCGGCGGTAGTGAACTTGTTTAAGACGGAGTTTCCGGATTTACGCTCTGATTTGAAGCCTTGGACTGATGATGTGGAAACGCGGGAGATGTTAGATCCTGATTCGATTGATATCAGTTTCCACTTTCCCGGCTATAGCTTCCGCTGTCATTGTCGCAGTATTTTGATTCAGATCCGCTTTCACGCGGTGGAGGCTGATGTGCGGGCGATCGGCTTAGAGGCGGCTGGGTTTAGTGGTTTGGGTCGCCTCTGGCGCTTGTCCACGGTGGATCGCTGGCACTTTGTGGGTCGGAAGGAGCCAGTTCCAGAGATGCAAGAGAAGCTGAAGGGCTGTTGTCGCGAGGCGATCGATATCTTTAATCGCGATCTCGATGTCTGCGATGAAACGGCCTAGACGCGCCATCGAGACCCAACTGTACCAAACCCGGTGTCGGCTTTAGGCAAAGGACCTAGAGGCTGACACCGGGTGAGGCGTTGGCGGGGTCGGTTAACGTCTTACGGAGACTTGCACCGCCTCGCTTTGATTGGAGAGGGCATCAACAGTTCGCAGGGCGTAGCGTCCTGGGTTGACGTCCACCTCGGTTTGGTTGCGAGAGAGGACTTGTTCGAGCTGCCAACGGCGGTTTTGGCGTTTATATAGGGCCAGCGATCGCACGTCCTCGGAGTATTGGGGTTGCCAATGGATGCGATGGCCGGTGGTTTCAACTCCTTGGGGTGCGTCGGGCGCTTGAGCATCCAGCCAAGGCATCGGGGGAATCAGGGCAGGGGTTGGGTAGAGGCGCGATCGGAAGCTTTCGTTGACCCCAAACCGGTTTTCCATAAAGACCTTGACGCTGAAAAAGATATTCCCCAGAGATTTGCGAGAATTAGCCCGTCGGGAGATATCCACCTGACGCAGAAATTCACTCACCGGCCAATCGCTGTTATTGAGGCGACTGAGATAGTTACCGGTATAGATATGACGGCCCAGGGGATTCTGGCCAAGCCACCAGTCGAGCAAGTGGGGATAACTCTGTTCGGGAGGGTCAATGCGCCAGTAGAGTTGCGGAGCCATATAATCCACCCAGCCTTGTTGGAGCCAGAGTTTGGGGTCAGCATAGATTGCTGCAAACTGATCCATCCCCCGAATTCCGGGGGGCTGTCCAGGGCGATAGATGCCAAAGGGACTAATGCCGAATTTAACCTGGGGTTTAGCGGCTTTGATGCCCTCATAGAGGCGACGTACCAGGCGATTGACATTATCCCGACGCCAATCATCGCGGCTTAAGGTACCGCCATTTTTACGATACTCCCGATAGGTGTCATCATCGGGGAACTCAACACCGGCTTCTGGGTAGGGATAGAAGTAGTCATCGAGGTGAACGCCATCGAGACTATAGCGGTTGACCACATCCAGAATCACCTCATAGGTGCGATCTTGAATCACCTTGGCCCCCGGGTCCATCCAAATCAGGTTGCGATAAGGATAGGCATATTGGGGGTACTGGCGAGCCATGTGGTTGGCGGCCAGGTCATAGTTACCGCCAAGTTTAGCGCGATAGGGGTTAAACCAGGCGTGCAGTTCAATGTTGCGGGCGTGGGCTTCCTCAATGGCGAATTCGAGGGGATCGTAGAAGGGACTAGGGGGTCGTCCCTGTTGTCCGGTGAGCCAATAACTCCAGGGTTCGGTTTCGGAGTAGTAGAAGGCATCACCGGCGGGGCGCACTTGCAGAATCAGGGCATTGAGGTTGAGTTGTTGCATCCGGTTGAGGATGCCGATGAGTTCTGCTTTTTGCTGTTGGGTGCTGAGGTTGGGGCTAGAGGGCCAGTCGATGTTGACCACGGAGGCAGCCCAAACCCCGCGAAATTCGTATTGAGGGGCGCTGGCCAGGTCTTGTCGGGCCAGGCTGGGGAGTTGGGTGAGTAGGAGAGTGGTGAGGGTGAGGGCAACCCAGAGCAGCCGTATGAGTCGGCGTCGTTTGGGGATGCCAGAGGAGCGAGTTAGAGTCATAGAAGCTCGTCGGTCATGAAATGTTAATCGAGCGATATTGTAGTCTTCTTCGCCCTCGTTTGACGATCCGGGTGAGACGCTACGGGGATTGGTTGGGGGGTGAATGGGGAGTTTGGCAGATTTAGAAACCGAGTGTCTGTGGAGACACCCGGTTTCTGGGGTGGTGCGATTACCTGAACCCGCGAGGAGGACATCGGTTAAAAAATATCCCCGATGAGCAGGGACAGTTCCGGGAAAAGGGAATCCTCCAGGGATTCAGGTGGCCGATAGATTCGTAGCATTTGATTGGGGGCAAACACCGTAAGACTCTGATGCTGGGAATCCACTATCCAAACTCGTAACACCCCTGCCAGGAGATAGGCGCTGGCTCTCTCGGCGATCGCCCCAAAGGATTGATCCGGTGAGACAATGTCTACGGCTAATTCTGGCGCAACGGGACAGGGAGCATCCTCATCCCAATCGGGGGAAAGCCGTTCAAAGGAAATATAGAGTAAATCCGGGACGGGAACCCAGTCATTGCCATTGCGTTGCAGTTGAACGGCCCATTTAGGTTGGACAAAGCCCTTATCTGTCGCCCAAGCTTCTAGCAAGAATAGAAGTTTCTTTTGGCTGCGAGAATGGCGAAACTTGGGAGAAATCTTGGGAATTGCCTGTCCATCGATGAGTTCATAGGTGACATCACCCTCAGGTAAGGCTAAAAACTCAGCGAGGGTTAGGGAGGCAATTCCCCCATTTGGGTCAGTCAAACTCCCCGGTTTTGCCAAGGACGATTCAGCATCTGGAAGAAACTTGGTACTCTGTTCAGAGCCGGAGGTATGGGTTCCCATAGTTCAAACAGTTTGGTTAATTCCAAGTCCTTGCCTAGTTCAAACAGCTTGGTTAATTCCAAGTCCTTGCCGTGCTGCCTAAGCAATTAGTGTTGGGGAGATCTCATTAAAAAGTGCTGGATAAGTTTTCCTGGTAATGATCTAGAGCTGTCCCTAATTGTCGCAGGCGATCGCTCACTTCGATGTTCAACTCTTGAGGTTGTAGGTTGGGGGGAAGTTCTGACAATAACGCCGGATTGCCTCGATACCATTCATTCATCGCGACACCATCCCAGGCCCCCTTGAGTTCTCGGAATTTGTCTAGTAATCCCTGTAGTTCTTGCAGGGCATAGACATCTAGGCTAGCAGCATTAAACACGGCAAATTGCAAGTATTCTTCAAACACTTTAATATCAGTGTCAACCTCAAAAATAACCTCATCTTCTGGACTATGAAACCCGTCAAAGGCTTCAACAAGAGTGGTGAGTTCCCGAATCCCAAAAATCTCTTGTCGCAAGGCTGTATCTACGAGTAGTTTAAAGCCATGATTGGCATAGCGTTTTAAAACCCGAAGTGCCTTTTCTTCACCACTATAATAGTTATCTAAAATCTCGATATCAACCCCAAGATTTTGAATGATACCTTGACGAGTGTCACTATTGAGCGGTCCGCGAATTAAAGCATCAGCAACGGGACGCGCAAACCGGAGAAACAAAACCCGGAGGCTATGCTGTAATTTGTCGAGATAGTGGTCAGAGTTTTTAATTAGACGCGATTCAACTTGGGAACTTCCCCAAAGCTGTTCGGTCATATAGGCAATTAAGATGGAACATTGCTCTTGTAATTCCACCGCTAATTGGTTGGAGATCGCCTCCAAATGCCGTTTAACATCGTTGTATAAATCCTCTCGCCATTCAATATTAGCCTTGGCTCGGTCAAAAACAGGATTTGCGTTGGCTTTGAAAATGACATCTCGTTTGTTTAGACTCTCCTGCCGCAGCGTCTGCATTTCCTCCTCAAGAACTTGCAAGTAGCGTTGTCTCAGTTGTTCCAAGCTAGCGGAAGCGTTGAACTGGAGGCTTGAATCCTCTGAGGTTCCCGTGGCATTAAAGAAGTCTTGTAAATCGGCTCGAATCTTATCCCATTTCCGCTCCCACCATTGGGTGAACTCAATGCGTTGTGCCTCTTCTTCCCGTTGTTTGGCTTCTTCGGGATTTTCGGGGTAGCGCTGATGGACGAGATGATAAATCTCTTTGGCAGTGTTTAGAGTGGTCTGGATAGACGCTTGGCAGCGTTTTTGTAAGACTGACACTCGTTCACTGTTGATATAGGTTTCAATTCTCGCCTTGACTTCAGGAATTCCTGTGGGTTGCTGGCTCAACTCCTCCAGGTTTTTGCAGTCGGTGACATGTGCGAGACGCGATTGCACTGCATCTAGATGGCCAATTTCCGAACGAGTTTGGGAACTCGCTAGGCGATTCAACACCAGATAGGCTCCTGCGGAACCGGCCACAATACGATGTTTGGGTAAGTTGGCTCGTTTGTGCCAGTCCTTAGCGGCTTCCTCAATATGCTTTTGCAAGGCTTCGGGACTCCCGAGTTGGTCGATATGACTGAGAAAGACAAACAGCTTCTCGGCAATCTTGATGTTTTTATCCCCCTGTTCTGTAAATTGGATAATTTCTAGTTCCGCTTCCCGGATACTGCGAAAGCGTTGAATCACAATCACCGCATCGCAATCGGAAAGAATCGCCTGTGCTTCATCCACATGTTTGGCTAAGCCGGAGTCGGAACCGGGAACGTCATAAAAGACAATACCATCGGCTTGGGCCAGTTGATTGGTGTAGAGTCGCGCCTCTAAGACGGCATAAGCATAGCGATCATTGGCGACATATTGCTGGAGAGGTTCGCGGATATCGTCTAGGCGGGTGAAGGGAAAGGTCAATTCCCCACGACGTCGGACTTCTGCCAAAGTTTGCCGATTCGCGTCTATGGTTTTGAGGTCTTCTTTGGCACCGGCCTGTTCCAACTCTTGCAAAAATTCCTCGAACTGTTCTTCGCTACGGACTTTGATTTCTAGCCGTTGTTCGGCTTCACTGGCGACGGAATAAATTTGTGTGGTGGTGAAGGTGCAACGTCCACCCTTGGCAGGAAGCAGGTCAGATTGTAACCAGGCATTGATGAATGTGCTTTTTCCGGCTTTCTCCAAGCCAACAACGGCGATGCGAAATTCTCCTTTTTTGAGGCGATCGCGTTGTCGTCGTGTCGGTTCGACTTCCTGCTGCAATCGTTCTCTCAACTCGCTCGGCACGTCCGCCTGGGGTAAGTTCGCCAGGTTGAGTGCGTGACGAGAGAGAGTGAGGGCATCATCGAGACGGCTGGTGTAGTAGGATGAGGCAGTTTTCCAATCCATAGTCATAATGGGTAAAGTAGCTTAGGTGCGGTAAAAGTGTTCTCGGCCGGATAAGTTGGCGAGACGCTTGAGTTCCTCAATCACGCCCACTCCCGTCTGGGGTAGGTTTTTTTTGAGACCATAAGGATGGCCTTTGCCGACCATACCTCCCCCATCCTCAATGTGAATCCGAATGTAAACATCCCGCTCACTGTTAGGGAGAATTGGATCTCGGGTAAGTTGCAACTTCCATTCCTGTTCCGGGGGAAAACTGTCCTTCTTCGACTGGATACAGTGGAAAAATGCGGCATTATCGATGATGTCACAGATATCTTCTCCTGTTAAGGTTTGGTGAACTTTCCGATGACTCACCACCCCCGCCGGTACAATTAAACATAAGTCGACAGGGATGGGTTGCGGCCTAGGTTCAGATTCACCTTGCGTGTTCTCTATCTTTTGTTCTTTGCCTTTTCTTTGAGAACGGACGTATGCGATTGTAATTCCTCCGATAACCACAAATGCTACCAATCCGACTCCCAGAACCCACCCAAAGTTGCTATTTCCGAATAACGACGATGATTCTAGTTGATGTTCTGAATTATTGACTCCAAGAATCATTGGCTGATTATCCTTGATTACGGTTGATGATTTCACTAAGCTTCAAGCTAGACAACTGCTGATTCATGTCTTCTAACTTTTGTTTAAGGGGTTGCCAGATTTGTTCCTCCTCCTGCTGGTTTAACTCGATTTGGGCGTGAGCTGCATCTAATCTTTCTTTATATCGCTCTAGAATATCCTGATTGGTCTCCACCAGGCTGGTGTTTAGAGAATCGGCTTGTCTTAGGAACCACTGATAAGTGCTAGACATGACCTCATCATAGGCTTGTCTAGACTGAGCTGACCAATTTGTGAGTAGCTCTTCAGCGCTGGGAATTTCCGCTGTATCAGACGGGCGAGTTTCATACCGTGTTTCCTGCCATCGTTTTTTGCCAATCCATAGCTTATACCAGACCCGTTTCTCTTTTTCTACTTGATAATATTCTTCGTATTGTGTTGACTTAATAGGGAATCCGGATTCAAGGCGAACCTTCGGAATGACTTCACCAGCATCCACGAGGGAGAGGCGGTAGCTGGGAAACTTGATCCCATAGTTAGGGGCGATCTTTGTTACCTCCGCTTGCACCTCACTTAGATGGTATTCAAAAAGATACAATAGGGCTTTTTGGGTTCTCCTAAACTCGGTCTCACAGGTTTGAACAATGACTTTTTCAATCACCCGACTTAAATGGTCGCCGAGTTGATTGAGGGACTCATTTAGGTCTCGGAGACGTGTTTTCTCCCTGTCGGTCTTGGCTTCGAAAACTCCTCCATTTTTAGCAAAGTCACGGTAACCCAGCTGGATGAGGTCACGTAAGTCCTTGTCCAGCTTTCTCATTTGCTCATAGTTGACCGACTGAAACGCCAAAGCGTCTAGCTCGCCGCCAGATTCCAAATAGTGGCTAACCGATTCAAAACACTCGTTCAGATTTTGCTGTAATGGAAGCCTCCATCCCCGAATGGGCTGGAGCCTATCACCTAAATTTTGATACCTTGGGATTTCCCTTATTTTGTCGGGAAGAGTCTCTACGGCATCAGAGATTTCAAACTCTGAAGATCCAGCACCAACTAAGTTCTCAAAGGGCCTTTTGAGTTCTCTGGCACTTTCTTCAAGAGACTGGTTAAGGGCATCCCGAATCAGATTCAGGTTTGTTACCTCTTGCTCATATTTCTCCTGGGAGCTGTTCAAGACGGCTTGAACGGTCTGTTGTCCCCACTGGACCACCGCGTTAGCTCCCTCTTCTTTAAACTTAGTGATGAGTTGCGGAAGAACAAGCTGAGGGAAATTCTCCTCTACATGTTTCCTTAAAGTTTCATCAAACTGACTCCCATAAGAATTGAGCCACAATCTTTGGGCAACTCGCTGACGATCATAAGCCTGCCAACGTTCCTGATTACGGGGTAAGTCCTTGAGAATATCATCCCCAATCAATCGACTAAAGTCTTTCTCAGCCCGGGTACAAGCCTGATTGCTGATCTCTGTCTCCGCTGAGCGAATTTGAAGACTAAACAAGGCGGGTAGGGTACTCAGCTTAACGACTTTAAGTGCTTCAATTTCCTCTTTATATTCGACTAAGGACTCCTTAAGCTGGGATTTGATAGAGTCAACTGTCTGAGTTGTAGCTCGCTTCTCCGAGGCGGGCCAGGTGTTATCTGTTCTGAAGACATCAATTCGATTCAGAATAAATAGCATTCGATCGGGAGAGCCACCCAATTTTTTGACTTCACCCACTACCTCGCTTAGCAATTTATTGATTTTCTGCTGATCCGTCTCAGCACTATTGTAGGTCACCAGACATAAGGCCTGACCCGCTTGGCTTGTGATAATTTCACGATTTCCTTCATCCCCCATCGAAGCTAAACCGGGTAAATCCAGGATTCGGATCTTGGTATTCGAGGGGAGTTCAAGCAGAGAGTGGAGACGAAATGGATAGCGAATATAAAATTGAGGGCAAGCCAGATCGGGTCGCTCTTTGCGACCATCAATAAAGGCCAGCATCACATCATGCAAACGCCTCTGAATTTCTGAGTCCTTCAGACCTTGCCATTCTCCCCATTCCCAAGTGGCGTCTGGAGTTTGGGGGATGACCAAGACCGTCTTGGGGCCATATTCAATGGTCACAACTCCCGCACTCATCTCGCTGACGGCGACGGGCATAATCTCTGCACCGCAGAGGAAATTCACGAGACTACTTTTGCCGCCACTGGTGGTTCCCGTGGTGGCCAGGGTGAGCGTGGGCTGACTCAGTTCACCGAGTAGAGTCTGCAACGCTGAGTTGTCGGGGTCTTCTAGCTTTTGGGAGAGCGCCTGAATCTCGGGGTGATAGCTCTCGGGTAATTGGGATTCCATATCGGCGCGAAGCTGTCTCCAGCAATCGACGACATGCTTGGCTCGGTTTTCAACCTCTGTGAAAATTCTTTGTATATCTTGGGACATAAGCTGAGTTGGATTCTGTTGGCTAAGTTAAGGCTTACAGGGTAAACACATCAAAATCTGGATTCTCTGAGATTTTTATTAAGAGACCGGTTCAGTCCAGATAATTGAGACTCATTGACCTGAATGACTCGATGGTTTGTGAATTCTCTATCGAATCGTTAAAACGACGAGCCTTCGTGTTAAGCAAAATTTGATGTGTTTACCCTGATTGAGTCTGCCCGGTAAACGCATCAAAATCCGGAACTTTTCCTATTTTCATTAAGACCCCGATTTACCGCAGCTTATTGAGAATGCTCTAGTTTGACGACTTGATGGCTTATGAGCACTATCCTCAGAGGATCGTTAAAACCACAAGCCTTCGTGTCAAGAAAAATTTCATTCGTTTACCCTGATTGAGTTTGGGGATTGGCTCAGGGATTCAACACCCGACCGGGAAAGACACCTAATCTCTCAGAGATTTTGTAGTTTAGGTGCGGTTAAAGTGTTGTCGACCGGATAAGTTGTCGAGACGAGAGAGTGCCTGAATCTCGCCCCCTCCCATCTGGGGTAGATTTTTTTTGAGACCATAAGGATGGCTTTTGCCGACCATACCTCCCCCATCCTCAATGTGAATCCGAATGTAAACATCCCGCTCACTATTAGGGAGAATTGACTCTGGGGTAAATTGTAAGTTCCATTTCTGTTCCGGCGGAGGACTTTCCTTCCCGATACAGCAGAAAAATCCGGCATTATCGATGATGGGACAGATGTCTTTTCTTGTTAAGGGTTGGTTAACCTTCAGATGACTCACCACCCCCGCCGGTACAATTAGACATAAGTCGACAGGGATGGGTTGCGGCGGGCTAGAAGGTTCACGTCGACTGTCGTCGCTCCTCTGCTGAGAGACTGACCTCTTATCAACCTCATGGTTTAAACGTTCTGGTTTCTCCCCTCTAGCGTCCACTCGCCAATCCTTTCTCCCCAACCTCGCGCTAAAATCCCGCACCCCCTCCTGGATTCCATGTACAATTTTGCGGAACCCTTTTTCTGGTTTTTGGTTTCTTGGTCTTTGTTCCCCGTTTGTCATTTCTTAATCCTCCAAATTTTTAGTGAACACCACAGCATCAGAGATGTCTGCACCTGAGGCTCCAGTCTCAACTAAGTCCTCAAA
The DNA here is from genome assembly GCA_020386575.1 of Phormidium sp. PBR-2020. GTDB lineage: Bacteria > Cyanobacteriota > Cyanobacteriia > Cyanobacteriales > Geitlerinemataceae > Sodalinema. The sequence continues at coordinate 2,859,718 of CP075902.1, read as the reverse complement.
GGGCCTTTTGAGTTCTCTGGCACTTTCTTCAAGAAACTGGTCAATGGCATACCTAATCTGGTATAGTCTTCTCACCTCCTGCTCATATTTATCATGAAAGCTGTTTAAGACGGCTTGAACGGTCTGTTGTACCCACTCGATAGCCGCGTTAGCTCCCTCTTCTTTAAACTTAGTGATGAGTTGCGGAAGAACAAGCTGAGGGAAATTCTCCTCTACATGTTTCCTTAAAGTTTCATCAAACTGACTCCCATAAGAATTGAGCCACAATCTTTGGGCAACTCGCTGACGATCATAAGCCTGCCAACGTTCCTGATTACGGGGTAAGTCCTTGAGAATATCATCCCCAATCAATCGACTAAAGTCTTTCTCAGCCCGGGTACAAGCCTGATTGCTGATCTCCGTCTCCGCCGAGCGAATTTGAAGACTAAACAAGGCGGGTAGGGTACTCAGCTTAACGACTTTAAGTGCTTCAATTTCCTCTTTATATTCGACTAAGGACTCCTTAAGCTGGGATTTGATAGAGTCAACTGTCTGAGTTGTAGCTCGCTTCTCCGAGGCGGGCCAGGTGTTATCTGTTCTGAAGACATCAATTCGATTCAGAATAAATAGCATTCGAGCGGGAGAGCCACCCAATTTTTTAACTTCACCCACTACCTCGCTTAGCAATTTATTGATTTTCTGCTGATCCGTCTCAGCACTATTGTAGGTCACCAAACATAAAGACTGACCCGCTTGGCTTGTGATAATTTCACGATTTCCTTCATCCCCCATCGAAGCTAAACCGGGTAAATCCAGGATTCGGATCTTGGTACTTGAGGGGAGTTCAAGCAGAGAGTGGAGACGAAATGGATAGCGAATATAAAATTGAGGGCAAGCCAGATCGGGTCGCTCTTTGCGACCATCAATAAAGGCCAGCATCACATCATGCAAACGCCTCTGAATTTCTGAGTCCTTCAGACCTTGCCATTCTCCCCATTCCCAAGTGGCGTCTGGAGTTTTGGGGATGACCAAGACCGTCTCGGGGCCATATTCAATGGTCACAACTCCCGCACTCATCTCGCTGACGGCGACGGGCATAATCTCTGCACCGCAGAGGAAATTCACGAGACTACTTTTGCCGCCACTGGTGGTTCCCGTGGTGGCCAGGGTGAGCGTGGGCTGACTCAGTTCGTCGAGTAGAGTCTGCAACTGGGATTCTAGCTTTCGGGAGAGCGCCTGAATCTCGGGGTGATAGTCCTCGGGTAGGTACTGTTCCATGTCCACTCGAAACGTCTCCCAGGCTTGGACGAGACGCTTGGCTCGGGTTTCAACCTCGGTGAATATGGTTCTGACATCTTGAGTCATGAATGTGAGTTGAGTCGTGTTGGCCCGGCAGAAACAAACCCCGTGAACGGTTCTGTAGCGATGAGTCTAGCGACCGGGGGATCTGGGAAGCCCAATCAGGTCTGATGAGAGCTGGTTTATATTTGACCCGTGGTTAACGATTTGCTTACCTCTAGCAGGCTGGCTCAGGTTGAGAATACCGGTCTGCACGAGTTTAGCACAAATCTAATCAGGAATCAACTCGCGGCTTCGTTATGCTGAGCCATCAGTGCCACGCTAGGGATGCCCCTTAAGAAAAGCTATCCCTAGATCCCGGACTCTTTGTGAGGATTCTTAATAATAAATCGCACATCTGAGTATCTTTGTAACGAAGGGAAACAACGAAGGGGCAATAGCTTGACAGACTAATTGCAGGGATTAAACTTGAAATAAAGGGTTAACAACCATAGTAATTTACCATGAACATTACCGTTGTTTCGAGTCTATTAATCCCCTACTTGCCAGCCCTTCTCAAGAAGGTCAGTGAGTCGGAACTGGTGGGAAGCGTTGGGGAGCTGGGACAAGCGGGTTGGGAACGAGCTTGTCAACTCTGGCAAGCGCTACAACCCAAGCTAGAGAAGGAACTATCCGCTAAAATGGTGGCAGAAGAGTTGGCGAAAAATCCTGAAGATGATACTTGGAAAAAACCCTTTGAAGCTAAGTTAGCCGAAATGATTGAGAAAGACCCGCAGTTAAAGGAGGCGATCGCCCAAATTTTGGCGGAAGCGGAACAAGAGTCGGGTTCCCCAGGGGTTCAACAAACCATTGGTGAGATGAAGGGGGGACAGGCGATCGGCAATATGAGTAATAGTAAAGCCACCAATGTCGGTCAGATGGGAGACGTGGGACGCGACGTTAACTTCTCATGAACGAGTCCATTCGCCAAGACATTGAAACCGCCGAAGACAGCCAAGTTATCGGCGCAATGCACGATAGTACGGCTTTGTCTGTGCAGAAAATGCAGGGGGGAAGTTTCCTCATTTCAGGTGATAACAATCAGGTCACGATTTACGGAAGTGTCCTGCAAACTGAGGAAAAGAAGACCACAACCGCAACGCTCAAGGACAATCCCTATCAAGGACTGCTGGCGTTTCAGGAACGGGATTATGAACGCTTTTTTGGTCGCGATCGCCAAATCGAAGCCCTTTGGACGAAACTGCGGGATCTCTCTCAACAGGATCAGCAACTGCGATTTCTCCCCGTCTATGGCCCCTCCGGCTGTGGGAAATCCTCCCTAGTTCGCGCGGGGTTGATTCCTGAGTTGGTGCGTCGTCCCCTCCCCATTTGTCACTCCGTGCAGGTGGCCACCCTGATTCCGGGCCATCGTCCTCTGGAGGCTTTGGCGATGGTGTTGGCCAAAGTGGCCACCCATGACCCCACCCCAGTAGCCAAAAGTGAGGAGTTTTTAGCGGTTTTAGAGAAACCCTGTGCGGTGAAACCGGGAATGTTGGGAAATCAACCGGAGTTTTGTGGTTTGCGCAAGATTGCGGCCCTGTTACCCGAGATTCATACCTCGCCGCTGATTGTGTTTGTGGATCAGTTTGAGGAAATCTATTCTCTGTGTGACTCGGAGGGGGAACGAGAGGCGTTTATTAGCAATTTAGTTCAGGCGGCGGGCGATCGCAACCGACAGGTGACGGTGGTGGTGACGTTCCGCAGTGATTTTTTGCGGGAGTTGCAACAGCATCCGCCACTCTATCATCTGTTTTCGGAACAAGGGCTGTTGGTGCGTCCTCTGTTAGTCGAGGAGTTGCGCGAGGCGATCGCCAAACCGGCAGAATTAGCCGGTCATCCCTTAGATGAGGCGGTGATTACCCTGCTTCTGCAACAGATGCAGGGACAAGATCATGCACTTCCCCTGTTGCAGTTTGCTCTAACTCAGATTTGGGAGGGATTGGAAGCTGGTGTTTCCGAGGTGGAGACGTTAACCCGGATTGGTGGGGTAGGAGGTGCGTTAGCGGGGGAAGCTCAACGGCTGTATGAGGACTTACCTCACGGCGATCGCGCTCTGGCCCGTCGGATGTTCCTGGGATTGGTGCAATTGGGGGAGGGAAGCGAGGACACCCGCCGCCGAGTGCTGACGTCGGAGTTGGTGGCGAGTTCTGAAGAGGGCGATCGGCTTGAGGTGATTATCAATCAGTTTGCGGCGCCGAGGGTGCGGTTTCTCTCGGTATCCCTGAATCAGCAGCACCAGGAAACTCTGGAAGTGGCTCATGAGGCGTTAATTCGTCATTGGGGTCAGTTGCAGGAGTGGATTAAGGAATGTCGCGAAGCGTTACACAAGAAGCGCAAGATTGAGCAATTGGCGCAAGATTGGCAGGAATCGGGTCAGTCTAAGGGGTATTTGCTCCAAGGTCGTCCGTTACGGGATGCGAAGGAGTTTCAGGAGTCCTCGGAGGGGGAAACGAGTCTGTCAACGTTAGCTCAGGAGTTTATTCACCAGAGTCAATGGAAGCGGAGGGGCGATCGGGCTAAATCTTTAGGATTATATTCCTTGATGCCTGTAACACTGATTCTCATCTCTCTTTATTTTGGAGTCATTTATTTAACTGAAGGGGCTTTATCTGAGAAAGATTGTCAGCAAATTACTGATAACCCCCAAATATATCGAGGAATTTCCAATCTCAAATACATAATTCAATATTTATGGTGGCCGGGATATAAACTAAATGAGATGAATTTGTGTAAGGAATCTTTGGCTGATATTAATATTCCCAACGCAAATCTTATTCGAGCTAAGTTACAAAGAACTGAGCTGAGCCGTTCAAATCTTACTGGGGCGTATCTTGATTTTGCCAACCTAACCAGAGCTAACCTCAACGGTGCTACCTTGGAAAAGGCTCACCTGCATTTTAGTGATTTCAATTTAGCTGACCTAAATGGTGCTAACCTGACAGGCGCTTTAGTACATCAAACCAGCTTTCAAGGAGCATCTTTAAGAGAGACAAATTTAACTGATGTCGATTTAACCAATGCTCTTCATATTACGCAAGCTCAACTTGAAGATGCAAAACTCTGTAGAACCAAGCTTCCTTCATATATAGATCAGTTAGAGAATAATTTGCATCAATGTGATTGATAACAACACTCCGTACAGGTTTTAGCAGAGAACGAGGGAATAAGGGTTTCATCTCTTCTACCTAAAAGTGCCCGGACTATTGGTAAATTACAGGCTATTTTTGATTCTGATTTCACTCGAAGTCATGCTGGTCAATTTTTGAACTACCCCATGAATAGTTACAAATTGAGAGCCATCAGGCTAGCATTAATATGGGAATCGAGAGCTTCAGCCGAGCGAGCTTGAGAGTCAGAGAACTCCAACAACTGACGGGAATCTCGAAAAATAAACTCAATCTGAAAACTAGAAGTTTAGCAACGATAGAGATAGAGAGGGTCAATAGTAACATCGGTGAAAAACAAAACCAAGTAACTGTATTGTCGATCCAGTTCTTTGAGCAAATAAGCCGAACGAACTGGCCGTTGGAAGTTAACCGACCAGGCCACGTCCGTCTAGAGGGAGACTCCTTCGTCTAAGGTTTTAACCAGAGTCAAACGACTCAGGTCAGTCAAATCCACCTTACCGTCATAGCGACGGGGACGACCTCGTCCCTTCTGAAAACCGTCATAGAGAAACTTGAGATTGGCATTGTTGCGCAAGCGACCGATTGCCTCGAAACTTAAGCCTAACAATTGACCCACTTAGATGTGCTGTAAAAGCCATCAGCCACCACATAACGAATCCAGTCGGGGAAAAAGGTCGTGCAGTAGGCCAGATACCTGAGGTAAAATCTAATCGGCTTCTCGAAGACGGACTGCTCTGTGTCGGGGGCTTCTGAGTGCTCAAATCCGCTTCGGTTGGTTGAGCTGACAAGATATAGCCCGTCTTCTGCTGAAAATTGATAATGGCAACGACCGACCCTTCTCAAAACAATGAAATCAAGAAATATGGAGAATACCGCACGCAGCGACTTGTTTTGGCGGCTTTTGATTCTCTCCTAGAGTGAGGGCCCTCAGCCCCTAAACCCCTCAGCCTTTGTCACCAGAGCGGTGGCCAACAAGTTACCATGATATAATCTTCACAATATGGACAGCCTAGCCCTTATGAGTTCCTGGAGCTTATCATTTAAACCCACCTTCTACCACGAGTCCTTAGCCCTGCCAAAAGCCGCGCAAAAAAAGCTGGAACGGGCGTTTCGCATCCTGGAACGAGATCCCATTTCTGGGAATGGAGACGCGAAAAAACTCAAAGGGTACCGAGAATCCGTGTATCGATTGCGACTAGGAGACTATCGACTCTTTTATAGCATTGGTGACGGTTGGGTTAAACTTCTCAGTGTCCGTAAACGAGATGATCGCACCTACGAGATCGAACTGACGGAAACCGAACCGCCCAATATCGACCCCCCACCCGAGAACCGACCGCCTCAAATCGCCACCACTCCTTCCCCTTCTGTCTCCGTAAATCTCTCAACCAACCTATTCCCTAATCCGCCCTCCACTCCCGACAGGCCACCGGAACTGAAAAGCGCCCTCCCCTTCAACCTCACGCGAACCCGCCTAGAACGCTGGAAAATTCCCCAAGACTACTGGCAAGTCCTGCAAAACGTTCCCAACGCCGAAGCCATCCTCGACCTAAATATCCCCCACAATATTGTTGAGCGAGTCCTGGATAATCTGTACCCCAGAAATCTAGAAGAAATCGCAAATCAGCGAGAATACGTCCTTCCCGACTTAGAAAACCTCGAGCGCCTCTTTAACGGGGAACTAACCGGTTTCCTTCTCAAACTAGAACCTGAACAGCAAAAACTCTGTGATTTTGGTCAGGATAACCCCATCATCGTCAAAGGGGCCGCGGGAACAGGAAAATCCACTCTAGCCCTTCACCGGGTGCGAACTCTGAAAAATCGGGGCTATGAACGGATACTCTTTACCACCTATACAAAAGCCCTAGTCGGCTATTCCCAGGAACTGCTACAAGATCTTCTTGGACACCCCCCTTCGGAACTTGGGGTTGAAGTGCGGACAGTGGATTCCCTCATCTACCACCTCTATTGTCAAGCCTACGAACAACCCAATCTGACCAAAGACTCATCAGCCCGCCATTGTCTGCACCAAGCCTTGTCAGACACAGAATTTCCTGGAAACCCTTTCTCCAAAAGCGCCCGCAAGGACTTCCTGAAGAAATTAGGAGATGTTTATCTGTTAGAAGAAATCCTTTCTGTGATTGAGGGCTATGGACTCAAAACCCTAGAAGACTATCTCAAGATTTCTCGTCGGGGTCGGGGGGTCGCCCTACAAGCTAAACAGCGAGAGGCAATGTGGTCACTCTATCAAACTTGGAAAAAGAAGATGGCCCAGCAGAATCAAATCACTTGGGAACAACTACGACATCGTGTCCTGGATTGGGTTCATCAACAGCCGGCCCAATTTGATGCCATCATTATTGACGAAGCCCAAGACCTTTCGCCGGTGGCGTTGCGAATCTTGCTGGCTTTAGTCCCTGACTTCAAGGGTCTTTACTTCACCGCTGATGGATCTCAATCTCTGTATCAGCGGGGGTTCAGTTGGAAACAAGTCCATCAAGACCTAAATTTCCAAGGTCGAACCTTAGTGTTACGACGTAACTACCGCAATACCCCTGAAATTATCGCCGCCTGTGATCGCATTTTCGCCGATTGTCAAGCTAATGACACAGAGGTTCACAGACCTGATCGAGATCTTGATGTACACATGGGGCGCGGTCCTCTTCCTGAAGTCTTGCAAACCGATGATTTCAATCAAGAAGTTGAGGGAATTCGCCGATTCTTAATCAATGCCGCCCGTCATCATCGCCTCCCCCTCCATGGAAGTGCAGTGCTTTGTCCCGATAACGCCCTCTGTGATAAGTACGCCACGGCGTTGAACCAATTGGGACTCACCGCAAAAGCTCTTTCTGGGAATACCATCGCGCTTAATGCCCCCCATATCAAAGTTCTGACCCTCCATTCCGCGAAAGGTTTAGAATTTCCTTTTGTAGTGGTGGTGGGCTTGAAAAAGGGAATCCTACCGCGCGCCGAGGGTAATCGACCTAAAGATGAACATGAAGCTCTTTTAGAGAGTCAACGGCGTTTACTCTATGTGGGTTGTTCCAGGGCCATGCGATCGTTATTGGTCTGTGGTTCTGCATTGTCTCCGTCGCCGTTTCTCCAGACTCTTCAACCCCCTCAGTGGGGGGTCGCCCTCACCCCCTAGTCTCTTCTTCCTTAGGGCGAGGGGAGGGCGATTCGTCTCTAGCTTCAGACGTATGCGTTTTAAGCTCATCGATATCTGTAATACGGAATCCAGTTTTGAAAACTCTGCTTTGTGCGGATTCCGTTTCCCATTTCCCTCCCAGCCCCACTCCCTGTAAGTGCGAGAAGTGAGGGAAAGCCTATAATATGATCCCTCCCTGTGACCCTCATGAGTTTTCTCCACTACTAAGCCCGCTTATCGTAATGCAATTTTCAATTTGTTTTAAATTTATCCATGAACATATAACTACTTGTAAATTTAAACTCTAGGTCAAACGTACAAGATAAGAGCCATCACGTTGTTTTTTTCCAGTCCCAAATCTGCGATACTCTCCTGGATTTGTCTCAAAAAACAAATCTATAGACATACCGTCAAATAATATTGATGGATTTTCTGGGGCTGATTGGCAACAATTAGTTGAATCTTCTGAAACTCGCCCTAAATTCATGAGTTCACCAAGAGCCTGAGTTGCCGCCTCTGAAATCTTTTTAGATTCATGAGTAACTGCCTCAATCAATACTTCCGTCGCCAGTTCGCGATATTGATGGATTTTCAACAAACTCTGGGCAGCGAAAACGTGTTTCAATTCTAGGTTGGCAGGGTCATCTAACTCTTTTAACAACTTTACTAGGGCAAGAATACCGCGAGTTTTCGGTGATCGCCTGACAAAGTTACCCTCAGAAAGACTTAGCTCAACTGCCTCAATATCCCCGGCTTCAAACTTCTCTTGCAGAAGCTCATTAAACTCAACAATAAGCGTTTCCAAATTTTGGCGTAGCTTAGGAAAATCTGACATTTGAGGTTCCCTCCGAATTGATGACTGATAAACATCGTAATTGCCCCTCTGATGCGTTGAAAACCGCCTCTGAGTGAGAAACGCGATCGCACTCCCTGCATCCGCTAAACCGGCCCCAGTCGCCAAATCAAACCCCGGCTGAGACCGATAGCCCCCAGCGGCTGGATGGCATCCCCCCGACTGGACATCGCGAGCCGTTTTTTGCAGAATTTCCTTAACCTGAAACGGCGATAACCTTGGAGCCATCTGCCGTATTAAAGCACAAATTCCAGCAATTTGGGGAGCTGCTGCCGAGGTGCCACTAAACGCCGCCCAGCCGTCATTAGACTCCGTTTCATCCCCGGCGAGGGCGCGGTTTTTATCAATGCGACTCCCTGGGGGAACGGGGAGCATAATATAACTGGCATCGGGCCGTTGTCCCACTAAGCCGCAGACATCGGGAACCCCCCGTTTTGGATACAGGGGACTGTTAAACGCACTGGCATAATTACTGGCTTCTAACTGACCCTTTAAGGGACCATCCAGGTGTAAATAGACCCCCCCCACGGACAAAACATTGGGATGTTGGGCAGGAAAGCCCCAGTGACCATTCCCGGCGGCAAAAACCACAATAATCCCCTCATGAATGGCATCGACAACAGTGGCGGCGAGGAGACGATTGTAGGCGGAGATGGGAGGATAGCGGATATCTGTTCCCCAACTACAGGAAATAATATCAGGACGGAGATGGGCGGCGGTGCGAAAGGCAGCAATGGAGTTAACATTGCGGAATTTGCCCTTGAGCGCCACATCGGCTTTGACCACAGTTAATTGTGTTTGGGGGGCGATCGCCAACAGATTCGCCGACTCCCCCGTTCCATGGCCATGATGATCCCAGTCAGGGGAATCGGAACCGGGGGCTAACTTCACGTCTACGTGATAGTTATGTTGAGCAAAATAGGGATGTCGGTACCATCCCGTATCCACCATCACCACATGGGTTCCTTGACCGCAGATGCCTTGCTCATGGAGAGATTGGGCGTTTAAGGCTTGGGCGAGACCGTCGGGAACTTGGAGATAGGTTTGACGGACGCTGGGGGGGGTTGGCGAGGGAGAGGGATATCCCAGATAGTACACCGGTTCATTAATGGCGACCCCATCTAAGAACTCAGCTAAGGAGCTGTTTTCCGTGTCAATTTTGCCAAATTGTTGGCTGTCCGCCGCATCGATGAAGGTGGCGGTGGTTTCTCTGGCTCGTTCTTTGATGACGGGACGCTCAACGTGACGGAGTGTCGTCTGAAAGACTCGTTCGTAGGTGTCTGCTGGGGCGGCGATACTGATGGAGAGATTGCCAACTTGTAGGACTTCAAACCCGGCGGCGGCGAGGCGATCGCAGGCACAGTCAAGGGTGCGGCGATCGCCATAAAACTGGGTGATCGCTTCGGGGGTCAGGGGAGTGGTTTCGGACAACAGGGACGTTCGGGCGGGCGATCGCACGATGGCTTCTGCATAGAGTTTAGACGGAAGTGATTGCGTCATCCTAACCTCTCCTGCATGAGAGTGTTGTAGCCGGCTGGTGAACCATCTACTTCGGTTATATCATCATTTCGGGGCGAATGGTAATTTGCGATTAGCTGGCTATAAATTCCGATTTCTGGGTCAATCCCCTGCTTCTAGTGAGTCGATAACGGGTTGGATATCTAAACAGATATGAGTTGTGCTAGTTTTCTGGCAGTTGTTTGCGGTTGCGATCGTAAATTTCATAAAGCCGCTTGAGGACTTCGATGGGGATGCCTGCAATGGGAACTGAGATTTTGGCAGCTTCGACCACCCCTGCAAAAAGGATGCTGAAACTATCTTGCCAGCGTTGCCAGTTTTGGGGATTGTTTTGGGGCATAGTGGCAAAGCCATTGAGCAGAATTTCAAAGAGTTCTGCGTCAGTTTTGTTGGGGTATTTGTCCCGCAGTTTGCTGAGGAGCCGAGCAAGCTGTTGGTCAGGTTTAGTCTTGGCTTCTGGAGCATAGTTATGCTGAATCCCAACTTGATTGCCTGAGATCGTCACATCTCCACTGTTGATGTTACCGACTTGATTGATCTTGAAAATGGGTTGATTTTTAGATTGTTCAGACATGAGTTGAGAAAATGGGGATTGAGCGATCATCACTAAAGCATCCATGACCGCGAGGCGAAGATTGGTGTCAGACTCTTCCAGCACAAGTTGACAGAGTAATGGGATGCTTGTTTCTGCACCTAACCGACCTAGAGATTGTACTGCACAAATGCGAATTGTGCTGCTATTTGTTGTATCTGTGAGTAAGGTACAGAGGGTTTCGATAATGATTTGACGGTTCTCTAGGGTCACGTCTGTTCATCCTAGGCAACGGATTGATCCACTGCGCTTCCCAGTTTCCCTAATGCTTCGATTGCAGATTCACGGACTTGAGTATCCGGGTCATTTAGCAATTGAACCAGGGCAGGAATGGCAACATCTTGATTGAGTTGTCCGAGGGCGATCGCGGCAGTTTGGCGTAGGATCGGATTCGGCTGTTGCAGAGTGTCAAGTAACGGCGTGAGAACCGTTGAACCCGGAAGGTGGCCGAGGGCGATCGCAGCCGTTTGTCGAACGGTTACATCAGAGTCAGTCAAAAGACTGAGCAAGCCTGAAATTGCCTGTTCGCTGCCAATGTTGCCTAAGGCTTCAGCGGCATGGCTACGGACATGAGATTGAGAATCTTTGAGGAGTGGTAGTAATGCGGGAATCGCCTGTTCACTGCCGATGTTGCCTAAGGCTTTGGCGGCATGGCTACGGACATTAGGTTCGCGATCTTCAAGGAGTTGTCGTAATGCAGAAATTGCCTGTTCACTTCCGAGCCGTCCTAATGCCTCTGCCACCTCCCGACGCACCTCAGGATCAGGGTCGTTGAACTGTTGCAGCAATGGAGGAATTGCCTGTTCGTTGCCGATTTTACCCAGAGCTTGAGCCGCTTTAGCGCGAATGACCGGGATGGGGTCTTTCAGGTTGGTGCAAAGGGTGTCAAGCACCAGTTGTTGATAGGCTGGATGTTGAGTCATGGGGGTTGCTCTCCAATCTGATCGCCGTCGATGGTGACGTCGCCTGTATTAAGAATGCCGACTTGCTTGATATTGTAGATGCTGGAGGAGGAGCTACCTCTAGTCAGAATGGGGAGATTGTTGTTCTTCTGTGATTCTCGATAGACTTGCCAGAGTTCGTAGTTATAGAACTGGCAGTGGTTTTGGATTTGAGTAATGGCATTCCATAGGTAAAAATCCCGTCGCTTGCGATATAACTGCCAAAGATCACTCAACGGTCGAGCATCACCGATGTTTCCCAAGTCCTGGGCGGCAGTCATACGCGCATACCAGCCTGAGTCCTTGAGTGCAGCAAGCAACCCCTCAACCCCTTCCTCACTGCCAATTTTTCCCAAGGCATAGGCAGCAGTCCTACGCACACCTTCGTCTGAGTCCTTGTCCTGGAGTGCAGCAAGCAACCCCTCAACCGCTTGCTCACTGCCGATTTTTCCCAAGGCCTCGGCGGCAGTCATACGCACCTGCTTCTCTGAGTCCTGGAGTGCAACGCGCAACCCCTCAACCGCTTGCTCACCGCCGATTTTTCCCAAGGCATAGGCGGCAGTCTCACGCACATCTTCGTCTGAGTCCTTGAGTGCAACGCGCAACCCCTCAACCGCTTGCTCACCGCCGATTTTTCCCAAGGCCTCGGTGGCAGTCTCACGCACCTTGTAGTCTGAGTCCTGGAGTGCAGCGAGCAACCCCTCAACCGCTTGCTCACCGCCGATTTTTCCCAAGGCCTCGGTGGCTTCCCTACGCACATCTTCGTCTGAGTCCTTGTCCTGGAGTGCAGCAAGCAACCCCTCAACCGCTTGCTCACTGCCGATTTTTCCCAAGGCCTCGGTGGCTTCCCTACGCACATAGTAGATCTTGTCCTGGAGTGCAGCAAGCAACCCCTCAACCGCTTGCTCACTGCCGATTTTTCCCAAGGCCTCGGCGGCTTTCCAACGCACCTGCTTCTCTGAGTCCTGGAGTGCAGCGAGCAACCTCTCAACCGCTTGCTCACCGCCGATGTTTCCCAAGGCATAGGCGGTTTCCATACGCACATCGTTGTCTGAGTCCTGGAGTGCAGCGAGCAACCCCTCAACCGCTTCCTCAATGCCGATGTTTTCCAAGGCCTCGCCGGCAGTCCTACGCACATATCTGTCTGAGTCCTGGAGTGCAGCGAGCAACTTCTCAACGGCTTCCTCAATGCCGATTTTTCCCAAGGCATAGGCAGCAGTCCTACGCACATCGTTGTCTGAGTCCTGGAGTGCAGCGAGCAACCCCTCAACCGCTTGCTCACTGCCGATTTTTCCCAAGGCATAGGTGGCAGTCCTAGGCACATATCTGTCTGAGTCCTGGAGTGCAACGCGCAACCCCTCAACCGCTTGCTCACCGCCGATTTTTCCCAAGGCATAGGCGGTTTCCATACGCATACGCACAAGCCAGTCTGAGTCCTCGAGTGCAGCGAGCAACCCCTCAACCGCTTCCTCAATGCCGATGTTTTCCAAGGCATCGCCGGCAGTCCTACGCACAAGCCGGTCTGAGTCCTCGAGTGCAGCGAGCAACTTCTCAACCGCTTGCTCACCGCCGATTTTTCCCAAGGCATAGGCTGCAGTCCTACGCACATCGTTGTCTGAGTCCTGGAGTGCAACGAGCAACCCCTCAACCGCTTGCTCACTGCCGATGTTTCCCAAGGCCTCGGTGGCTTCTCTACGCACAACCCGGTCTGAGTCTTGGAGTGCAGCGAGCAACTTCTCAACGGCTTCCTCAATGCCGATTTTTCCCAAGGCCTCGGCGGCTTTCCAACGCACCTGCTTCTCTGAGTCCTGGAGTGCAGCAAGCAACCCCTCAACCGCTTGCTCACTGCCGATTTTTCCCAAGGCCTCGGCGGCTTTCTCACGCACATTGTCCTGGAGTGCAGCGAGCAACCCCTTAACGGCTTTCTCACTGCCGATGTTTCCCAAGGCCTCGGCGGCTTCCGAACGCACATAGTAGATCTTGTCCTGGAGTGCAGCGAGCAACCCCTCAACCGCTTGCTCAATGCCGATGTTTCCCAAGGCCTCGGCGGCTTTCTCACGCACATCGTTGTCTGAGTCCTGGAGTGCAACGAGCAACCCCTCAACCGCTTGCTCACTGCCGATGTTTCCCAAGGCCTCGGTGGCTTCCATACGCACATATCTGTCTGAGTCCTGGAGTGCAGCAAGCAACCCCTCAACCGATTGCTCACCGCCGATTTTTATCAAGGCCTCGGCGGCTTTCCAACGCACCTGCTTCTCTGAGTCCTGGAGTGCAGCGAGCAACCCCTTAACGGCTTTCTCACTGCCGATGTTTCCCAAGGCCTTGGCGGCTTTCATACGCACCTGCTCCCCTGAGTTCTTGAGTGCAGCGAGCAACCCCTCAACCGCTTGCTCGGAATGGCTTACCTCCCAGCATTGAACTTTGAGCTTAACGGGTAATTCCTTCTCGTCAATCCAACCGACGGTAGTGGCTTGCAACGCCAGCTGCACCTCCCCCGCCAGCCGTGCCCCCAAGATTAAATCCACCTCATCCATCGCCAACCTAACCACTTGCAAGGCGGTGGCTTCCTCATCCAGCAGCGCCAACATTAATGCCACCGGTTCTGTCCACTTGAGATAGTTGAGATAATCCCGCTTCAGTTCCTCATCGCTCAGATGGGGCAAGCGTCGCAGTAATTCTTCCGCCGCATAATATTCCTGAATCAGTTGGTGGCGAAACTCCAGGTGTTCCTCAAAATTTTCTTGAATCACCAGTTGAATCAGGTGGTATTTCAGCAGATCCTTGAGCCAGCGTTCTGCACAATCTCTGGGATTTGCCCGACCCTTTTGCTGCAAATACTCCGTTAAACAGTTTTCAGCTTCCTCCCTGGGAATCGAGAGCCGCAAGTCCGTGGGCGTTTCCCCCTGCATCATCACAAAAGCTAGATGGCGCAGCAGCTTCGACCACTGTTCTCTCGAATCTGTTGCAGCATCCGCTTGGATCTCTTGATCATGAAGTTGTGCAAACTCCCGAAATGCCAACCCCAAATTCGTGGGAACCTGACCATACTCATGAAACACTCGGCAGAGCATCCATAATAACAGGGGCGTTTCCGCAAACTTCCGTAGCCTGTCACCTCGAAGCTGCTCAAACAGACGATCGCCCTCCTCACCCAAATACCCCCGCACAAACTCCCGCATTTGCGCTTCCCTCAGGGGCAACATTTTCAGGGTCTTCTCAATACCCAGAATGCCGCCGACAGATAACTCCCGCGTTGAGACAATCATGGCTGTCGTACGGTGATAGCGATCGCGGAAATTCACCATCTCTGTTCTGAAGGCTTCCGGTAACTCATTCAAGCCATCGAGCAACAACAAGAACTTACCCTGGCGCAATAGTTCCTCAATTTGGTGAATTTCCAGAGTAACCTGATGCCCCACCAGAAAATCTCGAATCAGTTTTTCGATTGTGCTGCTACAGCGCCGTAACTTCACCAACACCGGAATCTGAGCCTTGGCATCGTGCAACGCCCGCTCTGCCTCCTCCCAGAGTAGCCGTTCTAGAGAGGTGG
The DNA here is from genome assembly GCA_020386575.1 of Phormidium sp. PBR-2020. Lineage (GTDB taxonomy): Bacteria > Cyanobacteriota > Cyanobacteriia > Cyanobacteriales > Geitlerinemataceae > Sodalinema. The sequence goes on along the minus strand of CP075902.1, from coordinate 2,844,671 downwards.
ACTTTCCCGATCCTGGTTTCCCAATCAAGACCACATGATCCGCCGCATAGTGGCGCAACCCGTCCAAAACATCCCATTCCTCAACCTGCTCTTTGTGTTGCGGGGATTCATCAGGGCGATTCTCTTGCCCCTGTTGCTGGGGCTTCACGATCCCCGCGCGCAACTTCAACCGCGAGGACAACCGCCGTTGGCGAGGCGTGACCGTCTCCGGCGCGGATACTTGCTGCCGATCTTCCAGGGTTGTGGGGGTGTACACCTCTTCCCATTCCTGATAGTTGTCATCGTCCCGGATGGACTGTAAATAGGACTGAAAGTCAATCTCAGGTTGCTGCACTATCAAGTCTTAATCTCAGATAATCCATTTTACTGGATCGATATCGATCGGTAACGGATGGCCAGATCGATATCGATCCCCAACTCCCTTAAACAGCAAAGGGTGCAAAAAAACCGTAACGCCCCGAAAGACGTTACGGCCACTGGTCAAAAAATCAAACGAAAACTAAGACAACCGTGCCTTAATCTGAGCGTGACGTTCCACCCCTTCAAAGCTGTAGCGGTTGTAATTATTCCGCTCAATCAACTCCTCCATATAACGCACCCGAGTGCGCGGGGCCGGGTGAGTGGAGAGATAGGGAATTGCAGGACCACCGCCATGACGCTCCCGTAGAGTTTGCATGAAGTTGCGTAAGCCATCCGCCGCATACCCGGCACTGTGAATCACCCGAGTACCAATAATGTCGGACTGGCGTTCATGTTTACGGCTGTAGTCCAAACTCACCAAGGTTCCCAACAAGTTACCAAAGGGAATTTCCCGAGCGAGGTTCGCCAAGAGATTATTGGTGACCACCCGCTGGAAGCCGTGAGACAATACCGCATGACCCACTTCATGGCCGAGTAACCCCGCCAATTCCGCCTCGGAGTTTGCCGCTAAAATTGCGCCGGTGTTGACGAAGACTTTACCACCAGGCAGGGCAAAGGCGTTGAGAGTCTCGTCATCGACCACGAAAAACTCATAGTCAAATTCATCTCGTCCCATATAGCGGGCCACCTCTTGACCCAATTCATCCACATAGCCGAGAATTTCTGGGTCATTCACCATCCGCAATTGACCTTGTAACTGTTCGGCGATTTGCGCCCCGAGGCGAGATTCTCCGGCCAGCATCAGCTGAGCGAGGTTAATGGCTTGAAACACGGTGGAGCCGGTGCGTCCGGTTAACACCCCCACGGCTAAGCCACCCAAACCCCGTAGGGCAATACTTTCCCGTAGACGACCCCGGAAACTGCTGAGATAATCTTCTGCTAATTCTGTCATGGCCCCAGCTTGGGGATGTTCGGGGTTGACAATGGCAAATTCCCGGGCGGCGATGGAGGCTTCTAGGCGTTGTCCATCGGCTCGTAGGGTTTCGGCTAGCATTCGCGCCAGTTCATAGGAACCGGGGAAGCGAGTGGTGGCGTCTTCGAGGAAGGCGATCGCCTCGTCGGTGTTTCCTTCGTCGAGATGGCGTTGGGCAATGAGGGTATAGGGAGGTGCAAAGCCGGGGGCTTCTGCAAAGAGGAGATCTAAGGAGGCTTCAACCTGAGATTCGCGGTTTTCGGCTAGGCCCTCTTGAACATTATTCCAATAAACGCGACCGGCTGGGGAGAGTTGATCCTCCGTGATGGCTTCGGCAATTTGGATGGTTCCTTCGGCGGGAAACTCCGGTTTTGCTTGACGATAGAGCCGTTCGGCTTCCCGAAAATTCCCCTGGAGATGGTAGCGATCGCCCTGGGCCAGTAGGGCTTCGCGCTCATTGAGGGAAACGGGGGCGGCGGGTTCCCGAGGTGCATTGGGGTCGGGTTTTTGCTGGGCGGTATTGGTCGAGCCAACGGGGTACAGGGCCAGCTCGTAGTTGCCTCGACCCCGAGAATTGAGGGCGTTGGCAATAATGCGATAGGTTCCTGTCTCCGGCAGACTCAGTACCAGTTCTGAGTTGGTATCCCCAGGAGCGCGATCGTCGTTCTCCGCTAGGGGCTGATCGTTGGGGCCAACGAGAATGAGATAGGTATCAAAGTCTGAGCTTTCGAGTTGAATGCGAACTTCTTGCCCGGCATTGCCTGAAAATTCGTAGATATTGTAGCGACTGCCATCTCGTAGGCGGCGACTGCGGTTGGTTAAACGGCCTTGTTCTTGCAGCAGCGATCGCTGGGCCAGTTGGCGATCGCCCCTCGATGGCAGGGCTTTCAGGGATTTTTCCCCGCTTCCGCTCATCTCAGGATGGGTTTTGAAGCTAATGGATTTATGAACCACTAGGTCATGGAGCGGCTGAGCGGCTACGGCTCGCTGACGCAATAGGGGCAGGTTGGGCAAAAATAGGTTTAGGCTCAGGAACAGGCTTGTCCCCAATAGGAAGCACAATAGGTTTCGTAAGGGTTTCATAATGATTAAGATGAGACGATGGCCAAGGTCGGGGGTGGATACTTGAGGGCGCGGGTATGTCTAGGAGTATTGATGTAAAACCAGGGTCAACTGTTTCGCGATCGCAGACAGTTTCCGAATTGGCTTGATGCAAACCTGCCTATCTCAGAGGAGATAACGCCGCCAGCCAACCCCCCGGAACCTCACATTTGTGATAGTTCTCAGGCAGTGATAGATACTATACTACTATAGTCTTTTGCATAGCACAGACGGGGGATTTGTCAAGCTTTTACCTAAAAATCAACCCAGTCATCCCGAGAAACGTCACAATATGTTACAAATCCTCCGTAGCTTGACCGTTCTATCAGCAGTTCTATCTAAGGTTAACAAGGGTTAAATTTTCAGAAAAAATGTCTTAACTCAGGCTCCTGTGGAAACTGTGGAAAAGTTGAATTAATCAGCTTTTCTTCCTGGCTACCCGAGGTCAAAAACTGTGGAAAAACTGTGGAAAAGTCCACTAAAAAATCATCTCTTCAGAGTCCATCCTCACCTTGAGCGGAGTCCCGAAACTCAGAACCAGACTGCTCCTTCACCGGCGATCGCCCAGACCCCAGTCGATGCCCTAAAATCATCAAATCTCGTTCCACACCATCGAGTTGAGCAATCCTCGGCAAATAGCCCCACTCCTGGAACTTCGCCTGCTCAAACAGACCCAAACTCGCCAAGTTATGAGCAAACACAAATGCTAGGAGTGTCTTGAGATCCAACATGGGAGCATTGGCCACCGCTAAATCCAAAAGGAAGCGTCCCAACCCTTGTCGCTGATATTCTGGGTCGATATAAATCGCCAGTTCCGCCGTCGCTTTATAAGCCGGCCGACCATAAAACGGGCGAAAACTAAGCCAACCCACCACCCGATTATCTCGTTCCGTCACCCAGAGAGGATATTGATGAGGAGAATGACCTGCAAACCAAGGACGGCGACTCTCAACGGATACTGGGACTAAATCGGCCGTCGCCATTCGCCCTGGAATAGCGGCATTATAAATTCCTACAATCGCCGAGAGGTCATTCGAGTGAGCATGACGGACATTCATAGGCGTAGGAAACCAGGGAACATGGTGGGTAAACAAGACATGATCAAGGCTAGCGTAGGGGGTCACAAGGTGGGGGATATCGGTTGTACTCGGGTTGGTGACCCGAGGGCAATCTGAACCGAGGTTAGATCTTGGGCCATCTTGGGTCATGAGCCGTCATCTAAAGTCAGACTCTCTCCCTGAGCGCCTTTCAGGAGATGCTAGCTTATTTTCAGACCTGCCCCCCCTTGATTTGTGATCCGCTACACTACCTTCAATCCAGTAGAGCCTTAAAATGTAGCAAGTCTGACCTAAGTTTTGCAACTTTTTCTAATCAACATGAAGCAATAGTAAAACTATCTTAAAATTTAGCATTGTTTCCGGAACAGCCGGTACACTGAAGCCAATGGAGACTGAGGGCATATCATGCCTTAACTCTCGGTCACTTGTCCCAGGAGGGTATAAGGGCAAATGTCATGACGCTAGTGGAGTTCCGGGAACTTGGCTCAGTCCTGTTGATCCATGATTCCAGCCCTTGAATTGCCATTCAACTGTCCTGAAAATCGTTTTTTAATGGAGTAAACTTATGGTTACGACAATTCCCTATAAAACCGATCCAGCCCATGATGTTTTGCGGTCTCAAAGTGATTTACTGCGAGCCATTTTTACGCCGACCAATGTTGCGGTAATTGGCGCGACAGAAAAGCCCAACAGTGTGGGACGGACGTTGCTGTGGAACCTCGTCAGTCATCCCTTTGGGGGGACGGTGTTCCCGGTGAACCCTAAACGCAGTAGCGTCCTGGGGATTAAAGCCTATCCTGACATTGCCTCCGTCCCCGCCCAAGTGGATTTAGCGGTCATTGCCACCCCCGCCCCCACTGTCCCGGATCTGATTCGCCAATGTGTCGCCGCTGGCGTGCGTGGGGCGATTATCCTCTCGGCGGGATTTAAGGAAGTGGGCGAAGCGGGCCGGGAACTCGAACGACAAATCTTGGAAGCCGCTCGGGGCAAAATGCGTATTGTCGGACCCAACTGCTTGGGAGTCATGAGTCCCTTGTCCGGGCTTAATGCCACCTTTGCCGGTTCCATGGCCCGTCCCGGAAGTGTGGGCTTTATTAGCCAGAGTGGCGCTCTGTGTACCTCCATTTTAGACTGGAGTTTTCAATCTAATGTGGGCTTCAGTGCCTTTGTCTCCTTGGGGTCAATGTTAGATGTGGGTTGGGGGGATCTCATCTACTACCTTGGCGATGATCCCCGCACGGAAAGCATTGTCATCTATATGGAGTCCATTGGCGATGCCCGGGCCTTCCTTTCGGCGGCCCGAGAAGTTGCCCTCAGTAAGCCGATTATTGTCATTAAAGCGGGACGTACTGAAGCTGCTGCTAAGGCTGCTGCCTCCCATACTGGGGCGTTGGCGGGGAGTGATGAGGTCTTGGATGCCGCATTCCGACGGTCAGGGGTATTGCGCGTGTATCACCTGGCCCATTTGTTCTATATGGCGGAACTGTTGGCTAAACAACCGCGCCCGAAAGGCCCCCGTTTAACGATTTTGACCAACGCGGGAGGTCCCGGTGTTCTCACCACGGATACTCTAATTACCGAGGGAGGCAAACTGGCGGAATTGGCCCCAGAAACCTTGGAACGTCTCGATGAGATTTTGCCGCCTCAATGGAGTCATGGCAACCCCATTGATATTTTGGGGGATGCCGATCCCGATCGCTATGCCAAGGCCTTACAAGTGGCGGTGCAAGATCCCAATAGTGATGGCTTGATTGTGGTCTTAACGCCTCAAGCCATGACCTCCCCCACGGAGACGGCGGAGAAACTGAAAGCCTGTCCCATGGAAGGCCGCAACAAAAAGCCTATCTTTGCCAGTTGGATGGGGGGGGCGGATGTGGAAGCGGGGGCCCGGATTCTCAATCAGGCCAATATCCCGGCGTTCCCGTATCCCGATACGGCGGTGCGGATGTTTAACTATATGTGGCGCTACACCCGTAATTTGCGCAGTTTGTATGAAACGCCCATGTTGGTGCAGGATGATGAGGAGGAGGAAACGGCAGGCCGCCTTCCCTTAGCCCATATGATTATTCAGACCGTCCGAGATGCTGGGCGGACTCTGTTAACGGAGTTTGAGTCGAAGCAACTCCTGGCCAGTTATGACATCCCCATTGTTGAAACTCGCATCGCTAAGACGGTGGAGGAGGCCATAGCCGCCGCCAAGGATATGGGCTATCCGGTGGTGTTGAAACTCCTCTCGGAAACCATCACCCATAAGACGGATGTGGGAGGGGTACAACTGAACCTCAATGACGAAGAGGCGGTGGAGAAGGCCTATCAACGGATTCGCGATCGCGTCAGTGAACTCCATAGTGAGGAAGATTTCCATGGGGTGACGGTTCAGCCGATGTTGAAACTCGACGGCTATGAACTGATTATTGGCAGTAGTTTAGATCCTCAGTTTGGTCCGGTGTTGCTATTTGGAACGGGGGGACAGTTGGTGGAGGTGTTCCGCGATCGCGCCCTGGGCCTCCCCCCCCTAAATACCACTCTGGCCCGGCGTTTGATGGAAAACACCAAAATCTATACCGCCCTCAAAGGGATTCGCGGCCGCGATCCCATTGATCTCGCCGCCCTCGAACAACTGTTAGTGCGCTTTTCCTATCTGGTGGTGGAACAGCCCTGGATCAAAGAAATTGAGGTCAATCCTCTGCTGGCCAGTCCAGACCGCTTGATTTCTCTGGATGCGCGGGTGGTTCTCCATCCACCGGATACGGATGTGGCTCATTTACCGAAACCGGCGATTCGCCCCTATCCTAGTCAGTATGTGGGACGCTGGACGGTTCGCGATGGACGGGAGGTGACGATTCGCCCCATCCGCCCGGAAGATGAACCGATGGCGGTGAAGTTTCACGAAAGCCTCTCGGATGAAAGTGTGTATCTCCGCTACGCCTACGCCTTTCAACTCAATCGTCGGGTGACTCATGAACGCCTCTCCCGCCTGTGTTTTATTGATTACGATCAGGAAATGGCCCTGATTGCAGACTATCGTAATCCTGAGACGGGAGAACATGAACTCGTTGGGGTGGCCCGCTTGAGTTTGATTCACGGAACCCGTGATGCGGAGTATTCCTTGTTGGTGAGCGATCGCTTCCAGCATCAGGGCTTAGGGACGGAAATGACTCGCCGTTCGATTGAAATTGCCCGCGCGGAAGGTGTTGATTTGGTCTTTGCTGAAATTCTCTCGGATAACCGGGCCATGCAACGCATTTCTGAACATCTTGGCTTCAAGATTGAACGGATTTTAGGGGAGTCGATGGTTCGGGCGGAGATGCGCTTAGCCGGTGAGGAGTCATGATTATTTGAGACCTCCTAAGTGGGGTTAGTTTGGCTTAGCATAGGGTATAGGGTCAGTCTTGGATGAACGGGCTGGGTCTATGCCCTATTTGTTTTAGGTTTGTTTTGGTTTTGTTTTAATGAGGACTCCCCATGGTCACACCCACCGAAGTTTGGACGATTCGCGATCTCGATGTGATGCCCGATGATGGGGGCTGGACTCGCTATGAAATCATTGATGGAGAACTCTTTGTGACTCGCGCCCCTCATTTTCGTCATCAAGCTGTCGCCACTAAGCTTCAGGTTCGTCTAGAAATTTGGTCCGAAACAACGGGATTGGGGAATACCTTTCAAGCCCCAGGGCTGATTTTCAGTCCTCGGGATGCGGTGATTCCTGATTTGGTCTGGATCAGTCAATCTCGGTTAGAGACTGGGGTGGATGCGTCGGGACATTTTACGGTGGCCCCGGAGTTGGTGGTGGAGGTTCTCTCTCAAGGAGACACGAATGAACAGCGCGATCGCGAGGTGAAGTTAAAACTCTATTCTCTCTATGGGGTTCAGGAGTATTGGCTGGTGAATTGGTGGCTGAAAATCCTGGAGGTGTATCGTCGTCAGGATGCCCAACTCCAGCGGGTTCAGACCTTGCTAGAGGGCGATCGCCTAACGTCGCCTCTATTTCCTGAGTTTGAGGTGGAACTCTCCTCTATTTTCCCCTTTTAAATCTCCGGTTCGTTAATTTAGGTTGTATTTTCATGAGGACTCCCCATGGTCACACCCACCGAAGTTTGGACGATTCGCGATCTCGATGTGATGCCCGATGATGGGGGCTGGACTCGCTATGAAATCATTGATGGAGAACTCTTTGTGACTCGCGCCCCTCATTTTCGTCATCAGGAGGTTAGTGGTAATCTCCAGTTTGAACTCGAGGTTTGGTCTCGGAAAACTGGACTCGGTCAGCCGATCGCCACTCCAGGGCTGATTTTCAGTCCTCGGGATGCGGTGATTCCTGATTTGGTCTGGATCAGTCAATCTCGGTTAGAGACTGGGGTGGATGCGTCGGGACATTTTACGGTGGCCCCGGAGTTTGTGGTGGAGGTTCTCTCTCAAGGGGAAACTAATGAACAGCGCGATCGCGAGGTGAAGTTAAAACTCTATTCTCTCTATGGGGTTCAGGAATACTGGCTGGTGAATTGGTGGCTGAAAACCCTGGAGGTGTATCGTCGTCAGGATGCCCAACTCCAGCGGGTTCAGACCTTGCTAGAGGGCGATCGCCTAACGTCGCCTCTATTTCCTGAGTTTGAGGTGGAACTCTCCTCTATTTTTCCCTCTGAACCCTCCGGTTCGTGAATCTATGAAATGCAATTTTGCTCCAACAGGAAAAAATGACTATGGTAGTAACCTCAACGCAAACCTACACCGCTGCTGAGTATCTGGAATTAGAAGAAAATGCTTCAGTTCGCCATGAATATCGCAATGGAGAAATTGTTGAAATGCCTGGGGGAACGGTTAATCATAATAAACTGACCTTAAGTTTGATTTTTCTGCTCATGCAGAACTTACAGGGAGACCTGTATGAAATTTTGGGAACTGATGTTCGTCTCTGGGTGGGCGATCGCAACTTTTATACTTATCCTGATGTGATGGTAGTCCCGAAACCCATTGCGTTACAGGATAATCGCCAAGATACGGTAACAAACCCGGTCTTTATTGCCGAAGTCCTCTCGGAATTAACTCGAAACTATGACCTCAGCGAGAAGTTTGCAGCCTATCGAACCATTCCCACTTTTCGAGAGTATCTGTTAATCGACCAGTCTAAACTATATGTAGAACAGCATCTTAAACAAACTTCTAATCAATGGTTGATGACGGAATATAAAGACCCCGAACAGTCTATATTTTTAGAGTCTTTGGGTATTGAACTGAGTTTAAATGGTTTGTACAAAAACATTAAATTTGATATCTAAGTGGGAATCAGTCTATCAGGGGGAGTCATCCCCAGATCCATGAACTGGCAGAATTATAGGAGATTACTAACATGGTGGCGACCTCAACTCAAAACGATACTCAAACTTACACCGCTGCTGAGTATCTGGAATTAGAAGAAAATGCTTCAGTTCGCCATGAATATCGCAATGGGGAGATTGTTGAAATGACCGGAGAAACGCCAAATCACAATGAACTGATCCGGGCCTTAACTGTACTCCTGAGTCTGGCGCTGGCTGGAAAGCCCTATCGTCTATTTTTAGCAGATCAGCGCCTTTGGCTTCCTCAAGCGAACCTTTATACTTATCCTGATATTATGGTTCTCCCAACTCCTATCGAACTTCAAGAGGGTCGAAAGGATACGGTCATCAATCCAGTTTTCATTGCCGAGGTTCTATCGGACTCAACCCGAAACTATGACCTCAGTGAAAAGTTTGCCGCCTATCGAACCATTCCCACGTTTCGAGAATATCTGCTGATTGACCAGTCTAAACTATATGTGGAACAGCATCTTAAACAAAGTTCTAATCAATGGTTGATGACTGAATACAAAGACCTTGAACAGCCTGTAACTTTAGGGTCTGTAGGAGTTGAACTTAGCCTAAAAGAATTATATCAAAATATTGACTTTGATGCCTAAGTGTGATTTAAATTACAGGTGATAGTCGCCCCCAGATCCATAGGTCCATGCATCTGACCAACGATGAAGATAATAGCGTTGGCGAGAGTTGTCCGGGTTAAAGGGAGAGTTGCCGATCGCCCGCCCCAGAGGACTCAGGGCCTGATAGCCTCCCAACGCCAGATAGTGACGTAGCCAATCGAGTAACGGGGAAATTCCCACTTGAGGAACCACTTTCGCCACCGTTAGAGGGCTAGAAATCGAAGTGCGAAATAGGGCTTGAGATAAACTGCCAAATTGGACGACATCTTGCAAAAAGGGACGTAATACCTCATCTCCCGCCGCTTCCATGGCTTGAAATACCGCCGCTAATAACGCATTGATGGCCTGGTCATCCTTAACGATTTCCGTTGCGCCCACGGTCATGGTTTTTTGGAATAGCCAAGTGACCGAGAGATTGGGTTGATAGGGTTGCAGGAGGGCCAGGGATTGGACATCTAAACAATCGGCGGTTAAGGCCTCACTCACTCCTTCAGTTAGGCGCTTCAGGTGACGGACCATGGCCCCAAAACCCCCGAAACTTAAGGGTGATTGACTTCCGCTACTGTCGCCAATGGGGAGAAGCCGGGGAAAGGGCGATCGCACTGGGGAACTTCGATAACTGGGGAACATCCCAAATAAGGCCCGTTTGAAGTCGAGTTGATCGAGTTGACACTTTTGATACTCGGGGAGGAGTCGTAGATACTCGTCAAAGAAAAACTCTAAGCTAAAGCGATCGGGATGGGTATCGAGATAGGTAAATAAATAGGTGGTGCGTCCATCTCGGGCGGGGAAGGCTTCCCAGAAATACTGACATTGGTTGAGAATGGGGGTGAAGGAGACGAATAAATCTCCTGTCTCATTCTTAGGATAGCCCTGGGCGCAGGTTCCCACCACCAGACAGACACTATCGGGCCGTTGCTGGCCGCGAATCTGTTGGATAATTGGCGAAAAATGGCCCATTGCATCGAGAAGTAGGCGACTGGTGAGGGATTGGCCATCGGTGATAATCTGCACTCCATCCGGGTGAATCTCGACATTTTGGAAACTCGTCTGTTCCAGAAGCGTTCCCCCAGCGGCGAGAAATTTCTGTTTCAGGGTTTCTAGGAGATAGACGGGATCGACGCCAATGTTGAGGATGTCGCGCACCCAAATTTCGGGACTTCCGGGAAAGGCGACTCGGGCTGGGTTATACTCGCTGGCGATCGCCCGGTCCAATTCCTCGGGGGTTAACAGATCCAACTCGACAAAGGTTTGCAATTCACTGCGGGAGATGTTCCATTCCTGGTCCCGTCCTTTGAGAACGCCTCGTTCAATAATCGCCACTCGCCATCCCTGTTGCGCTAAACTCGCCCCCAGGAGGATTCCCAAGGTTCCGCCACAGATGACCACATCCCAATCGATATCGCCGAGGGGTTGAGAGGAGTCCTGAACCACCTGAGGACTGGGGGGAGGGGTTTGGCGTAGTTGACTCCAACGGCGATCGGCGTTTTGTAAACCTCGCCAGGGATGACCGGGAATTTGCGTAAGAATGTCTTGGGTTTGGGACATGGGGATGAAGGGCTGAGGATAGGCGGTCTGACTCTCTTTAGCTTAGGGGAATTTGGAAAAATTTGAGGTCTCTTATTGACATGATATGTTAATTATCTGCATAATGAGTCCCGTCTCGGGAGGTGGATTAATTCTCTTGGATACCCGATGGTTTTATGGTCTGTCAAAGTTTTCTCATGACCCATTGGGCGGGATTTTGGACACCTTTATTAAAAACGAGTAGCAATAAAAGATGGGAAACCCAGCGAATGGCGATGCAGGACGTTTCCTTATGATAAATGAGCTATTATGACCTGTTCATGAAGAGGGCGCAATGCTACAGTACAGCCAGTTAATTGAAGACCAGCGATCGCAGGATGTCCAACGGCTGAAACGGCTGTTATGGGGCTGTCTTGGCGGGTCGGCGATCGCCCATAGTCTGGCGATCGGCGCTGGGCTAGTGACGCGATCGCCCCATCTCCCCCAGGTTCAAACCGACGAACCCCTAGAATTGGTGCTTTTGGAAGAGTTCGCCCCCGCAGCAGTAGACCCGTTGGACTCAACGCCAGATCTGGTTAACGCCAGTTCCCCCCTGGAGGAGAGTTCTCTGGAGGCGGATGTGAATTTCACTCCCGATTTTCCGATTGAGGTCGCTGAGGACTCCGTCACACAGGACTCGGTCACGGAGGACTCGTCAGAGATGGCGGCGAAACCGCTTGAGGAGGGAGAGACGGAAGCGGTTGAGGTGGAGTCGGGACCCTCGGAAGCCAGAGAAACGGAGGTGTTAACGGGAGAGTCTTCCTTAGAGACGGAGTTGGGTGTGGCGGACTCTGGGGACAGCCAGGATAGTGACCTATCTGGGGGAACTTCAGCCAACGCCGCCCCGATTACACCGGGAACGGTGGCCAGGAGACTGTTTAATTCGGGGAGTGAGTCCTTCCCAGAGTCATCACAGGGGAATGACGAGACGGGCGATCGTCCCCAAGCCCTGCGATCGCCCCAGCCCCCCAGTCGCCAAGGTCGGCCCTCTCCTCCCCCAGCCCCCTCTCCAGCCATGTCAGAAACGGGAACGGGAGGTGGCTTAGCTTGCGCGGAAGGCTGCGAGGGAACCTATGAAGCCTCTGACTCGGAAACAGTGGAACGAGATCCCCTGATTCGGGCCCGTCGTAATGAACGGGGAGAGTTGGAGTATGAGTTGGTCGAGTCCAGTGGAAGCGACGCCGCCGATCGCGCCGCCCTGGAAACAGTCCGTCAATCTCGTTTTGAGGGCGATCGCGATGAGTTCATGATCCGGGCGCGAGTGGCCCGGGATGAGGAGGAAGCCCGGCGATCGCGCGAACGGGTTGAACGACAACGGGAACGGGCCCGACAAGCGGCTGAACCGACTCCTAGCCCTGAGTCTCAAGAGACGGTGGTTCAGGAGTGGGACAATCCCCCCAGTTCAACGGTGAACCCCCATTGGGAGGAGGAAGTTACCCCGGAACCCCTGGCTAAACCCCCGATTGAGGAGAACGTTCCCCAGCCAGAAGCCACCCCCACCCCGGAACCGGTCTATCAGGAACCGAAAGAACCCGTTTATCAGGAACCGAAAGAACCGGTTGATCACGAACCCGTCTATCAGGAACCGATGCAGAAAAAATAGGACCGTCCTGACCGCCCTTCAGGGAGATAAACCCTCAGCATCCATGGGTTTGTCCGGGGGTTCATATTGTTTACATTGTTCATATTGGGTTGAAATTGAGTTAACTTAGGGTTGAGGTAACGACAAAAATCATGACTTTAAATATCTTGACATCGAGTGGCATTGTGGCCATTCCTCTGTTGATGTTTTCCATATTATCCTTAGCGTTAATCGCCGAACGCTGTTATTTCTGGATTCAGCTTCTGCGGCAGCAAGACCGGATTATTAAAAAAGCATTTCGGCTGCTAGAATCGGATTGGTATTCGGCAATTCAATTGCTGAAAAAGAACCTTAAGTTTCCCATGTGTCGAATTTTTGTAGAGGCGTTGGAGTTAGAAGACCCCACCATTGATGAGTTTCAAATCGCCCTGGAAACCGCAGCCCGCGCCGAAGTTCCGGTGTTACGCCGCTTTAATACGGTGTTTGATACCATTGTCGCGGTGGCCCCGTTATTGGGGTTATTGGGAACAGTGTTGGGGTTGATGACTTCCTTTGCATCGTTGCGTTTAGGAGATGTCAGCCAAAGCGATACGATTGGGGTCACGGGGGGGATTAGTGAAGCCCTCGGGTCAACGGTGTTAGGGTTGGTGGTGGCTATTTTTACGTTGCTGTTTTCCAATACGTTTCGCAGTTTTTACCGTCGTCAAATTGCCTTGATTGAGGAATACTCCGGTCGCCTAGAGTTGCAGTTTAGGAAGTTAAAAAACCCCTCGCGCCTCTCGGTGAAAAACTAGATTTGAAAATCTGCTAATTAAGCGAATATTGAACCATGAAACTCCTTGACGACGACCCAGATATTCCCGCACAAATCAACATCGTCTCCGCCATTGATGTGATTTTTGCCATTTTAGCCTTCTTTATTATCTCTAGTTTATTTCTAACTCGCAATGAAGGCTTACCCGTGAACTTACCCCAGGCCCAGAGTTCCCAAGTTCAACAAGAAACACGCATTACCGTCTCCGTCACCGCTGAGGGAGAGATTCGTGTTGACGAGGATGGGGTAACTCTCGAAGCCTTGCAAGACCGAGTGAGACAGCAGATGGCTGAGGTTGACACGACGTTAGTGGTGTTGAACGCTGACGAAGCGATTCCCCATGGTCAGGTGATCGCCATTATGGATCGCTTGCGTCAAATCGAAAACCTACGTATGGCGATCGCCACCCAGTCCCACCGCAACTCGTCTGAGTAGATAACGCCACCCCTTAGCTACCCCGCCAAGTCCCCTCAAATTCAGGATTCTCGGGGGGTCTTGGTCATCAATAATACTATAGCAAAAATTGGTCTGAATAGGACAAAAAAACTTGGGAAAAGAAGGCAAGAGGCAAGAGGCAAGAGGCAAAAGAAAAGACGTAGTACCCTTGTGGTCACCCGAGGTAGCAGATTATCTTCCAACTCAGAGTATCCTTGCTGAGTGTCCTAAGGCAATCTTCGATTGCTATAACTGTCAATACGTAGAACGCGATGAGTAGAACGCAATGAGTAGAACGCAATGAGGGGAACCCCAATTCGTCCATCTGAAACAGGTAAGACTGTCCCGATCGCCGCCTCTGACCTAACAGGGGGTTACAGCAAACAGGCGATTATCAGGGATATTTCCGTAACCCTCCATGACGGTGAATGGCTAACCCTGATTGGGGCCAATGGGTCTGGGAAATCCACCCTACTGCGGCTGCTGAGTCGTTTGCTTCCCCGCCAACGGGGCCAAGTGTTTCTGGCTGGTGACTCCCTCGACGAACTTTCAAACCAGGCGGTGGCCCAAACCTTGGCGGTTCAAACCCAGCAACAGCCGCCCGTTCCCCCAGGGATGACGGTTTGGCAATTAGTGGCCATGGGGCGATCGCCTCATCAGCCTTGGTGGCAATGGGACAGTAGCCCAGAAGACCGGTTTTGGATTGAAAATGCCCTAGAATCGACGGATTTACGGGATTTTGCTGAGCGTCCTTTGGCACAGCTATCTGGAGGCGAACGACAACGGGCGTTTCTCGCCCTGGCCTTGGCCCAAAATCCCCAGGTGTTGTTCCTCGATGAACCCACCACCTTTTTGGATATTCGCTATCAGTTGGACCTGTTGGAGTTGCTGAAACGCTTAAATCGCGATCGCCGTCTCGCCATTGTCACCGTCCTCCATGACATCAACTTAGCGGCCCGCTATAGCCATCGTCTCGCCTTAATCCAACAGGGGCAGATTTTAGAGATTGGCCCCCCCAAAGACGTGTTAACGCCGGAGAATCTTAAGCAGGTGTTTGATATCGAAGCCTTAATCCTCGATACCCCTGTTGGCTTACAAGTTTGTCCCTTGCGTCCGGCCCAGTCTCACTGAGGAGTCTGTAAGTCAGGATCTGGCGACAGGTTGCGATGGGATCTCCTCGGTTTCTTCCTCTGGGAAGTCATCGCGAGGTTGGAAGTAATGGAATAGGTTCGCAAGGGCAAATTCGGAGGCTTCGTTGAGGTACTGAGGAATTAGGGTTCGATGACCTTCTTGCTGGGCGCGATCGCAAATATAGTCAATGCAATCAACCCGTAACTGGGGCTTCATCATCAGCCGAATCTGGTCACAGAGGGCTGGAGGGTGTGATTTTTGCTTAAAGTTTTCATATTGGGCGATCGCCGGAAGTTGAGAAAGTTCCTCCTCGGAGAGTTCGCCATCGGAGGCGGGAGGGTTGCTAATTTCTAAGGATTGCAATTGTTCTTTGTCTTCTGGGGGGAGCGATCGCACCCAATCGAGTTGATTGCGTTCCACATTCAAGAAGGCTAAATCGTTATCATGGATATGCAGTAATTCAGGTCCCACAAAATCCAACTCTGCTTCTGTTTCACAGCGATTGATAACCTCAACTCCATCCTCACGAATATGCTCTTCCAAAGTTAATAAAGACTGAGATGAAGACCCCAATTGATTTTGTAGGGAATAGCTGCGGGCGATCTGATGTTCAATAAGCCAAGCACATTCAACCCGTCTTAAGTATCCAGGAGCCTGAACATCGTCTAAGATATGGGGATTGCGATAAATTGACAATGCTTCTTGTAACATTGACCGAGCATTGGCTAAATCTGCATTACGAATTGACTCACTATCACAGGACAAGCCAGTTTTGATTAACTCCATTGCACTGCGAAATTGTCCATAGGCTTTCACTAACTCCAGCCGATGCTGCTGAAATTTAACATCTTCAGCCACTCGGTCTAACTGCTCCTGAATCGCTTGTCCTTGGTCTTGGATGAGTGAGGTTAGATCGAGAAAACCTTTATCAATTTTGACTCCTAGCTTTTCAACATCTTGTCGCAGTTTAAAAATTTGCCTTAGGCTGACTGCACCGAGGGCAACATTGGCTACAGTTCCCACACCAATGAATCCCATACTTGTTTGCAATACGCCTAAAGACCTTGTGACGTGAACAAGCTGTCCGATGATATGGTCGTTTTGCCCAATAATATACTTGTTTTGCCCAACAATATGGTGATTTTGGGCAACGGATATAACTCCAGTCAACCCAGCGATTGGATTCATCCCTAATAAAGGGGTTTGACCCACGCAACCAATGGCGTGACCCACAAACCGACCCGTCGCCTTATCGCGAGCCATGCCAATCATTTGACCCGTCCCTTTCTTGAAAACATGGGAGTACGCCCCAGAAGCCAGGCCCGCTTGAATATGAGGCAGGAATATAAAACCCATTATAGTGAGACACCGCACTAGGAGAATATTTCCGATTTTAGCAGTTTTTTGAGGGTTGACAAGGCTTGTCTTTTACAAATTGAAATATTATGTAAATTTTCTTGATATTTTATTATCAACAAATCATAACTTTTCGGAATAGACCCTCATCCAGGAAAAAAGTAGTACAATTTGAGAAAAGATCTATCGCGAGTAGGGTGATGAACAACAGACCAGTGGGAACCGAGGCGATCGCCTTGCTGTCACGAGTGACGGGAAAAGACCTCAACCCCAAGCATATCACTCCATCTGTCCTATTTATCACAGCTCTCTCAACCCTACTGGTGGGTTCCATGTGTCTCGATAGAGTAGCGAGCGATGATAAAAACCGTTACCTCCTAAGGACCTTGAAGCAGGTCGTTGCGTCTGAAGGAAATTTGCACCGCTTCACTCAGTTGATACTCAATGGAGTTAAAAGATATCAGATCTATCGTGATATTAAAGCTCTACGTATTTTAACGGTAAGGTTTTCTCCGTCTGAGAAGCTGTTACTCCTCATTTTTGGCTACAGGATGTCTAGTATTGGTGGGATGATAAACGCTAAAGAATGTTCTTATTTAAGAAAAATCGGAACTCACCTTAAACTTCAGCCTCAACATTTAAAAGTGTTAGAAGCCACATTCCAGAGTCAGCCAGTTCGCGATCGCGTTGCTTGGGCTGAAGTTTGCGAACTACTAGACTCCTCTAACTTTGAAAACAAAGCATCGGTGGTAAAGAAAGCCGCCAGTCTAATTGAAGACAAATTCCCAAAAGTGGCAGAGAAGTCATCAGAAGATCTGGAAACAACAACAGAAGACGAAGTTGATTTAAGATTAACTCAATTCAACAACTCCAAGAATAAAATTGGTCTTCAAGGATATGAGTTTTTAAGGGTTTTACAGGATTTATGCAATCGTAAGGTGATAGCAACAGAGCTATTAACTACAACTCGTGAGTTATTAGAAAATCTTTCTGATAGCCGCTTTCGTATTTCCGTGATTGGTGAATTTAGCAAGGGTAAATCCACCTTTGTTAATGCCTTAATTGGGGCTAAAATACAGCCTGTTCGAGCGATTCCTTGCACGGGAACCGTGAGTATTTTGCGCTACGGAAAACAGACCCGTGCCGTCTGTCACTACAACGATGGAACAACTCAGACGATACCCATTGAAGAGTACAGCAAAAAGGTAACGATTAGCAAGTCAAAATCTCAAAATATCGAAGACCTCAATCATGAACTTGCCAATTCCTCCCTTAAGTCTATTGTGCTTGAAACTCCCAAACTAAAATTTTGCAGAAAAGATGCTGAGATTATAGACTCTCCAGGTTTAAATGGGCATCCTGAGCGGACTAAAATCATCCAACAGGTAGCTAAAAACACGGATGTCATTATTTTCTTGATGAGTGCTCAAAATATTTTAAGGGAAAATGAGTGCCGTTTATTTAATGAAATTCGGAATCCCTTTGCAATTGAGACACAGAAGGGAGTTCAGCCAGCCTCTAATATTTTCATGGTTGTCAACTTCCTTGATATATTGCTTGACGACGACGATGATGAAGATTCTATCAATGCTATCAAAAGTCGGGTCGAGGATTTCTGTTTCCATGAACAGCCTAGGCGTATTCAAGGAGCTAACCGAGTTCACTATATTTCTGCCCGAAAAGCTATCCAGGCTAAGTTTAACAACGAAAATAACTCATATCGTCGTGATTTTGAGAATTTAACCAAGGCCCTTGAGGAGTTTTTAATGGCTGAGCGAGGCTCACTGAAGCTCCAGCGATTTTCAGATGGTTTCAACCAACTCATGACCGATGCATTAGCTGCAATTCAGGACTACCAAAACTTACAAGAGTCCAGTCTTGAGAATGTGGATCTCACTAAAACAGAGGTTTTCGAGAGAATGGCACAAGCGGGAGCCTGTCAAGTCCGAGTTGAAAACCTTGCCAAGAAACTTTATGCTCAGGTGAGTGCTCTAGCTGCTAAGTCCCTTGAAGAATGGCAAACGGGGCTGAATGAAAAGATGTGTGTCAAATCAGAAAGCTGGACATCTGAGTATGAATGGTTACGCAGTCGTGATGAGCTAATCGAGGACTATATTCAGCAGTTTAAGCATGACCTGTTAGAGGAAATTAAAATTTGGGTCAAGCAAGACTTAATCAAAAAAGTTATCAAACCAGGACTTGATGAGCTTGACTCCTTCATTGCCAAAGAAATTGAATCAATCAAAGAAAAATTTGAGCAACATCGGTCAGGACAAGAGGACTATGAAGAAAGTTGGGTTTTTGCTAGTACATCTCAACGGAAGACCGACGAGGAGTCAAAATCAGGTCTAAATGTAGGGATGCTTGGTTTAGGAAATTCCCTCATTTCTGGACTATTTTTGGGTTCGTTTATCTCAAAAATTGCGGGGGTCATCGGGAGTAGAATGTCTGGATTTAGCTTAAAGGGAATGTTAGATATTAATACCATAATTCGTGAAAGTTTGATTGAGGAAGGAATTACGAACTTCAGAACTTCTCAAGAAGATATGACTACGGAAATTAAAGTTTACATTGCTAAAGCATTTACTCGACGAGTTAATACTTTTAGTGAAATCATAACAAATACCCTATCGGTGTATGAAAATGACATTGAGCGCCTAGTCAAACTCGATACTCGACCAAAAGACGAACACGCCTCGGAAATGGAATGGCTGAATCAGCAACGGGAGCGATTGCAAGGGATTCAACAGGAGATTAACCAAATCCTGTCAGTCTAACGGCGTTCCGCACTCTCACATTCATGCAACTGTCGGGGAGAGTTATCAGTGGTTGGGGGGAGTCATCTGAAGCCAGCCGAAGATGCGATCGCACGTCAGAGTTAGGGGAAGGTTAGCCAACTGGGGGAGTGGTGTGGACCCTTCATAGAGGATTGGTTCACGCTGGGGTTGGAAGACGAGGATGGAGCGATCGCCGGGATCGACGAGCCATCCCATTTGACTCTCATACTGGAGACAATGGAGAAGTTTTCCGGCGACGCGGTTGGGACTTTGCTGGGGGGAGAGGATTTCAATCACCCAGTCTGGCGCCTGTTGGACATCATCGACGGGTTCCCCAGACGCATCTAAAACAATCCGTTCCCAGTAAAAGACAGCGATATCCGGAACCAGGGAGCGATCGCCAAAGGTGCAACGCAATTCGGAAAACCCATAGGCGAGTTGCGCGTCTTCGGCGACGGCGTTAATAGCTTAGAACTAAGTACAGGACAAAGCTACACCGAGTTCCCCCCGACTTAGGGCTAATCAGCTCGCTGTATCAAGATGTTGAAATGGGTTTGACCGAAAGACCAACCGGTGCGGTCGAGACTTAGAGTCCAAGGTTGAGGAATGTCGATGAAGCTGACAACGAAACGGGCTATCTTGGCCAAATCAAAGTCGAATTTCCCAAAAAACTGTTGTAATCGCTTTTAATTTAAGGAAATTTGCACGGGATTGGCGAAGACCGTCGCCATTTCTGCCAGATTGACCGTCTTTGCTTGAAAAAGCGCACTCAGGAACAGGCAGACAAAGTTTAATCTCGCCCTGTTCCAGGACAAGTGAGGGTGCAAAGTGTCACGTAATCGGTTAAGCTCGTTCATGAGAGGGTGGTTTGGTTTTTCGTCATTCCGATCTAACCCTCTCACCCCGACTTCGCGCGACCCCCCGAGTTTCACCTCAGCTCCGAGGGACTTCTTAAACATTTGCGACCAGGTTTCCCTTTGGGCAAGACTTTCAGGGTTTTTGTCCTGTACTAAGAGTCGAGACAACCTATACCTGCTGCTATCTCAACGGAGTGCCCTTCAGAGATAGCGATGATGCCCTGTTCTTTGAGGCATTTACCCTGTCATGGACGATATAATAAACTGAAGCTAAGCTTTCTATCAACTGTAACATCATGGACTACCAAAGTATTATTACAATTGACCCTGAAAAACGCAGTGGCAAGCCATGTATTAGAGGAATGCGAATCACGGTCTATGACATCTTGGAATATCTGGCAGGTGGGATGACTGAAGCAGAAATCCTAGAAGATTTCTCAGAACTCACTTCAGACGATATCAAGGCTTGTCTCAGTTTTGCTGCTGATCGTGAGAAGAAATTATTTATAGAAACGCTGTGAAACTGCTCTTAGATGAAAATCTGTCTGATCGGATTATCCCTAGAATCATCGACTTGTAACCTGAGTCTGAGCAGGTCAAAACTTTGGTACTAACAAATACTGATGATGGCGTTATTTGGGGATATGCCAAAGAACATAATTTTGTAATTGTTTCCAAAGACTCTAACTTTCATCAGCGTAGTTTACTTTATGGCCACCCACCTAAATTTATTTATCTTCGGATTGGTAATAGTCCAACCTCAAAGATTATTCAGATATTGAGAGACAAGTTTGATGTCATTCGTCAGTTTGGCAATCAAGAATCGGAAAGTATTTTGGTGTTAGTGTAGAGCGAAACCGCCTCATAACAAACTGTTTGAACTTCACCGTATCAACAAGACTCAACTAACTCACCACCAAATGCCTCACTCCCTGGAGAAAACCATGATAGACTAATAGGTCTGCAAATTGCGCAACCTACGGCGAGGACGAGTCAATCAATATGGCAGGTAGTGACGTTAAAGCTGACCTCTGGATTACGGAGTATATTACCCCCTGGGATATCTACATTCATGGGGTGACAAAACTCTTAGCATTCCAACACACCCAATATCAGGAGATGCACATCGTGGAAACCGGGGCCTATGGAAAAGCCTTGGTTCTCGATGGAAAATGGCAATCCTGTACGGGGGACGAATTTCTCTATCATGAACCCCTGGTGCATCCGGCCTGTCTGGCCCATGGAGAACCCCGCCGGGTGCTGATTCTCGGCGGCGGGGAAGGGGCCACCCTGCGGGAAGTGTTGCGCTGGACGACGGTGGAACAGGCGGTGATGGTGGATATTGATGGGGATGTGGTGGCGGCCTGTCGGCAACATTTGCCGGAAATGCACCAGAACTCGTTTGATGATCCCCGCGCTGAGTTGGTGATTGGCGATGCGCTGCAATATCTCGATGAGACGGATGTGCAGTGGGATGTGGTGATTTCGGATCTCTCTGATCCGATTGAGGAAGGCCCCTCGTTCCAATTGTTTACGAAGGAGTATTTCCAACAGATTCGTGAGGTTCTCTCCCCCCGAGGCCAGTTTGTGGTTCAGGCGGGACCCGTTGCCCCGGAAGAGTTGCTACTTCATGCGCGAATTGTCAATACCCTGAAGGATATTTTTCCTCAGGTGCAGTCCTATCACTCCCATGTTCCCACCTATGCTTCTCCTTGGGGCTTTGCGTTAGCGTCTCAGGAGGGGTTTAACGCCTCGGCTGAGGAGATTGACCGGTGTTTGGCCGAGAAGACAACGGGGGGCCTGCGGATGTTTGATGGGATCACTTGGCTGGGCCTGAGTTCCCTACCGCTGCATCTGCGTCAGGCCATTGAACGGGAGACGGAAGTGTATACGAAGGCCCAACCGCCGAAGTTCTTTGGTAAAGGGGTGGCTAAGGGTTAACCCTAGGGGCGATAGACGGGCAGGGTAAAGTGAAAGGTACTCCCCTGTCCCGGTTGGGAGTCGACCCAGATTTGTCCGTAGTGCGATCGCACCACCCGCATACAAAGGGATAACCCCAGGCCATAGCCGTCGGTTTGTTCGTCCCGTTCGAGGCGCACGCGATCATCGAAAATCCGCTGTTGTTTGTCAAAGGGAATGCCGGGGCCGGTGTCGCTGATGCTGACTTGGATTTTTTGGGCGGTGCGATGGAGGACGGCTAGGGAGATGGTTCCCCCTTCTGGGGTGTATTTGGCGGCGTTGTCGAGGAGGTTCATCAGGACTTGTCGCACTCGGTTGGCGTCGGCGTGTGCGTCGGGTAAGTCTTGGGGTAAGTCGGTTTGCACCGTTAGGCCCCGCGTCTCGAAGTTCTCCCATTGGCGATCGAGGGCATCTTGGCAGAGTTTGGTGAGGTTGACTTGTTGCGGCACAATCGAGAGATAGCCATCCTCACTGCGGGCGCTTTCGAGGACATCGAAGATCATTTGCTCGATTTGCCGGGTTTGGGTGCGGGCGTGATGTAGCAGGCGATCGGTTAGGTTGGGGTTGGCTTTGAGTTTGTCGATATTGTCGGGACGACTGAGGGTTTCTAGGGTTTCTAGGGCGATGGAGGTGGAGGTGAGAGGGTTGCGTAAATCGTGGGCCAGCATGGAAATGAGGCGATCTTTGAAGCGTAGTTGGTCCTGGAGTTCCTCTTTCTCCCGTTTGAGGCGGAAAATTTCGTCGGAGAGTTGGATGATTTCCGAGGAGGTGGCGATGGAGGGTAGGCAGGAGTTGACGGAGGCCTGGCCCTCATGAATGGTGGTGGGACAGCGATCGCTATACTCATGGGCCGACTGTTGCCATTTCCCCCAGCAATGTTCCAACTGGGAGACGAGATTACTGCCGGTGAGGCTGTGGCGGGGTTCGGGATGAACTTTAATGAGCGTGGGGGTGGCAATCAGTTTAAAATGCTCTGCCAGATAGGGCTGCTCACTGACATTAATCACCTCCAGGGCAAAGTTCCCGTCGGCTTTGACGCTGTCGAGGTAGGCGCGAATCCGCTTGAGTTCTTCTTGGGAACTCGAACGGCGATCGACAAACAGTAACAGTTGTAAGACTGCGTTGGGATAGGCGTTGAAGTTAGGAGATGCTACCATGTCATCTCTTGCTGCATCAGCATAGGTTGGTGACATCAGGGTGGGGGGACAGTTGACAGGGGGGCTTAGCTCAATTTTGACGCATATCCCCTCTACTTTAATATCTTCTTTAGATTTAAGGACGAACTGGGATCACAACTGAGGGATAATTTTTTGAGCTAGGGTTGGGGGCGATCGCCCTGAACGCGCTCTCTGTCCGTCCTTATGTCCAGCGATTCAGGTTTAAAAACGCGCAATGGGAGTTACGTCACTCAAAAATCCTTGGTTTCGAGTCGCGATCGCAGCAGCGATGGTGTTTTTCTTGGTGAGCCTCACCATTACACTCCATCGCTATTACACATTCTACGCCTCTTACGACCAAGGAATTTTTAACCAAGTGTTCTGGAATAACAGTCATGGACGGTTTTTCCAGAGTTCCCTCTCCTCCGCGTTATCCACCAATGTGGTCCACCAGGGGGAGTTCCCCACGGTGTTCTACCAACGCCTGGGCCAGCATTTCACGCCGGCGTTACTGTTTTGGCTTCCCATTTACAGCCTGTTTCCCTCCCCGGTGACGTTGACGGTGTTACAGGTGGTTTTGGTGACGGCGGCGGGATTGGTTCTCTATGTTCTGGCGCGACAGTACCTGGAATCGCCGATTGCGGCCTTTATTACCCTCAGTTTTTACTGCGCGAATGCGGTGTTGGGGCCGACTTGGGCAAATTTCCATGATATCTGTCAGATTCCTCTGTTTACCTTCACCCTGCTGTTGGCGATGGAGAAACGCTGGTGGGGGCTATTTTGGGGGGTTGCGATCGCCATCCTCTTGGTTCGCGAAGATGCGGGGATTGGCCTGTTTGGGGTGGGAGTCTATATGGTTCTCAGTCGTCGCTTCCCGGCCCGAGGTGCGGTGGTCTGTCTGTTGGGGTTTGGCTATATTGTGGGGTTAACCAATCTGGTGATGCCCTTATTTTCTGAGGATATTTCCGAGCGGTTTATGATGGAACGCTTCGGACAATACGCTGAGGGAGAGAGTGCAACCACGTTAGAGATTCTCTGGGGGATGCTGAGTCAGCCGTTTCATGTGCTTCAGCAGATATTTACTCCCTTTGGCCGCACCATCAGTTATTTATTAGGACAGTGGCTTCCCTTTGCGTTCGTTCCGGCGGCGTCCGGTGGGGCCTGGGCGATCGCCGGGTTTCCCTTATTAAAACTCTTTGTGGCCCAGGGACAGTCGGTGTTAGCGATTAATATCCGCTATGCGATGACGGTGGTTCCGGGACTCTGTTATGGGGCGATTCTTTGGTGGTCCGTGCGTCCGCAGGTGTTCAAAACTCCCAACATTCGCCGGTTTTGGATCTTCTGTCTCACTCTCTCGGTGATGGTGACCATTGGCGGAAACCCCAACCGCAGTTTATCGTTTCTGATTCCCGATTCCATTGACCCTTGGGTTCATGTTCCCATCACTCGCCAATGGCGTCATGCGGGGGCCATCTATCCTCTGTTGGCCCAAGTTCCTGAGGAGGCGAGTGTGGCGGCGACGACCTATATTATTCCCCATCTGTCCAGTCGTCGGGAGATTTTGCGCTTTCCCCAGATGGAGTTATTGACGGATGCGGGGCGGGTGGAGAAGATGGACTATATTTTGCTGGATTTGTGGCGTTTGCAAACCTATCAGGTGGCCTTCCGACACGATCGCGCGCGCTTGGCGGTGATGGTTCCCAAGTTGCAACGTCTGAGTGAGAGTGGGGAGTATGGGATTTTGGATTGGGGTGATGGGGTGATTTTATTGGGGAAAGGACAAGCCAGTAATCCTGAGGCGGTGGCGGCTTGGGAGGCGTGGCGATCGCAGTATGAGTCGGAGAATATGGCGTTTTATCATTCTCGGGATTAGGCGTTGGCAGGGAAACTCCGAAACTGTGAGTTAAGCCGATAGGGTGACGGGTGAGTCTTCTAAAAACGCGAGAACCAGGCGTTCTTCGGGAATCCCTTGGTCAATCAAATCTTGAGTAATTCCGGCTTCCATCCCATCGTACTCAATGACGACGTTTCCGTCACGCAAGACAATATAGATGAGATTGCCTCGAACACGTCGACCTCGATCCCAACCCACCTGCATTAGTGCATAACGATCTTGCTTCTCGTCGAATACCGTCTCCAATCTGATTTGGCCATGAGACGGACGAAGTTTGGCATAGTGAGAGATAACCTGTTGGACGATTTGGCGATCGGCGGTTATGGTATCCATTGTTTCACCTCTGCTAAATCAGGAATTTCGCCTCATCTCTCGCCGATTGGGGTGAGGCCAGGGTGAATCATAATGTCTATACTAGGGTCAACCCTTGTCGTCACCCTCTTAACCCAGATTGCAGCCAATCCCGTAGGGGCAAACCCTTGTGGTCGCCCACCCCAGATGTACAAAGCCTTCAGACTCATCCTACCTCAAATCTTGCCTCTTTTATAGAGAATCTGACCCATGAATCAGCGTAGAAAATATGTAGAAACAATGCTCGATATGCTTCATAACAAGCTATCCGCTTTTGAGCGAGAACTGGTGTTAGCAGCCAGTCCTACTATAAAATTTGAACTCAAACAGCGTATTGACAATGAAATCAAACCCCAAATTGTACGTTATGAAGCTGAATATCAGCAGCTATTAAGTTCAGACTCTAGTACCCCCCAACCTCAACTGTCAAGTCCACAGAATAAAACCCTGCGGGATCATTCAGATCTAGTTAAATCTGTTGCCATTAGCCCATTGGGTCAAATGTTAGCCAGTGGCGGTGCTGATAAAACCATCAAGCTCTGGGACTTAAAAACTGGCAATCTTCTCCGCACCCTAACCGGTCATTCAAGCCCTATCATGTCAGTAAAATTTAGCCCAGATGGAATGACTTTAGCAACTTCAAGTAATTTAGAAACGGGTAGCAGCAATATCAAACTTTGGGATGTTAAAACAGGAGAGCTTAAAACAAATATCGGAGGCAATTTAATAAATTTCAGATCGAGCTGTGTTGCCTTCAGTCCCGATGGAGAAATCTTAGCAAGTGGCAATATTGATGCAACAGTTAAACTTTGGAAATTAAGAACCGGAAAACTTGAGACAACCCTCAAAGGTCATGGTTGGGATGTCAACTCAGTTGAGTTTAGTACGGATGGTCGCTATCTTGTCAGCGGTGGACTTGACGGCGCAATTAAAGTTTGGGATTGGCGTAACGCTCGATTGCTGAAGACATTTAATCGACCCTCTCCTGAAGATTTCGTCGGTTCTCTGGTTTCCTGGTTTGACTCATCGGTTGGATCAATTAATTCTGTTGCAATTCATCCAAATGGAAACATTATTGCCAGTGGTGGATCTGAACAACCTATTATTTTATGGGATATATCTAGCGAAAAAATCACGAGAACTTTCACAGAACATACGGGATCTGTTTTCTCTGTTTGTTTTAGCCCAAACGGTCAGTTACTTGCCAGTGGTGGCAATGACAATAACGTCAGAATTTGGGATGTTACAACTGGAGAACTGCGACAAACATTCAACCATTTAGGTCCGGTTTATTGCGTTGCATTTACTCCCGATGGAAAGACCCTTGTCAGTGGAAGTGGAGATACAACGGTGAAAATCTGGGAAATTGAGGATTAGACCCCTACTTAAAATGGTTTAGAGTAAAAAATGAAAGTTTTTGGGCTGATTTCCCGAATTTTTCGGTTGCGGAACATCCTCTGAGGTTGTTCATGGGATTCGCTCCGGTCATCGGACTACGTTCTAGACGAGCGGGTCTGTCGCTCATGAAGTATACTATCGGGTGGGGAGAGTGACTCAACTCTTGGAGAGAGGCGATCGCCCCCTCATCATCCCTCTGTTTACATGACTTAACATCGCATCATGACTCAGCAGCGTCAGAAAGATTTAGAAGAAATTTTGGAATTGCTTTATGAAAAACGTGCTAATTTTGAGAAGAAATTAATTATAGCAGACGGTGTAAACCAAGAATTTTCCCTAAAGCAACAGCTTAAACGGGACATACTCCCAGAAATTCAAAAGTATGAAGCAGAGTATTGGGACCTCATGACCCAAGATGCCGTCTTTGTCTATGATGAGGATGAACAAGCGGCGGAAGAGTGCTTAAGAGATGTTGAAGCTGCTATTAGGGACATTGAGAAGACCTCTCCATTACCGACAGAGGTGGTTGAAATTTTGAAGCAGATTCGCGACAAGCTCAATGAGCCTCAGAAACCGGCTTCCACAAAACTAAAAGCTACTCTAAATTTAATTCCGGCTATCTTATCCTTTGATATTGAACTAGATATCAGTAAAATTCTACATGGACTGATGGAGAAAATCCGCCAAAAAAAGATACTAAAACCTCGGGACACACCAAACTAGGTTTAGAGGAAGATAGAATTTCGTCAGAAACTCTATTAGATAGATTATCTGTAATCGACTTAATGATTCAGGAGCTATCCCAAAAACTCGAATCTCCTTTACCTGCAAACATTAAGTCGTCATCCCCCTCTCCAACAGGACTAGCCTATCTGATTATTGGCACATTTCCCAACTTACAAGATTCCTCAAAATTTAGAGTTGTCCCAGAACTCTGTTACGGTGAAGCCACTCCCTCAACCCCAGAACGAGAATCCTTAGTCCAGGAAGATTGTTCAGTCTCAATCGAAGATTTCCCGAAGTTTCTCCATGAAATCGTGGCATTTGCTGAAAAAAGGCTCCATCACCACTATGACCCTCGGCCCTGGCAGCTTCGCATTAGTTTATCCTTACCCACGACTGCGTTGGGATCTCCATTATTTCAGTGGTGTGGTGAGTCCAGTCCACTCCCAGGTCAACACCCCATTGTCGTCGGCTGTTCGGATCGGGTGAATCCCGACTATCCCAGACGATTCCATCTGTATAATCGACTCAAGTTCGGCTGGGAGCGTTTCTTCAGACCTCAGAGACCGTTGAAAGAACTCAATTGGCTCATTACTGGCGAATCGTCTCAAGAGGACTGGGAAACCTATGAAGCGGTGCAATGTTGGGGAAGATGGCTCAGATGCCACCAAGCGGCGGTAGAGCGATGGTATAAACTGATCGAATCTGGGATTCCTCTAGCACTCTGGCTTGATGAAGACTGTCCCCACGCTAATGCGATCGCCCAAACCTTTACTCGACTCACGAATTGCTGCCATGAGGAGTTTTTAGACCGAGTTCGCAGGGAACGTCGCAGTTCTGACTCTATCCCGTTTGGCGTTTTTTATGAAAACCCGAACTATCTCCCCACCGTTGCGGAAACGTCCGACGAGCAGTTTTTCAGTTGGGGTTAGTTGACGATTCGGAGAAGATCATGACCGATACAGACATGACCGATAGAGAATGGAAACGCTTTTTAGGCAATGGTCGCTCTCGTCCGTTGACCGAATTGCCAGACCCCCCAGCCTGGCGGCGGTTTATGCCCGATGAGGTGTTCCAAGATAACTATCAAGCCAGCAGTGAAACCCGTTGGCAGAAAATTAAGAACTTGGCGGAAACCGACAGCCGAGGCAAGGAACGGGGGGAGAGTTTCCGCATTGAGGAGAAGGATGCCGATATTTTTAATGCCGTGAATGCGGCCCTCTATCTGCGTCGGCCGCTACTGGTGACTGGGAAACCGGGTTCCGGTAAGACCTCCCTGGCCTATGCGATCGCCTATGAGTTAAAACTAGGGTCTGTCTTGTCTTGGTCGGTCAATGCTCGATCGCTCCTCGATGACGCGCTCTATCAATATGATGCGATCGCCCGTCTCCAAGACGCTCAACTTAAACGCGAAAAAGCCATTGGCAACTATATTCGCCTCGGTCCCGTGGGAACGGCTTTTCTCCCCTCTGCCTTACCTCGGGTGCTACTGATTGATGAAATTGATAAGTGCGATATCAACTTACCCAATGACCTTCTGGAACTGTTTGAAGAAGGTCGCTATGACATCCCGGAACTGGTCCGCCGTCAAGATGAACTCACGGAACCGGTCACCGTGGCAACAGCGGATCGAGATGTGCCAGCATCCATTTCTCAAGGTCGGGTCTTTTGCTACCAATTTCCCCTCGTGGTCATGACCAGTAACGGTGAACGGGATTTTCCCCCAGCCTTTCTACGCCGCTGTTTACGCCTAAGAATGCCTGACCCCACCCAGAATAAAGGGGCATTAGAACGGATTGTGGAAGCACATCTGAAGCGGGGAAAGGATGCCCAGCGTTGGCAGCGACTAGAGGCAGAAATTGGCAAGATTGTGGATGACTTCATTGCCAAAGGGGGACAAGAAACCGCCGATATTGCCACCGATCAACTCCTCAATGCCGTGTATCTGCTCACGCGGGAAGTTAAACCGGATGCTGATGAGCGCGATCGCCTCCAAGAGTTGTTGTTAAAGGGACTTACTGAGGAGGATTAGCTATCAAACCGACGACGCGACGATTGATTTCAGTCTTAGGACAAAGACTTGACTTAACCGGAACCGAGATTGCTGAGGCAATTTGGTTGGCGGGTCAATTGTCTATGGAGGGCGATCGCCCTACGGTAGAGGTGGCGAGTGAGGAGGTCGAGGAATCTGGCTCAGACCGGTCCCAGATGAGCGATGGATGGGAGGACAACGAGCCAGAGGAGAGTGTCGATAATAGTCAGCTAGAGGAGAGTACCAGAGACTCAGACCCCACCACCGAGATTGTCCCACAACCGGAAGCGTCAGAGGAGTTCCCGCCCTTCCCCGAGGGCAACTACAAACCCATTCCCATTCCTGATCCCCCCGCGATTCCCGAGACCCTACAATACGCCAAGGCCTTGCGTCCCTTAGCCCATAAGATTGCTGTGGGTAAGCCGGAGATTCTCGATGAACGGGCGACGGTGGCACAGATTGCTGATACAGGGGTTTGGCAACCGGTTCTCAGGGCGAAATTGGAGTTATGGCTCGATGTTGTGGTGGTCTATGACCGGAGTCCTTCCATGTGTCTTTGGGGACGCTTTGCCAAAGATTTACGGCAGCTTCTCTCCCGCTATGGACAATTTCGGGATTTACGAGAGTGGTTCTTTGACTATGACGCTTCAGGAGGGGTGACGTTGCGATCGCGCAATGGAACCGTCCATAATCCCCGTGAACTCTTGACGGGCGATCGCCGTCGTCTGATCCTGATTGTGAGTGATTGTATATCTCCCGCCTGGCATGAGGGTCAAATTCGTGATCGAGTTGCCGTCTGGGCTGACCATTGCCTGACCGTTCTCTTACAGGTATTTCCCGAGCGGTTGTGGTCTCGCACTGCCCTAGCTCGCGCAACCGTGGTGCTGTTCGATGCCAAACAGCCGGGACTGGCCAGTAATGAACTCACCCCCAGGCCGCGATTGTATTGGGATCGCGATCGCATCCATCCCAGCCATCGTCCCCCGAGCCAAATTTATCTACCCATCATCACCCTCGACCCCGAAATTCTCTCGGATTTAGCCGGAGTTGCCGTGGGCGATCGACGCGCCAGGATTGCTGGAATTGCTTGGGATGAAAGGGATTGTCAACCGCTTCAGCGTTCCCCGAACTCGTCTCCCCAACGAGACCCCCTGGAGTTTTTCCGGCTCACAGCATCTCCCACAGCGCAGAAGTTGGCAAGCCTATTAGCCGCCGCTCCTGTGATTAACTTGCCCATTGTGCGTCTGGTTCAGCGATCCATGTTGCCTCAGTCCAATCCGGCTCATGTGGCAGAAGTGTTGATGAGTCGTGTCTTTAAGCGGGTCAGTTCAATGGCCCCGACTCTGGCAAATGCTGAATCTCTGTTGTATCAGGTGCAGAGTGAACCCGTCCGGCAACAGTTGTTGGAGCAGACAGAACTGTTAGAGACGGTAGATGTCATTGAACAGGTGTCTACCTATGTTGCTCGGCGGCTGGGGAAATCGATGGCTCAATTTAAAGCCCTCTTGCGTCATCCCCAGCAGGCCAGATCCGAGGAAGCGGCGTTTCTTCAAGCATTTGCTAGGGTCACGGGGACGGTGTTACGTGGCTTAGGGGATGAGTTTGCTGCCCTCGTACCCCATCCTGAATCGCAACTGATAGGGGCAGAAGTTGGGACGATGCTGTTAGAGGAACTGGATCAAGATGTCCCAGAAGGGTTTCCTCCTCTCAAAGTTCTGGAGTATGAGACTGCCTTTATCACAGAGATTAAAGATATGTCAAAACATATGTTCAAGTTTGAGATCGCTACTCTAACTCGTAACGGCGGTGACTGGGTGATTCAGCGCCGCCAGGGGGAGGCAGAAGGCTATGTTGAACCTCTTAATAATCAGGTGGAATTAGAGATGATTTTGATTCCTTCCGGGACTTTCCTCATGGGAGCGCCAAAAGATGAATCTGAGAGCGAAGATAGCGAAAGACCTCAACATCAAGTGACTGTTTCTGAATTTTTCATGGGGCGTTATCCTGTGACACAAACCCAATGGCGCGTAGTTGCAAGCTATCCAGTTGTTGAACGTGACTTAGATCCTGACCCATCACGTTTTAAAGGCGATGATTTACCCGTTGAGCAAGTCAGTTGGCTTGATGCCATAGAGTTTTGTCAACGACTCTCTAATCAGACTGGACAACTCTATCGTCTCCCCAGTGAAGCGGAGTGGGAATATGCCTGTCGAGCCGGAACTCAGACACCCTTTTATTTTGGTGAAACTCTAAGCTCAGATCTGGCTAATTATGATGGGACTTATGGGTACAATGAGGGTCCTAAAGGTATTTATTATCGATCAACTACCGCAGTACGGACATTTCCCACCAATGCTTGGGGTTTACACGATATGCATGGCAATGTTTGGGAATGGTGTCAGGATGACTGGCATGATAACTATGACGCTGCGCCGGTAGATGGTACTGCTTGGGTGAATGCAAACTCTAGAATAAATCGCAAAGTACTGCGTGGCGGCTCCTGGTTCGCCGATCCAAGGTACTGTCGTAGTGCCATTCGCGACTACTTCAATGCGAGCGGTTACTTTTACTACGGTAGTGGTTTGCGAGTCGTGTGTGTGCCGGTGGTGGCGGGGCCTGACCCTGAGCGAGGGACTCATCTTAGTCCTTAACCCCTAAGTCCCTTAGTGCCTCTTCCCCTTTCACTTTGTCCTATTCGTATTTCGACCCTTTTCCATCAACTTGCCGTGAATAGCCCTCCCAAGCAACGCATCATCATTCATCGAGAAAAACGCCGCACCACCTATTTTAGCGAACCCCTAAGCGACGAAGTTAGCCTAGACATGGTTCAGATTCCTGGGGGAACCTTCCTCATGGGGTCGCCCCAGGATGAGTTAGATAATCGAGAAAATGAACAGCCCCAACATTCTGTCACCATTCCCTCATTCTTTATGGGGCGCTATCCCATTACTCAAGCACAATGGCGCATGGTAGCTGGTTATCCAGAGGTAGAACGGGAACTTAACCCAGACCCGTCACGCTTTAAGGGAGAGAACCGTCCCGTTGAAAAGGTGCGTTGGCAGGATGCAGTTGAGTTTTTCCAGCGACTCTCACGGCAAAGCGGACGCAGCTACCGCCTCCCCAGTGAAGCGGAGTGGGAATATGCCTGTCGAGCTGGAACTCAAACCCCGTTTCATTTTGGCGAAACCCTGACCGATGAGTTGGCGAACTATGACGCTACAGAAATCTATGGTCGTGGTGTTACGGGTGAGCGCCGAGGTAAAACAACAGAGGTTGGACAGTTTCCCCCAAATAACTTTGGTTTACATGATATGCACGGCAATGTGTGGGAATGGTGTCAGGATGACTGGCACGATGACTATAAGGGGGCGCCAGAGGACGGGAGGGCTTGGGTTGATGACCCTCCTAAAAATGACCGGAAAGTACTGCGCGGCGGATCTTGGGGCAACTATCCCAAGAGTTGTCGTTGCGCCTTTCGCTACGACTATACGCGCGATGGCTTCAACGACTTCAGGGGTTTTCGGGTCGTGTGTGTGCCTGTGGTCGCGGGGTCTGCCCCCCGGGCGATGGACTTTTCTTAGTCCTTCACCCCTGAGTCCCTTGGCCCTTTGTTGTTTGCCCTCTTTTCCCCTGGCGCAACGCACCTTTTTTTATTTTTTTTTCAAACGAACAACATCAGACCCCCGGTGTCTGACTCTCAGCCACGACCCCCTGCCAGAACCCCTGACGACTTGGGTCGAATACCAGAGACCGGGTTTCTGTCAGAAACTCGGTCTCTCAAGGAGTTGGAACGCTCCCCTGATTCCGGTTCCTAGTCACCCCCCTCACGGCAAAACTATCGTACAGCACGAATCACCGTTAAATCCGTCCCCGTCTGACGCAACCCTAACCACTGATTCAGTTGCCTCGCACTCACCGTCGGAAAGGCAACACTGCTCACTTGAGGCTCATACCCTCCCCCCACCTGTCGCAAAATCTGTAACTGTTCCTGACGATACAGCCAAATCTCAGCAACCCGCAACGCCGCATAAATGGGGAGCCGACGCTGGGAACGACTGGCAATATCCACCTCAATCACTAAATCCGGGGCAATGGCCGAGATATCCACGGCGAATCCCTGGCCCTGTTGCGCATTTTGCAGATAAAAACAGCCATCTGGCTCAACGGCACTCTGGGAGCTGGGGTCTTCCAAACGTGCCGAACCAAAATCATTAAACTCTAACCCCAACTCTTCCGCCAAGGTGGCAACAATCGCCGCCAAGACTCGACTGAGTAGCTCGTGCAACACACCCGGCATCCGAACCTCCAGTTCTCCCCCAGCATAGGCAATCCGACTGGGGCGATTGTCCCCCAAATCCCGTAAGAGATGTTGATAGGCGGCCCAACTTGGGGCCGCCATCACCATGGCACTATTGGGAACTAACCTGATTTGACGGAGACTCGTGACTCCTAGCATCCTCCGCTTCCCCTCATGACATCCTCTACCAGTCCATAATATCGGGGTTTAGGGATTACTCCCCATAATAACTACTCGTCACCTTACCCCGAAACACCACATACTGATAAATGTTGTAGAACAACATAATCGGAATCAACACCCCAATAAAAATCAGCATGAACACCAACGAACTCTGACTCGCCGCCGCCTGGTAAATCGTGATATTGGTGGGAATAATAAAGGGAAACACCACCAACGCCAAACCCACAAACGTCAACAAGAAAATCAGAATCGTCAACACAAATGGCGCCACATCTCGCTCCCGATATAAACTGACCCACAAGCGCCAAATCAAGAAAATCCCAATCAGAGGAATGGCGGCAAAAATATAGATAAAGGGCGGGTCAAATAACCGTTGTCGAGCGTATTGCACAAAAATCGGGGTCGAAATCGTAATCGCAACTGCCCCCACGAGAGTGGTTACCGCAGCAATCCTAGCCGTCTTGCGGTGCGTCGCTTGCAACGACCCCTCGGTTTTCAAAACTAAATAGGTCGAGCCAATTAACACATAGCCCTGAATCAAGGTTAAAGCCACTAGCACCGATTGAGGACTGAGCCAATCCCAAGTCCCACCGGTAAAATGACCCAATTCATCCACCTCAATTCCACCTAATACCCCACCCAGGGCAAACCCTTGGCCTAATGAGGCTAAAAAACTGCCCACACCAAAGGCATAATTCCAAAAAATCTTACGATTGGCGTGTTCCCGAAACTCAAAGGCCACGGCTCGGAAAATAAAGCCAAAGACCATGGTCAAAATAGGAATATACAGGGCGCTGAGAATGGTGGCATAGGCAAGGGGAAACGCCCCAAATAGCGCCCCACCCATCAATACGAGCCAGGTCTCATTGGCATCCCAAACGTTGCTCAAACTGGTCATTAAGATGCCGCGACGTTCCTCCGTCGAAGCGGTGAGGGAGAGAATCCCCACCCCCAAATCGAAGCCATCGAGCATCACATAGAGAAACAGGAACAGCGCCAAAATGGCAAACCAAACCTGCGGGAGAAAAAGATCTAAGGTTTCCATAACCGGCTCCTATTTTGCCTCCGCTGGACGACTATCGGGACTATGTTCGGCCGGGTTCGTCCCTAAATCCCTAATCGCCCCAGGAACTGGACGGTCAAGATTTGGCCCTTTTCGGATGATGCGGCTTCCAAAATAGAGAGCGGCGACAAACAACAGGGAATAGACCAGAATAAACAGCGTCAGCGACCCCACCACATTGCCCGGTGGCACGTTGGAGACGGCATCAGCGGTGCGAATCTGTCCATAGACGACCCAGGGCTGTCGGCCGACGCAGCGGACCACCCAGCCCGATTCTACGGCCAAATAGCCCAGGG
Organism: Phormidium sp. PBR-2020; assembly: GCA_020386575.1. Classification (GTDB taxonomy): domain Bacteria; phylum Cyanobacteriota; class Cyanobacteriia; order Cyanobacteriales; family Geitlerinemataceae; genus Sodalinema. The sequence continues at coordinate 2,809,352 of CP075902.1, read as the reverse complement.
GACCGGCAAACATCCAACTCCACAGCAACAGCCGTTGTTGGCCAATCTCCTCGGGGCTGAGTTTACCCCGCAGCCATTGAATCACGGTGACTCCCATCAAAGCGGCGAAAAAGAAGCCTACCCCAACCATGACGCGGAAGGCGTAATAAACTAAGCCCACCATGGCCGGACGGTCTTCGGGTTGCCATTCTTTTAACCCCAGAACCGGTTTCGAGAGGGTGGGTTTCAGTTCCAGGATATAGCCCAAGCCGTTGGGAATCGAGAGTTCCCAATCATTGCGTTCAGCGGCGACGTTGGGCAGGGCCAGGACACTCCAAGGGGCGGTTTGTCCAGCGGGAATGGTCTCCCATTGGGCTTCCATGGCCGCGAGTTTCGTCGGTTGTCGTTCGTAGACTTGTTCCCCGTTGAGATGTCCCACATAGATTTGTAGGGGGGCCACGGCGATGGTGGCGGCTAGGGCAATTTTCAGGGAACGGTTGAAGAATTGCGGATGGCGTCCCCGCAGCAGATACCAAGCACTAATCCCACCAATGACAAAGAGGGAGGTTTCCAGGGTCGCCAGGAAGGTATGGGCGACACTATTGATCATAAAGGGATTGAAAATGGCTTGGAAGTAGTCGCTGACGACAAATTTCCCATCCACCACTTCCCCACCGGCGGGGGTTTGCATCCAGGAGTTGGCGGTGAGAATCCAGAAGGTGGAGAGGTTGGCCCCAAAGGCCACCATGATGGTGGCAAGATAGTGCATGATGGGGGGAACTCGCTCCCAGCCGAAGAGCATGATTCCCAGGAAGCCGGCCTCTAGCATGAAGGCCATGGAAGCTTCAAAGCCGAGAATACTGCCGAAGAAATCCCCGACGGCTTCGGAAAAGGGACCCCAGTTGGTGCCGAATTGAAACTCCATGGGAACGCCACTGGCGACGCCGATGCCGAAGTTGAGGACGTAGAGTTTGGCCCAAAAGCGAGCATGGTGGTAATAGTCGGGGTTGCGGGTTCGTAACCACATCCCTTCGACGATAACCAGGTAAATGGCCATCCCGGTGGTCAGGATGGGCCAAAGCATATGAAAAATTGCGGTTAAGGCGAATTGCATCCGCGATAACACTAATGTGTCTTGGAGAAACTCCATAGCGGTAAGTCTGATTGAAGAATGCAGCGCGTGGGAGAACATCTCCCGTACTTGTTATATCGCAAACCTCTCAAAAAATGGAACGACAAGCGGTCAAAGAGTCCTGAACTATTCTGAGATAACCGGGTAATCTCTATCTAGGGGAGGATTACAAGTTGACCCGTCATCTGCACCCCTCAACCCCAGGGAGATGGGGGCGATCGCCCTTCTAGCCCTCTGCCAACCTCAACTCGCCCCGACGGAGCAAAAACCAGACTAGATGGTCTAAAATCAGGGTCTAACATTCTTGCAATTCTTGAGCTGATATGCTAGTGATTCCAGGACCGCTAAACATCCAGATTCCAGGATTTTTTTGGGGCGGCATTTTCCCCTTAAATGGCTTGATATTGACTTGAATTTCAATTGAATTTATGCTAGGTAAAACCCGAGAACCTATCAAGTTAATTCTTAACATCTCCCTCAAGGAATCTTCAAATCTACCCGAATGAGGCGAGACGGACTCAAGAGAGAGGGAACTAGAGAATTTTTTCCCCTTGCCACGTTTTTTTGTCTGATTCTCTTATAAAATCAAAATGTGACCTGAGTCATCCTGAGTCATTGGAGCAGACATTAGACGAAATTCCGCTCTTAAACGTTCCCAAACTCCCCAAATCATTAGAAATTTTAAGACCTGAAACAAGGCGGTTCTACAAGTGTCACAAGCTCAGAGGGCAAGACTGCTGCCAATCTTTAACATGTTTCGGCAACCGGATTGACTTTTGAGAGAGCCAGATATAGACTCAAACCGACACGCTGCGGTAACAAGCCCAATTGAGATCTTATTTTTCAAACACGGTAGCATCATGAAACCCATCCGCACCCCATTTGAACCCATGACTAAACTTCTATCCCCATCGCTCGGTCGTACCTTAGCCGCCGGTGCTGGAGCTATGCTTCTGCTGTGGAGCGCCCCCGCTGAAGCCCTTGAAACCATCATCATCCGCTACAACCAAGACGAAGTCACCGTCACCCTCGACGACATCATCAACTTCGGGCGCACTGGTGACCTCCCCGAACTCGAACAACTCCTAGTTGACCAGGAGGACATCCTGCAAGACGCCGTAGAGGATGTTCTCAACGTTTTACAAACCGCTCTCACGGAAGAGGTGCGCCTGAGTTCCCGTCTGCGTCAGGACATTGCCAACTTCCTCAACAGCAGCACCGGTGAATTTGTCGTGCTGCAACTCAACCGCGTCATCAGCAGTGCCGACGACACCGATGATATCGAGTCCTTGCGCAGTGCGCTGATTAACGTCTATGAGACCAACGAATTTGTCTCATTCCTGACCTTGCTCGAAGCCTATCCTGAGCGGGTCGTACGGGTCAACGCCACCGGGTTACAGGGCGTTGTCCGCGATGTCGATCTATTCGTCAACCAAATCGAGCCGGCCTTAAACGTGATTCGTGACTTGCTGCAAGACTTTGTCTGCGAACCTCGTAGCCAAGGCCATCTCCCCGGAGAGAGCGAATCTGCTTCAAATCCTGAGGTGGAGGGAAGCGGTCTACAGGTGTACCGTTCTGACTCGGGCTTAATCTTAGAACCCTCCCACTCCCAATTTGCCCAAACTCCTGTCCACTAAACCCTAGAGGTCCTTATGTTTAATCGAAATGGTTTAGGCTCGAAGCCCGCTTCAGCCCCGAAGCCATCTGTACCTCGCCGATCTTGGGCAACCCTTTGTGGCATCGGAGCAGGACTCATGGTTTCGACGCTGGGGATGGGGCGTGCCAATGCCGCTCAACGGCTGGTGGTCACCTATGGCCCCGCTGACCGCAGTATCCCGATTTCTCAGTTAGAAGAAGTCGCTGAAACGGGGGTGATTCCTCGCAATGCCTCAGTGTTACGGTTCGTCGCCAATCAATCGAATTTGTCTGGGGAAGATCTCCAAGCCATCTTGACCCAAGAGATTGGGGTTAGCTTACGATTCATCGACGATGTAACCTACACTCTCCCAGGAGAATATGTCTTGTTCCAACTCGGACAAGTCTTCCACAACCGGGCTAGAGTGGCAGAAATTCAATCTCTGCGAGCGGCTTTAATTAATTCCGTCAGCGGCGACGGTCGCATTTCTCTGTTGCAGTTCCTACAAAACTATCCCAACCCAGATTTGTATATTGATGGGTTTAGACTGCGGGGGAATGCACAGGATGTGGTCAATGTCATCAACGATATTGGCGATCGCCTCGCCGGGCCTATTGCCGTCGCCCAAGATCTGATTGATAGTTTAGTCTGTGAGCCAGCTCAACGAGACTAACCCTCAATCCCAGCTTTATTGCGATAGCTATGAACAATCCACATTAGACAGCTAAACGCTGAAATACCCTATCTGGGTCTTTGTTTGACGTTTTGTTAATGTCCCATCTGGTTTGTCCATTGCTACTGCCAAGTCACCCTCCCGATGTTCTGAGCCTGAGCATCGGGATTTTTATTGGCTATGTTTATTGGCCAAACACCTTCACATCCCCATCTTGTCCCAGAACCAGGCGTAACCGTAGGGGGCTGTCATGGGGAGAGGCGAGGGATTGCCCCAGTTCAGGAATTTGACTATGCTCTTGGAACTGAACCGCTGCACGGCCGAGGGGGGAGACTCGGGTCAGGGTTCCCGACTCATCTAAGACCAAGGTATATTCCAACGTTTGATTTAAGCCCTCGGGAGGGGTCCAGCGTTGTTGGAAATAGCGGCGCACCTCCGTCACCTGAGGCACCCCATCAAACACCGTTTCTTGATCGTCCCCCACAGGAACCGGCCGTGTCAGCGGGGCAAAGGGTTCTGGTTCGGGAACCTCAGAGAAATCAACCCAGGGCGCGGCTTCGGGCCCCGATAGGGGTTGTTCAAACAACAAATCCGGGGGGTCGGAGCTGCCCGGGAGAGGAGAAGACGCGGCTGGAGTCTCGCTTGAGGATGGGGGGGATATGGGGAGTGAGGTTTGAGCGGGGGGGGCGATATCTAAGGGAGTGACGCGCTCTGGGGGCGGTGCGCTGGAGCGACTCAGGGGCGGTAACTCCACGATCGCCGGCGGGGGAGGAGTTGGCAGGGTCTCGGGCTGGGCCAGGGATTGGGCTGCGAGGGTTCCCAGAACGGTCTGGCCGAAGATCCCCGTTAAGGCGTCCCAGCTCTCCAAAGTTGTGGAAGGAGGGGAAGGGTCTTGGGAGGGAGGATTCTCTGCCAAGGGAGCTAAGGCCATCACTAACCCCCCCGTGGCGACGACTCCCACTAAGGGACTGAGCCACGCCGGGAGACCATCGCCCTCGGGATGAACACCCACCCAGGACTCCCAATCCGCCAGAAAGCTCTCTAAGGCGGAGAGGACATCAAACAGTTGTAGGGTTCCCAAACGAATCACCGCCCCACTGTCTGGGGTCGCTAGGGTTCCTAAGACCAAATTATGAGCCGCCAGGCCCTGGGGTTCCATATAGGTAGCGGCGCGGGGTTGGGAAAGGGCGGCGATGGTGCTTCCCGCTCCCTTGGCGATCGCCCGCCGCTTGACCCCTCCCCCATAAAACGACTCGGGAGGAGCGGCCAGGGCCTCTAGGTGCTGAGCTGATTGGCTGAGGAACCCCTGCACATACCGGCGCACCAATTGACTCAAATGAAACAGTTGCGCCTGATCTCCAGACACCACTTTCTGGTCGTCGTTGGGGAGGCGGGGGTCATCTAATACCAACTCAAAACGCAGATTTGACAACCGGGGTCGTTGGCGAGACGACAGGAGCGATCGCCGTCCCACCACTGTTAAGCGACAGGTGGGGGGCGTATATGAGCGTTCTAACCGCGTTGACCAAATCTGTCCAGACCAGTGACCCTCTGCCATCGCTTACCTCCGTTAATCCAATCGTTGAGAGACTATCCTCGCTGGGCAAGGCCCCTTGTTAGGGAGAGCCTAAATCCAACCCCCATGCCAAATGGCGATCGCCATCGGGACTACTATAAAACACGAGATCCACTAACAACTTCAGAGCCAACGACTCCACTAGGGTTAATTTTAGGGTTCCCAGAGAGCGTTGTAGATAGCCCTGCGTAAATCGTTGCAAATACTCAGACAGGAGGACGGCTTCTCGTGCTGGACGTTCAAGCTGAGTATATTGTTCTAACAGGGCGATCGCCCGGCGAATGGTCTCCTGATGCTCTTGGGCCAGAGCGCAAATGAGCTGACTCAGAATCAGCAGTTGTTGCCGCTGAGGCAGTTTTCGGGTTAGGGCGGGGTGTCCCTGGCGCAACTGTTCCAGCGTCTGGCGATCGCCCAGGTCGCGCTCTAGTCCCAAGGTTACCACGGTTGCCCAAAGGTCTTCACTCGATAGGTTCAGCAGGGCTTGTAGGGCCAGTAAGGTTAAGTCTAAGTGAAGCTGGGGGTGAGGGGTGGGCACAGGGAAGAAGAAGGCAAGAGGGGGGAAGACGGCAAGAGGCAAAAGGCAACAGGCAAGAGGGGGGAAGAAGACGGCAAGAGGCAAAAGGCAACAGGCAAGAGGGGGGAAGACGGCAAGAGGCAAAAGGCAACAGGCAAGAGGGGGGAAGACGGCAAGAGGCAAAAGGCAACAGGCAAGAGGGGGAATCTTGTAGGGGCGTACCCTTGTGGTCGCTCTCTCAATTAGGCGTTGAGCCAGAGGGCGAGTAGGGCTAGGATGAGACTGACTCCGTAAAAGCGGGAGACGACCTGAAGTTCTGACCATCCTGATAACTCAAAATGGTGATGTAGGGGTGTCATTTTAAACAAACGTTTGCCGACGCCATCCGGATTCTTGGTCGCTTTATAATAGCTGACTTGGAGAATCACGGAGAGGGTTTCAGCGAATAATAGGCCACTCAGAAGAAATAACCCAAAAAGAACATTCCCCAAGATGCCGACACTGGCTAAGGCCCCGCCCAGGGCAAGGGAGCCGGTATCTCCCATAAAGACTTTGGCCGGATTGCGGTTATGGGCCAGAAAGCCTAAACAGGCCCCACTGAAACAGGCGCAGAAGAGTCCTAAACTGGGATGAGCGGGGGTGACCATGGCGGCTAGGGCTAAGAAGGCGATCGCCCCGATTCCGGCCATGAGGCCATCTAAACCATCAGTGAGATTGGTGGCATTACTTTCGGCGGTTAGCACAAAGCCGGCGACAATCCAGAAGAAGGTCCCGAGGGGTAAGAGCCAGCCTCCGGGGAACTCAACCGTCGTCTGAGTGGAAAAGTCTGGGTTGAGTTTGGCCCAAGCACAAAAGAGAAAAGCAACGCCAATTTGTAACGAAAGCTTGGTTCGAGGGGAAATGCCGTCATTGGAGCGACGGCGAATCACCTGCCAGTCATCGAGCCAACCAATAAACCCGTAGGCTAAGGTTAGGAGCGAGACGGCCCAGAGTGCCGCAAGACCTCCTCCGGCGATGCTGGGGGTCAGATAGCCCCAAATGAGGGCGATCGCCACCGCTAAGGGCACAAAGAAAATTCCCCCCATGGTTGGGGTTCCTGCCTTTTGCAAATGAGCCTGAGGGCCTTCTTGACGGATACTCTGTTTCAGCTTCAGTTGTCGTAACTGAGGGACTCCCCAACGGCCAATCTGAGCTGAGGCCATCGCAGTCAGCAGCCAGGGGAGCGTGAGGGAGTCACCCAGAGTCTGCCAGTTACCGCGATAACTGTCGAGGGCGATCGCCCCTAGGGCCAGAAGCAGAGCCAACCCCCAAGAGAGGGTGGTTCCGCTCAGGGGTCTTCTGTCTGATCTCGATACTTTAGTATCCACAACGATTCCTCATGACACAGTGACGCTCCGTTACCTTCAGGCCGAGTTAGGGGATGACGATTGAGAATTGGCTAGACGTCCTCGTCGTCGCTATCATCGGTATCGGTATCGGTGTCAGTATACCCATCATCTTCTTCGCCAATTAGGCCGAGTTCTTCGAGTTCTTCTTTGCGGGCGGAGCGTTCCTCTTCCTCCCGAGGAATTAATCGCCCTGTGGCTTGGAGCCATTCTAAGAGAGAAGTTTCATTATTGGCAGGAATCAACTCCGCTTGTTCATGACGGGGAAGTTGACGCAGGGAGGGATTCATCGGGTCGATCATGGGCTGTTTGGGGTTATTTGACGCATAGACCTTTATGATTCTAAGACATTCTGGGAGTGGTGAGTCCTTTTAGGGGGGGGCGATCGGCTGCTAATCCCTTGGATTGAACCAAAACCCCGAATCCGCCCAAACCTTGGGGATCGAATAGACCATGTAGCACCTCTCGACGCTGCATCACCCGCACAATATCGGCTCCGGTTGCGACTTGGTTTCCTTGACCGAGGGCCGCGAGGCGATCGCCCAATCCTAGGGCCATCAAGAATAGGGCCTGGGGGGTAAATCCTTCGTAATCCAAGCCGCAGCGATCGCCCTGACGTTGCAGAGCGGTAAAGTCCACATGGGCCGTAATATCCTGTTCCCCCACAAAGCTATAGGGGTCATCATGATGCCGATGCTGGCGATAGCATTGTAGGGTTCCGCGCGATCGCTGGGGATGATAGTAACGCTGAGCCTCGTAGCCATAATCAATGGTAATGACATAACCCCGTTTGAGTTTCCGGGCCAGGGTCTCTAACCAAGACAAGGCCGCCAAATTGACCTCGGTGGTGTACCCGTCGGGGAACTCTTCAGCATTGACCCCCACCTGCTCAAAATAGGTCGCTAGTGCCGGAGTTGATAGGGGCCCGAGGGTCTCCTGAAAGCCGCTAGCCTCATCCCAACTCACATAACATTCCCGCCATTGTCCCTGTTCTCGTTTTAGGCGATGCACGGGAAAAGCATCGACTAATTCATTGGAAAACAAACAGCCTTCTAAGGACTCAGCGGCGATATCATCCCAGGTTTTCCAGCATAGGTTTGCCCCTTGAATTTGCTGTTGCTGCTGACGTAATACGGCTGACTTTTCAATAATAATGTATGTAAGTACCTGGAAAAATTCAGGTTTATTCTTATTGATATAGCGCAAAATATCAACCGCTAAAATACCTTGACCGGCTCCCATTTCCACCAAATCAAAATGTTTAGGACAGCCTAAAAACGTCCAAATCTCAATAAATTGTTCTGCCAACAACTCACCAAAATCAGCACTTAAATGAGACGAGGTAACAAAATCGCCACTGGCTCCGAGCTTCGCCCCTCGTGCATAATAGCCCTGCTGAGGATGATAGAGGGCCGCCGCCATGTAATCGGCAAAAGACAGTCGCTGCTCACGGCTGTGGAGAATCTGCTCGCGAATCGCGGCAACTAAATCAGGATTAGAAGAAGCAGTCATCAAGGGCATTATCAGGAGTCGTGCAGGACAGCCGCCAGGAGCATCATAGCCTATGGCGAGCCAGAGGATTCCCCAAGCGCTTATGATAGGGTTGTCAGACTCCGACTCCGAGAGCGGGGGACTGAATTACCGTTACGCGCAACTCTCCATGGACAGTCCAAAAGAAGGCATTGATTACGAAGGCGCTTGGGATTGTTATGCCCAAGCCTGGCAAACGATTCATCCCGAGCTGGAGTATATCGGGGATGAGTGGGCCGGTCAAGGGGCGGGAGCTGCGGCCTCCTTGGCGGAGTATGAAACTCTGATTGAGACGCAGTTTATCGCTCCCTATATCCGCTCGGATCAGGTGGTGTTAGAAATTGGAGTCGGTGGGGGTAAAACCAGCCAACTGTTACGGAAATACGCCCAGCGTTTAATCTGTGCTGATATCTCCCAGAAGATGCTCGATGCCACCCGAGCGCGGTTAGGGAGTGAGCGAGTCGAGTATTGTAAACTCGATGGGATTAGCCTGGAGCCGTTGGCGGCTCATTCCATTGATGTCTGCTTTTGCTATGACACCATGGTTCATGTGGAACCGCGAGATATTTTTAACTATCTGCGACAAATTCCACGACTCTTGAAGGGCGATCGCCTTTGTGTCTTTCACCATACTAATGTCCTCAGTGACCTAGGCTGGCAAAAGTTCCTCAGGGAAATCGATATTAACCTCATGGGGAAACGTCATGGTTCGGCGTTTTCAGTCATGACCAATGAGATTATGGAGAAGTTTCTCAACGAACTCAATTATCAGGTGTTGCTCAAAGATACCACCAGCGTCCCCCGTGACTGTGTGTGGATTTGCCAAGCTCCCCTGATCGAGAGATAGAGAGTCATCAGTTGCAGCGAGTCGTTGCTGCAACTGATGGGAAGTTCCCCCTATAGATGGAGACATCGCGGGGGATGCGCTCGTTAGGGTAGTTATGGATACTGGTTTAGCTCACTTCAATCAGTCGCTCTAAGCCAGATGTCCCAACTATGATGTCGAGCTTAAAGAGAATTTTTAATGACTACCGCCGTAAGAACTACCCACGCCCTTGAACAGTATCTCGGTAACGAAGCCGAAGATCTGTTAACCCATCGTTGTCGGCTATCCTCCGACTCATTACATCATCCCTCCCCTCATGTTGTGGATGAGATCTTCGCCCAGAGCGATCGCAATCCCCAAGTCTTGCGAAGTTTACAGCAGTTATTCAGCAGCGGACGCTTAGCCAATACCGGCTATCTCTCCATCTTGCCCGTCGACCAAGGGATTGAGCATACCGCCGCCGCCTCGTTTGCCCCCAATCCTGCCTACTTCGACCCAGAGAATCTGGTTAAACTGGCCATTGAAGGGGGTTGTAATGCGATCGCCACCACCGTCGGCGGCCTGGGTATCGTCTCCCGTCGCTATGCGCACCGCATCCCCTTCATCGTCAAACTCAACCATAACGAGTTGCTGACCTATCCCAACCGTTACGACCAAATCCCCTTCGCCCAAGTGGAACAAGCCTGGAACCTAGGTGCAACAGCGGTTGGCGCGACGATTTACTTTGGTTCTCCTGAATCGGCCCGACAAATTCGAGAAATTGGTCAGGCCTTCGCCCACGCCCATGAGTTAGGAATGGCGACGATTCTCTGGTGTTATCTGCGTCATGGTGTCTTCAAGCAAGACCAAGACTATCACACCGCTGCCGACCTCACAGGTCAAGCCAACCATCTCGGGGTGACCCTAGAAGCGGATATTATCAAACAGAAACAGCCCCAGTCCAACGGGGGGTTCCCCGCCGTCGCCAACGCCACCGGCGAAAAATACGGACGCACCGATGAACGAGTGTACAGCGAACTCAGCAGCGAGCATCCCATTGATTTAACCCGCTATCAAGTCCTCAACTGCTATGCAGGACGCATTCCCTTGATTAACTCCGGGGGTGCATCGGGAGATAACGACTTCGCCCAAGCGGTGCGTACAGCGGTGATTAATAAACGAGCCGGAGGTGCGGGGTTGATTTCGGGCCGCAAAGCCTTCCAACGACCCCTGAGTGAGGGCGTTCAACTGCTAAATGCCATTCAGGATGTTTATCTCTCCCCTGAGGTGACCCTGGCTTAATCCAGGCGAGGGCGTATCCGGTGGAAGCGATACTTGAGATAGTCGCCGAGGATGCGATCGTGGTCAAAACAGAGATTTTGGGGAATTTCCCAGGGCCCGAACACCTGAAGATGTTTCGCATCATCCCCCGCCTGGGGGGTTCCCTTCGCCGTGGCCAGGAAGACCACACTGAGGGTATGCTTGCGAGGATCGCGATCGGGGTTGGAGTAGACATGGAACAGTTCCACCAGTTCCACCGTTAGCCCGGTTTCCTCCTTGGCCTCTCGTCGCGCCGCTGTTTCCACAGACTCCCCATAATCCACAAACCCCCCCGGAAGCGCCCAGCCATGGGGGGGATTCAACCGCTCAACCAGGACTAGGGGCCGTTGAGGGCGATCGCTCAGTTCAATCAATAAATCGACAGTTGGGGCGGGGTTACGATATTCCGGCATTAAATTAAGCCTAAATGAAGACAGTTTCCCCGGAAGGGTCGTGTTAGAGTCAAGTGAACTTTTTATTGAACGCCAAGACAGTTAACGATTATGCCATTTCCGAGAGCTAGTGGAATTTTATTACACCCGACCTCACTACCCGGTCGTTTTGGGATTGGTGATTTAGGCCCGGAAGCCTATCGCTTCGTAGATTTCCTGGAGGGGAGTGGCCAGCAGTTATGGCAAATTCTCCCCCTCGGGCCGACGGGATATGGCAATTCCCCTTATATGTCCTATTCGGCGATGGCAGGGAATCCCCTGTTGCTCAGTTTAGAGTTGTTGCGGGATGATGGCTTGCTGACGGATGCCGATTTAGAGGAAGCCCCTGAGTCGCGGGGCGATCGCGTTGATTTTGATGTGGTCGATCGGGTGAAAACTCGCCTGCTACGGAAATCCTACAAAAATCTCCGCAGTCGCGCCTCGTCGGATCAACAGGAAGACTTTGTCATCTTTTGCAAGGAGAAGGCCCATTGGCTGGATGACTACGCCCTGTTTATCTCCCTAAAAACGGAAGTCTTCAATAACGCCAGTTGGCACGAATGGGATGAACCCGTCGCGAAACGGGACCCCGCCGCCTTAGATAAATGGCGCGATGAACTGGCCGAGGAGATTGATTTCCGCAAGTATCTACAATACGAGTTTTTCCGGCAATGGTCAGCCCTGAAGCAATACGCCAACGATCGCCGGGTGCAGATGTTTGGCGATATCCCTTTCTATGTGGCTCATGATAGTGCCGATGTTTGGTCCCATCGGGAAATCTTCTGTTTGGATGAGGACACGGGTAAACCGTCGCTGATGGCTGGGGTTCCCCCGGATTATTTCAGTGAAACGGGCCAACTCTGGGGCAATCCCATTTATAACTGGGAGAAACTCCTCGAAACCGATTTGCGCTGGTGGATGCAACGGTTCCACGCGGTCCTCGATCGCCTGGATTTGATTCGCATTGACCATTTCCGAGGCTTTGAAGCCTATTGGGCGGTTCCGGGCGAGGATACAACCGCGATGAATGGGGAATGGGTGGAAGCCCCCGGCTATGAGTTTTTTGAGAAACTGAAGGCGGAGTTGGGAGAACTGCCGATTGTCGCTGAAGATTTGGGGATTATTACCCCGGAAGTGGAAGCCTTACGGGATAAGTTCGGCTTTCCGGGCATGAAGATTCTCCATTTTGCCTTTGACTCGGGTTGGGATAATCCCTATTTACCCTTTAATTATGGCTCGAATAACTTTGTGGTCTATACCGGAACCCATGATAACAACACTACCATGGGCTGGTATAACAGCCGCAGTGAGGAAGACAATCAACGGGTTTGGGACTATCTGGGTTGCACCCGTGGGGAAGGGTTCCATTGGGATTTGATTCGTTTGGCCCTGAGTACCAATGCCAATCAGGCGGTGTTCCCGCTCCAGGATTTATTAGGATTGGGCGAGGAGGCCCGGATGAATGCCCCGAGTTCTCCTCAGGGAAACTGGGAATGGCGCTATCAGGCCGAAGACCTCACTGATGAACTGCGCGATCGCCTACGGTTCTATACCATGGTCTATGGCCGTGGGCCCTGGTCTTAGGGGAACCACGGAGTCACGGAGGACACAGAGGAAGAGGAGGGGGATGTTTATTTCTCCCCTTTCCTCTGTTTTTTTGTTTACCAAAAGTCATTTGAAATAGGACTCTTTTTTTGGAGAAAAGCCTTTGAATACAAGGTTTTTATCGAGTTGAGATGTCATATTTGGACTGATTGTTTTTTGAGTCCAGCGAGGGTGTCCTGGATCAGGTCTGGGGGGACGCGATCGCTGACGATGGCATGGCCGATACTGGTGGGGAGGACAAAGCGAACTTGTCCATCTTTGACCTTCTTATCGGTTTGGAGCTTGGCGAGAATGGCGTCGATGTCCACGGCTGGGGGGATGGTTGTGGGCAATCCGGCGTTGGCAATCACCTGAGCTTGACGCGCGTCATCCTCGGCAGACCAGAGTTTGAGGGCTACGGCTAACCGGCTGGCGGCGATCATGCCAATGGCGACCCCTTCCCCATGGAGCAGTTCGGTATAGCCGGTTAAACTTTCCACGGCATGACCGATGGTATGTCCGTAGTTGAGGATGGCCCGTAATCCGGCTTCTTTTTCATCTTGACTGACGACTTCTGCCTTGGCCTGGCATGATCGCATCAAGATTTCATGGAGGAGTTGATTGGAGAGATTACTGGGACTGGCTAAACTCTTGGCCGCTTCCAACTGACCGAATAAGTCGGCATCCCAAATGACTCCATATTTAATCACTTCAGCAATCCCAGCTCGAAACTCCCGTTCGGGAAGGGTTCCCAGAACCATCGGATCAATCAGGACTAGGCGGGGTTGATAAAAGGCCCCGATGAGGTTTTTACCTTGGGGATGATTCACCCCAGTTTTGCCGCCAATGGAGGCATCAACCATGGCCAGCAGGGTGGTTGGGACTTGGATAAAGTTAATCCCCCGTAACCAGGTGGCGGCTGCAAAGCCGGTCATATCTCCCACCACACCGCCACCAAGGGCAATGAAGGTAGAGTTGCGTTCTAAGCCGACCTCTAAGGCGGCGTCGTAGAGTCCAGAAACCGAGTCTAGGGTTTTGTGTTCCTCTCCATCAGGGAAGAGATGATGGTGAACCTCAAAGCCGGTACTCTCTAAGCTGGCGATCGCCCGTTTACCGTAATAGCCAAACACCGTAGGATTGGACACCAGCATCAGCTTACGACCTAGATTGAGGGATTTGATCCAGGACCCCAAGCGATCTAGGCTATCGGAAGCCAAGGCGATCTCGTAAGCGTTTTGAGGCAAGTTCACAGGGATAACGGACTGCGTCATGGTTTAATAAGGCAAATAGGTATTTATGAAAAAGGAGATAACCTTATGTCTGGTGTTGTGGCATATCTGCTCATGGTTGGTGGTGCATTTGCATTAGCTGTGGTGTTACTGCTGGGACTGCGGGCGGTCAAACTGATCTAGTCACCGGCAATGGCTTGGCGATGACTTGGCGATGAGAGGGAACTGCGATCGCCACTGACTCCCTAACGTCAGCCAACGCCATGGAACAGACGAAAGACGCGATCAATCACTGACCGCGTCTTTCCGTTTTCATTCTATGGGATGTTGGTGAGAATTGAACAGGTTTCCGACGTTGCATCACCCTCTCACGGAATGGCCAACAGGAGAGGACTGGGGAACAACACCCCGTTTACCATGACCAGGAACAGATATCGGCCCGGTGGAATTTAAGCCATTGAGGCTATGACTGTTGGCCTTATAGGCATCCTGGAAGTCTTGAGTGGGTAACGGTTCTGCTAGGGATTCTGCCCCCGTGAGGTTAAATCGATAGCCGACGTTACGAACGGTTTGAATTAAGTTCGGTTGGCGGGGATCTCGTTCAATTTTTTTACGTAGGGACAATACATGGGTATCAATGGTCCGTGGGTTGTCAATGGCGTCAGGCCAAGCTCGTTGTAATAATTCTGAACGACTCAGGGGGGTTCCTCCTGCCTGAGCCAAAACATAGAGTAGGCTAAACTCTTGGGGGGTCAGTTCGATCGGTTGGTCTTGATAGCGGACACGGCGCTGCACGATATCCACTTTGATGTCACCATACTCCAGATAGGCGGGAGGAGCCATGGTACGGTGGCGGCGCAATAACGCCTCAACTCGGGCTAGAAACTCCTGCATCCCAAAGGGTTTACAGATGTAATCATCGGCTCCCGCCTTCAGGGCCGTGACCACATCAGCCTCGTTGCTGCGTGCTGAAAGCATTAGCACAAGACATTGATGTTGTTGATAAAGCCAACGGGCAAATTCAACCCCATCTCCATCGGGAAGATCGGAGTCCACAATGGCTAAGGTGGGTTGACGATGAAAGAAGACATCTTGAGCGTGTCGGAGGTCTGCGGACTGACACACGCTGTATCCGGCTTGCTGAAGATGCCAACCTAGGAGCGATCGAAGTTGAGGGTTTCCCTCAACTATTTGAATGCAAACAGAACTCACAACAAACTATACCCCATGTAGTTTTTGAGCAGTTGAAAACTAGAATCAGCTCTAACCTAGCAAAGGCTTTGTCATGGTTCTGTAACTCCTGTTACGTGACGTTGGGCAGTGATCTCGGTCAAGGACAGCTTGGGAGACTTTCTGCTACCCTGAAGGTAGGGAGTAGGCCCCTAGGCTTCTTCCCTGTCCCTCGTCAATTCGTCCTCCTGTTAACCTGTTTAGCCATGTTACAAAATACCCTGACAATCCGGCATTACCAAGCCCTGACTGACCGATTTACCGGTCTCTGGAGTCGGGGATATCGCACCGATGATCTGAGGCTCTACTTAGACGGTTATTTAAGTGCCTTACGCCAGGATAAAAGCCTAGAGCCAATTTTGATCCATCGTCTTGAGGAGGAAGCCTTACGCTTTATCCGAGACCCCTCGAATTTTGAGGTTCCTCACTACTAATTCCAACCCCCTTCGAGGTACGAAACGGTCTGAGAGCGGGACTTAGCTGCTGGCAGCCTCCGGGGCTTGACGGCAGGTTAAGGCTGAGCTTCTGGCTCAGCCGGGGCAATACAGTAACAGTTTTTGCCTTGCTTTTTCGCGTCAAACATGGCTTCATCAGCTAAATGAATCAGGGCATCAAGCTGATGTCCATGGGTTGGATAAAGACAAATTCCTAAACTGGTCGTAACTGAGACCGTTCCCTCCTCTAGCTCAAAGGGTTCTGAGAGGGTTTTAACAATTTTTTGGGCTACTCGCTCAGCATCAGAAATACTGGGAATACCAGGAAGAATGACCGTAAATTCATCTCCTCCAAGTCGAGCCACGGTATCACTTCCTCGTAAGCTTCCACTCAAGCGACTGGCCACATGTTGAAGTAAAATATCGCCAGAAGCATGACCGAGGGTGTCATTAACTTCTTTGAAGCCATCGAGATCTAAAAACATGACGCCGACCAGTTTTTGATGGCTTTGCGCCCATTCAATAGACTGTTTAAGGCGTTCTTGAAAAAGTTTGCGATTTGGCAGTCCCGTTAATTCGTCATGGTTAGCATCCTGTTTTAACGCTGCATTGGATTGGGCCAACTCAGCGGCAACTTGTTTGAGTTGGTCTTCGAGAAGCTTGCGTTCAGTAATATCCCGAATGACCCCAATCAGAAAGTGATTGCCGGCACCATCGGAGTGGAGCGATCGCTTGGTGGCTAAAATATGAAGGTTCCCCTGAGCGTCGGTAAGGGTTTCTTCCGTCTCGCGATCGCACCCTGTTTCTAAGACACGCTCATCTTCTTGTCGGAAGGCTTGCGCTTGCTCCTCGGGGAATATCTCAAACTCAGAGTGATCGAGCAACGTGTTTAGAGGGTATCCCACCAACTCGCTATAGGCTTGATTCAAAACCACTGAGCGCAAGTCCGTATCTTTAACGAAAATGGGATCGGGGATGGTATTGATGATACTTTGCAAAAATTCCTTAGAGCGACGTAACTCTTCACTGAGATAGGCCAGATAGCCAACCACCATTGAGGTGGCTCCCGTGAGGGACAAAATCGGCGGAATCACAGGAATCCAAAGGTTGAGGCTGTAGGCCCAATAGCTAGTCCCGAGCAGCAGCAACAGAGCCACCACCAACGCCGCCACCGATCGCCGCACCGATTGTAACTGCCAACTAATCAACGCGCCTATCCAGGCCCAGAGGATAATCCAGAGAATCTCAACTGTCTTGGGCCAGACTGACATAAACGATCGCCCATCTAGAGCCGCATCTAGAAGCTGTCCCACAAACTCTGCTTGCAGCAATACCCCGGGAACCTCTGTCTGAGTTTCCAGGAGACTGCGACTATAGGGGGTAATAAAGACATCCCGCAGACTGAAAGCCGTCGAACCAATCAGCACCACGCGATCGCGAATCAACTCCTCCGGGACTTCCCCATTTAGGACATCTCGTAGGGGAACAGTGGTAATGCGATCAGCTTGGCCGCGATAGTTCACCATAAACTGATAGCCACGAGCATCTGCGCGCACATAGGGGCCATCATTGGCGTTAAACCGAGGAATCACCGCCTCACCCAACTGCATCTCGCCACTGGGTGATCCTGTTGGGGCGATGTTTTCCTCCGCTAAATACAGCAGGGCCAACCTGAGGGCGAAGCTGCGATGCAGGACTCCGTCATAATCCCGTAGAAATAGATAACTACGACGAACCACCCCATCAGCATCAACCAAGGTATTATTAAACCCCACCGCATCCCGTTCTTTGAGAACCGGAGGAGGTGGAACGCTAGATAAGTTTTGGTCTTGTAGTTTTTCAATGCCGATCAGGTTCTCCTGTTGCTGGAATACCTCGGTAATCTGCTCATTACCCACTCCCGCCGGTAAATTGCGATAGAGATCTAAGCCAATGGCCCGAGGATTGGACTCGTCCAAGCGGCGGATGGCTGTGGCTAAAATGGCATCTGGGATGGGCCAGGTTCCCACTTGGCGCAAATCTTCTTCATCAATTCCCACCACTAATAGACGGTCATTCAAAGCCTGTTCAGGGCGCGATCGCAAAAACAGATCGGACATGGCCCATTCGGCCCCTTGCAAGAGTCCAAAAGCGCGCACCAGCACCACAAAACCAGCAACCCCCGTCGCGGCCAGGACTTTATAGCCTTGAGATGAGGCCAAGTCTAAGGCCGGTTTCGCGAAACGTTGTTTAAAGGCTGACCACATGATGATTGGGGTGATGAGGGGAAGTTAGACAACAAAGGAACGGGACTTCAGAACCCGGTTCAACAGTGAACCGGTCAAAAGCCACAATGCCGTTAGACTACTCACGATGAGTCCAAAATGCTCGGCAAATGTTCCCCGATAGCGAACGGTCACTTGATGCACGCCTGGGGGAATCCAAACACGGATACGTCCATCGCTGGTATGGTCGACTCGTCTCCAGACTCCGTCATCGAGACGGACAAACCAAGCAGGATAGTCGAAGGTGCGGAGTTCGACGGCTTGGGAAATCACAGTGGTATTCTCGGCGGAGAAACTCCGTTCCCCAAGGGCCCAGCGATCGCGGACTAAACCCATTTCAGTTCCATCTTGCCAAGCCAATAAAGGATACTCGTTGCGGGGTGGCATTTCTAAGTTTACCCATTTGGCTCGATATTCGTAGACATCCACCAGGGCCAGTTGTTCTCCCCGTCGCCAATGCCAGTTGAGGAATGGCTCTCCTGGGGGTAGCTGATAGGATTCGGGAAAGGTTTTCTGCTGACTCAGACGGGCAAATTGAGCGATGCGACTGGGGTCATACACGGCGCGTTCGGCAATAAAAATACCTTGAATGATTTGGCTGAAAATCGCCATCACCCATAACCCCATCATCAGTGCCATTGCCCCGCGACGTAGGGGGTTCTGGGGTGGGTGAGCCTGGCCATAGCTGAGCCAATAGCCCAGGAGCAACGGCACGTACACACAAGGCAGCGCCAGCCAGCGCCAGGAGAATTGAATCCCTTGTAAGATATAAGTCCATTCATAGAGCCAGCCGAGGAGATCGGTGGTCATCAATAGCCCCACGGCACTGGCAAAGAGCCAATAGCTATGGAGACGCAACTGGGGAGGTTGGCGCAGTTTTCCCCACCACCTCTGCCCCCAGGTGATGACGCCACTGGCGATCGCCGCTGCTAGGGTAACGGCGACGAAGACCCCCCAAAAGGGAATTAAACCGCGATCGAACCAATGTTGAGTCAGTTGCGGGTTCAATTGCCAAAACCCTGACAGCATGAGGCGATTTTGGGGCAAGTAGTCGGGAGAGCTATAGAGGGCCCGCAGTTGTACAGAACTACCATCGAGAATGACGGGAATCAGGAAATAGGCGGTTAGTCCACCTGAGAGGAATAGGGCAGCATAACAGCGAACTAGGGCTTCTCGCCGTCGGTTGGGGGCAGCAATCCAGGCGGGAAAGGGCAGCCAGACAAGGGTGAAAATCAGCAGGGTGGGCAGATGGGAGAGAACTAAGAGGCTGTAACAGAGTATTAGCTGTAAGCTGGGACGATTGAGAAGACTGGTGGCGTTTTGGAGTCGGTCTTGCCAGGAGATTGGCGACTCCCAGGAGTTGTCTAAGTCATCGTCTAGGTTATCGTCTGATTCGGCTTCTGGGGCGACCTCGGGGGCGGCTGGGGGCTGGGGTTGACGGTTCACTCGGGCGACGAGGTTTTCTGTGGCTAGGGTAATCCAGGGAATCAGGGCGATCGCCCAAACTTCTCCGAGGGAGCCTCGTTGATAGATATCGACGAGGAAATAGGGAGAAAGCACTCCCAGGGCGGCGACGAGGATGGCAATCCAACGGGGAAGGTGGCGATCGCTATAGCGGTATAAGCCTGCGGCTAAGATGACCATGGCGAGGGCCATACTACCAATGAGGGAACCGGCCAGCCCCATTCCTAGGGCGCGGAAGGGCAGGGTTGCCACCATGCAGAGGGGAGGATAGAAGACGAAGGTGGCATTGCCAAAGCCAAAGTTGGAGAATTCTAGCCAGCGGGGATAGGGTTGTCCGGCAAAAAATTGATACTGGTATTGCAGGGCCCAACTGAGATTAAAGTGGGTTGAATGGGTGATGGGGTAGCTGCGCTCTAACATCGGGGCGGTGGCAATCAGGATGACGGCGCTGAGGATGAGCCAACTTTGCCAATGGCGAATCATAGGGAACAGGGAAAGGGGGAGGGGGAGGGGAACCACGTAGGGGCGTACCCTTGTGGTCGCCCGAGGACACGGAGGAAGAGGAGGAGGGAAAGGGAAAGTGGGAGGGGGACTACCTTTGTGGTTAGTACCAGGATCTGAACCACATGCGGCGGTGGAAGGCTTCGGGGGAGAGGGGGAGTCCGATGTAGATGGGAAGCCAGAAGATGAATCCGGCGATGATGAGGGCGATCGCACTCCAACTGAGACCCTTCCAGAGCCAATGTCGTTTTCTTAAGCCGATGTCAATCCACCAGGCTAGGGTCATCCAGGCAAAGAGGGAGGCGGCCATGTAATGGTAAATGTAGGTGCAGCGGGAGACGGCGGCCCAGGGCAGGAAGTTGGCGACATATTGGCTGATAAGCAGGGTATGGAAGCACCATTGGCCGCTATTGATGGGTTCCTGGTTCCACCAATCTCCTAGGCTCGATAGCCATTTGCCAATGAGGGCGCAGATGGCTAGGGTGGAGAGCCACCACAAGATGGGATTGCCCATGGCATGGATGTCAAAGATAACGGTCTCTCCGTTAAGCTCGACGCGATCGAAGTAATAGGCGACGGGACGGCGCATCCAAAGCCAACTATGCCAAGGGGAACAGTAGGGATGATCGTCAACGGTGCTGCCGATGCTTTCGTGGTAGCCCAGGATTTGCCGCTGCATTTCGAGAAAGGTGAAGTTTGGATGCAGTTGTAGGTGAGGAATCCATTGCAGCCGATAAAATATAAAGGGAATAACTCCTAGCCCAAGACCAATTTTTAATAGATTTATTCGTGTTAAAAAATCAAAGGTTTTTCTTATTTTTTGAGCTTGATTTTCAGGGTTTGATGAATTTTTGTTTTGGTCGCTCAATAAATCATTGGTATCTTGTTCAAGTTGCTTTGTATCTTGTTTGTTAACCTTTGAAGGACGCCAATGCTGGACTTCTTCAAGTATCCAAGCAAAGGAGTATAGCATATAAAACCCTAAAATAAATCCTAGGCCGTTCCATTTAACTGAGGCAGATGCTCCCCAAAATAAGCCAGCAGCCATGAGCCATTTGAATGCCATGTTTTGGGCGATCGCCTGACCGAAGCACCAGAGTCCTAAGAAGCCGAAAAAGAGGAGATAGACGTTAATTAAA
Source organism: Phormidium sp. PBR-2020 (assembly GCA_020386575.1). Lineage (GTDB taxonomy): Bacteria > Cyanobacteriota > Cyanobacteriia > Cyanobacteriales > Geitlerinemataceae > Sodalinema. The sequence goes on along the minus strand of CP075902.1, from coordinate 2,788,526 downwards.
CTGAGGCGAGATTCGACGAGGAGTAAGCCGTCGAGGGCTGTAAATCCGGCGGCGAGGAGGGTGGTGCGATCGCGATGAGTCCATTGGTAGGCGATCGCCCCCACGAGAAGGGGAATTAGCGAGCCAGTGACGGCATTAAACCAACGGTAGGCGATCGCATCGAGATCCCCCACTGCACTGGCGGCTCGAAAGGCCTCTGCACCCCCCAATAGATGGGCATGAAGCCAAATTCCCAGGGCAAGAAAATACTTGCCGAGGGGGGGATGAACATCAAAGAGATCCAGTTGTTTCAAATAGCTAAACCCATGATCGGCGAAATAGATTTCGTCAAAAATCAGGGTATTCAAGTGGTTGAGTTGCCAAAGTCGCAGCCACAGGGACAGGGCAAAAATTAGCAACAGCCCCAAACTTAGGTGGCGTCGGCGCCAGATGGCCGGCGGTTCGGACCGTTGGACAGGTACAGAAGTGGGGGTAGGGGACGCGTTAGAGGGGGACAAGGTCTCTGAATCAATGGGGTGATGGGCAGCTCAAGATCGCTTTTTATTCTAGCCTCTGTTCTTGGAGTCCAGATGTTGCCGCACCACGTCCGCTAGACGTTTGGCACTATCGGGGATGGCTAATTGTCCCATGGCGGCGGTCATCTGTTCGAGTTGGGCTGGGTTTTTAAGCAGGGTTGCTACTTCCGTTTGTAGCTGTTCTGGGGAGAGATGCTCTTGGCGAAATAGCTGAGCGGCCCCCGCTTCCCTGAAACCCACGGCATTATGAAATTGATGGTCTTCGGCGGCGTAGGGAAAGGGAATCAGAATGGCTGGGGTTTGGGTGATGGCTAACTCGGTGAGGGAACCGGAACCGGCGCGAGAAATGGCTAAATCGGCCCGTTGCAAGAGGGCGGCAACGTTTTTATAAAAGGGCATGGAGAGGTAGTGGGGATGCTGTAAACTGCCCACATCGGGGTCATTTTCGCCGGTGAGGTGAACCACCCAAGCGCCTAAGTCAAACCAAGCCGGGGCCGATTGGCGTACCAGTTGATTGACGGCGACGGCCCCCTGACTTCCTCCCATGACCACGATGAGGGGAACGTCCTCGGGAATGTCTAAATCTAGGGGAGGCGGTTGCAGGAAGGAGGCGCGAACGGGAGTTCCCAGGGATAGGGTGGGATACTTGGCCAGTCGTCGTTCGGCTTCGGGGAACCCGACGGCGATGAGATCACACCAACGGGCAAACCATTTCGTGACTTTTCCGGGAATGGCGTTAGATTCATGGAGGATAACGGGCAGTTGCAGCGATCGCGCGGCTAGAATGGCCGGGGCGGCAATATAGCCCCCAGTGGTAAACACTCCGTCAAACTGGCCCTGTTTGAGTAAACGACGACAGGTGAGGGTGGCCCGAACCAGGCGATAGAGAACCCGCAGGGTTGCCAATCCTGGCCGAGACTGAAACCCCTCAACCCGCACGAAGTGCAAGGGATAGCGATCGCCCAAAAGCTGCCGTTCCAGGCGATCGGGCACCCCCAACCACTCAATCTCGACATCGCTGAGACATTCAGCGGTAGCTAAGGCCGGAAAGACATGACCCCCTGTGCCACTGGCGGCAATCAGGAGACGTTTTGAGGCAGAATGGGGACGTTCCACAATGAACAATGAAGAATGAACGATTCACAATAGATAATACACAGTAGGCAACCCCAAGAGATTGCCCCGACGTGCTTCCCCCTCTTGCCTAGGGCGACCACAAGGGTACGCCCCTACCGCCTAGGGCGACCACAAGGGTACGCCCCTACCGCCTAGGGCGACCACAAGGGTACGCCCCTACGTCTTTTCTATTGCCTCTTGCCTCTTGCCTTCTTTTCCCCTGTTCCCTATTCCCTATTCCCCCTCTCCATGGCACTCGTAAACCAACGCTATCGAATTCTGGAATCTCTCGGGCGAGGAGGCTTTGGGGAGACGTTTCTCGTGGAAGATACGCAAATGCCGTCCCGACGGCGTTGTGTGCTGAAGCAGCTTAACCCCAGCAGTCGGGATGCGGCAACTCAGCAGCTGATTGAGGAACGCTTTGGCCGAGAGGCGGCGATTTTAGAGTCGTTGGGGGATAATCATCCGCAAATTCCTCGGCTGTATGCCTATTTTAAGGAGAATGATCAGTTCTATCTGGTTCAGGAGTGGATTGAGGGGTTAACGCTGACGGAACGGCTGAATCAGCAGGGACGGTTATCGGAAACGGACGTGCGGGGGCTGTTGCGGGATGTGCTGCCGGTGTTGGCCTTTGTGCATCAGCAGCGGATTGTTCATCGGGATATTAAGCCCGATAATATTATTTTGCGCGATCGCGATGGCAAGCCGGTCTTAATTGATTTTGGGGCGGTGCGGGAAACGATGACGACGGTGATGAGTGTGTCGGGATCTCCCACCAGTAGCATTGTGATTGGGACGCCGGGCTTTATGTCCAGTGAACAGGCGGCGGGCCGGCCTCTGTTTTCGAGTGATCTCTATAGTTTAGGGTTGACGGCGATTTTTCTGTTAACAGGGAAACTTCCTCAGGATTTGCCGAGTGACCCTCGGACTGGGGAGATTTCTTGGCAATCCCTGCTAACGTTACAGGATCGCCGCTTGGCGGAGGTTCTGGAGCGGGCGATCGCCTCTCATCCTCGCGATCGCTTCCCCAGTGCCAATGAGATGTTGGCGGCGTTGGAGGGGTCTGCGTCTGCCCCGGTTGCGCCCACAATGCCCCCTCCGACTTATTATGAGCCGACGGTGGCGGTGGCTCCTGGGTGGCAGGGAAGTGGCCCCCCTGAAACTCAGGTGACGCAAGCGGTTACGCCTAGGGGGCCCGATCGCACCTCCCCGAGTCCAGGGGGGTATGGTTCTGAGTCTTCGGGGAGTAAGAAGGGGGTTCTACTGCTGGCCCTGTTACTGGGGGTCATCGGTGGGGGGATGATGGCAACGATGGCTCTACAACAGCGCGATCGCGCCGGCCGTGATGAGGGTCCGGTGGTGATCTCCCCCACGCCGGAACCAACGCCAGACCCGACGCCAGAACCGACGCCTGCGCCCACTCCTACGCCAGAACCCACCCCAACCCCGACTCCTACGCCAGAACCCACGCCAGAACCGACGCCCACCCCAGAACCCACTCCAGAACCGACACCGGAACCCACTCCAGAACCTCGTCCTTCGATTCGTGATGCTACCCAGGATTATTATTCAGTCCTGGGTGGGGATGATACCTACAATCTCAGTCTGGGCTGGAATATGTTATCGCAGCGAATGCAAAATAATTCCAGGCTGCATCCTAATGGGTTTGATAGTTATCGAGACTGGTGGGGGAGTGTGGATGAGGTGCGGGTGAATGAGATCCGTATTTTGGAGGAAGAGCGCGATCAGGCCCGGGTGGAGGTGAGTGTCACCTATCAGATGGAGGATGGCCGGGTGTCTAATGACCGACAGCGGCTGGTTTGGCGCTGGCAAGAGTCGGGGAATCTCTGGGTCATTGATGGCACGGAACGCCCTTAGAGAGGTTTGGGAGTTGGTGATGGGGGTGATTTGGTGAATGACTGGCCCCCCAAAGGCTACGGAACCGAATCGTGGCTCTGCGAGGAATGGGAAGCGATGGAAAACTTAGGCCTTTTCTCCCAACAAGGGAACGCACCCTTTCAATTACCTCAATCTATAGCGTCTCGTCTAGCAAAGAACCATGTACCTTAAGCCAGTGCTTGGCTTTTTCCATGTGTGGGGTTTGGGAGCGAATAATCCCCCAAAAACGGGGGGTGTGGTTGGCTTCCAAAAAATGGGTTAATTCGTGAATAACTACATAATTGATAACAAACATCGGAGCTTTGACCAATCGCCAGTTGAAGGTAAGGTTATTTTTTGGGGTACAAGACCCCCATCGATATTTGCTATCCGTAATTTTTGCCTGGTTGTAGGACACTCCGAGACATTCGGCGTAATGGCGAACCCGAGGAAAAATAATCAGTTTTGCCTGTTCGATATACCATTTTCGGAAGACGTCCCCCCGCTGTTTAGACTGATATTTAGGCACAAGAAAGCAGTTGTTGACCAGGGAAATACGATCAACCGTTTCAACTAACTCTAAACGGTAACTTTGACCCAAATATAACAATGATTCTCCGTTCACTAGTTCCTTGCCAGGAGGATGAAGTGGGGGGCGATATTTTTGGGAGTGGCGGGTTTTTTCATAGAGCCACTGCTTGCGCGATTCAACGATCGCCCGAATCTTATCGAGACAAGTTCCGGTTGGCGCTTTCACCACAATCGAGCGATCGCGCTCCACTGTAATCGTCAGCTTTTTACGTTTTGGAGAAAAAACCACCTCATAATCAAACTGCATGGCTATTTAGCGTATAAGATACGATCGCTGTTTTTTTCTGCAATCTCCATGATTTTACCAATAATCCGCTTTCTATTTTGAAATATATTGGGAATTGCCGATCGAACTTCTGGGGACAATAACAATTTTTGAATTTCTGCGTGTAGCCTATTTTGTGCTGGCTTGCTCTCCCAAAAGCCAGCCAGTTTAAGCTCTTGCTCGACCAACGCATAAACTTGTTGAGTCAAGGTGACGGACTGAGAGAGTCTAGTTTCATCTAGCTCGGTGTCGCCAAAACACTCCCGTTTCAACATTCGAAAGAAAGGCATTTCTTTTTTCTTATGCAGTCCGTAGGTGGGTTCGTTTTCTGCATCTTTCAAGCGTTGACGCAGTTTTTCCAGTTCTTCGTAGATTTTATCCCAGTTGTCTTTGAACTGCTCTAATATCTCGGCCAGGGCTTCGGCAAATGAGGCTTGTAAATCCGGATCGTCGTCCAGGTCGATATCGATGTGGTTTCGCAAGGCGTGTTCGATCGCGGCGGCTTTGTTTTTTGTGCGTCGGTGAGTGGCGAGAACTTCATGCTCAAATTGGTCATCTAAAATCGAGATCGGTTTGACTTTTTGGCTAATTCCTTTCGATTTTAAATGAGCGTCGGTGATTTGACGGAGTTTGTCCGGGATGCCCTTCATACTCAGGCGAGTGTCTTGGAAGTGGCGGCTTGCAAAAACGTTGATTTCAGCCAGGGTTTTGTAGTCGGCTTGATAATTGAGGGCTTCTTTAGCGGGATAAACTAAGTTGAGGCTTCGGGTGAGTTGCCCGAACGCCTCAATGTACTCGAACCGGATTTCTTCATCGTAAAACACATCATAGAACGCATCGTAATCGGTTAAATCTGCCAGTCCGTAACTCTCCAGTAAGTCCATGACTGCCCGGTAGTCGGTTTCGAGTTGGCGGATCTCGTCCTCCGGGAAACTGAGGGTTTCTTCAACTTCTCGCTGTTCCCGTTCGTCGTAGTTATCGATCGCCCGTTTGAGATGGTGTCCGATGCCCACATAGTCCACCACAAAACCCTTTTCTTTCCCTTCCCCGGCGACGCGGTTCACCCGAGCGATCGCCTGCAATAAGTTGTGAGAGTGGATCACCTTGTCGAGATACAGCACTTGCTCAATGGGGGCATCGAACCCCGTCAAGAGCATATCACTAACAACAATGATGCCTATATCTCCAGTTGTGCCTTCATCTTCGGCATCAAAAGAAAGTTTGAAACTTTTGATGGTGGTTCTGTGGGTGGAGGGGTTGGTGTACGGTTTGAAGTCGGGTTTATCGTTGTGACTGCCAGAAATCACGACGTCAGTTTTGAGTCGCCTGAGTCGTTCTATATTGATGTTATGGGGGTTGGATGCTTCGAGTTGGCGAATTTCATCTGAGAGGGCCATGTCTAAGTGTTTCTTGTAGCGTTTGGCCGCTTCGCGGGATGTCGTGACAACTTGGGCTTTATAACCGTTGGGGAAAATCTGCCGGACGTAGTGGGCAACCATGTCCCTGGCTTTGGCGGCGATAATCTCGTCGGCTTCGAGGTAGGCATTGCGGGAGCCGTAACCCAAGATTTTTAGGCGTTCTGACAGGTTGTAGTCGCTGAAAATATCTTCAAAATTCGCATCCATCGCGCCGCGATCGCAAACTTCGGCGTTTTGGGTGCGCCCCTCGTAGATGATCTGAAGGGTGACTTTATCCTCAATGGACTGCCTGATCGTGTATTTGTCGATGTAGTCCCCGAACACTTTTTCAGTTTTGTCGATGGGGGTTCCGGTGTAGCCGATGCGGGTGGCGTTGGGCAGGGCGCGATCGAGGTTTGCCCCCAGGAGGGCATATTGGGAGCGGTGGGCCTCGTCGGTCATAATGAGGATATTGGTGGCAGGGTTGAGTTCCGGGAAAGTTTCTGTTAGATCTCGCTCTTGGAATTTGTGGATCATCCCCATAACTAGGTTCGATGAGTCGCTGCGGAGGAGTTCCTTCAGTTCGGTGATGCTATTGGCGGAGTTGACGGTGAACCCCACGCCCTGGCCGGTTTCCGAGAGTTGATTTTCGAGGTTGGTGCGATCGGTGATAAAGACAACTTTCCACTGGCAGAGGTTGGGGTGGCGATACATGGCCCGAACCATAAACATCATGGTTAGGGATTTGCCCGAGCCTTGGGTGTGCCAGATAATGCCGCTTCGCTCCCTCGGGGTTGTGCCGTTGAGCAGGCGTTGCACAGCTTGTTTAACGGCTCGAAACTGTTGGTAACGACCGACGATTTTGAGGGTTTCGCCTTTGTCGTTGACGGAGAATAGGGTGAAGTTACGGATAATTTCTAGGAGGTTGGCAGGATCGCACATTCCGGCCACGAGGCGCTGTTGGTCGTTGGGGGAACTGTTGCCGTGATCGAGGTCTTCTAGGGTGCGGGGGTAGGGGTCGGCCCAGCGATAAAAGTATTTTTCGGTGCGGGTGGTGATGGTGCCGAATTTGGCTTGATTGCGACAGGTGGCGATGATGAACTGGTTGAAATAGAACAGTTCGGGGTTGCCCTCGCCTTTGTTCCCTCGCTGTTCGCTGTAGCGCATCATCTGGTCGATCGCCTCGGGGATGGGTTCCTGGGTTTTGGGGGACTTGCACTCAATGACGACGACGGGCAAACCGTTGAGGAACAGGACGATATCGGGAATGATGTGATTTTCGGTGCCCAGAATGCGGACTTTGAACTGACAGACGGCGATGTAGCGGTTGTTTGCGGGGCGCTCAAAGTCGATAATTGTGACGTTGGGGCTAGTTTCCCCAGTTTGGCGATTTTCCGAGACACTGGGCTTTTGTTGCAGCAGGTTGAAACTGTGGCGGTTATTTTCTAGGAGGTTATTACTGGGAAAGTGGGCGGTGAGTTGTTTGATAACGTCTTCGGTTTGGTCGTCTTCCAGCCAGGGGTTGATGGTTTGGAGTTGCGATCTCAATACCGGAATCAGAACGACTTGGCGGAAGTTTTCCCGGTAGCTGTCGGAGGGTTTCTGTCCTCTCTCTAGGTCTAATATTTCCCACCCCAACCCGGCAAGTTGGTCGAGCAAAGGTTTCTCAACATGGCTGCGTTCGTCAATTTTAAGAGCTTTGGGAGTTTTGTCGGGTTTCATAATCTGGGTGTTGACTGCTGTTTTAGACAAATCGCCAAGAATTGGATAACAAAATCCGTTTACATCCGTTTACATCCGTTTACATCCGTTTACATCCGTTTATCCGATGCGATAAAGGGCATTGCGTCCTTTACCTTCTAGGACAATGGCACCTTTATCCTTAAGTCGCTTGAGCAACATTTTGGCCTGCCCTTCTGATAAACGACACAGATCCATCACTTCAGATCTCCTGATTTGACCATGCTGCTCTACATAACTGATCACCATTTGCTCATGTTGGAGGGCTGAAAATGCCGCTTGACGAGTGTATTCGGCTTGATTTCCGGTGGCTTGATAAACAGTCGGGGTAAAGGTATAGGTCCGGTTGTTTGTGCCGTGGGCTTGGATCAGACCGAGTTCGTTGAGAACTTCGAGGGTTTTGCGAGCTTGAGACGGAGTGCGGTGGATGGCTGTGGCTAGTTGCGCGGCACTGAGTCGCTTGGCTTCGCGGAGTGTGGCTAGGGCAATGAGGCTATCAATGGGGAGAGATTTGCCTTGGCGGTTTTCTTCTTCAACAACAAGGCGGAGAAATTTCAAGTCGGCGTCGGCGGTGGCGAGGTGGAGGACAACGCTGGTGTTACTGGTATCGCTGTAATCGGGGGCGGGTCTTCCAAACCGCAGGAGTCCTCGATAGATGCTATCGATGCCGCGTCCCGAGCGCTCTACGATGCCGATCCGTTTCATGGCATCCGCTAGGCAGAGATTACGGGGGCGAGGTTCGGTTGTCAGCAAATTGGCGAGGGTGACTCCTTCGACCAAACCGCCTGGGTTACTGACGCTCAGGGCTTCGTCTTCGAGGCGGACATGGACGGCCCCGAGTTGGTGATAGTCGCGATGGATGAGGGCGTTGGCGATCGCTTCCCGAAATGCGCTCATATCCACTTTAGGAATAGGGACGCGAAACAGCCCAATTTGAATTTCTTGTTCGGGGTTGTAGGGGCGAAAGTTGGTTTCTAGCCAGTCGAGGGCTTTGAGGAGAGGAAAGCGTCGAAATTCGTTAAATCGCACGGCTTCCTGTGCCAAGACTTGAAAGGCGAATTCATGGGTCGGAACTAATTCCCGAAGGGCGGTTTCTCGACCGATGAGGAGCAGTCCGGTGAGGGTGGGGATGCGACTGCCATCGGGTTGGCGGCGGGTGAAGCCCAAGGCTCCATCCAGTGCTTCGTCGTCGAGTTCGAGTAAAGGGCGATCGCCTCCGTAGCTTTGGATGCACTGACGCAACCGATCTCGTTCTAAGGGGTCAAAGTCTTGTAGGGTACTCTCAGCAACGGGTTGGGCGGATACATCGGTCAGACCGAAGCGACTGGCGCGACTAATGCGATCATGGGGCAAGATAGGAACACATTCGGGGGTTTCGTCAGGTTTGAGGCGACGACGTAAATACACGCCGTTACTGGTGGCAATTTCTCCTCTGGCTTGGGGGATTTGGATGCGGGCGACGGTTATGCTCTCTAGGGTAACAGCTTCGACTTGGACAGAGAGAGAGGGGGCGGTTCGTGCTGCCACAAGACCCACTAAATAGTTAAGTTGTGAACGGCTGGAGTGTAGTCCCGTAGGCGTTCCGTCGTCTTCTACACCTAGCCACAATTCGCCGCCTTCGGTGTTGGCAAGGCAGGTAATGGCTTCGATTAAATCCCGATCTGACAGTTTGTTTCTGTCGCTTTTAAATTCGACGGTGAGGCTTTCCTGGGCGGGAAGTTGGGGAGTCACGGGGCTGTACCTCCACTGTTTTCCAGTAATGGGGTGACGCGGACTTTTCCGGTTAGGAGGTCTTGCATGAGTCCGGTTTTGAGCGCAGATAGTTTTTGAAGTATTAGCTCTTCATTTGCTTGACTGGAATCTAAGGAATTGTATAGCTCTCCAATTATTCTCTGTTCTTGTGGCTTTGGTGTGGGAATTTTTAAGGGTCTCAATACTTCAAGGTTTATGTTCTTTTGAGCGCTTTGAGGAGCCAATCCATCAAGTACAGGTTTAAAATGACGAATCATCATCTCAACAAAGCGAGTATTATTAGGCTTGAAAACCTTCACACCAACAACACTATCCGGAAAAAACATAGAAATACCCAGAATAGCTGTGTCTGCTATATTCGCCGCGATAGTAACTGCGATCGTATTTTTTGGAAACTCCTTACTTACTAACGTCCCTCTATCATTAAGAGTCTGTGTATATTTGTAAACTATGCGACCAATATGAGAGGTTATATCTCCAGTCTGAATAAAGGGATGGTCACCACCATAAAATTTCGGATCGTTTCGTGGCCGATGAGTAAACTTACCCCGATCAACTTCTGCCAAGTCTGCGAGTGTTTTAACATCCCACTCCACAGGAATACGACCGATCGCACTATCCTTAAACTCGTGGGTTTCTTCGCTGCGAATATTGCCGTTTTCGTCGATGCCCTTAGTCAGCAAGTCCTGCATCAATCCGGTTTTGATGCGCTGCTGTTTGGCGATGAGGGCTTCGGTTTGGGCGATGGCGCGATCGACTGTAGAGAGAATATTTGCAATCTGTTGTTGTTCGACAAAAGGCGGGGTAAGAACTTGGAGATTACGGACATCATTAGAGTTTATCGCTGGATAGTTTGAACCTACTATATAAGATTCAATCTGGGCCGTAATTTTATCCGATAAAATTGAATAAAGAATAAAACGCGGATCTACTCCATCCTTCGCAGATAAAACGGCAAATCCCGTTGACGCAATATAATTGTTATCTGTTCTATCAAAATAAACAAAAGATTTAAGATTAGGTCTAACCGTAGACATTAAAACATCACTAAAATAAACTCTTTTTCTTGCACGACTAGGAGCCTCTTTAAAAGTGATTGTGTTGGATGGAATCAATAAATTTCCTTCAATGATAGAACCAATATCAATATAATAAAAACAAAAATTTTTATCCGTCGATTCGCTGAGAGTTTCCTGATCAACTAACGCTAGTTCATCAATTTTCTTGATTTCCCAACCTTCTACGCTCATGAATCCAAATACCCCAACTGACTCAAATACTCATTTAACGTCTTCAGCGTCTCCTCCCGTTCCGCCTCCAACTCCTGACTCGATACCGCATATTTATCCCAAAACTTCTCAACCAAAGCAATGAGAGATCGCTTCTCCACATTCAAATAGCGGGTTAACTGCTCCTTCACCCAGTCGTAAAGTTTCCTCAAAATCAACATTTTCGCGGCTTCGTCGGTCAGTTGTCCGCCAATCTCAGTCATCAAGTGATCGACCTGCTTGAGTCGTTTTTCCAGGGCCTTTTTATCCTTGAGTAAAACGGTGATTTTTTTCTTGTCATCTTTGTTGTCCGGGTCGAGTTCGATAAGCTGCTCGTTAACCTGCGCGATGGATTGCTCGGTTTCCAGTTTGAACTCGCGATCGCCGACTCGCTTCAACCGCAGCTTTTGGTCAAACTTCGTTTTTTCCTCTTTCAGCTTCGATTTTAGAGTTTTGATGTGCTTTTCTAACGCGACAATCCCATCATATTCAGCTTTATAGCGCTCATATTCCCGCTTGGCCGATGCTCCCGATGCCCCTTTTAAATCATCCATCAACGCCTTCAATTCCTTCTTAATTGAAGCCACCGTTACCGTTTCATCCTCGTCTGGTTCGTAATTCGCCACCTCCTGGGCTGACTCCACCGCCTCGCTTAACTCTCCCTGGGCTGCACTAATTTGGCTTTCCAAATCCTCGATCGCCTTAATTTCCCCCCGGAAAAACTCGTCAATCAAATAATCGTCAGGAATCAGGGAATGATGCCAACCCGTGTTAATAATCGTTTTCAGGTCATAGCGGATTTGTTGCCACCAGTTCACAAACACCCCGGCAGACTTAAACTCATCCAACACCCCCAACGGGATTAACTGCTGTTTCAGCCCCATCAGCAACTCCCGCCGCACCTCGGGCATTTTCTTCCCCTCTCCCAACTGGGCAAAGTCATCCCTCGCCACCTGCCACCAGCTTTCTAGAATTTGGTAATGTTGACCGAGGGTATCCTGCAAACGGTCGTCCGCCTCCAATGTCGTTTTAATCGCCGACTTTTGCGCGATCGCCTCTTGAAATGCCAGATATCCCGGACGCAATGGCTCGAACAGCCTATCAGGATCGACTCCGAAGCGATCGAACTCACCCGCCTGGGCTATAACTTCCGCCTCGGGAATACCGCCCATCAGGTGGGCTGTGACATCCTCCGGTTCCGGTTCCGGCGTGTTATCGACATAGCGGCGAATATTGAGGTTGTAGTCGTGCTCTTCCGCGATTTCCTGCTTGCTCACCAACCGGCTGTATTTGGGATACTCCAACTTCTGGGTGAAGACATAATCGATTTTCTCAATATCTTCCGGGCGTAGCTTGTTCTGTGCCTTGCCCTCGGCATATTCGCGATCGGCGTTGATAAACAGAATCTTATCTTTCAGTTCATCCGGCTTGTCCTTATTCACCACCAACACACAGGCCGGGATGCCCGTCCCATAAAACAGTCCCGGTGGCAAGCTGATAATCGCCTCAATCACATCGTTTTCGATGAGCTTCTCCCGAATCAGCTTCTCCTTTCCACCGCGAAACAGAACCCCGTGAGGCATAATCGTCGCCATCCGTCCCGTCGTCTTCAAACTGGCGATCATGTGCTGCACAAACATCAGATCGGCTTTTTTCCCCGTCTCCGGGCAGAACTCCCAAAAGCGGTTCTTAAATTCCAGATTGGCGCGGCTGTAGTTCTGGGAAAAGGGAGGATTTGCCAGGACGCGATCGAACTTGCGGATTTGTCCGTTCTCTAAAATCTGTGGGTGTTCTAGGGTGTCGCCGTTTTCGATCGTGAACCGGGTAATGTTGTGCAGGATCAGGTTCATGTTGCAGATAGACCAGACCGTGCCGTTGGAATCCTGTCCGTAGAGTGCCAGGTCGTTCGGGTCTTGTCCCTGTTCTTCTACATACTGATAGGACTGAATCAGGAAGCCCCCAGAGCCGACTGTGGGGTCGTAAATCGTGTTTCCCGCTTCCGGTTTGACCAGTTGCACCAACAGCCGCACCACTTCGGCCGGGGTGTAAAATTCTCCTCCCTTCTTCCCGGCACTGTCCGCAAAAAACTTGATTAGGTACTCGTAAGCTGCCCCCAGCAGGTCAGGAAACTCAAAATTATCGTTGACCAGAACAAACCCTGGCTGGTTGAAATGGTCGATCAAGTCCTTCCATTTTTGATCGGCGATCTTCGTCTTTCCCTTGACCGCATTGAAGTTGATATTATTCTTGAGTACCCCCGCCAGGGCATCGTTGGTATCTTCAACCGCAGCCAGGGCTTTATTGAGCATATCCCCGATATTCTGCTTCAGGTGTTTGATAGCTGGAACTTGTACCGGGTTGCCGTCCTCATCAACATCCAGCCAAGACTCGTGCCAGCGGGCGCGGCGCGGCACGAAAAAGGTTTCGCCGTAGGATTGGGGGTCTTCGAGCAATTCCGCGACCATTTCCTCGTCCAGGTCGGCATACTGGCGTTTGATTTCTTCCCGTTTGCGATCAAACTCGTCCGATAACCGCTTCAAGAACAGCATCCCGAAGATGAATTCCTTGAACTCAGACGCATCCATCTTGCCCCGCAGGATGTCGGCGGCTCTGAACAAAAAGCTTTCAAGCTGGGAAAGGGTAATCTTTTGGTGCTTCAAGGTGTCGCCTTTTCGTGAACGGGGTTGTTGCTCCTGTTCTATTAAAACCCAAGGCCTGTCGATTCTCAACTAAACATGATTTGCGGGTGAATGAAGTCCCAGTGTTACGCGAGGATTCGCAATGAGTCCGTGGCTGGGGTGAGTGTCACCTATGAGATGGAGGATGGCCGGGTGTCTAATGACCGACAGCGGCTGGTTTGGCGCTGGCAAGAGTCGGGCAATCTCTGGGTCATTGATGGCACGGAACGCCCTTAGAGGGAAATGAGATGGTCGTTGTGGCAGACGAGTTCCTCTTTGGTTAGGTTTTTGCCTAACGACTTGGGATGAACATACACTTCTAGTTTCCCGAGACATTGAGAATCCAGGGCGGCTAGGGTTTCTAAGGCCTGTTTCTGTTCGTCTTCTGAATGGACGGGGGAGAAGATGGGTTGCAGATGATCCGTCACGAGAATCAGGGTGACGAGGACATATTCACTTTCGCCCTCGGATTCTGGGAAAGATTCGGGCCGGTTCTGACGCTCTTCTAGGAGGGTCAGGTGTTGGAAGGCTTTGTCGACTCGTTCGGCTTGGTTGTAGTGAATGGAGTTGGCCCAGATATGGGTCCAGGATTCTGGGTTTCGTAGTAGGGCGAGGGCGGTGTCTTGGAGTAATTGGGCGCGATCGCTCGCTGTCCTGGGTTGGCGCTGGGACAGGGTCAGCAGTTCGCTATGGAGATTATCGACTTGGCCGAGGAGGGCGAGTTGTAGTTTGGTGACCGTTGCGCTCCCCCAAGTGTCGGGGTTGGGGGCTGCTGGCTGGTCGTCGTTGGAGTTACCCTGAAATTCTTGAACTTGGCGGATTAGGAATATCGCCACGACGATGAGCGCAATCAGAAAGTCAAAGAAGCTTAGGGGACGGGAGCGGCCGGAACTGGTCCCTGAGGAGCCACCAATTCTTCGACTGCTGCGACTCCCGGAACGAGAACGGGAGGAGCCACGAGAACGAGAACGCCCAAAAGACCCACCTCGGCTACGGCCGCCACCGCCACGTCGGGCTTCGACTTGTTCTAGGCCGAGTTCTAGGGAGGGGTTAGAAGGGGGACCGTTAACGTGCAGACTATTGACGGAGAGAACAGCCAGAAGACTGGTCAGGAAAAGGAGCAAACGCTGCATGAGGCTGAGCCGGAGGTCTTTCCGAGGTGAGTCGTCTAGTCCCACGTTAGCATCGGAGTTTGCTCGGCTGTGTTGTTGAACCATGACCCCTGGGGCGATCTGGGGTGGGGGCGATCGCCCTAGACATTAGACCTGTCAACCGGGACAGGCGCATGGCTGGTGATTAGGTAACGTTTTATGAAAAAGCCGATGACGAGATTTGAACTCGTGACCGCTCGATTACGAATCGAGTGCTCTACCACTGAGCTACATCGGCAAACAATTTACGATTATAACATCTTTTGGGGAACTGTCAACCAGAGCGATGGAGAAAATTGCGGAAAATCTAGGGCCGCGAGCAGACCGGAGGCAGAGAGTTTGTTACACTGGGGGGTGTCCTCTTGTCTGAGCCTGTACAGCGAAATCTTATGCAGAAACGCACTCCCCTCGAAACGACTAATTTGATGCGTCGCGCGGAGGAACTGGTCGACGCGGCGTCGAACCGTTATCGTATCACTGTCCAGGTGGCGAATCGTGCCAAGCGACGCCGGTATGAGGATTTTGATAATTTGGATGAGCCGGGGATGAAACCGGTGGTGCGGGCGATCGTGGAGATGTCCGATGAGCTGACGCAACCGGAAATTATCGGCGACTAGCTTCAGGTGCTGTTGCTGACTCTTAATTTCTTTGTTTTAACCTTTGTTTGAACTGTCATGTCTTCCCGATTGCAGAAGCGATTAACGAATGTGCTGGTGATTGCCTTGAGTCTGATGGCGTTGACGGTGGTGGCAGCCCGTGGAAGTGAGTTGCGATCGCAGTTCGGGGGACAGGAGCCGGGGTGGATGCTGGTGCAACGACCTCGGGATACTCGGGATCTCTGGCGACAGGTGTATGAACTGATGCCAGAGTTACCTTGGGAAAATCAGTATGTGAGTCAGGCGACGGGGGAGGTGGATGAGGAGAATACGCTGATCTCGCGCCTGATTCGCTATCACATTTTTGTCAAGGGACGGCCGCATCCGTTTCGTTTGGATTGGCGGTTAACTCTGGCGGATTATTTGGGGGCCTATGAGCGCATGGGGGCTGATACGTATCCGGGGGGGAATGTGTTGACGGAGAACCCTTTGGAGGGGGATCAGGCGGCGATCGCCAGTTTAACCCGTCAGGAGCGCGATCGCTTGGTTCATGTGTTAACGAGTATTTTTAATCCGAATTATCTGGCTCTGTTGGAACAGCAGGCGAACCGAGAGTTGGCGGAGGTGCAGGAAACGCCGGCGGAGCTGGACTGGGAGGAAACGCCACAACGCCGGGTTCCGCGACTGCCCCAGTCGGGAGATGCGGAGTTACTATTGCCATAAGTTGAGGGTGAGTGATGTCTGATCGCGATCGCTATTTGGCGGTGATTGATAAGATTCTGGAGAGTACGCTGGCGGGACGGGTGCGCTCGGTTGAACAGGTGTATCAACGGCTGTTACGGGAGATTCGTCCGGGAACGTCGGAGATTTTTGAGCGGTGTTTGTTGGAACGTCGCGAGAGTTTGGAAGGCTCGGCGGGTTCGTCGTCGAAGGTGACACGCAAGTTGCGGGCGTTACAGACGGTTGAGGGCCAGTATCAACGCTGGGAACAGGAACATCAAACGACGGCGGCGGTTAGCTCGACGCTGAAGACTCTGGTGGGGTCACCGCCGGAGGAGCGGTTGGCTCTGTTGGTGGGGGTTTTGGACCCGAATCAGGAACGACCTTGGAGTGGCGATCGTCTTAAGCAGTTGGCCCAGGCGTTGCAGAGACAGGAGGAGAGCCATCTGCAACAGTTGGGGTTAGGCTTGCGGGATGGGTTGGCTCGGTTTGCGGAGTTGGAAGGGGATTTAGTTGGTTGGATCTATGAGGGGGGAAATCGCTCGATTGGCTTTGGGGAGGCTCAGCAGCAGCCTGGCCCCTGGCCGCTTTGGGCGCGCAAGACGGAGGCCTATTTCCCTCGGGAGCTATTTTTGACGTTGCAGCAGGGGGGGTCGTTGGGGGAGTTGGCCCAGCGTCATCTGGATTTGGGCGATCGCGCTTGGCTGGAGTTGGCGGTTCTGTTGCAGGGCCTGCAGCGAGGCTTGGTGCTTTGGTTCGATCGCCAGCCTTATAGTGCCAAGATGGGTAAACAACTGTCGGTGAGTACGTTTTTGGTGTTTGCGTCGATTTGGGGCCAGTTGTCTCAGGGGTTTATGGCTCGTGAGCGGTTGACGGAGTGTTGTTTTCAGATGACGTTGCAGATTTTGCGTAGTTTTGCGCAGCGGGAGACGTTTCCCCTGTATGGGGGGGTGTTTGCGTCGTTGTCTGGGGAGTATTTGCAGCAGACGTTGGCCTATTTGGAGGTTCCGTTGAAGCGGGTGGAGGGAACTCAGGAGAAGGCGCGGATTCTGACGCTGTTGGGCTATTCTCAGCGGGCGTTGGGGGATTATGAGCGGGCGGAGGCCTTTCATGAGGAGGCGTTGGAGATCGCGCAGCAGGCGGGCGATCGCCCTTGTGAGTTAGCGAATTATAATCATTTGAGTCGTCTGTGTTTGTCCCGCAAGCAGTACAGTGAGGCGATTGATCGCAGTCAGCGGGCGTTGATTTTGTCGCGCCAGGTGGGCGATCGCTTGGGGGTGGCGAATGCGTTGGTGAATTTGGGCTATTCGGAGGTGTTGGCGGCGCAACAGGTGGAACGGCTCGATGAAGATCTCTCAGAACGGGCGCTAGGCTATCTAGAGCAGGGGTTGGAGTTGTCGCAGCAGTTGGGCGATCGCCAGAGTTTGGCGCTGTGTTATTACAGTTTGGGGTTGGCGTATGTGTTGCTAGAGAAGCCGTCGAGGGCGGTGGGCTATTTGCTGAAGGGAGTCGAGGCGGCTCAGTCGTCGGGGGATTTGTATTTGCAGGGGTTGAGTTTGGCGGCGCTGGCGGAGGGCTATTATCAGCTTCAGGATTGGCTGCGGGCGGTGACGATGGGGGCGATCGCGGCCTATTCGTTACAGCAGATTGAGGCGCAGGAGTGGCGACAGGCGGCGGGGGTGTTGTCGATTTTGCGGGGCCAGTTGGGGGAGGCGGAGTATGAGGGGCTGTTGAGTCAGGGGCGATCGCAGATTATTGCGGTGATTGGGGTGGATGGGTATGATTATCTACCGCAATTGTTGCAGGAGTTTTAGGGGGTTCCGAAGATGGCTTGTTCGACTCCTTCACCGAAGACGGCATTTTCGATGTCTTCTCGGCTGAGGGAGTATTGGAAGGAGCGAGAACGACCCTCGTCTGAACTGGGGTTGCCGTTTTTGTCGCCATAGCGCACCACGAGGCGATCGACGTCGAGCCAGATATCGGCAGTCCATTGGGGACGTTCAACGCGCCAGTGGTGTAGTTCTTGGCGGTCTTGTTCGCAGCCGAGCGATCGCAGCCACGCTTCGATGTCGGGGAGGGGGTGGTTATAGAGGGGTGTGTCAGCGGAGGGGGTCATATCGCGCAACAAAACTTAAGATTCTCTCTTCTATTGTAGGGGAGAAGCCCGAGGGAGGCTAGGCGTTAGAGGGGATCGCCGCGCCAGATGGCGATGGCGATCGCTAGGAGGAGACAGCCGAGGAGGGAGGCCCCCATGAGGAGGAGGGCGAAGAGTTCGCCGGGGGAGAGGGGGCGATCGATGGGATCGAGGTAGGCGTGTTTGGGGGAATAGCCTGAGGGACTTGGGGGGCGGTTGAGGGGGGGACCTGGCTGCATGACGGGGATGCGGGAATAGCGAATGTTTAGGTCATAGGCGGCCCGGCGTTCGGGGTTACTGAGGGTGGCGTAGGCTTCGTTGAGTTGCTGAAATTTCCCTTTAGCGATGTGGGGGGGGAGGGTGGTGGTGTCGGGGTGATAGCGTTTGCTGAGTTTGCGGTAGGCTTGGCGAATTTCGATGACGGAGGCGGAGGGGTGGAGGCCGAGGAGGCCATAGTAGTTTTTACCGATGGCGGCGAGGCGATCGGGGAGGGGGTGGGGGTTGGATTGGGCGCGATGCTGGGTCACGGCGCTGAGAGGGATGCTTAGGGTCTCCCCATTTTAACTGACGAGTCCTCGATTCAGAAATGCTTGTTGATGATCCCCTAGGTGGGTGATTACAATTAAGCCAATGACCATGGTGACTCTGAGAATCACACCGAGTCAACCTGTAGCTGAAACTATTGGTGTTTTATGGGATTCCATAAAATGAGTTTCCCAAAATTTCAGGTTATATTATTGCCATATCTTTGCATTTTTTATATTTATATTTAGCTGGACACTAAACATCTTTGAATCTAGACTAATTTACTTCTTAAAAAGGCTCTTGAAATCTTCGTCTTGACCTCTTTGTCGCCGCAATCTCAAAAGACGATAATAGAAAAAAATTTGATTAAATGTTTTGGCGATCGCCTTACTCAGCAAGCTTTTTGGGGGATTCTCAATTGCTTTATGTTCTTCAAAGTAGATTGTCTTATCTGTCAGTCCTGATTTGCCTTGTTTTATTCTTTGTTTTTCAATTTTATCTTTAAAAAACTCAAACCAATCCGTTCTGTCAAAGCTAAAATTTAATCCAACTTTTGCTGCGGCTAACCCCATGGAATACCCCTCTCCACTATACAGTCCTTCACTTTCAAATAAGTAAGAAAGTGTTTGCCAGGCTCTAAAGAATTCTGCTTCTTTCCCAGATTGACGCCGTAGTACAAACGAAAACTCATGTAACCATTTCACTTCTTCGATGTCAATCTGTATAGCCTTGGCAATCTTATTGACAATCTCAGTTTTACGGTTATTATTCATATTGTCTAAATGCTTCACCAAGGCACAGCCCGCTCGACCTGTTAATCCTGGATTCCAACTTAAATCATCAGGAACTGGACTCAAAATTCGCATGTCAGCATCCATAAAAATGCAGGACTCAAACAGAGACAAGGATTTTTCTAAGACTAATCGCTTATCATGATAGCCTTTCACAGACTGTAACCGGTGATAAAATGCTAACACTGAAGAAAATTCAGAAAAATCATCTGGTTTATCAGTTAAGATAACAAATGGTATCCCCGGAGCGTATTTTTCAACATCCCTGGCCAACTCTTTAGCGTGATTTCGGTAGCGACTACCGACGCTTAACGTACAAAAACAATAGCTGTTAGACATGATTTACCGTTTTTTTTATTGAAGTATATGATTACGCTAGAAATAATGAGTTTGACTCAAGAAATTAGTTTTGTACAACCCAACTTTATGTATTGTGCTATACATTTCATCAAAAAAAAGCAAACACGGGATTCAGTAAGCCTATTATAAGAGTTGGCTCTGTCTTATGTCAACTCAAGGTAATCATAAACTAGCCCAGTGTAAACGGATGGTTAGTTCAAGGAGCTCTAGACCTTTCCAGATGAAGCAGATTTGAGCTTGATGAGCAGTTCGAACCTCGTTAAGGGAGCTAAATTGGTAGAGGCGGAGATAGTGCCAACTCGGACTAAAGAGAGTTTACGATTTCCTAAAGTGGTCATCTCCCCCAACTTCTAAGACAGCTTGACGTGATAGAAAATTCTATGTAGAATGAGGCAAAGCTAATTCAAATCAAAAATACCTGCATCAATCTAAAGCAAATTTATTCATAAAAAATCATGAAATTGTGTTACTACAAACTGCCAAAAGGTGTCAACAATTTTGGAGATGAGCTTAACCCTTGGATCTGGAATCAACTAATTCCAGACCTAATCGATGATGATAAAAGCCTAGCTTTTGTTGGAATTGGCACGCTACTGAATGATAATTTGCACTCCCGTACCCGTTGGGCACGTCATAGAGTTATATTTGGGACAGGGGCAGGTTATGGCAAAGAAGTATTGAAGCTTGATGACTCCTATAAAGTTTATTGTGTGCGAGGTCCGCTTTCGGCTCAGGCCTTGGGACTAGAAGAAAATCTAGCTATTACCGATGGGGCTGCCTTAATTCGTCAGCTATTTACCAGCAGCAACGAGAAAGACTATGAATTCTCGTATATGCCTCACTATGAGCTTGCCGGGCAGGGTTGGGAAACCGTTTGTCAAGACCTAGGATTTGGCTATATTGATGCCCGGTCAGACGTAGAAGAAGTTTTATCATTGATTAGCAAAACAGAGGTTTTAATAACTGAAGCAATGCATGGTGCGATCATTGCTGACGCACTCCGAGTGCCTTGGATACCTGTTGTAACCAATCCCACAATTCTAGCTTTTAAATGGCAAGATTGGTGTGCATCCATTGGAGTTGATTATAATCCTTGTTATATTTCTAGATTGTATCATCCAAAACACAAGCTGGACTTATTAACTCCTATTCGTAAAATTAGAGATAAAAACAGGCAAAAGCAAGCGGCTATTGCTTTAAAAAAGGTGTCAGTCAGTCAACCTCCTTGCCTTAGTCAAGACTCTCGCATTGAACGTCTAACTGAACAGCTTCAAGAAAAGCTTGACACTTTTCGGGAAGATTTTAAAAATGGCTTATTCAGGATTTAAAGGCAACGTTAATATTTTGTGTGAGAGTAAACTCGTCAAAATCATGTGTGAAAAAGGGAATGAGTATAGGGATTTCTAACATCATGACCTCCGAGATTCAATGGCGAGTGCCATGCCCATCCCCATGGTGGTTTTGCGACCAATTCCACAGTAAAGGGCATAGTTACTCAGGGTGTTCAAAGCCTTAATGGTGGCAGAGTCCACATCCCCTAAAATGCGAAAATCAATGCGACCCACTGCCCCGATAAACTTGCTCGCTTTCCCCTTTTTACGAAAATCAAAATCCAGAATCTCAGTCTGAAGATTGAAGTAAGAAGGAAAAATATTTTCCGTGGCAAAGCCTGTCAACTCAATGCCGCTATACTTCTTCCAGGAATTATGTAAACTGCGAAACAGGGAATCCGGCGTGGGTAAAGCACTGTCATATTTCTGTTGCCGAAATGCCACTGGAGTCGCCAACTGAAACCGCAAGCGACGATTGGAGTCGGAGGCGGTTTCATAGAGGTCTTCATAGGAACAGGCATTGGCCCAAGGTTGAGTGGATTGAGGGGTTCCTAGGATACTGGTAATATGCAGATTTGCCGCCCCCAAATGCCAAGGTTGCCGAGGGTTTAGATTGAGCCATAATTGACTTAGTCGTCCAAACAGTTGGTCATCGAGTAGTGACACTCGCCACCAGCAGGGGGTTTGGGGGGCGATGGGACGCTGATGTTGGGCTTGCAGGATTTCTGGAATCCGAGGGGGAGAGTCACGACGACTGGGGGGAATTTTTTGCAGGGGGGAAATGGTGAAAGCTTTGGTTATTTTTTGTTCATGAAGGCTCGTTGCCAATTCAGGATCGACGGCATTGACGGCGGTGATAAATAGGGCGTTGAGATGTCGTCCGGTGGCATAATCAGGGGGGATTAGGGTTTCTGGGACGAAATTAAAGACAAGGCTATAGGGCATGGGTTATGGCTGAAAATGATAGGTCATGTTGGCGGGAAGCGTTAGGGTTTGATTATCCTGAGACATGTGGTAACAACATCCCTCTAATTTGACGTTGCGAATCAGACTCACTGGGGGCATATTGATCGTGTCAAATTGAATGACATGATGGCTAAACATGACATCTAAAGGATTCAAAGGATAAGGAACTGTGAATTGTTGATTTTCTCGCCTTTGAGGGTTGTTAAAGTGTTGAATCTCAGAGAGTTCAGCTTTGCTCATCCATTTACCTAAACGAATCCACTTGGGAAAGGTGATTGGGTTGGCTGAGATAACAAAAAATTCAAATTGGCTTTCTGGGGCAATTTCTTTGGTACGTCCAAAACTAGGGATATTTTTCTGGGTTTTCTGCATTTCGACATGATAGCGATTGTCGGCATATTTCCAGGTATTGAGAACGGCAGTGTGGGTGAGCGATCGCGCGGGAGTCACATAAATGTTTTGCTCATTTAGTTTTGTTAAATGGGCTTGATATTGTGGCACTTGATGGCGACAAAAATAGCGATAGTCGTTCTCAGAGTCAACTTGAGTTTGGTAGCGGGGGTTATCAATGAATCCGAGGGCGTAGCAAAGTGCATAGTTATGGAGAATGGGTTCGGTTTCATAGAGTCGTCCAATTTCTCGGGTGGCGAAGTAGAGACTATCGTGAAGTTCGAGATGACAGCGGTAAATTTGGGTCATGGGAGATTAGGATTTGGGAAACCACAGCGTCACAGAGGTCATAGAGAGGAGAAAGAATGGGGTAGGGGCGACCTATTTAGCCGCCCAAATGTTGGGTTAATGAGATGCCATTAACCATGAGAGGTTACTTTTTGGCTTTGATGTGTTTTTTGGCGTATTCTTTGGCTTCTTGGTCTGCTTGTTGGAGAATCTGAGTGATTCCGTCTTCGCTGGAGGTGAGAGTTTTGACTTCGTTTAATAAAGGGGTAAAGGCTTCTCCAATGAAGTCGGTATGGACAATAAATTCGTCATTCATGAGGCTTTCAATGGCTTCGGTGGCTTTTTCACTGACGAGGGTTTCGTCAAGGGGGTCGAGGGAGGTGAGGAGGTCTTCGGGGAGACGGTCATAAATGGCTTGAGTCCAACGGAGGTTGCTGACAATTTCTCCGTCGGCAAAGATAACTCCTAATAACTCATTGCGAACTCGTCCAGTTCGGGTAGTTTGTGCGCCATAATGACGGGTTCGTAGGATGTTATTGAATACGTACAAAAAGCTGGATTCGGTGGGGTCACGTAGGGTGACAATGCTGGGGAAAAAGACTTGAGGACGAATGTGATCCTGTTGATTAATACGACTGGTGACTTCCCCGGCTTTGGAGTCTCCTTCTCCTTTTGATGCCATGGTTCCACTTTCGTAAGGTGCGTTGAGGGTGAAGCTTTCGTGGGATTCGTCAAACGGGGTGATGGAAAAGGCGGTATCGACGACCACTTTGGATTTTTCAGACCCTGAGTCCCCGATGGCAAAACCATAGATAATACAATCAGGATTGTCCATGCCAAATTTGACGTTGTACTCGCATTCCTCGGGTTTAACTAGGTCATATTTGCGCAACAGTTCCCGGCCCACCAGGCGTTCTGGGGTGGATTGTTTGCGCTTAAACATGGAGAGGCGACTGATGGTATTGCGGTTGCTGATTCCCGCACGAACTCGCGCTTTGTTGAGTTCTCCGTCGGTTTGAAATAGGGGATAAGACTCGGTAATCCGCAGCGTGATGAAGTGGACATATTTTCCCATGGGTTTGTAAGGAATGTCTGCGTGGAAGAATTTGGAGTCGAGAGTTTTTAGGAGTGCCATGATTAGTTTAAGGTAAAGGATTTTAGAGGGTTAGTCAGTTTGCAAGAGGCACTGAACAAGGATACGCATTAAGGGGTCTAAGTCATTGGGAACCCGGTAGCTGTTTAATCCTTGTTCTATCAATTTAGATTGCCGATGTAGTCGAGAAAATTGCCAAATTGTGCCGGTTGTAACTGCGCCAATTAACTGGGTTTGTGGCGAGTCGGCTTGCCAGCGATCTAGGGCAATGAGTTCGGCAATGAGTTGAGTAAAGCCAAAGTCTAAATCCCCTTTTTTGGCTTCAATGACTAGGAGTTGTTGTTGCTTGTCCAGTAAATAGTCCAGATAGCCTTGTAGCTGGTTGTCAACTTGCAGAAGATACTCAATCCGTAGTTCCGATTGGGTGTAATGGATTAAGTCGAGAATAATTGGAGAAATGAGGACTTCTCGGCGACTGGCTTCATTGGAGAGGTCACAATAGGGTAGAATCTCGATAAATCGCGATCGCAACTCGGTGAGGTGATCCAAATCCTCACTATATTGCGGTAACTCCAGCCAGGTTCTCTGAAAGTGATAGCCAAAGTACTCAGCAAGGTCTTTGGGGCTAATTTTTAACTCAAAGAACTTACTAAAGGTGTAGGTCTGATCCGGATTGAGTTGCATCATTATTCCTCCTCAGAGTTAGTCTGAGACTTGGGTTTATTTTTGGAATCTTCAGCATTTTCCTTGTCCTGTTCAAGACGATAGAGAAATTCGCAGGTATCGCGGAGTAGGTTGAGTTGTTTACCGGCTAAACGAGCGCGATCGCCCTTAAATGTCTTTTCAAACACCTCCTCAACAAAGTAACGGGAAAATCCCAAAACTTTCTGACGTTCCTTTTCGCGATCTTGGATTTGCCAATACCCTTCGGCGGTGGAGGCGTGAACTCGATCCATCAGCTTGAAGATTTCGGCGGCGACGACAGCAACGAGGGTTTCCCCATGGAAGAGGCTGCTGTCAGCTTTGAGTAAGGTTTCGGCCGCGACATCTAAGGGTTTTAACACCGCGTTAGATTTGGGATTGTAACGCTTATTAGCGCGATAAAACTCTCGATAGAGTTCAACGAGTTGTTTAGGATGATGTAGGGGAGATTCTGGGGACATGATGGTTAGTTCCTGTTGATGGCGATCGCTAATAACATGGGGGTCGAAACAAGGGTAAAAGTCATAGATATATAATCGAAGACGTTTGAGACTCGGTGCGTCGGTGTCCCGCGCACGCGACCATTTGGCAAGATAGTGAAAGACATACAAGGAACTGGTATCTAAGTTGTTAGCAAGTTCACTGAATTTACCCCAGTTGGCATCGTATCCTTTTTTACCTCGTTTAGGATTGACATCCAAGTGGATACTATAGGCGGCGGTGAGGCGGTTTAGGGGAGAGAGGAGACTATCTAAACGGAAGTGATCGCCGTTTAATAAGACTCGAAATGCCTGGGGTGCGCTGTCAAGAAATACGGTTTCTTCAAATTCAGCACCTTCACGGAAGGGAGGAATAGGTGATTCGGAAACAACTGTTTTTACATCCAATATATTGGGAATGGCCAAGGCTAACCAAGCTGGCATAATCCAGGATTCCGTATCAGTGGGGTCTCGTCCTGGGGGAAGGGCCATAAAGTAAAAGGTAAGTGGTTTATCCTCGGGGTAGGAGAGTTTGAAGGTGCGGTCAATTTTACGATTCTTATCTCCTTCTGGAAGCTGCTGTTTCTCCTGGAGTTGTTCGTCGATAATGAAGCTATCAACAGTTTGATAGTGGTTGAGGCTAAAGTTGGCTTCTAAGGTTTCATGATTGACAAAGTGACCCCGAATTTGGGTATCAAAGCGAGTTTGGGCAATGTTGCTATAGGCTAAGGCGAGGAAGTTATTGGTTTCTGGGGTGAAGTAGTAGGTGGGATAGAAGTAGAGATAGCGATATTTGCCATCTTCAAACCGTTTCCCCACAGCTTGGGTTTGGTTCATCAAGATTTGCCGCAACATCATTTCGGTTCCCGCAATACTAGAAATATTGCGTTTGGCGTTTGACCCCCCTAACATTTGTTTGTTGGTATAGACTTGAGGGGTAAATAATACAGCAGATTCCATTTGTTCCGTCACACTATAGGGAGAGTGAGAGAGGGAACACAACAGTTGACGACCTCGACCTGGTTTTTTTGCCGTTTGATAGTGGTCTAATTCTTGCAGGAAAATATCAGCTTGTTCGGCGGCAGTTTTCTCAGCCGGCTGATGGGGTAAGATGACCACCTGTTCAGTCCAATGTCGGATGTCGTCCCAGCCATCGCTGAGGGGATATGGACTGATAATTGGGTTGGTGATTGTTAAAATTGTCTCGATAATCTGTTCCCCGAGTTCCCGAATCTCATCTTGGCTTTGTCCAGGATTGTTTTGCAGGTATTTTGCGGATAAGAAATACCAGTCTAAGGGAACACCGCCTGTATTTCCTTTCAATTTTAGTTCTTTAAGACTGGCGTTAATCCCTTGAATTGCCCGAAGTTCTGGCAAACAAGACTCCAGTTGCCAAGTTTTGGCAATTTCGAGAATTAGATTAGGGTCAGGGAGTTTCTGGATGGCATCTTTGGCGGCTTTTCCTTTTAGGCTTTGTTTGAAAAACGCTTCAATGCGAGACCGGCGATCGCCCCAAATTTTTCGGGTCACCACATCGCCAAATTCTGCAATTTGGTCAATGCGAATGTCGTCATCAAAGTCAAAATTATACTCAGGAGGGAGAACACCTTTTGTCTGGAACTCCTTTAGCTTGTCACTTCGGCTTTTGGCGACTGACTTTTTGTTGGGATTGAGAATCCGCAGGGTTGCATCTAACGCTACCTGCATTAAGCCAGTATCTTCAAAAAACTGAGTATAGTAATCAGCATATTTCATTCCTTTGCCATCTCGACCAAACCCCGTTTGTTTCCGTTGCAGTTCCCCAGCACAAAGTTGCTTAATACTAGCAACAACGCGATTGGGAAGGTCATCTCGTGAAATAGGAGGGGGATTTTGGGAAGTGAGATAAATGACACCGGTGGGAAGATAGAGGAGGGGGTCATAGTTCTGTTCTAAATGGGCCTCCATCACCGCATTGTTCACAATGTTGGTGAGAACCCCCCGGTTTTCTGAGATGGCGTGGTAGGTGAGTTGCAGTTGACCATCACTCAAGTCCCCGATAACTTTATTGAGACTGGATTTTTCGGCATCTTGGGGATGTTTGATAATGGAGGAGAGGCGATCGGCGAGACAGGCTAAGTCCGCTAGACAGTTTAGGGTGCGATCGCCCAGAGTCGGGGTTAAACTACTATCAGATAGATTGAGATTGGTGTCATTTTTCTCCTGTGTGTTATAGGCGATGTAGAGTAAATCATCACGGTAGTCTTCCCAGTTGGCAGGATTGTCGGGGAAGAGGAAGGTATCCAGTCCTAAAGCCGGAACAAGATAATCAAAAATCTCTCGATGTTCTTCCGGGGAACGCTTGCGGATATCGGCATCGAGGTTCTGACTTAACTGCTGATAGACTTCGGGGATTCCTGGGATGCGGCGATAGTCAAACTTCTCGAAGTCATGGAGGACAAACCCTGCGATTCCCAAGCGGCGACTCAAGTCATCCACCACGCGGCAAACGGTGGTGTTTAGGGTTTGTAAGCGACGTTCAATCAGGTTGGCGGGAAACAGACCATTGAGAATATGGGTATTTAAGGACTGATCTGTGGCGTTATCACGACGAACGGCTTGACGTTCTCCCCTGGCGACGCGGCGATCGAGTTCTTCAAAGAACCATCCTCCTTTTGCAGAGACGCCAATGGTGTATTTGAGAAGGTTCGGCAGGACAAATTCAGCAAAATCTGCCATTACGGTGTCATTGGGATGGGTTTTCTTAATGGCTTGTTTGAGAAGTTTTAGGGTCAGAAGTTGACGGGACAATTCGACGGTGCGATTGCCCTCTTCATCGCTTAATCCCAAGTCTTTGGGATTCATTTCCTCAAAGTCATCATCGTCAAAGTCGTCGTTGACATTGAGATTGTCAAAAAGACTGAGTTGTTTGGGATCGTCTGGATTTTCGGGAGTCATAGTGGGGGTCGGGATAAATTTAGGTGGCTTGAAGCCAAATTGTGGGGTAATAGAAATCTGAGTTCTATAGTTCTATCGAGGAGGAGGAGAACATGACTTAGTTTTGAGAACAGTGTTTAGCTTTAATGGTGACTTAACCAGCCATGATGGGGGTTGAGACTACCTACACCTGCACTTAGTTCTGACAGCTATTCATAAACTCCCCTCCTTCCTCTAGATGTGGTTGGAGTGGAAAAATCCAACCACAGAGCTATCGCATTAGCTATGCTAATTTGATAATGACTAAGCGATATTCAAAGCAATTGTGCCTCACAGGCTTTGTTTCAATCCGATACCCCTTGCGACGGGCCTCAAACACAGTATGACCAAATCGATGGCTCACCTGTGCTGCTAACTCGTCGGCAGAGTGCCATTCTCCGTCTCTAAGTAGAGCCAGTAAACGTTTCAGGTTAGTTGTTCGCTTCATCGTTATGTTCCTTATCGTGAAGTTGTGAATCCAGTATGGCGAATGCGATAGCAGGCGTCAATAGACCTTAAGAAAAAAGTACTAGGCTTATTCAACCCTTCTAAATTGACTCGCTGGTTTTCCTTGGTGCCGTGATGATGTACCCTAGATATTGGGGGCAGTCTTAAATCCCTTTGAGGGATTGAAACGAATAAGCCTGAACTTTTTGCTGCCAGCTTTTCCATAAAGCACCCTCCAATCCCTTTGAGGGATTGCTATCCAGCAATCCATATCTCTCCCCCCTGACGCTTGAGATACCCCGCCAACACGTCCAGTAACAACGCCGCCTGACCGATCGCCAACGAGTACGGTGGCGTTGTCGTATGGATACTGTCACTGTCAGCGATGGGATAAATACTGAAGTGCATCGGTAGCCGCAATCGCTGGCGAACCTCCCTCACCGGAAGGGGAACCACATAACTCACCAAGGCCTGACGCTTCAATTTTTGGTTAATTTCACCAATCCAAGGGTTCTCAGGTTGCCAGATTTGCACCCCCGCCAGGACTTGAACCTTCCAGGAGTTGGCAACGGCCTCCAAACTTCCCGGATAGCTAAACCGCCAGTTTAACCGTTCCTCCCGGTAGCCTTTCAACCTCATAAACCCCAAACAATGGCGAAATCGTCCTTTGGCGATCGGTTGGTTGATCGCCTGTAACCGCCGCCTAAACCCCGCCTCCGTCCACATCTCAATCTCCAGGTTGCTGAGAATCCCCGGTAAGTCGTAGGTTTTAAAGCGATCGCCTCCCTCAACCTCCGTCTCGTCATAAAGTCCACATTGCAGAGGACTCGATCCCCGAAAACTCCAAGCTTCCTCAGCAATAGGATTGTTGGACTTGCCTGACATCGCCTCCCACTCACGCTTAGAGGCTTGCATCAATCCCTGGGTTCGCTTGAAGGAGGTGCCGAATAGGGTTTGACAGTCTCGACGGAAGCGATCGCGACTGTCCGTATAAATTTGCCGAATTTGAGGATGAGCCAAATCATAATAAAGTTTTACCGATTGAACGGCCCCCCATTTCTGATAATAGCCCTGAAAGTCATTGATATTACGATATTCATTGCGAATCGCCTCATTAAATTCTGTCCGTTCATAGTGTTCTCCCACCTTGAGGGGTGCGTCGTCTTTTTCAAACAGTCGTTCTGCTAAAAACTGCGGAACCAATCCATAGGCAATAAAGCGATAAAAAGGATGAAACCCCTCCCCATCTTCATAGCCATCATGTCGTCCCAACCGTCCCAATCGCTGGATAAAATTACCGGAATCAGAAGATTCAAACCAAAGTAAGTTGATTTTGAAATCGACCCCTACATCAATGGTACTGGTTCCAATGACCAAATCAGACTCTAATGATTGTTGTTTCGTCTGTTTTCCGGAGAGTCCGGTATTCTCGCCAACGCTGAGTCCATGTTGAGAAAATAACGCTTTGAATTTGGGAACTAACCGCTTGACGGCAGCAATGGAGTTGAGAATAATTGCACCTTTACTTCCTGGATGGTCTAGGAAATCTTTAAGGATGCGATCGCAATTTTCTCGTAACCAATGTTCAGACGCTTGAGTTGTCGAGTCTAGGGCAACAAGATTGAACTGAATTTCTCGGGCAATTTGTCGCCAACCTCGGCTGAGTAGGCGTTTCTTCTCCTCCTCCCTCTCAGGATAAGCGTATTTCCTCTCCTCCACCGGATTGATAACGCAATAACGAAACCCCACCCGATCTAACCGCTCGATGAGCTGTACATCTGGCGTTGCCGAGAGAAACAAAAACTTCTTGCGGCGATTGGTATGGCGAATCAAGAGTAGGGTATTGAGTACACTGGCAACTTGCGGAGCAGAGAAAACATGAAACTCGTCAAATATAAATTGGTCGAAGTTCTTGTCGATGCGATTCCAAAGTTTATCTGGGTTGTCATAGCGATTGAGATAAGCCCCCCGATGAAGATAGTGAATCATATCTGGGTTAGACAGTAACACTTCAGAATTAGAGCCTTGGCGGCCAATGGCTTGGGATTTCGTCAAGTCTTCTTGCTCAGAAAATAATTCTAATTCTGCACTACTCAAACGATTGATTCGTGGTACATTAACTTGAGGGAAATTATGAATATACTCACTCACTTGCCGCTCTTGGTCTCGTGCCAACTCATTCGTCGGGTACATCCCTAAAGCAACTTTGTTATTGAGTAAAACTGGGGAATAGGCGGCAAAACTTTTCCCATCTCCCGTCATGGCAGTATTCACCACCACATCGATGTCCGGATTTTGCAGTGCCTGATAGGTTTGCGCCTGATGCCACATCCAACCCCAGTCGCGGGGAAGTGTCACCCCTGCTGGCGGCGTGGCAGCGGGTTCTGAGAAAATCGGCTTGAGAGTGATAGGATACTCCACCATGAGAAACTGTCCGTAAGCTGTTGCTAACTTCCATATTGCCAAGCAAAATGAGAATTAGCAAGCATTAAACGGATAAAGTGTCCGTATAAATTAACTACTGTGACTCGTAAAGGACAAGCCATCACCCTCTCCCTCCAGGAACGAGATAAACGAGCGTTAGAAGCCCTGGCCCTGGAATTTGGCAAAACTTGGGGAGATAAGCCCAATATCTCGAAACTCGTCCAGGCGATCGCCCGCCGGGAATTGGCGATCGCCCCCAATCACGACTGGAGTGGCGATCGCATCCAAGCCCTCAATCAAGCTAGACTTGCCCTCATCGACCGGGGGGACATTGCAACGGCGGTAGAATTGGCTCGATTATTGGGCGATCGCAGCGAACTCTCCTTACCCCTACGCCAAGAAATCGAGACTTTCCTCAATTCCCCTAGCCATCCCTGGCGTTTGCAAGTCGAGATGTATATCCGTCGCCAGCAATCCTTCACCCTCTCCTATCAAGATGCCACCGATCGCCTCTGGCGCTTCACCATCTGCCATGCTGCGATCGTCCGGCATGAAGATCGAGAGTATCTTGACTGCTGGTGTCCGGACACTCAAGGGAATCTCGACCTACCCGAACTACGACATAACTGGTGTTTACGGCTTGATCGCATTCAGGATGCCGTCCTTAGCCCCACCAAAAACCCTTGGCGCAAGGACTTCGACCGTATCCCTGTGGAATTTTATTTATACGGACGTTTAGCCGCCAGTTATAGCCAGTCTAAAAACCATCCAGAAGACATCGAAAGCGACTGGCTTCCCGAACACCCCAACATCCGCCGGGTAGTGCGTTCGATTTACAACACCTACTGGTTTCGCCGGGAACTGCGTCGTCACGGTTCAGATGTGGAAGTCATGAACCCGAAGCCGCTGCGAGACTTAATCGCCGAGGACTATCGCCAGATGTGCGATCGCTACTCCAATCCTCCCCCATCCTAAGAGTCAACAACAGGTCTAGTAAGCTTGTCAGTCTATCCGTCTCAAGGAAAGTATCTATAAATTTCTTTTCTGTGAAGTATTCTTTAGAAGCTTTTTCTAAACTCAACTTGCATCGTTATTTGTCAGGATTTTAAAGGTTTACTCCTGGCTAAAAACTTCCGTATTTTCACCTTCTTTAATTGCGTTCATCATGCCAATTTCCTCGATGACATCGCTTAATAATTCAGAGAACAGTTCTTTCTCTTCCTGAATCAATTCAAATATTGCCGTTTTGAGCAATTCCTTCAGTTTCGTTTCGTCTAGGTTAACTTGGGTCATGGTTTTTAAGCCTCCAAAATAGCCAACCCTATTATATCGCTCACTTTTACGGCGGACTGGTTAAAACCATAGGGCTATAGCAGCCCTAAATCAGTTGTGGCAAAATTCCATAATAGAACAGTTTGGGGAAATTAAATATTTGACCATCAGCAAAAAACTTAAATAGCCCTTTTATTGTCTTGAATGAATCACATAAATGATAAAACTGCCGAATAAAGTTTTTAGCTTGTAACCAAAGATCTTCCACCGGGTTTTGCTCGGGGGCGTTTGGAGCAAAGGTAGTGCAATGAACTAACCATTCATCTTCTAACAACTCTCCATTTACTTGTTTTAAATATTCTTTAAATTCTTGAGATTTATGATAACTAGCGCCATCCCAAAAAATGGCAATTCTTTTTGTCGGTCTTTGTTTTCGTAAATGTTTTATGAAATCTATGGTGTTTTCCGTATTGCCGCTGGAATATTCTTCGACAATGAATTCCTGATTTTGATAATCTAATGCCCCATAATAAGTTTGTCTATTTTTTTGATTTTTAATAGGAATTTCAATCCGAATATCTGTTCGTCCCCAAACATAACCCAAGAGGTCTCCCCAAAGAAGATGACATTCGTCAATCATAAACACCGCAAGCTTTCCAGCTTTTATTTCGGGTTCCCATTTTTTGAGTTTATTTTGAATTTCCTTTTTTTTTGCTTTGACTTGTTCTTCATTTTTTGCTGGATTCTTTTTCTGAGATTTCTTCCAGCTTATTTTAGCGGATTTGAACAAAGCATAGTAGCTTTGATCTGAAGCATAAACCACTCCATATTCCTGATCTAAATGTCGTTTTAAATCCCCGGTTCTTAAATAAGGTTGCTGCCTTAGCCATTCAATTACCTTAGCTTTTGAGGAAGCATTGAGGTAACTTTTACTTCCTTTATATTGAAGTTTTAAGCTGCCTACCCCATGAAAAAGAGCTTGATTTTTCCACTTGCTAATAAAACTATGAGATACTTGTAATAGGTTTTCAATTTCATGAGAAGATGTTCCTGTTAAAATCATCTTAACAGCCAAGGCTCTTTTGACTTCTTGAGTATTTGAACTGGTGTTGATGAAATCATCTAGTTCAGTGATAATGGTCATGATGTTTTCTGAATGCCTCCTTCTGGGTCGAGTCTTATCTTTACATTATACCTGTTATAACTGATTTAGGACTGCTATAGTAGCACCCCCCACAGCCGCCGCCGCCACTACCGCCACCACCAAATCCTCCACAGCCACCGCCACCGCCACCACCAGAGAAACCAGCAGCCACAGCGGAAGAAGAACCAGGACGTAAGGGTTTATCTTCAGACTCCGTGTGATCACAGGCGTGACACGTAGCGGTCTTACGTACAGTTCCCTCACGATCGGGAGTCGGTTCTTCAATCACCTCATAATCATGGGTGACTGTAAATTCCTGGCAATTCGGGCATTCGGAAAAGTACTGCTTATTCAGGAGATAGCTGCGTAGATGAAAGCGTGATGGTTCCGGTGTGCAATGGGAACAAGTCCAACCCTCAAACTTAGTACTTTTGAGACTGGTGGCAAACTTTTGGCTACGGCTTAAATGTGGTTTGAGTGTTGTTTGGTTCACCTGCATCATGGGCCTCTGACAATTGGCACAAACAGGAGTCCATTGTTTACATATCCAGGCTTTGAGCCAATCGCCGATCGCCCAAGCCCCTAATAGAGATGCCGGTAGTGAGAGCAGTTGCGACCCAAGCTGACTGTACTCTGTTACGAACACGACTAATCCTAGGATACCAAGGGCACAAAATAAGATCACGATCTCGCTCACCTTGAAGGAACCCTGGTTATCCACAGCAATTCTCATTATGGAAATTTTGTCCTGGTTTATTGAGAATCGTCTCAATAGTGATTCTTGAAAGCCGCATTCCTTCGTTCAAGACTGGGCATCTTCGACCATCTTCGACAGGATGCGGGTCAAAATGAGAATTGCTGGGTTATCCACGGAATCGTTGGGTTTAAACCCCCTGGAGGTGTAATAAGACTGTAATTTCGGTGCAACAATCCATCGACCGATAACAGACACGCCTAATATCCCGATCGCAGCTAGCCATAGCTGGGCAGATGGATCTAAGATTAGGGTCAGAGCGAGGACAGTCAGACAAAGGAAAAAGCTAAGGATATAGAGCGACCCCAGGACAACCTTGGGCATTCCATAGGAGTTCGGATCTAGAACGCGCGATCGCCCCAGCGGAAACAGTTTAGGGGGATGGTCTAAAATGTGGACAGTCCTGCGATAGATCCAAACCGGCAATCCCAAGATACCGGTGAGACAGAGGACGTAGAAGGATAAGGGAGAGAAAACAAACTCATTGACCAAAACCCCGAAGCCTGCCCCCCCCACTTGAGCTTCAGGGGAGACAAAGACCTCTCCCGAGAGAGCCGAGATAATCGCTTCTACCCCCGCCAGGGTTCCCCCATCAAAATCATTGTCCCCAAACCTCGGTAATATCTCCTGGTCGAGAATCGCTCCTACTTTAGTGTCGGGTAGAATCTCCTCTACCCCATATCCCGTCTCAATTTCCACCCGGCGATCGTCCACGGAATGTAAAAACAACACCCCATTATCCACCTCCGCCTTGCCAATTCCCCAATCGTTAAACAATCGGGTTGCAAAGCGTTTGGGACTAGGCTGTGAAGCCGTGTTGGCAACCGTCACCACCGCAATTTCTGAGCCGTTCTCCGCTTCCAAGGCAGAAATCATCTGAATGAATGCTCCCCCACCTGCTGGCGCGAGGTGTAGGTGTCTTGTCACAAGGCGTTAGCCCTTGCGAAAGGCGGCATCCCCGCCGTGTACTGGGAACTTTTGCCCAATAACACCCCCAAGTTGTTTCCACTATGGGGCTTTAGAAAAACTTTTGCCTGGAGTCTGAGCGGTATCAGCCGACTCGTTGGACTTATAGGGAATTAACCTCACTTAATGAATCGTGCCTCCAGAGAACTCGGAATCTTTGTTCCGTCTTTTGCCGTGCCCATTAAGCTGGTTACATTGTACCACTAGGCCACGCTCCTTGACCCCCACCTGCTGATGCGAGGTGGGGGAGTGCGTCGCTATTTTTGTTCAATTGCCTTTCTGTATCCTCCCTGAGGACATTCGCCATATCGCTAACCCAGGCACCGCGAAGTTCTTGAGGATTCGGCACCTCGTCAACAGTTAGGCTATGACCCAGCCAAGGAAATATCAATATGGACAGGCAAAACAGGACAACCCAAACTACCCTTCGCCCCCATCGTTTTATCGCTCTACCGATGAGCCAATGGGGTTGAAATTGGAGTTTCATCACTCCCTCCCTGCGTCTGTTAACGAGTTAAACCCCTATCCCATCCCAGTCAGCAAACTCCAATGGGAAACAGCCGCCAGTGAATCGGGTACAGACCCCATTGACTGACCTGTTTTCAGGAGTTTATCAGTTATAACTGTGATGGCATTTGCGTATTAACCCGTACCCAGCATGACATCGAATCCGTCGAAATCGGGTAAATTTTCATATTTCTTAGGATGGATGACGGATTCACTGGGTCTAAAGTCCCACATTCTCATCCATAAAACCTGACACTTATCAGGATTCACTAACATGGAGAGCGCCCATCAGTCCCCCTCCGCCAATGCCTGCTTCAACCGCTGCACAATCGTCTCGGCAATTGGTGCAAATACCGCTTCCTTCTCTTGAGTTTGCGCCTCACTCTCCCCCGGCGTTACCTGTGTCTCAAACTCCAGCCGAGAGGTGGCACTGGGAATTAAGCGAATCCGCCCCAACTCCCCCAACTGCTGATGATTAAAACGGTACGCATAGACTCCTTCCTCCTCCTCCGTCGCCATCGTCACCTCCTCCGGCAGACGAATCGGCAGGGAATTGGTGGATTTCGCCCCGGAGGTTTCAATCTTGCCGTCTTCCCGTACCCACATCGACTGAACCGTTCCGGCCCCCACCATCACCACCACCGCCTCAGACTCAGGATTATAAGACTCCACTAACCCATTCACCTCCGCCTGCGTCTCCGGCGTTGCCATCCAAAGCACTGTGTCCGTGTTGCCTTGGGAAATATAATAGATAATCGTTTCTAAATCCTTCTGATCATAAAGAATCGCCCCGCGATCGCCCCGTAGTCGCGATTGGGCGATCGCCTCCTCCACGGCCGCTGGCAACAACACCGCCGCCACCTGTTCCCGCATACTATCATCCCACTTCAGCGGGTCTTGGAAGCGTTCCTTCCACTCATCAGGAACCCGCTCAATCATGCGATTGTAAATGGAAGGGGTCACATCAACAGCAGCAGGACGAGAGGATTCAGCAGCCATAACTCAAGGGGTCGAACACAACCCATTTATGATACCCCTGCCTCGGCCCGCCTTCAAACCGACTCATCCGCGTCCGGGAACCGTGGCGAGTCTTGCACCTTGCCCCCCTTTGGCAGCTTGCCTCGCTTGCGGGACTTCCCTTGGCCATTATC
The DNA here is from genome assembly GCA_020386575.1 of Phormidium sp. PBR-2020. GTDB lineage: Bacteria > Cyanobacteriota > Cyanobacteriia > Cyanobacteriales > Geitlerinemataceae > Sodalinema. Next base: position 2,752,180 of record CP075902.1, on the reverse strand, counting down.
CGCATTGTCAGCTTTTCCCAGCTCCCCCGTGGGGACACTCTTCGCCCTCTCCCCCCGTTTGCCATTGGCTCGTTCGCGCACTGAGGCCGGAACGGCCACCTCTTCGACTTCCGGCAACTTCTCTACCTTCAACGCGGTACTATGATTCGACCCCGAGAGGCGTTTCAATAACTTCGGTTTCGGGGCGTGCAAGAGATAGATAATCGTATCCCCCTTCTGCCAGGCATCTGCCGCCGACATCACTTGTAGTTTTCCCTCTCGTTCTCGTAACAACGGCACCAACTCCCCAGAACGAATTAGGGCCTGTAAATGAGCCTTCTGGAAGGCAAAGCCATGATCTTCCAAGAGGGTTTCCCCCAACTTCACTTCCCCATCATCGAGGTACTTGTTCCACATCTTTAAGGGGAAATCAGGGGCGATCGCCTGACGAATTTTTGCCTTGTTAGTAGGGGTTCCCGCTTTCTCCCGAGGCAGCAACGCCAAGGTCCGGGGCGGTTCAAACTCTTCCATGGCTCGCTGGGCCAGAACCGTATTCACCTCTCCATTACTGGTCATAGTCAGGAAGGTTCCCATCGACTCTAACCCGGCTTCTTCAAGCACTTCTGTATCCAAGGCACTACTGAGAAACACCTTCAGCCCCTGATCCTCTGCCAAACGACAGGATTCAGGATTGGTGTCAATCATCACCACCGCCTCGCCCCGTTCCTGGAAGAGTTGGGCAATCAAGCGACTGAGGGGATTTGACCCCACAATTAACACCCCAGTTGCGGTGGTGGCTTCTAGTCCTAACACTCCCACCAACCAGCGGGCCGTCAGACCCTGTAACATCACCGTGACGATAATGGTCAGGAACACCAGGGCTTTAATGGCATCCCCCCCGTTAATGCCCCGTTCTGTCAGGAGAATCGAGAACAGAGAGGCCACGGAGGCGGAAATAATGCCTTTGGGGGCAATCCAACTAACAAAGAGCTTTTGCCGCCAGTTGAGGGGACTGTTGAGGGTACAAATCCAGACATTAATGGGGCGCACCACCAGCATCAGGACAGCAACGGTGCCTAAACTGCCCCAACCCAGGGCGAAAATACTGGGGATGGACAGGTCGGCGGCGAGGAGAACAAATAAGACCGAAACCGCTAGAACCGTTAATTGGCTCTTAAAGCGCCGTAACAATCGTTCCTCGGGCAAGGAGGAGGCTCGCATCACTAACCCAGCCACTACCATGGTCATCAGGCCGGACTCCTCGACAAGGAACTGGGAGAAACTATACAGGACCCAAACCCCGGCTAAGACCACCAGATTCTTGATTTCTTCCGAAAGGAAATTGGCTTGGGTAATGAAACGCCCCAATAGCCAACCGCCAAAGCCCCCAACCGCTAACCCCAGTCCTAAGCGCAGGAATAAGCCCGTCGCCACCCCGAGGGGATCAGCATCCCCATTCAGCACCACGTCCAGAACTAAGACCGCTAAAATCGCACCCACGGGGTCAATCAGTACCCCTTCCCCTTCTAGGAGGGTAGCCACTTGGCGATCGACGTGAATCTGTTTGAGTAGAGGGGCGACGACGGTGGGCCCGGTGACGACGACGAGGGCGGAATAGAGAAAGGCGATGGGCCAGGGAAACTCAGCCAGAGCATGGGCCGCTAAACCGCCGCCAATAAAGGCGATGAAGGTTCCTAAACTGACAAGGTTGCGTAAACTGCCGGAAACTCGACCTAAATCGCGTAGTTCTAGACTTAATCCTCCTTCAAAGAGGATAATGGCAACGGCGAGAGACACAATGACCTCTAAGCCACCCCCCAACAGTCCAGGATGCAGCCAGTCTAAACCGCTTGGTCCAAGGAGGATTCCTGTCAGCAGCAGAAAGACGATACCGGGAACCCTAAAGTATTCCGCCAGGACTTGGGAGCCAATTCCGACGGCCACGGTTAGGGAAATTAGAACTGTAATCTCGAAAGAAGCGTCCATAAACTGGGGGGGTTAGTGACCATCCGCTTGAGACAATTTCAGGCAATGTGGGGTAGGGCTTGGGAATGGGGGCGATCGCAACGGATGGCGATCGCCCCAAGACTCAATCCGATTACTTGCTAAGTTAAACGTTTTTAGAGCAAACCGGTATGGCAGCACCTCATCGGGGGGCGGTCCGACAAGCTCACACAGAATAACACACCGCTTATGTCGAATGGCTCAAGACTAGAGCCAATGGGACATGAGCGGTTCGGGTCAGGGTTCGGTTCGGGGCGATCGCCCTCCTGAAACCGACCCTCATTTGAATTTTTAATCAGTCTCGAAGACCCCCCCAAGTTTTGGGAAAACCTCCCTAGAAGCGATCGACGCTGGAGGTGAAAATCGGTTCTAGGCGCATGGCTAAGATGGCGGAGGGACGAATCACCATATATTCGCCTTGAATGTTTTTGATGGGAACGTTGATAAACTCGTCTGACTGAGACTTGGGTTTCAGTTCGCTCCCATACCATTTCTGAAACTCTTCAATGGAGGGGAAGCGTACTTCTTCTTTTTGGCCACCACTGATAAAGAGGTGAACGGCGTACTCACTGGGTTTTGGCATCGTGCTTTGGTGTTCTAGACCGTTTAAGGCTATCTTTCCTAGGATACCAAAGCAAATCGCTGTAGCATCGAGTCGAGAAGATTCGGGAGTAGATTGGCGATCGCCTCGGGGTTCGGAAACTCAATTTCCTGATAACTGGGTAAATCGAAGGGAACGACCCCAGATAGGTGTGGCTGCTGGACTCTGGCCAGCAGAATCTGCTCAACTCGTTTAGATTGCAGCGCGTAGCCAAGTTCCACACAGACATTGGGACTCGGTAAGAGTTGCGGAGATTCCCCACCGCTAATCCCTAGGGGGGTGACATCGGCAATAAATAACAGACTCTTGCGAATTTGCCGCAGTTGATGAGAACTGAGGCGGGTGGCCCCTTCTGAGGGCCGTTTGGCCAGTTCTAGGCTCAGGGGAAGCCGCGATCGCCGATTCACCTGACGAATATAATCCTCTAAGGCCTCGAGCAGTTGCGCCCCAGATTCTGCCTCGGAGAAGCTTAGGAAAATTTTAGGATCGAGATAGGCGCTGCCCTCTTGCTTGGTAAAATAAATTTCGTGGCTACTGAGGTCGATGTTGGCAATCCGATAGGACCCACTCCCCTCAATATAGAACTCTACCGCCTCCCCGGCTAAATAGCGGTTAAACCACTCCGCCTGTTCAATTTCATGTCGTTCTTCTAGGAAATCCGCCCGCAACCCAGCTTTCAACAAACTGTTACGGCTAAGGCGAATATCATGGGGGCGTTTCCGTAACTCCGACAAGGGTTCGTACTGTTCGATATACCAGCCCCGTAACGCGATAATAGCCATGATGCGATCGCCCCCCTAATAAAACCACGACAACTGAGCACCTGCCATTCTATCGCGACTAGCCAATTGTTTGGAATCTGTACTTCGCCAAATTTGAACCAAAGCCGATCTCAACTCCACTCTCACATCCACTCTCAAGTGCACGTCTTGTGGTACCTCGTTTAGCATCTCCCTATAGGACGATTGACTAAATTAAGTAGATTTTACATGACTAACTAAACCAATCATTGTTTAGCTTAAGCGAATTTGTAAACTCCTCAATTAATAAGGAAAATGTATCAAAGCCCATAGTATGCAGAGTGGAAAATTGGTGCGGGAATCCTGCCTTGAATCGTAGGCAGTCTAGCTCTTTTAATGGAGTACAAAACTCAGGTTCTTCTAAACTGTAAATGGTACAAAGATCAGCCTTAGAACTTGATGCATTAAGGATGCCATTCACAGCTCTTCGAGCGGCTTCATTAGCAGTTTCCATAGTGGCTAAATCGCTATTACAGCGAATATAATCTGAAGCCAAAAATAGGTTCTCAATTTGAGTTATAGCTTCTGGTCGATAATCCCAAGATCCAGCAGTATTAATCAGAAGGGGTTCCAGGTTCATAACTTCAGATGGGTTAGGATAAACAATTGCTGGATCAATAAAAAATGTAAGGATATTCGCTTCTTCTACCTCTCTCAAAAAACGACCTGATAAATGAGACTTAAATTGTACCCAAACTTCCTTTTTAAACTCATTTACTGTACATTTTCGTGCCGGCTTGTTGTATAGAACACCGGGAGTATTCCAGTCTGAAATGCAAATCGACAAAATGCTTTTGACGTTTCCATCTCCATACTTGTCACTCTGGAAATCAGGCCAAAATCGAGTTTGAAAAACAGATGTCAATGCCCAAGGAGAATCTAAACAAATTGCATGTCCATGATTCATGCAAATCGGCCGATCAAGATAGAATTGAATTCCGGACATCCATTCGGTATGAAGCTTCTCTAAATTACCAAGTTTGGGTTCAGCTTCAACCATTTCTGGAGTGACCAACTTGATCATCATCTCCACCGGAACAGCGGCAATATAGTAATCCGCTTGAATATCATAGGTTTCTCCCTCTTGGCAAACTGTTACTCCCGTTATTTTCCCATTTTTGTAGGATAAACGCTGAACTTTACTATTGAGATGATATTGAACTCCTGCCCCTGTCAAATAGTTATACCAAGGGATAAACCAAGCATCATTAGTCGGAGCATTTAGGACGCGATCGCTACAATTACGAATAACATCCATAAATAACTGCGAGGTGATAGCCGCACCAGTTCGGGCGCTAATTTTTTCAGCGTGGCAAGCCACTAAGGAGCGTGTCAATCCTGAAATCACATAGTTTTGAAACTCAGGAGAACAGGCATCAGCTCCCACAAAATCCCACCAGGAAATGTACTCATATTCTAAAAATCGACGTTCCTCACAACTTGTCAAAAACTCTAATGTTTTGATAAGCAAATGCCAAGACTCTTCTTTCGGAATATTGAGTCCATTCCCCACTAGCATTTGGGAAAGAAATGCCAGAACTTCGGAAAAATCCTCTAAAGATCTAGGGGACATATTTGGGGCCACCCATTGTCCTCCAGATACGGACAGTCCCAGGGTACATTTTGTATCCACTAAATTGTCAAAAACTCCCTGGGGCTGATTCTTATAAGGAATACGTTTCATAGTATCAGGGAGATGACGATAGAAGCCAGGAAAAAAACGAAACCCATGCTCTCCAGGGAGATCCTGCCTTCCATCAACGCCCGAGTTGGGGACTGGCATACTACGAGCTTTGCCACCGGGTATTGTATTTGCCTCGTATACCGCAACCTCAAATCCACGTTCGATAAGCTCGTGGGCGGCACTCATGCCAGCGACTCCACCACCTAAAATAGCAACTCGGTTTGCCATGCGTGTTTATCCTTAACTGTCCTGAGGATTATTCTGGTTTGGAAAGGATATCATCATCAGGCTACAACCGTCCACTTGGCTATCACCCCACAAGGCCATGACCCCGTGTTTCATTTTTCATCCTCTTTTCTCCTGTACTCCATAGGCGTGGCGACAAGAAACGGTGACCTGCATTGGCAAGTCACCGTAACCTTGGATTTCAGCGTAAGGTTTTAGGAGAAGGGGGGCGAGACTTAACTCAGTTGACGATGTGCATTTAGACGATGTGCATCTGGCGATGACAGAGGCGAAGCAGAATCCAGGCTGAGGCGAGTTTGAGGACTTCAAGAACCCAATAGCCTTGCTGCATCGTCTCCATGAGGGGTGAGAACCCGCCCAGAGGCTCAAAGGCGTTTAACGACATCCCCAGGGCGCTCATCTGTGGTGTGAAGAGATAGGTGTAGGCGATGGCAATTCCCAACAGCAGCGTTGATAAGATGATAGCTTTGCGGGTTTGTGACCCAAAAAAGTGCTGCTTTTGATTGAGAACGAGAACTCCCGTGAGTGCGATCGCCCCAAACAGGAGTTCGAGATGATTGAACCGCTCAAAGGTGCTGTAGCCCATGGTGGCGAAATCCGGTTGACTCATCATGCCCATGCTGTACATCCCAGGCATCATGACGAAGTCCAACATCAGACTCGCCCCAAACCACAGGGCTAAACTTAAGCTGATAATAGCTTGCCAAGAGGGAGTTTTGCGAATCCAGGCGCTGAGTGCAGTCATGGCGTATTCGGTGTTATTTCCTAGTTTTAGGATAACGAACTTCTGACGCCAAAACTATGACAAATCATTGCAATAAAATCACGAATTGTGAAGTCAAGGAGACTCAGACATTGCGATCGCCCTTACCCCTGAGAGGCCGAATTGACCAATTCCGTTTCTTGAGTTCCATCAGCCGCTACCCAAGCAATTTGGGCAATGCGGCGGCGACGGGCACTCTCCCGCACCGCCTCAGCATCCTCAGCATCCTCCAGACAGAGTTCAACCCGGATTAACGCCTCTTTTTGTCGCAACTGCCCAGCGAAGGCAAAAGCTGCCGCCTGGGCCTCGGGGGAACGGGGGACTACCAACCAATCACTAGAAGGAGTCCTCTCAGGGAGTTGGTCACCGCTGAGGAGGAGATGATGTAAGTCTTCTAAGTTCAGGGAGAAGCCAATCCCGGAACAGGCCTGACGTTGGGGATGATAGAGTTCCAAAAGTTGGTCGTAGCGCCCTCCTTTGCCGAGCAGTTGGCGATCGCTGCGACTGTGGCCCACCACCTCAAAGACAATCCCCGTATAGTAATTAAAGGTTTCAATCAGGCTCAGATCGAGAATAATCTGCTCATAGAACCTCGGCTGGGCCGTTTGGAGAATCGTGAGCAGGGCCGTGAGGTTATCGAGGGCGGTTTGGGCGTTATTGGGGAGTTGAAGCCGTTGTAATCGCGCTAACACCTCATCCGGGGTTCCCCGTAGATTAAAGAGGTTCAGGGCGCGATCGCGCAACTCTGGGGAGAGATCCAGGGTTTCGATCGCCACATAGTCAAGATCGGCGATCGCAGTCCGAACGGCGGTGCGGCTAGTTTCGGGAAAGGGGTCAAGGAGCGATCGCGTCAGTTGGGCTTCCCCCAGCACCAGTTGCACATCGTCAACGCCCAAGCGAGCTAAACTGTCAGCCAACAACAGCAACACCTCTGCATCGGCCACCGGGCCACTCGCCCCCAACAGTTCCACCCCCGCCTGATAAAACTCCTGTTGGCGGCCATAAGCCTGACTACCACTGCGGCGGAACACATTGGCATTGTAGTAGAGTCGTTGCGGGAAGCTAGAGTCCGAAAGACGACTGACCGCAGCCCGAGCAATCGAAGCGGTGAGTTCCGGCCGCAGTCCCAGGAGTTCATCGTCGTTATTTTGGAACTGGACAACGGTACTGCGGTCAATTGCCCCTCCTGCCATGAGAGTATCGAGGCGTTCTAGGGTCGAGGTAATGATGCGGTGATAGCCCCAGCGGCGGAAAGCATCTTGCAAACGCCGTTCAATCCATTGTTTCTGGGTGACATCGAGGGGCAGGAGATCCCGCGCCCCAGCGGGAGGTTGGTGTACCGTCATGGGTTTTTGGGTTTTGTTGTGAGTTACTTACTTTTTGTTGTTGCCAAAGAGTCCAAAGAGTCCACCACCCCCTTTATCTGATTTTTTTGATTTGGTTTTAGTTTTATCAGATTTTTTGGGGGGTTTCGTCTTAGGTTTTGTCTGAGCGGTTGTGGGCCGGGCCATCATCCGGGTTAGGGTTTTGCGGGCCTCTAGGGCCACGGGTTCTTTCGGATCGAGTTTCAAGGCCTTGGTGGTGTGAGAGTTGGCCATCGTTAGGTTGACCTTGCTCGGTTGCACCTCTTCTTGTTTGAGGTAGACCAAGGCCATGAGTCCATGACAGCGGCTATTCTCAGGTTCGAGTTTAAGGGCATCCTGGAGTTCCTTACGAGCATGAGCAAAGTTTTTCTGCTCCATGAGCGATCGCGCCCGTTGCAGATACTGTTCCACGAAGGTGTTGGTGGACGCACGCGGGGGCGCTGGGGGTGCAGCAGGACTAGAGGAGGGTCGTTTGGAGGATTGGGCCCAGCCTTTGTTTTGCTGTTCCCGACGGTAGAGATAGACCAAATTCAACTCACTCAGTTCGCCCACATAATGCTCCATGCGGTTGAGATCTTGATATTGCTGTTGGGCCAATTCGCTCACCGCTTTCTGATAGAGAGCCTCATAGTTAGCGGTCTCCATGAGACTTTTGGCGATCTCCGACTGGAGTTCGATACTGCTATATTCCTGTTGCAGGCGTTTGGCCAGCATCCGCAGCAAGATGGTATAGTCGGACGCTTCCCGCTCGTTGGAGAACTTACTATAGGCGGGATTGACCAGTTTCGAGAGAATCGATTGGGCCAACTCTCGATTGTCCGCCTGACAGACATCGGGATGTAAGCAGCGGGCAATTTTGAGATAGCGTTTGCGAATGGCTTTAGCCTCGGCGTCCAAGGTCACCCCAAGAATGGCATGATGATCGCTGAAGTCGAGGGTAAATAAGCCCCGGTTGAAGTCAAAAGAGAACGACATTGTGTCGTCACCACCTCCTTGCGATAAGTGTTTTGATACGAGTAACGCGACCGTACCACCCCCCGATAATGAGTTTCCTGGAGTTTCCGGATACGAGTGACGCGACTGTTTCTACTTTACTGTGGTTGTTGGGGTCTTAGACGGGCGATCGCTCACTGAGGCGACCAATTCCAGGAAGTTCTCCGAGGGGTTGGACGTCCGCGAGGCGATCGCTCAGGGCAGACTGGAGATGGCCATTCGTGGCTAACAGTCGTCCGGAGGGCAAATCGAGGGGAGATTGGTCATAGGCGGTGACAACGCCCCCAGCTTCGCGAACGAGGACAATTCCTGCGGCTAAGTCCCAAATTGACAGTCCCCGTTCCCAATAGCCATCAATGCGTCCACAGGCCACATCAGCCAAGTCCAAGGAAGCGGAACCGCCCCGACGCACTCCCTGAGTCAGATGGGTCAGGTAGCAAAATTCGGCATAGTTATTATCATCTCGTTCTCGTCGATCATAGGCGAATCCGGTGACCAATAGGCTGCGATCGAGGGTTTTGGTCTGGGAGACTCGCATCGGTTGGCGGTTATAGGTGGCCCCGAGTTCTGTGGCGGCTTGGAAGAGGTCTTCCCGGATGGGGTTATACACCACCCCCACTTCGGGAACGCCATTGATGAGGAGGCCAATGGAGACGGAACAGATGGGATATTGATGGGCGTAGTTGGTGGTTCCATCGAGGGGGTCAATGGCCCAGCGGAAGGGACTCTCGGCATTTCCTAACACGCCAGATTCTTCGGCAAGGACGCCACAATCGGGGCTATGACGTTGCAACACCTCCAGGACTTTGGCTTCGGATTCTTTATCGGCGACGGTCACCAAATCCCCAGAACGTCCTTTTTCTTCGACCCCTTCGAGTTTCCCCCAATAGGATTTTAGGACGGCGCCCCCTTGCATGGCGGCTTCGGTGGCGATGTCCAGAAAGAATTTCAGTTTGTCAGCTGTGACGGCGTTCATAAAAAATGTTGGGGTTGAGGAGTGCGATCGCGACGAGACGAGTCGGCGATCGACTTTCTGAAGTTTAACAGATGAATGACGGTTGATTCATCATCGGGGAGCGGTAAGCTGTGGAGAGGTTTCTGAAACCCGGCGATCGCTTTTCGTTAAGTTTCCGATGGAGTTGACATTTTTGGGCTTGGGCGGTGTGATTAAGCCGTGTTTTTGGGCAAATTGGTCATTGAGAACTAAGACATCGGATTTCACAGAACCGCCCCAAATCTGTCGAGTTGACTGCAACGCATAGTTCAGGGCATCTTGTAAATCGGGAAGCCAATCCTTCTCATGACCTTGGATAACCAAAATTAAAACAAAACGGACATTTTGCCAATCTAAGGTTTTAAATGATTTCGGCAACTCTTCCCAAGTACTGTGGCGTTTTAAACAGGTTGCAATGGTTAAATCTAAGGCGTTTGTGAGCTTAGCCTGAATCTCCTCAATAAAATTAGCAAAATTCGGTTGTGTTTTAGGACGGGGGCTACTAGATTTTGCTTCAACACTATAAAGTTTAACGGGATTTTTATTGGATTCTGGATAACGAATTAAAGCAAATTCCGCCATTCTAACCCTCTGGCGAATATTTTGATAGGTTTGACTCTGTTCAATGAGGAAGCAGTCCGATTCGGGAAATGGACCAAACCTCATATTAGATTCATTGATATACATGGAAGATAGATATATAGCAATGGCAGGGATGGATAGGACAGAAACTACGTAGGGGCAATCCCTTGTGGTTGCCCTTTTCCGGCAAAGATTGTCCTAAGAGAACCTTCACTTGCTATAAAACTAGCCCGAGGCGCTGAGTTAACCTAAAACCAGGTTGAGTTTTTCTTCATAGATACGAATCGACTCATTGATAATCGAATTTTCAGGTAAGCCATCGACGAGATTGCTGATTTCCCAAGTTTCTCCGTCCGTGGAGAGAATCATGATGGTCATTTCAGGATTCTTTTGGGCGAGAACCGATAGTTTTTTAATCACAAAGTAGGAGTGACTGGCTAGGAAAAATTGGAGTCCTGCCTGAGATAGCATGACCATAATTTCCAACAACCGCGAAATTGCTCCTGGATGCAGTGCTGATTCGGGTTCATCAATGAAAATAACTGAGTTTGCATCAAGGTAACGATTTCCTAACAGAGTGTCTAAAATCGATATCTTTTTGACACCTTCAGCCGTTACCCCAATGGCAATTTTTTTATGGCCTTGTTTAAATTGCCAAGATTTTGTTTGTGTGTCATAGATTATTCTACCACCAATGATATCACTCAGATGCTTTCGAGAGCTGGAAAATTGGGCATCATTTTTGCCACGACTCGGAGGAGTTTGCAACGCTTTCACTAAATCTAAGTAGGTATCATCGAAGCCAAAGCTACGGTCTCTTTCCCGAGACTCTAAAATCAAATGATAAATTGATAAAACTTCTTTGGGAGGGATAAAAATTGAGTTGCTCGACCGAGGTGACACTTCACCGCTGATAGTTTGGATAGTCTTGCTTGTATTTTTGCCAAAATGATACTGGATGGTTTCTTCGCTGCTTTCTACCCTAAGGGAAAGTTCTAGGGATAGGGGAAATTGAGCTTGCTTTCTGACTAATTCTCCAATTTCACCAACTTGAAATGTCCAATAGAATTTTTCAGAAAGCAGTTCAGCCAGGGATTTTGGCTCATTCCCTCGCTGATACATTTCTAGACTCTTGATGGTACTGTATAATGCTTTGAGCAGTAGAGTTTTACCGGTTCCATTACCTCCAATAATCAGGTTGATCTGCCCCAGCTTGGGACAGCCAAGAGAGTCAATTGGACCCAAGTTTTCAATACAAAATGATGTAAGCATTACCTCAGGTTTATAGAAAAAATTGGCTTGAATAAGACCAAAAAACTGGGAAAAAGAAGGCAATAGGCAATAGGTGGGGAAGTTTTTCCCAACTCAGAGTCCTAAGTCAATCTTCGATTGCTATACCTCAACTTTGCTGATGGGCATAACGCCATTTCCAGAGAAAGCCTGAGAGCCAGTTGGTAATAATATGAGCAATGATGGGAACCAGAAGATTTCCAGTGAGAATGGCACTTAAGCCAAGAAGTAGACCGACAATGGTGGCCCAAGTGGTGTAGGCCCATTGATGACGACCACTGATATGGAGAATGCCAAATAATACACTGGAGAGTACTAAGCCGAGAGGATTTAAGCCGATCGCCGGTAACATCACCCCCCGAAACAGCAGTTCTTCACTCATTCCTGGAAGTAGGCCCAGCCAGACTAAGTCAAACCAAGCCAGAGGGGCAATAGCTAAGTTGAGATAAAATTGCGCACTTTCTCGATAGGCCCCCCAGACGCGATAGAGAAGCGAACTGGCGAGGGTAATTCCTAGACTTAAGGCGACGCCTAAGGCCGCTTGTTCTGGGTTCCAAGACAGGGGTAAAAGTTGCACGCTGCCAAACCGTAGCCAGAGTTTGGAGACAATCATCAGAACGACGGCGGTTACTCCCATCGCGACTAGGATTTGGGGGCGGGTTAAGGGTTCAAAATCAGGAGAAGGGGAATCGTTCACAATGCTTGGTTTAGGACGGTTTACAGATGCGTGAGGGGCGCAATCTGGGGCTGTAGGGACGGGGGATGAACGCCACTGCGGTGGGCGGCGATCGCCCCGATGGCTTCAAGATACGATCGCACGGATAGGGCCTCAATCCCTAAACTGGCGGCGGGACAACGCATCTGGGTTGAGTTCTCAGCAACGGTAATGATTTGGGTTGCGCCCTGACTCCAACTTAGGATAGCACTGCCGCCACAGGCGCCTTCAGGGACAATCACCACATCCACATCGGGCGATCGCAGATCCTGGGGGCGACAATCCCCCGCCGGGACGAATTGGGGGGCGCGACTCAGGCCCATTAAAACGCAAGGAAGGAAGGTATAGCCTAACTCTTCAGCGGCGGCCCGAGGGGATAGGTTGGGTTCGGGGGGGAGAGGCGACAGGGCCGGGGCGTGGGCCGCCGGGATGCCAAACTCCCGGACAATGAGATGACTGATGACCGCTTCCGCGCCGGCGATCGCATCCACCCCAGAGCCACTACGATAGTCTTGTAGCTGTTCCGGGGACTCCTCGGGAAACCGGGCCACCACGGCGATCGCCTCCGCCCCGGCCCCCTCAATCAGCCGTTTAGCGCCCCGTAGCAGGCTCCCTGGATTGTCCAACGTTCCCCAACTGGCCCCCGAGGCGGCTGTTCGCAACTGCACCCCCAGAGGCGCATCCGTGACCAGATAATCCGTCAACTGGAGTCCCAAACTCCCCCGCATCGCATCCGCTGCTTGCAGATGACGTAAGCGCAACTCCGGTTCAATCCCCGCATCGAGAAGCAACCCCACCCGATTCTGCACCACTGGCCGCAATCCCCAAGTTCCCGCCGCAAAGCGATCTAACCCCAACCCTTCTACATAGAAGATATTGGGATCAGACCAATAGAGTTGGGCCGCATTGAGGACATTGGGATGGGTAATCAGGCGATCGCAGACCCCAGACAAGGCCCGAACCACCGGAATGGCATCCCCCGCATAGCCCCCAATACTAGCGCCAATACCCGTTGGGATAATCAGAACAGCGGTGTACATGGGGGAAGGCAAGAGGCAAGAGGCAAAAGGGGGAACAGGTTTGTAGGGGCGAACGGCCGTTCGCCCTCCGGGGTGCTTGGCTTCAGGAAATCCCCCCTACTCCTCGCGGGTGACGACGGCTTCAACCTGAACCTTGCCCGTTTCCGGGTTGGTGTCTGTCACCGCCCAGCGCAGCGGTTCGCCGCGCTTCTCTAACTCCGCCTCAATCTCCCGCTGAAGTTGCTTCGGGGACTCGTTGGCATCGAACTCAGCACTAATAAAATGGGTCGTCATCACAAATTCACCGTAAAAACTTGACAAATTGACAAAAAAATGCCACAAGATTAGGACTGACCAAACTGCTGTTGGTAGACCTCGTTTTCCTTCTCCGTCTCAATCACCAAATCCGACTTAGGATAGGAGACACAGAGTAGGGCATAGCCTTCGGCTTGCAGTTCCGGACTGACTCCCATGCCATCCTCTTGGGACACTTCCCCCTTTAGAATTTTCGCCGCACAGGTCGTACAAACCCCCGCATAACAGGAACTGGGAAGGTCAATATCTTGGTCATGGGCGACTTGCAAGACCGTTTTTGACTCAGGAACGTCAATCTCGTAGGTTTCGCCTTGGTGATGCAGGGTGACGTGATAGGTGTTGGACATAAGACAGTAATTAGGACAATCGATTCAACGTGAGTGGCGATGAGGGGGGCAGTCTCTATCGCAAGGGGATTATACAGGGATTTTTCAGATTCTTCTAGGGCCAGGCAGGACTTATCGCAGGGCTGAGTCTCTAGCGGCGTCGGCGACAGCGTTCGGAACAGTATCTCACCTCATCCCAGCAGTTGGCCCATTTCTTGCGCCACTCGAAGGGACGACCACAAACAGGACAGACCTTTTAAGGTAAGTTGGACTTTGTCTGTTTTCGTCCCATCGCCGTCGATACGTTCTGTTTAACCCTCTGGTTAACCTTCTACTGACCCCCTCGTCCCTGTACCATGACTGCCACTGCCCTCTCCCCCATCTCAATTGTTCTCGTAGAACCCGCTGGCCCGTTGAACGTGGGGTCTGTCGCTCGGATTATGGCAAATTTGGGCTTGAGCCGCTTGGTGCTGGTGAATCCGCAATGTGACCCGCTCAGCGAAGAAGCCCGACAGATGGCAGTTCACGCTCAGGAGATTCTCGATGGGGCGGTGTGTGTTTCTAGTTTAGCGGAGGCTTTAGGGGGCTGTCAGCGGGTGGTGGCGACGACGGCGCGAAACCGTAGTTTGCCCACGGCCTTGGAACATCCCCGGCAGGTGTTACCCTGGCTATTGGGAACCCCATCAGCTCTGGTGTTTGGGCGAGAAGACCGGGGCTTGAGTAATGATGAACTAAACTTAGCCCAACGCTTCGCACGCATTCCCTCCACCGCCAGCTATGCGTCGTTGAATTTAGCGCAATCCGTGGCCATTTGTTCCTATGAATTGTACAACTTAGCGGGGGAACCGGGGTCTTTGGGCAGTCAGGAGTCCCTTGAGATGGAACAGCCTGGCGTAGAGACTGAAGCCCCAATTGAAGCCCTCGAAGCCTATTACGAGAATTTAGAGGCCTTGTTGCTCAAAATTGGCTATCTGTATCCTCATACAGCCAAAGCCCGGATGGAGAAATTTCGCCGTCTCCATAACCGCGCCCACCCTTCAGAGCCAGAGTTGGCCATGTTACGGGGAATTATACGGCAACTCGAATGGGCGATCGAGAATTTGTAGGCAACAGGGAACAGAAAAAACGTAGGGGCGTACCTTTATGGTCGCCCTCTTCCGGCAGTAGGCAATAGGCAAGCTTTTCCCTCTACCTCCTCTAACTCCGTGTCCTCGGGCAGCCACAAGGGCGTGCCCCTACGTGGTTCCCCTCTTAACCTATTGACAGTCTCTTAACCTTTGATTAACCTGGAGATAATCTAAGGGCGGTTCTTGTTGGCAAAACAGCCTCCGAACCCCATCTTCAATTTCGACCATATCTTAATATTTTCTTAATTTTGACTTAATTTTGCCGTAGGGGCATTTTAAGCCAGATTCCTGTGTTTTTCGAGAGTTTATGTCCTCATGATTGAGAGGTTAAAAAATGTCTGACCACGCCTATCCTCAGTTCGATGACTTGATTTCCGCCTTACCGGCCCTTGAAGCCAAGCTTCTGAAGGGTCTACCTGCAAAATCTCGAACTTTTTTGGATATCAATGGTAAATATTGGTTTCCCGGAGATTTGAGTCTGATTCCTAAAATCATACTGGGTCAAACTCCGTCCGGATATCGGAAACAACAACTTTTGAGCATCCTAAACTATTTCTTGGGTAAATCTACAGACTTTCGACGACTTCACAGCCATGCTGAACTTATTTTTGTTAAGGCTGAGTCCAATAAAATACGGGTTTTATATCCAGACTTCATTTTAAAGGTTGTTCGGAAACAAAGTGATTGTGAGACACCTTGGTTCACCAAAGAAATTGAGGGACGAAAGGTGATGAGAGATACATTTGGAGGAGAAATTCGTGTCCCCAGGGTGATAGCATCCGGTGAACAGAATGGTCTTTACTACCTATTGGAAGAGCGGCTAAACTGTCGTCCCGTCAATCAGGATGATACCCAAGATAGACAGAAAATCAAACAGAAGCTACTCCCTCTGTTGATGGACTGGTATAAACCAATACGCTGGGACTCCATGGCCCATATTTTTGGTGAGCAACCAGAAGCAATTGTTGAAAAAGCCCTAACTTCTTCTGCCATCACTCAGATGGAACCGGAAACGGTTCAGGTCTTTCATGACATCGCAGATTATATTGATAATTATAATATTGAGGTTCCCGTGGCGATGGTTCATGGAGATATGAATCTTTTGAATATCTGTGTCACTCCCAAGGGAAAACTGGTTTTAGTCGATTGGGAAAAATGGGGGAAACATCTCATCTTTATAGAATTCATTTATTTAGCTCGTGCTTTCGGTTTGGGTGGCGATATTCATCGCCAGATTCGTCAATCTTATAATCGGCGGTTTGCGGTTTCCTGCGCCAGTTTTGATGACCAGGCACTCGTCTATTACTTTCTCAAGTGTAGCCAAAAATTGGTCAAGATATCAGAAGCACAGGACGTTAAGCCTCGTCAGCGGCATTTAACGGCAAGTTCAAGAATGAAAGCCAGGGATATTTCTGAGTCTAGAGCTTATATTTTGAGGAAATTAAACGTTTGCAGAGAGTTACTTCGTGAAATCAATAAAACTCATGAAAGCGTTGGCAGTAAAAAACAAGAACTTTCATTGTCCTGACCCTGACCTATCTTAGAGACAAATTTCAAAACTCCTAAGTCCGTGGCAATGACATCACCCAAGCAGGTAGAGCGCGAGCCTTGTCGCGAGTTTGGGTAGGCATTTGCGAAAATCTGGGGCAACTCTAGGCTAGAATCACTAGGGGACGTGACGTTTCCTTGACCTCTTGACCGTTGACTCCATGTCTAATCCTCCACCTCGCTACCAAAGCACTCAAAATAGTTGGAGTCGTCGTCAATGGCGGCGACGGTTGCAGGAGGGCCAGGGAACTCCCAGACCTCAGGTGGGAACCAGTAAGGTGACTCCCCTTTCGAGTCGTCGTCGTCAGCGGCGGGACACTCGCTTAGATTTACCCAGTACGAGCCGCCGTCAGCGCATGACTCGGAATTCAGGAATGGTCGCCACTCCGCTTCCGTTTCCCTCTCAGCGACGGTTCCCGCGCTCTCCTCAACGGATTGTTGCCCCACAAATTCCCTTACCCCCGCCTCCCCCCTCCCGTTCCCGTCCGTCAGGGACGAAAACATCTCCCCCAAGACAACGTCGCCGCCGTCGTCGGTTGCCGGTTCCGGCGCCGTTGTTGCCGATGCTTTATGGGGCGCGGTTGGCCATTGCGGGAATTGGTTTGAGTGCCGTGGCGGGGACGTTGATGGCTTTGTGGACGCCGGTTCCAGAGGGGTCTATGGAAAGGTCTGTGGAGGGGAGAGAGTCCCTGGAGACGGCTAATCCTGGGTTATCGCAACAGTCCCTAGGACGGGAGTTGACGGATTTAACCGCCGAGTTGCAGGGGTTGGTGGCGGAGTATCCTGACTTGACGCCGGGGGTAGCGGTGGTGGATGTGGCGACCGGAGATTATGTGAAAATTGGTCAGGATAGACCGTTTGCGGCGGCGAGTACGATTAAGATTCCTATTTTGGTGGCGTTTTTCCAGGCGGTGGATGGGGGACAGGTTCGCCTAGATGAGCGGTTGGAGTTGCGGGAGTCCCATATGGCTGGGGGGGCTGGGCGTTTACAGGATGAAGGGCCGGGGTTGGAACTCTCGGCGTTGGAAGTGGCGACGTTGATGATGACGGAGAGTGATAATACCGCCACCAATATGCTGATTGAGCGGTTGGGGGGAATGGAGACCTTGAATCAACGGTTTCGTCAGTGGGGAATGGGGGAGACGCTGTTGCAGGATTGGCTGCCGGATTTGCAGGGAAGCAATCAAACCACTCCGCAGGAGTTGGCGGGGATGCTGGGACAGATTGAACGGGGAGAGTTGCTGTCCATGGCGAGTCGGGACAGAATGCTACGAATTATGATGTTGACGGAGAACAATCGTTTGTTGCCCCAGGGATTGGGAACTGGGGCGGTGATTGCTCATAAGACAGGGAATTTGCGTTTTATTTTGGCGGATGCGGGATTGGTGGATGTGGTGAATGGTCAGCGGTATGTGGTGGTGACGTTGGTGGAGCGTCCTGAGTATGATGAGGAGGCGGTGACGTTGATTCGGGAGTTGTCGGCGCGAGTGTATGGGTATTTTGCACCCTGAGGTGGAGAGGGGATGGCGGCGGTGGCTGGCCCCATCACCATCACTGATGGGGTTGGGCTAGGCCAACAGGTCTGTTGCCGCTTTGAGTCAAATTTCACTGAAACCAATGGGATAAATCCCGTTGAATGAGGTCCTGTAACTTCAGGATTTCGTCGCGATGCACTTCAGTGAGTTTTTGACGGGTTTCAGGGGAGAGCTTAATGGATAAGGGCTGTTTCGTGGTCTCCATGTTGCGTTGCCGTAGCCAAAAGTTCAGTTTTCCTCGCAGTTTTTCAGAAAATAGGGGTTTCATGAGGGATTTGACCGGGTTGGGTCTCATGAGAAACTGATGGACGGCTTTGTTTTTGGGTTTTTGATTCAGGTCTTTGTGAACGTTATACTTTTGAGCTAAGTTGGGAGGAACGAAGTCTGAATCGACTCCAAGAAACTCAAAGGTGTCTCGAAGGAGTTGAGTTGGGTTATGGTTTAAGTCGTCAAATAAGAAAATTTTGATTTGATGACGGTTAAACCGGTCAAAGTAGCGTTTGAGTTGGCTATAATAGGCGCTCATTTCTTTGTAGTGCCAGTGGTAAACCCAGGTTTCGTCTAATTCATCTGATTTTAGAAATTCCTCGACAAAATGCTGTTCTAGGTGGCTAGGGTCATTGTCAACCAGGTATTCTTGATAGAACCCCGTCCGTAAGCGATGGAGGAACATGGAGAAGGCCTGTTGAATGGGTTGTCTCAGAAGAACTATCAGTTTTGCATCGGGACAATAGTTCTGGATGCGTTGGGGACAACTGGAGGAATACAGATACATGGTTGAGGCTTCTCCGAGGGCTTTTTCTTCGTTCGCCCCCTCGAAGAGTTTTTTGTAGTCACTGAGGTTTGTAACTGCGAAACTTTTCAGCCAAGCGGCATCTCCGGGGCCGGTAAATGAGTCCAAGTCTGCACCCTCGAGGGCAAAAAACATTGGCTCTTTATTGCGGCTCATGTAAATTTCGGGATGCGAGTCTAAATATCGGTACAATGAGGTTGTCCCGGACTTTGCAGCGCCAATGATGAGAAAGTTGGGGAGTGTCATGTATTCCTTGGTGGTGGAGGGGGTCTGATGCAGACCGAGCGGATGGGCAGGAACAGACCCATCGTAGCATAAGTGTATTGGTGGTGAGGGTTGGGTTAGTTTGGGGTTTTGAGGATAACTTTTAAAATGATAGGCATGAGTGAAAATTTGGTCGCGAGACGGTTAGGGACAGGCTAGTTACGGCCATGCGTCAGCAAATGAAAAGTCAGCAGGTCTCAAATCACCTAAACCGTTGCCGTCAACAGCTACCCCAGGTGCAAATGATTTATTGGTGAGTTTAGCTACCACGTATGTGTTCGTACCGGCAAAGGGATCCCCATCCTCGTCATACAGCAAATAAGCATCATCTTCAGGAAGACTTCCATCGACAATCATAAAAAACTGCTGGTTACCACTGAGTAGGGCTTCTTGACCATTAAACGTGGTTAGCTGAGTTCCATTGAAAGCCCTGGTGTTTATATGTTCATGTAGATCTGATGTGACAGGATTATCAGGAAGCGTAATATCAAATCCCGTGAGCTTGATGATATCATTGCTATCACTACCGAACGCAACCCAGTCCTTCGGATTGCCCGTCTCTCCTGAATCATTATTAACATGCCAATTGAAGGTCAAAATCCGATTCCGGGCATTATTTCGAATGACTGTCATTTGGTCACTTGGAGAACTTTGATCGATATCAAAGCCTTTTACACCGTCGTAGATAATGTCACTCTTGTCAAATACAAAAGTGTTAGATAAATTTTCATTCCCACCCTGCTGTTGATCCTCAGTCCAAATACCAACTAATGTATCATCTCCTCGACCACCTCGTATGACATTAGCATTCCGTCCACCAATGAGGTAATCATCACCATTGCCTCCAATAAGGATATCACTGCCACTACCTGTAAAGAAAAGATTAGTATCGTATGGCTGCCCCGATATATCATCAAAAAGAGCTGGACTATTTAATCCGCCGTCTCTAGCCTCCACATAGGTGATAGTTACCTCTGCTGGAGCATTATCAAGAGGAGTATTCCCATCCTTATCTTTTATGGTATACCTAAAATAGTTTGGTAGGTTTTCGTCGTTAGGAGTCCCGGTAACAGAGATATTCTTGAGCTTGAATATAATCTCTTGGGCACCCTGATCAAATGTAATGAAGTTATCTAAGTCTGATGAGTCTGAGGGATCATCCTTATAAATTCCTGTAATCTCTAAGCCTTCACCAATATCATTCCGTAAAAATGCACTGGCAGGCATACGAATCTGATCTGGAGATCTGCCTCCATCTCGCCATCCATCAGTTATACGAGTAACTCCCATTGTGAGATCTCTCGCTTCAACTTGAATGTCCTCAACAGTGAGAGTAATGGATGCCGTATCTTCGAGTGGATTAAACACCTCTCCAGTATTGCCCTGGTCATTGAGTGTCACACCAATTTCGACTTCACCCTCCGCTGCTGCTGTATAGGTAAAGCCTCCACCGTTGAGAGCAGCATTTAAGTCCGCTAACGTACCCCGAACCGTCACAGTATCAGTGCCATTATCGTCAACATCCAAGCTAGTCCCCGAAGCGGAGATAATTCCACCGCCGTCTCCCGAAACGGAGAGAGTCAACGTCATCTCTCCATCTCTAGCATCAGGGTCAACAAAATTGCCTAGCACTCCCTTAAGTTCGAACGCCACGTCCTTTTTGGGTTGTGGGGGAGGACCGGTTACCGTGATTTCAGGTGGGTCATTTACCGGCGTGACGGTGATCGTTGCTGTAGCATCAGCCGTATTCCCATCGGTGTCAGTGACCTCGAAGTTAACGGTTCGATCGCCCCCGTCCGGATCTTTCTCCTCTTCACTGTAGTCAAAGCCAATCGTTTCAATGACGGTCTTATAGGCAGCAGCACTCAAAGACGCTGCGGTATCTGGCGTTAGGGTTAAGACAAAATCTTCTCCGAGGGCCGGCGGGCTTGGGTCCGGCGAGGTCACCTCAATCCCTTGGTCCTCCGCAACCGTACCATCCCAGGTTAAAATCTGATTCCCTCCAGAAGGATTGACAAGGGTTACCTGAACTTGAGTAATTTCGTCATTAGGTGCAGCTAGGAAAACATTAGACCCCGTAAAGTCTACAGGTCCCTGACGTTCGATATACGTATCACTAATCCCTGTCCCATCTTCCAACTGATTTAGGTCAATCACGGGACTGGTAACCTGAACGTCAATGGTGATGGTGGCTTCCTCAGAATTATCAATGCCATCATTGGCACGATAGGTGAAGGTATCATCTCCTAAAAAACCAACATTCGGGACATACGTGTATTGACCCGTACTGGGATCAAAGTCAGTAATCGTTCCATTGGCGGGTCCGCCGGTAATCTCAAAAGTGAGATCCTGACCATCAACATCCTCCCCACTCAGTTGTGCCTCTTTACGACGACTCGCATTGAGGTCTAAGGTTCGTTGTTCATCTTCAACCGTAGGAGGAGTATTATCATCCGGGTCAATGGGGTCGGGGTCATCAGGATCTGCCGGGTCATCGGGATCTGCCGGGTCATCGGGATCTGCCGGGTCATCCGGGTCATCCTCATCCACCGGCGGCTCAATCACCGGTGGAGTTCCCGGCCCCGGAGTCGGTGGCGGCTGGGGTTCAGTGGTGGTGTCTCCTGGGTCTGGTGCAGGGGGGAGTTCATCTTCCGGGTCCACAACGGGAGGCTGGGGGGGACCGGGGTCTGGAGTATCGGACGGCGTTAAATCCTCCGTGAAATTCTCTGCCGTCAAGGCACTGCGGCGGACATTATGAATCACCGCCAGGAACTCCCCAGTGGCCAGATTCGTTAGAACATAATTGCCTCGGGTTGAGTTCCCATCGCGACGAATAAAGGCAATGTTGATAGCAGACTTATCAAGGGTTTGTCCCTCAGGTCCCCCCAGTAGGGCAATCTTATCGTTGGGTTTGAAGCGTAAAATCTGGTCGGCATCGTTGATACTGGGGCCGCCATTGTTAATATTGAGGACAAAGATATTTTCCCCAGTCCCCCCAATCAGAACATTCGCTCCCCGGTCTCCGGAGACAATGTTATTGCCCCGTTCCGCCCAGAGGGTATCGTTGCCCTGGCCCCCATAGAGGAAGTCATTGCCCAACCCCGCCACTAGGACATCGTTCCCAGGGCCTCCAAACAGGATATTCTCGCCATCAATGGCAAACAGGGTATCGTCGCCATCATCGCCACTGAGGATGTTGTCCTGTTCACTGCCAAAAATCTTATCGTTGCCCTTTCCCCCAAGAAGGGTATCTTGACCGCGGCCGGCTCTGAGGGTATCGTTGCCCTGATTGCCGAAAATGATATTATCGCCGCGACCACCGAGGATACTGTCATCGCCGCTCATGCCAACGATGGTATCGTCGCCAAGGGTTCCAACGATGACGTCGGCGTTGGGGGTTCCGCTGATAATCGGCATGGTTTTTTAGGGGGTCGAGGGTGTTGAGGCAGGGCCTTTGGGGCAGGCTCCCGGCTTCATGGGGTGAACGGGATTTGGGGCTTAACTCGCCGCACTGCGTCTGAGGTTCTGGACATCGGCCGGCTTATGGGCCCTCGTCGTTGACGGCGCGGGGTTTGTTCCCAGGGGCATCCTGAAAATCCGGAATTTTTACAAATCTTAATGGCAAAGTCCAGGACAACCCTGTCCCTATTCTGCCCTCTCAATCGCAATTTGCCTACAGGTATTTAGATTTAAATGGGGGGTCTTAGCCCTCAACCACCCCTCGCAGCCGTTTCATGGCCTCGACTAAGGCTTCTGGGGGAGCGGTGAGACTAATGCGTAAACATTGCTGTTTGTGGGGCCAGTCTTCTCGCAGTCCGGGGAAGAAGGGTTCCCCAGGGACGACAATGACCCCGGCTTGTTTGAGTTCATTGTAGAGATGGCGATCGCTCGTGGGCAAGTCCCGGAACCAAATCCAGGCAAAAATGGACCCTTCCCCGGCATGAAGGAACCAGGAGAGGTGTTTGGGCATTTCTTGCTCTAAGGCTTCGGCCAGGACGGCATATTTACGCTGATAATGGGGGCGAATCACCGACTCGGATAGGTGTGCTAGTTGTCCTGAGGCGATGGCCCGAGCGGCGATGGCTTGTCCATAGCGGGAGGAATGGATACAGGCATTGGTCTGGAAGGACTGTAACACGTTGATGATGTTTTCATGGGCGATCGCCACCCCCACTCGTTCCCCCGGAAGTCCGGCTTTGGACAAACTCAGACAATGCACCACATTTCCCCCCAACTGCGGCGTCATGGGGGTAAAGTTCAGGGCTGGAAACGGCGGTGCATAGGCGGAATCAATAAACACCGGTGCATCATGGGTGGCGGCTAAACTGGCAATTTTGCCCACCTCCTCGTCACTGAGAACATTTCCGGTGGGATTACAGGGCCGGGAAAAGATGACGCAACCGGTGGTCTCGTCAATCTGCAACTGACTAAAGTCGGGGCGATATTTAAAGCGATGGTTCTCCTCGTCAATCTCCAAACTGGGTTTATAGGAGACGACGGCTTCCGGGACTAAACTCACGCCCCCATAGCCAGTATAGTCAGGACAGAGGGGAAGGACGACCTTTTTGAGGTTCCCGCCGGGAGTATAGCCCCCAAAGGCGTTGGCGGCGAAGAAGTAAATGGATTGGGAACCGGGGGTAATTAAGATATTGCGAGGGGTTAAATCGGCCCCATAGCGTTGGTTAAAGTCGTTAGCGACCGCTTCAATCAGGGGTTGATAGCCTTGACTGGACCCATAGCGACAGACCACTTCGCCATAATCGGGACTCGCGAGCAGCTCTTGGGTACAATCGCGCCACATCTGCTCAATTTCAGGTAAAATAACGGGATTTCCGGCGCTAAGGTCAATAAAATCTCGTCCATCCCCCGCTTGGAGAGTTTCGATAATATCTTTCATAATGGCCCGCACCCCGGTTAGGTGGGACATTTGTTGGCCGATGGTCGACAATTGTGGCTGCATTATTAAGAAATGTATTTTTAACTTGACAATTTAAGCGAGTCAATATATGTGACTAGGACTCGTTGATGGGGTTTCCCAATTTTACGAACTTCTCTGGCCTTCGGAGAAAATTTTTGTCCATGACGGACTTCGTCGGCAGTCCAAAGGTCTAAATCCAATCCTTCACAGAGTTCTAAGTCTTGGATATCGACGGTGAGGGGTGCGTGAAAGACGTTACGGATGAAGTCGCGATAGTGTTCTCGTCGGAATAACTCCACATAGGGGGGTTGATAGCGGATTTCTTCCTGGAGTTCTCGCATCACTGCGACTTCGGCGGCTTCTCCGGGTTCGACGGTTCCGCCGAAGAAGGTCCATTGTCCGGGATAGACGATGGTGGGGATGTTGTCTCGCAGTTGCATGAGATAGCGATCGTTTTGATGGAGAATGGCGATCGCAACTTCTTTAACCATGAATCAGATAGGACGAACGTGGGAAGGTTCCCTCATTTCCCTCGTTCCTTTCCCCTCGTTCCTTGGCTCTGCCAAGGAATGCTCTGGGGGAGGCTCTGCCTCCTATTCGGGCGGCAGAGCCGCTGGGGAGTCATGACAGGGTAGAACCCTGTCACGAGGGAGGGAGGGAGGTTATTGGGGGGTTCGTTGCTGCTCTTGTAGATAGAGTTCTCCGTAATCTTGTTGATTAATCAGAATTTCTCGCCGTTCTAGGGTTCCTTGTACCCGCAACGACTGCCCCGCTTCGGGAACCTCATCTTCGGAGACGACCCAGATGTTGCCAGTCTCATCCTGCAACAGATAGGCTCCCCCGTCCAATAAGGGAGCGCGATCGCCCACAACCCCTTCCACCGTGACCTCATTCCCCACCCTCTCCTGGGAGAGCGTCCCCAGGGGAGTTGGTTCAACTCCAAGGTCTAAAGGAGTTCCACAGCCAGCCAGGAGAACGAAACCCGACAGAAGCGGTATTAGGGGGCGATTAAAACGAGGCAGAAATGATACGGTAGTGACGGTCAATCGCACAATACTCCCTGGCTCAATGGATACGACTCGTATTTTAGACGGTAAAGCTCTCGCGAAGAAGGTACAATCCCAACTGCGATCGCAAATTGAGGCGGTTCGTCCCCAGCGCAACCGTCCCCCTGGACTGGCGGTGATTCGCGTGGGAGATGACCCCGCCAGTGCCGTCTATGTCCGCAATAAGGAACGAGCCTGTGAACGAGTGGGAATTGCCTCGTTTGGGCAACATTTCCCTGCAACGGCCACAGCCGAGGAGATTTCTGCCAAAATCCAGGAACTCAACCAGGATGAACGAGTCGATGGGATTCTGCTGCAACTCCCCCTCCCGGCTCATTTGGATGCGGTGGCCCTCCTCCTACAACTCGACCCCGACAAAGACGCTGACGGACTCCATCCCATCAACATGGGCCGTCTAATGCGGGGTGAAGCAGGATTGAGAAGTTGTACCCCCGCCGGTGTGATGGAAGTCCTTAAGGAGTACAACATCGACCCCAGTGGCAAAAATGCGGTGGTCGTCGGTCGTAGCATTTTAGTGGGAAAACCCATGGCCCTGATGCTCCTCGAAGCTAACGCCACGGTGACGGTGGCTCACTCACAAACCCAAAACCTAGCCGAAGTTGTGGCGGCGGCGGATATCGTCGTGGCGGCGGTGGGCCGTGCAGAGATGATTACGGCGGAGATGGTCAAACCGGGAGCGGTGGTGATTGATGTGGGGATTAACCGCGTCAGTGATGGGGATGGTGGCTATAAGTTGGCTGGGGATGTGGCATTTGAGGCGGTGTCTGAGAAAGCGGACTGGATTACCCCGGTTCCTGGTGGAATTGGTCCGATGACGGTGGCCATGTTGCTTAAGAATACCGTTGAGGCCTATTTGCGTTCCCAGTGAAGCCTCCGGTTCTCTAAGGGTATCGGACGTAGGGTGAGATGTCCGCCTAGGTGAATGTCTGTGATGCTTTCCAATCCTCACCCCCCTACGCCCTTATGTCTTCAAGCTTCGTCTTCTTCCGAGGACCCAAAAACCTTGCTTCGGGAGGCATTGGACAATAAACTTCGGGCTTCTATGGCCCTGGAGGGAACGCTACAACTTCCCTGTCTCCCGGCCCTGGCCACTCACTATGAACAGCTCATCGTGAGCCTGCTTGACCTCCTCGGACAGTCTCCCACCGCTGAGGAACTCGCCCAACTGCGATCGCAATTCAGGGAAACCCTCAACCAAGGATTCAAGGAGTCTCCTCGACGCTATCTTAACCTCTCCTATCAGTTGGTTAACCCCGCTCAAGGAATTGCTGGAGGAATTGGACTAAAAATGAGCCTCACTTCTCCCCCAGAGGCTCAACAGTCCTTTGCGTTTGCCAATCAGTCCCGCTTTGGCCGCTACCCCGATGCCAAAGCCATGACCCTGGCGGCCAGCTTGGGAGAGGCGGCTGAGGTGTCAGTATTGGATATTGGGGCGGGAATTGGCCGCAATAGCTTACCCCTGGCCAAACGAGGTCATCCCGTGGCGGCGGTGGTGACCAATTCTGAGGCGGCGAAACAGTTGCAAGAGATGGCCGACTCCCGTAACCTTTCAGTTCACCTGTTACCGGGGGATTTCCTAGACAATCCTCAGGTAACCGGAGACTATCACTTAGCGATCGCCCCGGAAGTCTTGCCCCATCTGCGATCGCCCCAAGCCATGGCCCACTTCTTCGGCCAAAGCCGACGGGTGTTAGCCCCCACAGGCCGACTCCTGGTGGGAGCATTTCTAGCCAAACCCGGATATATCCCCGAGGCGGAGGTTCAGGAACTCGCTCAAGCCTGCGGTTGTAGCTTTCTCACCCAGTCCGAACTGGAGGATATCCTAGAGCACGTTGGCTTTCGCATCGAGTCTCAAGAATCGGTGGTGGCCTATGAGTCCACTCATCTCCCCGCAGCCGCTTGGTTGCCCTCTGAGAGCTTTCTGACCTGGGCGACGGGTCAAGAGTTATTTCCGGGTCTGATTAACCCTCCTGTCGCCTTCTATTGGCTCTGCTGTGTCCGAAAGGGAAACCCCTCAAAGGCAGACAGGGACTAGGATTTAGGGGGGCGATCGCCCCCCATAAAAACGCCTACGCTAGAATCGAGGGGCTAGTCGAGATTATGAGAAGATTAGAGTTCTGGAAAAAACTGGCCCTTGCCAAGAAACCCAGACAATCGCAAACTTAAAGCTGAGAGTTCGGCAGCCCTGGAGGTCTTTCGGTGAAACGAGTTTTAGGCATTATTCTAGGTGGCGGTGCGGGAACGCGCCTCTACCCCCTAACCAAACTCAGAGCAAAACCCGCCGTCCCGTTGGCGGGTAAATATCGGTTGATTGACATTCCCGTCAGCAACTGTATCAATTCTGGGATTGACCAGATTTATATCCTCACCCAGTACAATTCCGCATCCCTGAACCGCCATATCGGGCGGACGTATAATTTTTCGAGCTTTACCGATGGATTCGTGGAAATCCTCGCCGCTCAACAAACGTCCGACAGTCCGGGATGGTTCCAAGGAACGGCGGATGCGGTGCGTCAGTACATCTGGCTCATGGATGAGTTGGATGTGGACGAATATCTAATTCTCTCGGGTGACCACCTCTATCGAATGGACTACAGTCACTTCATAGAGCGTCACCGGGAAACCAATGCGGATATTACCCTATCGGTTCTTCCCATTGACGAAGCACGAGCTTCGGATTTTGGCTTGATGAAAATTGACGACTCAGGACGAGTCATTGATTTCTCTGAAAAACCCAAAGGCGATGCCCTCAAAGCGATGCAGGTCGATACGAGTACCCTGGGCCTAGATCCGGCTCAGGCGAAGGAGAAACCTTATATCGCCTCGATGGGCATTTATGTCTTCAAACGGGACGTTCTCAAGAAGCTGCTCACAGAGGCCCCTGACCAAACTGATTTTGGTAAAGAGATCATTCCTGGGGCCGCGATGGACCATAACATCCAAGCCTATCTCTTTGATGGCTATTGGGAAGATATTGGAACCATTCAGGCTTTCTATGAGGCTAATTTGGCGCTGACGCAACAGCCGAAGCCGCCCTTTAGCTTCTATAACGAGGACGCACCTATTTATACTCGCCCCCGTTATCTACCCCCGAGTAAGCTCCTCGATTGCCAAATTACGGAGTCTCTGGTGGGTGATGGCTGTATCCTCAAGGAATGCCGGGTCGATCGCTCGGTTCTGGGGGTTCGCAGCCGCATTAGCGCCGGAGCGGTGGTGGAAGATTCCCTGTTGATGGGGTCTGACTACTATCAGTCCTTTGGTGAACGGACAGCAGAAGCCTCGGCTCCTTCTATGGCCCTGGGGATTGGTGAAAATAGCACCGTCCGTCGGGCGATCGTGGACAAAAATGCACGAATTGGCAAAAATGTCAAGATTCTCAATACAGAAAATATTGAGGAAGCCAACCGTGAGGAGTTGGGTTTCTATATCCGCAGTGGCATCGTGGTGGTGCTGAAAAATGCCACCATCCCCGATAACTTTGTGATTTAGTGGCTTAAGCCAGTTCCAGACCCCGATGGAGACGTTGCGCGATCGCCACCTCGGGCGATCGCGTTCTCATCGGAACTGGAGGGGGCCAAAACTCATAGCAGGGTTCGAGCAGCTAGCTAGAAATCCGATGCCGGGGTGGGTTCCCCGACAGCCATCTGTGGCAGGCATACATACAAATTGGTGGCCAAAATTGGGGCACTATCCAAGAAACCGAACTCGACGCTCGAAGAAAATACATTAAACTTGATGATCAAAGGCAGACTCCACCCTGTGATCCACTGATTTTTTGACAATTCTCATGGCTGCAACGGACTTCAAAGACTACTATTCCATCTTGGGCGTGAGTAAGACGGCCAGCGCGGACGAGATTAAGAAAGCGTTTCGCCGTCTCGCTCGTCAGTATCACCCCGACATGAATCCGGGCGATCGCAGTGCCGAGGCCCGCTTCAAGGAAGTTAGTGAAGCCTACGAGATTCTCTCAGACCCCGACAAGCGCAAACAATACGATCGCTTCGGGCAATATTGGAAACAGGCCGGGAACAGTGCCGGAGGCTGGAATGGCGGTGCAGCTAACACCGGGCCCGCTCCTGGAGGCTTTGACTTCGATTTCAGCCAATATGCCGATTTCGATGAATTTATCGAATCCCTCCTCGGGGGAATGGGGGGACGGACGCGATCGCAATGGTCTTCCTACGGTGGCGCCTCTCCCAAAAGTTCGGGCCGCTCCTCCGGCTTTAGCGGCGGCTTTGAAGACTTCGCCGGCTACAATCGCCGCAGTACCGGTGTCTCCTTGGACCAAGAAGCCACCCTAAACCTCTCCTTCGCCGAAGCCTTCCATGGGGTGCAGAAACGGCTCAACGTCAGTGGTCAAAAAGTCTCCGTACGCATCCCCCCCGGCGCCAAAACCGGCAGCCGAGTGCGCGTTAAGGGCAAAGGCAAAAAAGATGGCTATGGCCGCCAAGGAGACCTCTATCTCAACATTGAGCTAAAACCCCATCAGTTCTTCCACTTCGACGGCGATAACCTGGTCTGTGATGTCCCTATCTCCCCCGATGAAGCGGTCTTAGGGGCCAAAATCGATGTTCCCACCCCCGATGGAACTGTCACCGTGAGCATTCCGGCGGGAGTGCGCTCCGGGCAAATGTTGCGCCTGCGGGGTAAAGGCTGGCGGCTGCCCAAAAGTGGCGCTCGCACCGATCAACTGGTTAAGGTAGAAATCACCCCCCCCAGCCACCTCAGCGACGAGGAACGACAGCTTTATGAACGCTTACGGGACTGTCGCCAGGAGAACCCCCGCAAAACTCTAGAACATCTGGGCTTATAGAGGGCCCCATTCAGGGGTCATCTTGATGGTAGAACTGGCCCAGAGCATCAGTAAATTGGTGTAGGATGCGGGCCTCAATGGCTTCAGCGGTGGCCCTGTCGGTATGGGCTACTAACGCCCGCACCTCGTTAAGGAGAGACTCCGTCTGTTGGTCAATGGCCGCGATCGCCGCCTGTAAATGTTGGTTAGCAGCTTCACAGACGGCCGCTTCGACATCTTTATCTAAGCCAATGGTCGTGTGGCGATCGTCTCCGGTGGCTGTCTCCACGGGACGGGTTTTAGGAACTTGAGATTGGGTGGTGTTCGACTCCGTCGGATTAAGGGCGGTTTTCTTGGGTAACATCGACCCATCCATGGTCATCTCATCGAGATCCTCATCCGCGAGGTCTTCCGGTTCAAAGGGCTGGATGATGCTGGCATAATAGGCCTGCTCCATCGTGCGACAGAGCCGTTCAGCGATGGTTTTGTAGATATCTACCGGATTAAGGCAATGAGCGGACCCATAGAGGCGTAACCGGAGTTCACTGGCGGTTTTACACAAATCCAGTAGGGACTGGGCCAGATGGTCAAACTCCTCATGATTAAGATGATTCCAATCGGGGAGGGTATAAGCAAACTTGCCGTTAATTGCCGAGTAGAGCAGAGTTTTGGCTTGACTAAGATTGCCCGACTGGGACAATTGCAGCCGTAAATCAAACCAGCGGTCGAGGGACCCATCACTGGTATTCCCCTGAGTGAAGGGGAGAAAGGCCTCGTCAAAGGCCATAGGGGGGTCTAACTCGGGATAGAGGGGATCGAGGATGGCGATCGCCCGCAGGGAGAGGTTGAAATATAAGGATTTCTTGTTAATCCGAGCCACCACCCGCACCAACGCTTCTTCCAACTGCTCCCGAGTCACAAACGTGGTTCGCAGCTCATTGAGTAACACCCGCCAGTCCAGGGATTCTAACCGTCGGGAGTCATTCTCCCAGCGTTGCTGACAGACGCACAGTAACAATTTTTTCAGGCGATTTGTGTCCGAGTCCCCCGCCAATTGCGCGATCGCTCGGTTCAAGCGTTCCTTCTCTACCATAAACCTTGAGGCAGCACTGTTAGATCACATGACAGCGTTCCTGGCATACCCCCCACTGATAACGGCATTGTTTAATCTCTCTGTGTTTGATTTTAAGCGGGCCTGTTAACAACACCACATTCTCCATCTGGGTCATGCTCCTTTAGGTCTTGTCCACTCATACCTGGGGTGATGTCCCATGATGGCAGGGGGATTCTCTAAAATAAGACATACAACACTGTTAAATCTGCCGTCCGGGCAAGTACAAGATGCCAAAAGTTGACCAACAGACGCTAGCGGTTCTGTCTCAGGAGATTTCTGGGGATTCCAAACTCAATCTTAACTTTATCTTTCTCTCGGTTGCTTCTTGTATTATTGCCACCTGTGGGCTATTACTCAATAGTCCCGCCGTCATTATTGGTGCAATGATTGTAGCTCCTCTGATGTTACCCTTACGAGGCTTGGCTTTGGGGGCAATGAAGGGAGATGTATTTTTGTTTCGCCGAGGCATCACCACGCTTCTGGTTGGCACAATCATTTCACTGGTTCTCTCGGCGGTGATTGGGGCGGTTGCCAATATCCCCCTAACGGAGTTTAGCCCAGAAATCCTGGCGCGCACCCAACCTAACCTGTTGGATTTAGTGATTGCCTTAGCGGCGGGGGCTGTGGGTGGCTTTGCCAAGGTGCGCCCGAAAATCAGTGATGCGATCGCCGGAACCGCCATTTCGGTGGCCCTGATGCCCCCGCTCTGTGTGGTGGGTTTAGCGCTCTCGCAAGGGGCCACCTTCGCCGCTCGGGGGGCCTTTTTGCTCTACACAACGAACCTCCTAGGCATCACCCTAGCTTGTATTACGGTCTTTATCTGGGAAGGATACTATGTGGAAAAAATCCGCATGGCCCGGGCCTTGACCTATACGGTCTTGCTGACGTTGCCGATTGTTATCCCCCTATCCATTAGTCTAGGGCAACTGCTACGGCAAACCCGCCTCCAATCGACCCTACGTTCCATTCTGGTCACGCGCACCATCACCGTCGGACAGCAGGTGGAATTGATCCAAACCCGCATTAACTGGAATCGCAACCCTCCTGAGGTCTATTTACGGGTGAGGACGCGTCCTGACGCCCCCCTGACTCCCCGACAAGTGTTTGAGGTGGAACGGCTGGTGACCCGGGAAATGCGCCAGGACTTTCTCTTGGTGTTTCAGGTCGAGAGTTTTGATGAAATTCGCTCAGAAGATTTGTTTGGTTACCGAGTTCCCTATCAAGAGGGAGAGGAGGATGAGGTTGACTCCACCTCTGAACCGCTCTCCCCTGAGACCTTGGAAAGAATCGGCCAAACCATTTGGCGCTTGAATGGCTTTCTTAACCAACCCATGCAGCGGCGTACGGTTCAGGGCCGCGATTCACTTGGGTAGGGGGGGGATGAGCGATAGGACAACCCAGAAACGGCGGGTTTGACCCGTCGTTTCTAAGTGTCAGATGAGACTAGCGGCCAACTGTGAGCTGTGATGCAATGCTCTCAGGGCGCAGTTTGGCATTATGGTCCCAGGCGAGTGGGTTGGCCGGGCTAAGGGTCACGCCATGCGCTGTCTTAGGAGCCAGACGCAGAATGTTAACACCAGTAAAATAGTGCTAGAGGGGGCGGTTTCGGGGACTTGGACTGCCGTTTGATAGGGGCTATTTAAATCTGCCTGAGATAGGGTCCAAGATGGGCTATCGAGTTGTAAGGTTTGGCTTTGGGCTGGCACGATCAGTTCCTCAGAATCGCAAATTTGCATGATAAAATTGAAGGCTTAACAAACCTAGTGTGATTGAGCTAAACCATTCGGTTGAAGGGCTGCTCTTAAGGTGAAAGGGACTCGAATGGGTCGGTGAGTTGCTTAGAAAATCTGAACTCTCAATCCGTTCAGGATTAATGATGACCGACTCGATCTGGATGTAAGTGGTGATGGAGGGGGTCGTCGTTCATGATGAAAACTCCTCTAATAAGGCTGGCTGATGATAAAGATCCTCTGGTGATGGATAGCAGGTTAGCCAAAACTGAGCCATTTATGTCCATGGAGCTTCAGACGGCTCCCAACACCGATACGAGTGCTGGGTCACGCAAGACTGTGATTGGGTCTTGCGGAATCGCCTAATCCCCTGATGTAATGGGATTTCTAGGCTACACATCCATCTGATAAAATGCGATGTACTCATTATAAGCTCATTTTTGGCTCTGTCAAGATATGAGTAAAAGTAATCCATTTGTGAGTAATCATTGGCTCATCACCGGGACATCGACAGGAAGGAGATTGATAACCGTGGCAGCAACACTCAAGGCCTCCATTGAGGGGCTTCGACAGGTTGATTACGCACGACGGTATAAGGGTTGGCTCAAGTCATCCTCCGAGTGGTGTGATGCGGCGTCCACCTCAGCGGCAACCTTGAAACGGTTTTGGCGGCGGTTGCCGGTGCGATCGCAAACCTTTGTCGCCATCTGTGAGGCGGTGGATGTATCTTGGCAAGAGGTGGTGGCGGTCTCTCCCGTTGGCGACAATCCTCCAGCTGCCACAGCAGATCCCCCGAGATCTCAGGCCCAGGCCGTGACCTCAACGGTAACGTCAACGGTTCCTCTGGCGAAGGGCCCCGGAGATCGCCATTTAGATTTTTTCGCCTATGATGAAGCCTGGGTGGGACGGGAGGCAGTTTTGGCTCAGTTAAGTGAGCAATTACAACAGTCTTGCCGTCTGTTGGTGTTGTTGGGGATTACGGGAATTGGGAAAACGGCCCTCGGGGAGCGGCTGGCAATCTCGTTATATCCACAATGGACGGGGGAACAGTGGCAACAGTTACTACGGGAGAACCTGGATAACGATCGCCAGCCGAATGACTTTATCAGTGTTGCCAGCCATTGGTGGGAACAATGGGGTTATCCCCTAGAGGGGGCAAAAGATGGGGAAATGCTGGTCGATCGCACGGCTCAGTATTTCCTTAATCAGCCCCTATTGTTGATTATTGACTCCTTAGAAATGATGCTGCAAGGCAATGAGGAGGAAGGCTGGAGCGACTTTAAAGACCCGTTATGGGCAATGTTTTTTGAGGCCGTGTTGGCGGCCCCCATCTGTCAGGGGCGGATTATTCTCACCTCTCAAGATTTTCCCGGCCAGCTTCCGGCACGATATAGCAATTTTTGGGCCTGTGAATTTCTCGGGGGATTGAATGAAACGGAACAGTTAGCCTTATTTGCTAAAGCTAATCTGGATCTCAGCCAAGAAAGTCAGAGCTATCTACGACGGATTGGAGCCGCCTATGAAGGACATCCTCTGGCGTTGCGGGTGATTGCTGGGGAAATTTCTAACGCCCCCTTTTCGGGCAATGTGCGGGCCTATTGGCACAAATATGGTCAGGATATCGAGGAGGTGGAACAGGCGATCGCCCAAGCCAGGATGGGCCAGACAACTTCGGCGAGCGATCACTGGCAACTGCATGACTGTACTCGCCTGTTACGGATGAAGGTTCGCGATCGCCTCGAACAAACCTTTCGACGCTTAAAGCAAGAAGCTCCAGCCGCCTATATCTTGCTCTGTGAGGCTTCGGTCTATCGTTGCCCGGTGGTGGAATCCTTCTGGCTCTCCCATTTGGAGGATTGGGAGTATAGTAAAGCGGAGGCTCAACTGGCGTTAGATATGTTGCGCGATCGCTATTTGGTTGAGGAAATCACCGAGGGCGATCGCCTCTTGTTACGTCAACATAATCTGATTCGTAGCGTTGCCCTGAGTCATTTACAAGGGTTAGATTGAGAGGATGAGGAACTTTCAGGCAGACTCAGAACTCGATGATGGGCAGACCACCGTGTCTCAAGAAATGTCTCAGTCTGTATTTCGTCAGCAACTCTTAAAACGGTTACAGCTGACCCCGGCTAGCTTGCGACGTATTTATCCTCGAAGTCGCCGCAGCCAATATCGTGCAGCTCTCAACTGGCTGATTCACTATGAGCCACTCTCCCCCGACTCCAACTTGGATCAGGTGCGTGGCTATCTTGAGGCCTTTCGCCATTTGAGGGAGGTGGAAGATTGGCAACGCTGTCAAAACTTGTTGGTCTTACCCTTAGATCTATTGACGGGGGAACCCTTACATAAGCAACTGGAGATTTGGGGGTATTATCAAGAACAGATGGAGATGTATCAACCGTTGTTGGGTCAAGGGGATGCGCTCCTGAATTTGGTGTGTTTGGAAGGGTTGGGCAAGGCCTACTCCTGTTTGGGAGATTATAGTCAGGCGATCGCCTATCACCAACAACATTTAACCCTGGCTCAACGGCTAGGAGATCAGCAAAATGAAGCCATTGCCTTAGGGAATTTGGGCTTAGAACATTACTATTTGGGGGAGTATGACCCGGCGATTTGCTATTTTCAGAGGGGTCTGACATTGGCACAACGTTTGGGCGATCGCGCAGGGATTGGCCAGGCGTTGGGGAATTTAGGCTTGGCCTTACATGAACAAGGGGACTACGAACAGGCGATCGCCTATCATCAACAGGATTTAGCCATTGCTCAGGAGTTAAATGACCGTCGGGGGATGGGCCAGGCTCTCGGAAACTTAGGATTTGCCTATTATGCGTTAGGGGATTATTCCCAGGCTCTCGGCTATGAGGAACGCTATCTGGATATCTCTCGCAAGATTGGCTTTCGCGAAGGCGAGGCGATCGCCCTGTCGAATATGGGCGAAACCTATGTCTGTCTGGGCCGGTATGAGGAAGCCACTGAGAGTCTGCAACGAGCCTTAGAGATTGTGCGGGAGATTGGCGATCGCCATGGGGAAGCTGAGGGCTTAAAAAACTTGGCGGAACTGCATCAACATCTCAATAACCCAGAGCGGGCGATCGGCTATTGTCAACAAGCCCTGAGCATTGCGAAAAAGCTGGGGATTCCTTTAAGCAAAGACTGTGAAGCTCTCCTAGACTCTCTCCAGTCCGATGCTTACTCGACTGGGTAGTCTAGTGGGTCGTTTTCCCTTAATTGGAGACAACTCAATCTACATCGGGGTGGCGATCGCTTTCCACAAGACGTTTAGCAATCTCAACTTTAGCTGCCAAAATTTCAGGACTATCTTGATGTTCAACCGAAGTATTGAGAATGTCCATGGCAATTCCCACATCATTAATCCGATTTAGGGAATTAGAATAGCGAGAGGCTTCCCGAACTGTTGAGCGATACACAATCATAAACGTTGCCCCAATAAAGTTAGTAATAATTCCAGCAACTACCCCAATGGTCGCAACATTACTATTATCCGAATAGACCCTTACGGTCTCTTCATTAGATGAAGGAGCTGAATCCCCGTTCTGACCCTCCATGACTTGTTCGTCTGACGAGACCTCAGGACTATTCCTAACGGTTTGAGAACCCGACAACGTCAGGGCTAGAGAGGCAAGAATGACCAAAAAGCCCAAAATCATGACCACAACGCTGGTCATAAAAATAACCTGAACTTCCATTAAGTTGCGCTGGTAGTATTTTTCTAAACTGGCATTTGCCATATTCCAGCTAAAGTTACGAATTTTGAGCTGAGCCTCCTCAATTTTTTCTTCCATCTCCTTCATTTTTTCCGACTGTTGCTGGTGCCAGCGGTCTAATCCATAGTAAATTCCCCCAATCACAAGATTAGCGAGACCTAAAACAATCGCAAAATAGAAACTATTGTTGAGGAAGTTAATTTCCCCTCTGATATCTGTCAGTTGTCGATTTTTACGGGCAAGTTCTGCATCCAGTTCCTGAAAATTTATGTTTTGCCCTAGATAGCCCAAGGTTATGTTATCAAGAGAAAACGTATCTTCAACGGATGCAAATTCACGAATTTTGGCTAAATTCTCTGCCAAGGATTCGCGGCGTCGTTCAATTCGTTGCTGATAGTCAATCTGATATCCACGTAATTGATTGATGTCTTGCGTCAGTTGGCGATTATCTCGGCTGAGCTGCTCGTTGTTTTCTCGCAGTGTCTTATTTTCTTCCCGGAGTTGGGCAATTTCTGAAGTCAAACGGCCCTGTTCAGCAAGTAAACCCAGAATTCGCTCCTGTGCCCCGTTCAGTTCTGCCCCATCAGCATTACCATCTAATTCTGGCGCTTGGAGGGTGCTAGCTAGGGCTTGAGGTATCGGTGAGGATTGTAGTGAAGATGCCTGTAAATCTGCCGATTCCTCCTGTGCCCCCTCTTCCATTCTTCGCGTGCGATCGACGGTTGCCAAAAGCTCTCGCAGGGCGATAAGCTCTCGTTTAATCTCCACATCTTCCGAGACAGCATCGCGATCGCGCACCAAGCCAGGCCGCACTAAACTGGTTCCCCCGAGAATTAAGCCAGATACTAAAAAGACGGCTGCCCATCCTTTCCAAATCCAAGTTGAATTTAACTGAGATGCCATAGGTTTAATCGGGAGGAGGACGAGGCCAGCCAGAAGGGAGACGATAGACGTCTTAGGCGATGCTGCGGCGTTTACGAGCCTCCTTATAAGAGGTTCCCACATTGGTTAAACCCGCTTCAATCATTTGTCGTTCCAGGAGGGCAAAAAAGCGTTGGCGATCGCCCCCCCGAACCACTGCCTGATTGTGGGCCTCTGCCAAACTAACGGGGTAGCCATAGCCTTTATAGACCTGTCCTAACATAAGGCTCAATGCCGCTTCCAACTGGTCAGCGTCCTCTGCAACCCAGGCGGGAACGTCCACCCGAGCAATTTCTGTCCCCACATGAACATAACAAAAATATACAGTCTGCTCCGCCGGGTATAACCCCAACACTGGCAATGATGACTTCCACAAACAACTACGTTCTCCCGGTTGCAACAACCCCGCCCAGAAACTGGTATCTCGTAGGGGTTCCATCACCTGACAGGGAGCGCGTTTGGCCAACACATCCCCTTCCGTGGGGGCAATATACGGGCAATAACTTAAACAATTGGGTTGCTCAAAGGCACAGGCCTCTAACCGCAAGAAACTCAAGGCTTCACGGCTGCGGGAGGCACTGAGATAGCCCATCAGGGGAACCCCGACTCGTCGCAGTCGCTCCCACGCATCAAGAATCGGGTTAAGGATGCGATCGCGGGCCTCATCGGGCAGACTATCGAGGAACCAATAAATCAGGGAACCATCCACCATGGCCAACAGAGGTAAATCTGGATACTGGTGGCGCAACTCCACCCCCAACGTCGCCAACTCCTGAGCCTCAGAAACGGCCCGCCGATAGCCCATCCATTCCTCTGTACGAATCCCCCATTGTCGCGAGGCATATAAATCCTCCGGGCGATAGAACACTTCCGGCACACTATCGAGGACTGGGGCGCGATTTTGCCCATAATGCAAGACAACTCGCCCAATGTTGAGGAGATAGCAATAGGCGATCTCATGCTGATTGGGGGCGATTTGCGAGCCATCGGTGGCGATAACGGTATGAGTGGAAGGGGGCCGTTGTAGAAGAATCCGACTTTGGAGGGGTTCAACGGGAGTCGCGGCCGAAAACCAGATGCGATCGCGCCATTGCTCCTGAGCCGCCACTAATTCCTCCTGATGCTCACAGGCTGTCTCAAACAATCCTTGAGCCAATTCGAGCCGTTTCTGAGCGGCGACGGCTTCTTCCCGTAGATGTTCGCCAATACCGGGCAGGAGTTTTGTGACTTGGTTGAGATCGAGCATGGGGGGAAGAGGGCAAGAGGCAAGGGGGGAACCACAGAGTCACAGAGGACACGGAGAAAGAAAGAGAAAGAAAGAGGAAGGGGGAGGAAGATGTCGGGGCGAACGGTGTTCAGCGCGCGATAGTCGAGCTGCTGTTCGCCCTCTCCTGGCAATCAACCGGTGATTTTAGGACAGGCGATTGAGGAGTTTTAACAGTGTTTTGGTGGTGCTGGTTAATTGGGTTCGTTTGTAGGCATCGGCGGCTTTGCGGATACATTCGGCTTGGGTGGGATAGGGATGAATCACGCTGGAGAGGGTTTTTAAGCCGAGTCCTCCTACCATCGCCGTGGTGATTTCACTAATTGACTCTCCCGCATGACGGGAGACAATTGTGGCCCCGAGGATTTTGTCTGAACGTTTCTCATGGAGAACCTTGAGAAAGCCGTCGGTTTCCCCATCGGCGATCGCCCGATCCAAATCCTTAAACTCTATCTTAATCGTTTTGGTCTCAATGCCTTTCTCTTGCGCCTCTCCCTCATAGAGTCCTACATGGGCCACTTCTGGATCAGTATACGTGACCCAGGGCATCACCAAACTGCTTAACTTCGGTCGTCCCAAGCCAAAGGGGGCAAACAGGGTATTCTGAATCACAATTCGGGCAGCGGCATCGGCGGCATGGGTGAATTTCCAATTCATGCAGATATCCCCCGCCGCATAAATTTTAGGGTTCGTGGTTTGTAAATACTCGTTCACCTCTACACCTCGGCGATTGTAGGCCACTCCAGCGGACTCTAGGTTCAAGTGTTCCACATTCGGCGATCGCCCGGCACCAATGAGGATTTCATCAACCACCACCTGTTTTTTCTCCCCGTTGTGGTTGAACTCCAGGACTTTCCCCGCTTCCGTCTTCTCTACCCGTTCCGGTTCACAGCCGAGAACTAACTCAATCCCTTCCCGGATAAACGTCTGTTGCACAATCTTTGCTGCATCAGCATCTTCCCGATGCAACAAATGGGAATGCCGATGAATCAGTGTCACCTGGGAACCAAGACGACGGAAGGCTTGAGCTAATTCACAGCCAATGGGGCCACCGCCAATGACTGCGAGGCGGTTGGGGCGTTCGGTGAGGTTAAACACCGTCTCATTGGTGAGATAGCCCGCTTCGGCTAATCCCGGCGTTTGGGGATGAACGGCTCTGGCTCCCGTGGCAATCACGGCTTTTTTATAGTTGAGGGTGACATCATCGACTTGAATGGCGTGATTCCCAGTAAAACTGCCATTTCCCAGGAAGATATCCACGCCAGCCTTGGCAAAGCGATGAGCAGAATCATGATGACTAATCCCGGCACGGATTTTTCGCAACCGTTCCATTACGGCGGCAAAATCGATATCAATCTTTTCAGGAGAGGCAATGCCATAGTTGGGGGCGTTCCACATTTCTCCGACCACACGGGAGGAGCGAATCAAGCTTTTAGAGGGAACGCAACCGGTATTGAGGCAATCTCCCCCCATTAAATTCCGTTCAACCAGAGCCACGTTGAGGCCAATGTCCAATCCGGCGGCCCCAACGGCGACCACTAATCCAGCAGTTCCTCCGCCAATGACCACTAAATCGTAGCAATCAGCGGGTTTTGGATTTACCCAATCAGGAGGATGGGTTTGTTGGAGGAGTTCACGGTTGTACTCATCCATGGGGGAGATGGTGAAGGTGTGAGATGGGGAGTTAGGCATGGGGGTAAAGAAGGCAAGAGGCAAAAGGCAAGAGGCAATAGGGGGAAGAAGGGAAGAGGGAATAGGGGGTAATCCCTTGTGATTGCTCTCTTTTGGCTAATTATTCACTATTAACGACTTGTTCGCCGACGGTTTCGGCGAGGGCGTTGCGGGCGATGCGGGTGACGTAAATGGTCACGGCTACGGTGGCGATGAAACCAATAATTTGGAGAATGCGTTGCAAGAGTTCTGCTTGGGGATCTGCGGTGGCGGCTCCGGTTCCGAGGGTGGCTAAACTCCCGGCGAGAGAGCCGATATAGACGTACATGATGGTTCCGGGAATCATACCCAGGGAGCCGAGAACGTAGTCTTTGAAGGAGACGTTGGTGACGCCGTAGGCGTAGTTGAGGAGGTTGAAGGGAAAGATGGGAGACAGACGCGTGAGGAAGACAATTTTGAAGCCTTCTCGTCCGACGGCGTCGTCGATGGCGGCAAATTTGGGGTTACTGGCAATTTTCCCGGCCACCCAGTCCCGGGCGAGATAGCGGCCAATGAGAAAGGCGAGGGTTGAGCCGAGTACAGCCCCGATGAAGACATAGAGGGAGCCAAACACTACCCCGAAGACGACTCCACCACCGAGGGTGACGATGGAACCGGGGAGGAAGGCAACGGTGGCAATGATATAGAGGCCAATGAAGGCGAGGATGCCTAAACCTCCTAAGTCTTGGATGCTTTGCAGGGCTTGTTGTAACCAGAGTTGGGGGTTGAAGCCCCCGGGGCTATCTTGGGCCAGGATGGGGGTGGCTGCCCCGATGAGAAACCAGGAGAATAGGGGTAGGCTTATCGAGAACATGGATGCGATCGCAGTCTGTGGACGTTTGGGCGGGCATTTGGGCAAGAACATGGGAACCTTGGCCGATACAAGTGCTTCTAATTAGGGTTACGCTTGTTAACGGCTGCTGGATGTTCTGATGAGGACTATTGCTAGTCTTGTGCTGCCCGGGCGCGGGCGATCGCAGCTTGTCCGGCGTCGGAGAAGGCATAACCCAGGAACGCTTGAACGGTCTCGTTGGCGGGGTCTTTATAGACGTAGTAGAGGGTACGCCGATAGGGATATTGAGCGGCCATGGGGGTTAGGCCGTCAATAGCCACGGGACGGACGGTGCTTTGGTTGAAAATTTGGGCGGCGGTGGCGTAGCCGATGCCGTCGTCGCCTAGGGCCCGCAACATGGGGGTGGTGGCATCCCGCTCTAAGGTGGTGATGTTGGGGGTATTGCCAAAGTCGCCGCCGTTGAGAACGACTTCTCGGAAGGTTTGGTGAGTGCCGCTGACGGGAGGGCGGTTGAGGACACGAATGGGTTTGTTGGGACCGCCAATCTCTGACCAGTTGGTAATTTGTCCACTGAAGATGTCAACCGCGTCTTGTTGGCTCAATCCTTGGCCAAAGGGATTGCTGACGCCGACGACGAGGGCGATCGCATCTTCGGCAACGGGAACGGCGACGAGTCCTTGAGCCTGTTCCTCGGGGCGCAGGGGACGGGAGGAGGCACCGAGGTCAGCATTCCCGGCTAAAACGGCACTTATACCGTCTCCAGACCCCGTCGCCGAGGTGGTGACCACAACTCCAGAAAACTGCTCTTCAAACCCCTGTTTTAGAGCGCTATTGATAGAGACCATCGCGGTAGAGCCTTGCAGGTTGAGGCGGGTTCCGCTGGGAAGGCTTCCGGGGACGGTGAATTGGCTGGGGGTGAGGGGGGTTGATGGGTCATTCCTGGCGGAGACTCCCTCAGAGGGAAGGGATGGCTGATCCGACTGGTTTTCAGGGGTGCGGACAAGGAACCAATACCCACCAAAGCCGAGTAGGGCGAGGAGGAGGATATAGACAATAGGGGGCGGCCCGGATTGTGTCTGTGACATGGGTTAGAGGGGGGGGAATGACTTAGGGAGACTGATCGAACTGTTGTAGGCGGCGCTCGACTTCTTCGTTGAGGTGAGCTTGTTCCCAGTCAGCCTCCTGATCGCCCGGTTGCGTCTGGGAGAGTTCTGTTAAGGCTTGTTCTTCGAAGCGTTGCAGTTCCAGACGGCTTCGGGCATCATCGAGGTGCGATCGCGCCGCTTCTAAGTCCTGTTGACGAGAGACTTGGCTGAGGGGATCGAGAACGTCTCCGAGTTCAGCCATATCCTTGAGATGCTCCACATCAAGGCGATAGGCTTCGAGTTGAATCGTCTCCCGTTGCAGTCGCTCCTCGGAGGACTGCAAAAACGCTTGGGCGTGATGGAGGCGATCGCCAATTTGGGGCAGCAGTTTTTCAAGTCGTATCGCTTGCGTCATGGCTAAGCGGGCCCCAGCTTTGTCGCCTTGTTGTTGGGCGATCGCCGCCTGTTTTTCATAGGACTCGACTTGGCGCAGTTTCGCTTTATACTTCAACTCAGCCTGACGGTAGGCGGAGCGTTGAGCGCGTACGGTTTGTTCGAGATCTTGGACGGACTGCTGCATGGTTTTGAGCGAGAGTTCCGCCGTGGTAATGACATCAGCCTCTGAGTCAGGGGGCGCTTCGGGAGGCTTACCCCAGAGCCAGTTCCAGGTGTTAATGGTGATCCGTCCGGCCCAATCCCCCATTAACCAGTACACTGCTTTTTTCATCTGGGTTTCTAATCAGGTCAAGTCAGCTTACCGCCAGTCTAGGGTATTTTTTGAGTTAATGGGTTACGCCGTTAAGGATTATTTCCGGGCGTCGGGCCAGGGAAGTTGGGTATCTTGAGCCAGTCGTTGAGCCACAGCCGAGGCCCCTTCGCGATTGAGGTGGCTGGGATCGGCAAAGAAGTCCGGGCGATCGCGCAATTGTGCGGATAAATCCCGTACCCAAACCCCGGATTTTTGACCTTGTTGTTGCAAGAACTCCTGAAAACGACGCTCGTAACGGCGACGAGTGGCATCTAAATAGTCGTTAGTGAGGGGCAGATTCACCAAAATTAGGGGAATATTGCGGCCCTGACAGAACTCAATCACCTGGTTAACGGCGTTTCCCTGAACCCCCCCGAGATTGAAGTTGGCATAATCGCCGTCATACTCCCCCGCAACCCGGGGAAACTGCTGAAAATAGGTTTGGGGATTAAAGCGATCGCGGACAATCTGAAAGCCATTGGAGTCAATATCTCGACGGGAGAGAATCACCGGAACCTGACGCTCTCGGGAGCCATCGTTTCGAAATCGCTGATAGCCAGGGGAATTGCGGATGCGGCTAAAGGTGCGATCCTCCCGGCCACTGTTAAAGGCCCGAGAACCGTCGGCCCAAACCATCACCTTGGGTAACTGTTCGGGGGTGAGTAACTCTCGTAGCTGTAAGTTCACCACCTGGGCCGTGGCCCCATTAATGCCGAAGTTAAACACCCGCACCCCCGACAACCCACGACGATTGAGATCAAATTGCAATCGCTTGGCATCGAGGCCCTGTAAGCCTCGGGAACTCCCAATCACTAAGACCTCCGGGGGCCCCAGGGTGGCAACATAGGAGCGATAGAGAGCAAACTGCTCGTCTAACACCAAACTGTTAAAACTCGGGTGGGGTAGGCGATTGCCGCTGTTACCCGCCTGTTGTAGGGCAAAGTCGGCATTTTGTAGGTATTCCTGCACCTTTTTCTGAGCAAAGGCCCGTTGAGGAGCCGTCACAGGAACCGATTGCATAGCGGCTAGAGCTTCTGTCCAATATTGCACCACTTGATGCCAATCTTCGGGACTTGTGGCCTGTTGTGAGGCTTGCCAGGCCCGTAAGGCGCGATCAGTCCCCCGATTAAATAGCTCTAACCCCAGATTCTCCTCCGAATCATTCTCTGACTGGCTCACCTCCACGGGACTATCTAGGCTCTTACGGTGCAGGGTAGAACTCTGTAAGCCGACATGACTCACCCCTAACAACAGGAACAGGGCCGCAAGGGCGATCGCCAGGGGGCGAAGCCTATGCCAATGGCGTTGTAATCGCTGTAACATCTTAAAATGGTGGACTATTAAAAATGGACAATAAATCAGTCATAAACCCAGCTCAAACAAGTTTTAACCCCACAATTAGGTCTTATCGTATCTGTCTATTTTAAAAATCCCCCCCATCCTGTGTCAGTTGTGAATCCATCAACCGTCATGTTGAACAAAAATAGCGACGCATTCTCCCACCTCGCGCCCTCGCAGGTGGGGGTCAAGGAGCCGCCGAACTGACTCTAAAAGCCTTGGGGTATCATACTGTTATGGCAACAAAGAAACCCACCTCAATCATCCGTACAGACCAATGGAATCTTAACCCGACAGCCAAGCAGCGAGTTCTGCTGAGCCAAACGGTTAAGGTCTACC
This sequence comes from Phormidium sp. PBR-2020, assembly GCA_020386575.1. Taxonomy (GTDB): domain Bacteria; phylum Cyanobacteriota; class Cyanobacteriia; order Cyanobacteriales; family Geitlerinemataceae; genus Sodalinema. Next base: position 2,707,694 of record CP075902.1, on the reverse strand, counting down.
GTCGTGTCTGTCGGCATTTGATGGGAATTCTCTTAACCCATTGGTCATCTCTAGGAGCGTTATCGAGCCAAAAACGGGTTCTAGCCGTCGAAAAACTCATTCACCGAACCGCCAAGAACCCCAACCCCAAATACCGGCAATTTGACCAGACCTTTTACAAGTTCCCCAGCTACTACCGAAGAGCCGCCATCGTCTTCGCTGCTGGCCAAGTCAGCAGTTACATGACCCGGTATCGGGAATGGCAATCGGGGACTCGTCAACGTCGGGATGCCCAACCTCCAGGCCTCAATCCCAACAGCGGCTGTTATCCGACCCTGTATAAAGGTCAATGCTATAAGCTGCATGGCTACGACCGCATCGAAATCAAGGTCTTTAACGGAACCGATTGGGTCTGGACAACCGTTGGGATTACAGGCCTACGAGAACGGCACACCGTAGACAGCAACAGGCTACTGTCGCCATCCCTCATTTTTAATGAGGAGAAAAGGGCCTGTCACCTATCGGTTCCCTTTGAGTGCCATCCCCCCCAACGGGAGGGAGATGGCAATGTGGTGAGTGTTGACCTGGGTATCAACACCACCGCGACCGTGGCAGTCGTGAATTTTGACGGCACTGTAATCCACCGGGAGTTTATTCATCCGGGGAGAGACATAGATTGTCGAGATAAGCGGCTGAAATCGGTATCTAAACGAGCAAGTCAGACAATGGGGAACGGTGGAAGCCTCCAAAAAGGGTTCTGCTCGAATACCTACCGCAAATGCCGTAACATCAACCGTCAAATCGGGCAGATTGTCTCGAAGCGTATCGTGCAGATTGCCCGACAGTTCAATGCCGATGCCATTGTCTTTGAGAACCTGAAAGGATGGAAGGCCAAAGGCGGACGAAAACGCTCTAACCTGCGTCAACGCTTTCATGGATGGCTTAAGGGTATGATTCGAGAGTTGACCGAGATGAAGTGGCAAGAGATGGGCGGTCAGGTGATTGATGTCGTTGCTGCCTATACCTCAAAGCTGGCTTATGACGGCAGTGGCGTGGTGCGGCGCGACTCCAAAAACTATGCCCTGGCTAAATTTTCTTCGGGCAAGCGATACAATGCCGACCTCAATGGGGCGCTCAATATTGCTGCCCGAGGTATTCTTCAGCTCACTCGCCGAAAGGACAGTGAGGAGTGTTCCAGCCAAAGACCTGGACATTCGCCTAGAAGCTGGGCTTGTTTGTGTGACCTGTGGACTCATACAGTCCTAGGTTAGCACCGACACCCCCACCTCGCCCAAGGCAGGTGGGGTGAGCTTCATACAATAAACCCCGCCTTGCCAGGGCAAAGCGGGGTCATCAGTTAAGCCATCACAAACCGATCCCAGTTAAGCCGTGGGATCATCCTCATCATCGCTGTCATCATCGTCAAAGGAATCGGGATCAAAGTCCTCATCATCCTCATCATCACTATCATCCTCATCAAAGGAATCGGGATCAAAGTCATCCTCATCATCCCCATCATCCCCATCATCGAGATCCCCATCATCGAGAATCGCCGTTGAGCCGTCATCCCCATCGGGTAAGATGGCAGAATCATCACTGACACTTCCCGTGAGGTTGTAGGCGCGAGCGGTGCGATCGTCCAAGACGACATCTTGGATCTTACTCTCATCGTCCACCCCATTCACCACAGAGTTAATCTCATTGATATCCGCATCTGGGGCCGAGAAGTTTAACTCTTCATAGGCATTGAACCCCGTTCCGGCAGGAATCAAACGACCAATGATGACGTTTTCCTTCAAGCCGCGCAACCAGTCCGATTTACCCTCAATGGCCGCTTCCGTCAGCACACGAGTCGTTTCTTGGAAACTCGCCGCACTAATGAAACTATCCGTATTCAGGGAGGCCTTGGTAATCCCCAGCAGCATCGGCGTATATTGAGCCGGAGCGCCACCGGTAATGGCCATGGCCTCATTGACCTGTTCGACTTGACGCAGTTCAATCAACTCACCCGGTAACATGGTCGTGTCACCGCCATCGTCGATTTTAACCTTCGAGGTCATCTGACGCACAATCACCTCAATGTGTTTGTCAGAAATATCCACCCCTTGGGATTGATACACCGACTGCACCTCATTCACCAAGAAGGTTTGCACGTTGCTAAAGCCCGTCAACGCCGCCTCATAGGTTCCCGAAGGTGCCAGATAGTCAAACCAGCATTCGAGAATTTCATGGGGGTTCGAGGGACCATCGGTGAGGGGTTCAGCCACATCCACCCGTTGACCATCCACCACCAGGACATTATGTCCCGAGAGGGTGCGGTACTCGGAGACGGTGCCATCATCCTCAACAATGCGAATCTCGACGGAATCATCATCCTCATAAATTACCTGAGCCGTCCCTGGACGACGGTTGAGGACGCAGGCCTCTTTGGGTTTACGAGCTTCGAGGAGTTCTTCAATCCGAGGTAGCCCCTGAATGATGTCTCCAGTTTTCGCCCGTTCAAACACCAGCAGCACCAGGTTATCCCCCCGTTGTACCAAGCTGCCATCATCCACATGGAGAACGGCTCCAGGAGAGACGCGGTAGGGACGAGCATGGCGGAACACGACTTCGTTATCGTGGATTTCCACCACTTGTCCTGACTCTTCCAGGGTAACCCCGTCAGCCACGGTGGCACCACTGACGAGCAGATCCCCGTCCTTCACTTGAGGCGCAGCACTACCGAGGTCCACGGTAAAGCGATCCTCTGCACTGACAATCAGAACCCGACGCGTGGCTTCAGTACCCTCACGAATCCCGCGCACCATGCCCGGATTACGGCAGGCGATTTCGGTACGAGCCACCACAGACCCTGGCTCAATTTGGTCGCCGTCTTCGACCAACAGACGGGTGCTGGTGGTACTGGTAAAGAGAGGGTCGACGTTGGTATTTTCCCGACGCACCGTCAGGGATTCAATAACCACCAATTGCAGGCGCATGGCTTCATCATCCTCTTCATCGGGGACGAGTTCGATGTCCGCCTCTAGGTGACGAGCATCGCTGCCAATATCGAGAATCAATTGGGTGCGAATGAGTTCCTGCCCTTCGACGGATTTAATCCGTTCCCCATCTTTAAAGGGCAACATCCGCTGGACGGGGCGCAGGGCAATGGGGAAGGCGTTTTCCTGACCTTCTGCCGGTTGCTGACTGGGAACCGAGGGCGTATCGGGAACCTGGAACTCCTGAACTGGACGCAGTAGCACTCCAGTTCCTTCGGGGGTGGTCACAGACTCAACGAAACAGAGAGACTCGGCGACTAAACCCGGGGCAATTTCTTGTCCGGGATGGACAAGGCTTTGTTCGGGAACGCTGAGTTTATCGTTGCTGCTGAGGTCGAGCAGGTGGAAGTCCCCGGCTTTAATGGAGATTTCCCGTAGAATGTCGTTTTTCTGCACGACTTCGACAATCCCACTGTTCTGACAGTAGATGTCTTTGACGACTTCTGTCCCCGCCTCGACAAAGTCCCCATCTTCGACTTCGAGCAGGGAGATGTCTTTGTTAATTTCGTGGGTTTCCTCGGGAATCCAGATCATGGTTCCCCCTTTGGTGATCTCGTAGCCAGCTTTGCTGCCTTTGCCCCGTTTGGCGACTTCGATATCCCCGTATTTGAGAATCCCCCCGGTATGGGTTTTGTAGGTGTCGTCAATCAGTTCAGCCACCACTTGACCATTGCGCACTTTTGTGCCGGGTGTGGCGGTGAGGGTAAATTCTTGCCCCTGTTGGGTCGAGATGATGTAATGGTCGCGCCCTTGACTGGTGACGGTGGTGACTTTGGCGCTGTCAAGACGCACGGAGGCGGTGATAATATCCACCTCTTTAGGAATCGTGGGAGCCGGTGCCAGGCTGGATTCTCCCGCATCCTCGGGGGAGGGGAGAGCGTCTTGAGGAATCCGCACAATCCCGCCCGTTTCACTGGGGGTTTCGGTGACGGCTAAGACATCTCCAGCTTCGACGGAATGGCCGTTTTTGACCACGGGGCTGGCCCCAGGAGGCAGGTTATAGACTTCGCCTTTGAGTACCCACATCAGTCCACCACGAGCGGCGATGATGGTGGTGTTACCCTGACGGTCTTTTTTCTCCTCTGGGATGACCCCAGCATATTTGACTTCCCCGCCGATATCCGTGGCCACGTCTTTGGTGGCTTTTTCGGTGTTCTTACGGGTGCGGGCGCTGCCGATGGGAACTTCGGCGATAAATTGGTCAGCCGTGACCTTATCCCCGTCCCGGATGATTAGGGTTGAGCCTTGGGGGAGGGAGATGGTATGGCGTTTGCCTTTACCAGTCGGTTCGATGATCAAGTTGCCCGCTTGTTCGACCATGTAGGCTTCTTCCCCATGGCGTGTCCGATAAGGACGAGCGGTGAGGTCTTTGCTGTAACGCGCGGTTCCATCAAAGGGGGCTTTAGCGGGCCGGGCCACTTCCCCGGTGAACACCCCACCGGTGTGGAAGGTGCGCATGGTGAGCTGGGTTCCCGGTTCGCCGATACTTTGGGCGGCGATAATCCCCACGGCTTCACCCAGGTCAACCAGTTCGGCATGGGCCAAACTCCAGCCATAGCAATGTTGACAGACGCTACGGGCTGACTCACAGGTGAGGGGCGATCGCACGCGCACTTCCACGAGTCCAGCTGCGACAATGGCATCGGCCAGTTCCTGACAAATCACCTGATTGCGGCGAGACTCGATGACCTCTTCACAGCCTTGATGGCGATTGTGGACGGAGACGGAAATCAGTTCCCCAGTTTTGGGGTGATGCACATCTTCAGCCAAAACCCGACCCAGTAGACGAGTTTCTAAGGGAATCGAGACCCGTTCGCCACTACGCATACTTTGCAGAGGGATACTGCGCTGGGTGCCACAGTCGAGTTCCCGAACGATGGTGTCCTGAGATACATCCACCAGACGACGGGTAAGATAGCCTGAGTCAGCGGTGCGTAGAGCGGTATCCACCAGACCCTTACGAGCACCGTAGGAGGAAATAATGTACTCAGTAACCGTCAAACCTTCCCGGAAGTTGGTTTTAATGGGTAAGTCGATGATTTCCCCTTGCGGGTTGGCCATCAAGCCCCGCATTCCCACCAACTGACGCACCTGGGAGATATTCCCCCGCGCCCCGGAGAAGGCCATCATATAGACGGAGTTGAGGGGGTCACTTTGTTTGAAGTTGGTGACCACGTCATCTTTGAGTTCTTCGCTGGTGGTACTCCAGGTGTCAATGACTTTCTGGAAACGCTCCACCTCGGTGATTTCACCTCGGGTATAGCGAGCCTCGGTGACATCAATTTCTTGTTGGGCGGTAGCCAGCAATTGCGGCTTGGAGGGAGGAATTTGCAAGTCCTCAATACTGATGGATACCCCAGCCCGGGTGGCATAGCGAAAACCCAAGTCTTTGAGGTGGTCAGCAATTTGGGCGGTTTTGGCGGTTCCATGATAGCTGAAGGACCAAGCAATCAGGGAGCGCAGTTGTTTTTTATCGACGACTCGATTGTAAAAGAGCATAGTCTCTCAACGTTGACGGCTGTGATAGGGGGGAGGATGAGGTTAGCAGCGGGGCGAGGGGTCGTCCCGCCGCTTGAGAAGGACCGCTAGGCTAGGGCTTCTCGAATGGCTTGGTTATAGATAACCCGCCCTGGAGTGGTGTAGGCATATTGGGCGATAAGTTTTCCATCGGCGTCGAAGCGTTGGCGACTGTACTGATACCGTTTTAAGACACTGCCATCGTCGAGGGTCTGTTCTTCGATAAGGGGGTCGTCGCCATTGGTGACGATTGTGTCCTCGGGACTCAGACGCACCCAGACATATTTATGCAGGTGGACCAATCCTCGTTCATGGGCAATCACTAGATCTTCGGGGTTAGCGAAGGTCTGTTCGTTCTTGTCTTGAACCGTGGGATTCTCGGCGGTGAGGTAGTAGCAACCCAAGACCATGTCCTGACTCGGAGTCACGATGGGTTGTCCGGTAGCGGGGGAGAGGATGTTATTACAGGCCAACATCAGCAGCCGCGCTTCGGCTTGGGCTTCGAGGGAGAGGGGGACGTGAACGGCCATTTGGTCTCCGTCGAAGTCGGCGTTAAAGGCCGGACAGACGAGGGGGTGCAGTTGAATGGCGCGACCATCAACCAGAATCGGCTCGAAGGCCTGAATCCCCAAACGGTGCAGGGTCGGTGCCCGGTTAAGCATAACCGGGTGACCTTCGATGACTTCTTCGAGAACATCCCAGATGTTGGGGTCGTTGCGAGAAATCAGTTTTTTGGCGGCTTTGATGTTGTTGACGATGCCCTGACGAATCAGCCGGTGAATCACGAAGGGTTGGAACAGTTCGATCGCCATCTCCCGAGGTAAGCCACATTGGTGGATTTCCAACTTAGGACCGACGACAATCACACTCCGTCCGGAGTAGTCCACCCGTTTTCCAAGCAAGTTCTGACGGAAGCGACCTTGTTTCCCTTCAATGATATCGCTGAGGGATTTCAGGGGGCGATTATTCGCACCAACCACCGTACGTCCCCGCCGTCCATTGTCGATAAGGGCATCGACGGCCTCTTGCAACATCCGTTTTTCGTTACGGATGATAATTTCCGGGGCCAAAATCTCCTGTAACCTCGCCAGTCGGTTATTGCGGTTAATGACTCGACGATAGAGGTCATTGAGGTCACTGGTGGCAAAACGCCCCCCATCGAGCTGCACCATGGGGCGCAAGTCAGGGGGAATCACGGGAATGGCATCGAGAACCATCCAGTCGGGTCGAGCGCTGGTGGCGATGAAGTTATCAATCACCCGCAGTCGTTTGATGAGTTTGGCTCGTTTTTGCCCTTTGGAGTTGGAAATATCTTCCCGCAGCTTCTCAGCGACGGCTTCGAGTTCCATATCTGCCAGCAACTGCTGGATGGCTTCGGCGCCAATCCCCACTTCAATCCCTTCGAGTTGGGAGTCTTCGTCGTACAACTGTTCTTCGATTTCCATCCATTGGTCTTCGAGGAGCAGTTGTTTGTAGGCCAAGTTATCGGCGTTGCCGGGATTCAAGACCACATAGGCGTTGAAATAGACGATTTGCTCCACATCTCGCAGGGGCATATCCAGCAAGATAGCCATGTAGCTGGGAATCCCTTTGAGATACCAAACATGGGTCACGGGGGCGGCCAGTTTGATGTAGCCCATGCGGTGACGACGCACGCGGGATTCGGTGACTTCTACGCCGCAGCGTTCGCAGACAATGCCACGGTGACGAACTCGTTTATATTTGCCGCAGTGACATTCCCAGTCTTTGGCGGGGCCGAAAATGCGCTCACAGAATAAGCCGTCCATTTCCGGTTTCAGGGTGCGGTAGTTGATGGTTTCGGGTTTGGTGACTTCACCGACCACCTGGCCGTTGGGAAGTGTCCGTTCTCCCCAACTGCGAATCCGCTCCGGGGAAGCGATGGCGATTTTGACGTAATCAAAGCGCTGTTCGACTTTTGGCATCGTTTTGGGTACTCCGAAGATTCTCTAGTCTGTGGGATGAGGGGGATATCGACCTCCGCTGACTGAATCTGCCCCGAAATTGGGGACTGAGGACAGCAGAGGGGGGTCAGGGGTGGCGAGAGGATTAATCCTCGTCGTCTGAGCCTTTGGACATGGATTCGTAGGTGGGACGGTTGGGGGCGCGACGGCTGGAGACATCGGACATTAAATCGACTTCAGCGTCAACGCTGTTACCATCTTCGGCGGTTCCCACTTTATGGACGGCAATGTCCAAGCAGAGGGATTGGAGTTCGCGCATTAGCACTTTGAAGGATTCGGGAGTTCCCGGACGAGGAATGGCTTTCCCTTTAACGATCGCATTCAAGGCCTCGTTGCGTCCCTGCATATCGTCGGATTTGACGGTGAGCAGTTCTTGCAGGGTATAAGCGGCCCCGAAGGCTTCGAGGGCCCAAACCTCCATTTCTCCGAACCGCTGTCCCCCTTGTTGGGCTTTCCCACCCAGGGGCTGCTGGGTGACCAAGGAGTAGGGTCCGGTGGACCGGGCGTGAATCTTGTCATCGACCAGGTGAACCAGTTTGAGCATATAAGCTTTGCCCACGGTCACCGGCTGGTCAAAGGGTTCGCCACTGCGTCCGTCATAGACCTGAATTTTCCCGGCATTATCGGGGTTATAGACCCAATCTTTGCCGGTTTTATCCCGGGCCTGTTGCAGCTTCCGGTTAACGGTTTGCCGCGATTGGTCGGTTCCGTGCATTTCGTCGAAGGGAACCATTTTGAAGCGGGCGTTGAGGTTGTCGCCGGCCCAGGCCAACATACATTCAAAGATTTGTCCCACGTTCATCCGGGAGGGAACCCCCAGAGGACTCAAGACAATGTCGAGGGGCGTACCGTCGGGGAGATAGGGCATATCTTCCTGGGGCAGAATCCGGGAAATAATCCCTTTGTTGCCGTGGCGACCGGCCATTTTGTCCCCGACTTGGATTTTCCGTTTTAGGGCCACATAGACGCGCACCACCATGTTGGCACCGGGGGGCAGTTCGTCCCCTTGTTCCCGAGTAAAGACCCGCACATCGACGACGCGACCTTTTTCACCGTTGGGAACCCGCAGGGAGTTATCTCGCACGTCGCGAGCTTTTTCCCCGAAGATGGCCCGTAGGAGTTTCTCTTCGGGGGGTTGGTCGGATTCCCCTTTGGGGGTGACTTTCCCGACGAGGATTTCCCCGGATTCTACCCAAGCACCAATGCGGATAATGCCGCTTTCGTCAAGATGTCGTAATGAATCTTCACCAACGTTGGGGATTTCACGGGTAATCTCTTCGGGGCCGAGTTTGGTTTGCCGGGCTTCGATTTCGTATTTCTCGATGTGAATACTGGTGTAGACATCATCGATGACCAATCGCTCACTAATAAGGATGGAGTCCTCGTAGTTGTAGCCTTCCCAGGGCATATAGGCCACGAGGATGTTTTGTCCGAGGGCCAGTTCTCCCCCTTCGGTGGCGCTTCCGTCGGCGAGAACTTGTCCGGCTTCGACTTCGTCCCCTTCAAAGACGATGGGGCGTTGGTTGAGGCAGGTGTCTTGGTTGGAGCGTTGGTATTTTTGCAGTTCGTATTCGATGATTTGCGGTAAGCCGTTGCTTTCGCTCTCCTCGACGGTGGGACGCACGAGAATGCGCTCGGAATCGACGTAGGTGACGACGCCGGGGGTGCGGCTGACGATGACCATGCCGGAATCTCGGGCGGCTTGGGCTTCGAGTCCGGTTCCCACCAGGGGACGTTCGGGCCGCAGCAGGGGAACCGCTTGACGCTGCATGTTCGATCCCATCAGGGCCCGGTTAGCGTCGTCATGCTCAATGAAGGGAATCAAGGAGGTGGCGACGGAGATAATCTGCACCGGGGAGATGGCCACGAAGTCCACCTGATCTGGGGTGGTGGTGGTAAAGTCCTGACGGTAGCGCACGGGAACGAGATCCCCTTGGATGTAGCCTTCGGGGTTGATGGGGATGTCTCCGGGGGCGACGCGCAGGTCGTCTTCTTCGTCGGCAGTCATGTAGATGGGGGCGTTCTCCCGCATGACGCGACCATTTTCGACGCGGTAGTAGGGGGTTTCGATGAAGCCATAGCTACTGACGCGAGCGTGGGTGGCGAGGGAGCCGATGAGTCCGGCGTTGGGACCTTCAGGGGTCTCGATGGGACAGATGCGTCCGTAGTGGGAGGGGTGAATGTCGCGCACGGCGAATCCAGCCCGCTCTCGGGTGAGTCCGCCGGGACCGAGGGCGGAAATCCGGCGTTTGTGGGTCAACTCAGCCAGGGGGTTGGTCTGGTCCATAAACTGGGACAGTTGGCTGGACCCGAAGAACTCTTTAATGGCGGCCACCAGGGGTTTGGGGTTGACCAGGGAGGCTGGGGTGAGGGTGTCGGAGTCGGAGACGGTCATCCGCTCTTTGATAATCCGTTCGAGACGGTTGAGACCGACACGGACTTGGTTTTGCAACAGTTCACCGACGGAACGCACCCGGCGATTGCCGAGGTGGTCGATGTCGTCGACTTGCCCCATGTCAAATTCGAGGTTGATGAGGTAGTCGACGGCGGCGAGGATGTCGTCGGAGGTGAGGACGCGGGTGCTGTCGGGGACGTTAAGGCGCAGTTTTTTGTTGAGTTTGTAGCGCCCAACCCGTCCGAGGTCGTAGCGTTTGGGGTCGAAGAAGCGGGACTCAAGCAGGGACAAGCCGCCGGAGACCGTGGGGGGTTCGCCGGGTCGCAGTTTGCGGTAGAGTTCCATGAGGGCGTCTTCTTCGCTGAATTGCCCTTCTTTTTCGATGGTTTTTTCGAAGAAGTCGTAGTGACGGATGCGATCGCTAATCTCGGCGTCGGAGAGTCCTAGGGCTTTGAGCAAGACTTGGGCGGAGAGTTTGCGGGTTTTGTCGATGCGCACCCAAACTAGGCCGTTGCGGTCGGTTTCAAATTTCAGCCAAGCGCCTCGGTTGGGGATGAGGGAGGCGTTGTAGGTGCGGCGACCGTTTTTGTCGACGTCGGATTTGTAATACACGCCGGGCGATCGCACGATTTGGTTGACGATGACCCGCTCAGCGCCGTTAATGATAAAGGTTCCCCGTTCGGTCATCAGGGGCAGGTCGCCGATGAAGACTTCTTGTTCTTTAATTTCCCCGGTTTCTTTGTTAATCAGCCGGGTGGGGACGTACATCTGCACGGCGTAGCTGCTGTCACGCCGTTTGGACTCATCTACACTATATTTGGGTTCTTTAAGTTTGTAGTTACGACCGATAAAGTGAAGTTCTAGCTTTCCGGTATAGTCGGTAATGGGGGAGAAACTGTTAAGTTCTTCGATTAAGCCTTCTTCGAGGAACCAGCGAAAGCTCGATCGCTGGATGGCGACGAGGTCAGGCAGGTGAAAGACGGGGGCGGTGCTGGTGGTGGTCGTTTGTAAGTTAGTCATGCGTCTTCTTTGTCGGACTGTTGGGATGCGCTTAAAGACGTGGAGTCTGGATTCAGGTTTGCCGCCTTCAGCGCAGCACGGCAAATCGAGGCTTCAGAACGTGAAACCTCGGTCGAAGGTTGAGACAGGCTTGTGGGCGTAGCCTGGATGAGCAGATTGTGAGTCTGTCGGGCGTGGGATACCGACTGAGGCTCGACTGGATAATGGACGATTCAAGTAAAGTCCAGGGCTTGGCATTCGTTTCGGGGTCTGCGGTTGCGCGTGCGATGGGCATCGAGGTCTATCTTGGGCAGACAGACTGGCTCGGGTTCAGAATCGTCGGTTTAAACCGGATTGAGAGCGAAGCAGGCGATCGCATTCTGCCGGGTTTGGTCGGCGAGGTCATCGAAGGACACACCCCTGAGTTGGGCCAGGGTTTCGGCAACGTAGCGCACGAAGGCGGGTTCGTTGCGTTTGCCCCGTTTGGGCACGGGGGCGAGAAAGGGACAGTCGGTTTCAATCAAGAGGCGATCGTTGGGAACGAGCTTGGCTGATTCTTGCAAGGTCTGGGCATTTTTGAAGGTGACGATACCACTAAAACTAATATAAAACCCCAGATCTAGAAACGCTTGGGTTTCTTCGGGGGTTCCAGCCCAGCAGTGCATGACACCTCGGGGCTGACCGCCCCAGTCCCGAAACCTCTGGAGTTCTTCCACTAGGGCGCTGGCTGCGTCACGGCAATGGATAATCACAGGTAAGTTCAGGGCTTGGGCGATATTTAGTTGTCCCCGCAGGGCGGTGATTTGCTTGGGGCGGTTGTCGGCCTTGAAAAAGTCCAGCCCCGTCTCTCCGATGGCCACCACCCGACGCTCTTCTTGAGCCAAACGACGAATCTCGCCAGCGAGGTCTTCGGTCCAGTCTTGGGCATCGAGGGGATGTAACCCCACCGCCAAGGACAATTCCGGGACCTGATCAGCAATAGCCTGCGTCCGAGGAAATTCCTGCGGATGCACGCAGGAGTGGATGAGCTGGCTCACTCCTGCGGCTCGCCAGCGATCGCGAACTTGCTCGAAGTCCGCTTCAAAACGGTCAAAGTTGACGTGAACGTGGGTGTCAATAAGCGTCATGCGATCGGCTCAATGGTCTGCGGCCGCAAGGGTTAAGCGGCGGCGGTGTTATCTTGCTTCAGGGCTTTGGCTAGGCGCGCTTTCTTACGAGCGCCGGTATTGCTGTGCAGTACACCTCGTTTTACAGCCTTATCAATTTTGCTGTAGGCCAGGTTCATACACTGTTGAACCTCCTCTAAGGCCTCGGAACTTGGATTACTTTGGTACGCGTCCACTGCGGCAAAGTACTTCTTCATCAGCGTGCGAATGGCTGACTTGTGAGACTTATTGCGTAAGCGGTTGCGCTCGTTGACTTGAATGCGTTTGATTGCAGACTTAATGTTTGCCACCGATTAACTCCCCTATTATACTTCAATTCTGTTAACGTTTGCTTGGGCGGTTCTTACCAGACATACTAATATAGCATCTCATTTGTGAGAAGTCGCGCTTTCTGAAAAAATCCGCGCTAAGCTGATAGGGTAATCAGTCGTAGGGGCGACCCTTTGTGGTCGCCCTGTCGTAGGGGCGAACCCTTGTGGTCGCCCTCTAAGTTGCTCCCTCTGGCTCCGAGGCGGGCGATCGCATCCCAGGACATCCTGGACATTTTATCTGGGGCAGACACGCGCGGAGGCATTCTGTAACATCTCATGCTGCGAATCATCACTGAGCGATCTGAAGCCGAGTCCGAGTTACGGCGAATCATGAACCGCACCCAATCTGACGGGGTGCTCGAACAAGAGGCCAGCGTCCGAACCATTCTCAAGCGGGTTCGCCAGGAAGGGGATGCGGCTCTACTCGATTATACAAAAGAGTTTGACGGTCAAACCTTGACCGCCTCGCAGTTGCGGGTGAGCGGCTCAGAACTCGATGCAGCCTATCAACAAATCCCTAAACAGCTCTTAGACGCGATTCAATTAGCGGTCAAACAGGTAGAAGCCTTCCATCGCCAACGGGTTCCCAAAAGTTGGGTCAACTTTGGCAAGGATGGGGTGGTTCTGGGGAAACGCTACACGGCGGTTGATCGAGCGGGAATCTACGTCCCGGGAGGTCGCGGGGCCTATCCCAGTACGGCAATTATGAATGCGGTTCCGGCTAAGGTGGCCGGGGTCGAAGGACTGGTGATGGTGACCCCCCCGGGCGCCGATCTGCGAGTTGATCCGGCGGTGTTGGTGGCGGCCCAAGAAGCGGGAGTTCACGAGATTTATCGGGTGGGTGGGGCCCAGGCGATCGCCGCCTTGGCCTACGGAAGCGAAACCATCGCGCCGGTGGATGTGATTACTGGGCCCGGCAATCTCTACGTGACCTTAGCTAAAAAGATGGTCTTTGGGACGGTAGGGATTGACTCCTTAGCAGGGCCTTCGGAGGTGTTGGTGATTGCCGATCATCATGCTAATCCCAGTCACTTGGCGGCAGATTTATTGGCCCAGGCCGAACATGACCCCATGGCGGCGGCGATTCTCCTGACTCCGGATTCAGCCTTGGCCCGTCAGGTGGTGGCGGCGGTGGAAGAGCAGTTGAGTGATCATCCGCGACGCTTGTGGACTGAGAAGGCGATCGCCCATTATGGGTTGGTGGTGGTGGTGGATTCCTTAGAGGAAGCCGCCGACCTCTCGAACCAGTTTGCGCCGGAACATTTAGAACTCGAAATTCTCGAACCCTGGGAGTTAGTCCCCCAGATACGGCACGCGGGGGCAATTTTCCTGGGCTATTCTACTCCCGAAGCGGTGGGAGATTACTTAGCGGGGCCCAACCATACCTTACCCACCTCCGGTGCGGCCCGTTACGCCTCGGCCCTGGGGGTGGAAACCTTTATGAAGCATTCAAGTCTGATTGAATATTCTCCCTCAGCCTTACAAAGCATGAGCGCGGCGATTCAGACTCTGGCGGATGCGGAGGGGTTACATTCTCACCGGGAATCGGTGCGCTTACGGATTGAGCCTCAGGCGCCCCCAGACGATCCGACGTCTTAACCAATCCGACAAGACCATGGCAAGGCTTATGAGGGATTCCAGCGAGGTGTGATGCGTTACCAACGATGGTTTAGACAAGTTCCCCTATTGACGATGGCCTGGCTGGGCCTGATGAGTTACCCGGCGGCGGCCGAGCGGTTGGCTCACGCTCAAGACGATGGGATGGAGGCGACCTATCGGGAGTATGTCACTCGCTGTCAGAAGGGGAGCGATCGCCAGGCGGTGGTTGCCTGTGAGAAGGCGTTACGGCTGCGTCCCGATGATTTCATGACTTGGACGAATTTGGGGGTTCGCTTGGGGAATTTGGGGGACTACGAGGCAGCGCTGGAGGCTCATAATCGGGCCTTACGGTTACGTCCCAATTATGCCCTGGCTTTGGCGAATCGCTGCGCGGATCAGGTGGCTCTCAATCGCTTTGTTGAGGCTAGCGCCTCCTGTGAGCGGGCCCTACAGGGAGATGGTCGCTGGGGGCAGTTGAGTCCGGCGATCGCCTGGTATAACCTGGCCTTGGCCCAACAGGGACTTGAACGCTATGACCGCTCCCGTGCTTCTCTCAACCGGGCCCTAGAGCTAGATCCGAGCTTGGCGGCGGCTTGGAATCGTTTGGGGTATGCTTGGGAGCGCCTAGGAAACCCGGAAGAAGCGGTGAACGCCTATGTCCAGGCGCTGGAATTGGCACCGAACCGGTTAGAGTACCGGGAGAATCTCAACCGGGCCCAGGGACGCTTGCGATTCTAGCCCCTAGATGTCAGAGGGAACGGATATGGGCAAAATCTAAAGGGAAACAAAAAAAATTCCCAGCCCTGATAAAGCGTGTTATGCTAGACGAAGAGATAGAAGAATTATCGGCCCTAGTGTTTGTTTTTGGTATTAACTGGTTTTCTCCCGTTTAGTCTGAGCAAGCTTCACTCCGAAATCTCCATCTCTGCACGCTGTTTGATTTTGGAGACCCTCGATGTCCGTTTACGTTGGAAATCTTTCTTATGAAGTCACCTCTGAGGATTTAAGTGACGTTTTCTCAGAATATGGGACGATTAAACGGATTCACGTCCCGACGGACCGTGAAACCGGTCGTATGCGGGGATTTGCCTTTGTGGAAATGGAGCAGGAATCCGAAGAAGCGGCCGCAATTGAAGCCCTAGATGGGGCGGAATGGATGGACCGTGTTATTCGGGTTAACCCTGCTAAGCCTCGCACTGACAAACCCCGGTACAACCGCCGTTAGGTTGATTTAAAGTCTTAGACGGTTAGCGTTTTCGCTGTGGATGGCACAGTGGACTAACAGGCTGTATAATTGCACTGAGTAGTTACACGGCTAACCACATCGTTGATGTCTAGCCGTCGACTAGGGGTGAACAAGTTTTCACCCTGAGGCGATATCCGTCAAGCGAATCGTTGTTTGAGGTTTCCTCGTCCGGTTTGAGAGTTTGACGGGACGCCTTTTTAAGAGGAACGGGAAAGTTTCCGAGCCTCTTTTTTTTCAAACTGTGAACTGTGAGTAGAAGGGAAGTGAATGACTCAAATTATCTTGGGTGATAGTGAACCCATCGAATCCGCATTACGTCGCTTCCGGCGCAAAGTCTCCCGCGCGGGACTTTTTTCGGATATGAAAAAGAATCGGTGTTTTGAGACTCCGGCGGAAAAACATAAACGCAAGGAGATTGCTCGTCACCGTGAGCGTCGTCGGTTCCGTAATCGTCGGAAATCCTATTAAGATTGATTGGGGGGTAAACATTAGTTTACTCCCCATTTTTTTGTGGTAGCTTCGAGATTAAGAGCGGGGTCGTTTGAAATAGCAAGCGGTGGTAGAACGCTCGCTGCGACGACTATCTGGCGCATGGACACAGGTAACCATCTCAAACCCCAAGTTTCCCAAGTCCCGAATTTGTTGGGTAAAGTTTTCAAAGTCAGGGTCGTTTTCTCGGCTGGCGGATACCGAGCGATATTCCCAACGAATGGGTTGTGCGTTGCGGTTGGGAGAGTTTCCTGGGGGTGAAAATTGGGCCGAGACGGGACTGAGGAACAGAAGCAGTCCCAGAAGACTTAGACAGACAACATTGACGACAACCAGCGACGACCAACGTTTACGATGTATTTGGCGATTCATGAAAATTGTCCCAAAACGATTGTAATGGTTCTGCTAACCCTAGATGATGCGTTGGTAGTGTTCGATCGCCGTTTGGGCGATCGCCTGCCAACTATAATGAAGAGTGGCATAGGTCCGTGCATTGTTCCCCCGTCGCTGACAGTCATCGAGATTGGCTAAGGCATTGAGAAGGCGATCTCGAACCGACTCCACTGAACAATCCGCCACCCAGCCAGACTCCGACGCAGCCACCGCATCACAAATCTGGACGCGATCGGAAATTAACACCGGTGTTCCCACTCCCATGGCTTCGGCGACAGCGATGCCAAAGTTCTCATAATAGGACGGTAGCACAAACAAATCGGCGCGGTGTAGGAGGGCGGCTTTCTTGTCGCCGCTGACAAAGCCGGTGATGCGAGTTTGTCCGTGAATTGAGGAGTTACGGAGGCGATCGCCAATCATCTGTTCATAGGCGGGATCTTGAGGATTACTCCCGGCTAAGACAAACTGAAACTCAACTCCCTTGGCGGCGATAGACTCCAAGGCCGGAATCAATACATCCAGGCCCTTTTTCGGTTCCACCCGGGACATAAACAGAACCAGGGGCCGGGTTGCATCAACTCCCAACTCCTGACAAATCTCTGGCATCCGAGGGGGAGGTTCGGGAGGTGTGACTCCTAGGGGAATCACCCAATCTTCAGTTTTCACCCCGAAGCGGTGGGAAATTTTGGCTTCTTCGGGGGTAGTGAAATGAATGGCGGCGGCCTGGGCCAGGTTTTCCCGTTCCAAAACCCTGGCGTAGAGGTCTTTCAGGCGGGATTTTTTGCGTAAATCCGCTGGATCGAGGGTTCCTAGGGGCCGCAAGACATAGGGAACTCCCCGTTGACGACAAATCCAAGCCGAGAGGCTGCTAACGGGGGAGAAGAGTGCGTGAATATGGACGAGATCATAGTCCCTGGCGTGGTTCCACAGCCATTGAAACAGGGGAAGGGAGAATTTATAACGCCGGAAGGGAGAACAGCGACAATAGCGAATCTGGTAGCCATCTTGGGGGATGGCCTGATTGAGGGGAACATCGAGGGGATCTTGGCCGGAGTCGCCGTTGGAGTCGGTGGTGAGGAGGGTGACATCGACTCCCTGTTCCGCTAAGGCTTGGGAGAACCCTAAAATCATTTGACTCGGACCGCCATAGACTAGGGAGACGGAGGGGACAATTTGCAGAACTTTCATGGCGATCGCCGTCGTGGGAATAGAGAGATGTCCTGTTCTAGGATAGTGGAAACTCTCCCCAACTGGGGAAGTTGGTGAGTTGGGGGCGCCCGAGTCGCTACTATGGGAAGATGTGGATGCGATCGAACCTGAACATCTGCCGCTTCTCACCCTCGTTAGCTATGGACGCTTTTAGATTTGCGATCGTCAGTGACTTACATATTGCCCTTCCTCATACCATTTGGGATAGTCCCCAGCGATTCCATTTGGTGGAAGTCTCGATTCCGGTTTTGGAGACGATTTTAGATCGCCTCAACGGACTAGATTTAGAATTTTTGCTGATTCCGGGGGATTTAACCCAACATGGGGAACCGGAGAATCACCGCTGGTTAGCCAAACGCCTGGGGGAACTTCCCTATCCGGTGTATGTGATTCCCGGAAATCATGATATCCCAGTTGCGGTGGCCAATGACCATTCCATTGGGATGGGAGATTTTGCTGGCTATTATCCCCATTGTGGCTATAGCCAGCCTCAGGGGTTGGATTACCGGGTTGAGTTGCGGCCAGGGTTACATCTGATTGGCTTAAACTCCAATCACTTCAACACCGAGGGAACACAGGTGGGGAAGTTGCTGGAGTCGCAGTTAGATTGGTTGGATGAGCAATTGCAGCAACTGCGGGGAGAGGAGGTTTGGCTGATGGTGCATCATAACGTGATTGAACATCTCCCGGGCCAGTCTCAGAATGGTTTGGGACGGCGGTATATGTTGGAGAATGCGGCGGCGTTACGGGTGTTGCTGCGATCGCATGGAGTGCAACTTGTCTTTACGGGCCATCTTCATGTCCAGGATATCGCGCGGGAGGGAAATCTCTACGACATTACCACAGGCTCTACGGTGTCCTATCCTCATCCTTATCGGGTGTTGGAGTATCTGCGGGATAATCAGGGACAGACTTGGTTACAAATTGAGTCGGGGAGAGTTGAGGGGGTGCAGGATTGGGAAAATCTGGGTCAACGCTCTCGGGACTGGATGGGCGATCGCGCCTATCCCTTTATGCTACGCTTACTGACCGATGCTCCCCTCCATCTCTCCCGAGATGCAGCCGAACCCCTCATCCCCAGTTTGCGCTATTTCTGGGCCAACATCGCCGATGGGGATGCTCAATTTGACTTTGCTCATTTCCCGGTTCAACCTCGCCAGTTCTTTGAATCCTTCTCAGCAATAACGGAGGAGGGACATTTGGCATTGATTGACAATCATATTGCTCTTAAACTGACCTCATCTCCCTAATCTCTTTATCCTCCTTTTTGGGTCTTTAGGATATATGGTGTGATGTGTTGCATGGTATACCAAATTGTAGGGGCGAAAAATTTTTCGCCCCTACAGCAAGGGATATAATCTGCCATGATTTTTCCTTATCACCCTAAATCCAGAAGACCGTTCTTTTTCTGGTTTCTCTGATTCTGCTGATGGTCTCTAATTCCAAACTCCGACGCTGGGCGATCGCCTTTCTTCTAGGACTTTTTCTCGTTAGTATTGGCGGAGAACTCCTGATTGAGAAGATTGCCATTTTTGGCTTTCATGACATTGTCGATGTTGACAATCCCCAACAGCAACCCCCTCAACGCCCTGAATTTAGCGCAGATTACAGTATTGAGCAATTTGAGGACTTTCTACGGGGCTTACTAGAGCGAAACTATTGGTTTTTATCCTCCCAAGACCTCTACAATTACTATTTTAAAACCCCTCCAGACCCTGTTCCTGAACCCTATAGACATCGCCGAAAGGTCATGGTCAGTATTGATGATGGCTATCGGGATGCTCATCTCAATGTTTTGCCCCTTTTGGAGCGGCTTTATGCAGAAACCGGTGAAAAAATAACGGTAGTTTGGTTTGTCAATTCCTCGTTTATGGGAGTTCCAGGCACTTATTTAGAACACGCCAGTTGTGAGGAGTTACGGGAGGGATTTGTTCGGGGATATTATGATATTCAATCTCATGGAGCGAATCATGATAACTTGACTCTGATTTCCGATGAGGAGATTCATAAAGAAGTGGGGCGATCGCAACAGGAACTCAGGGACTGTTTAGCTGGCTTGCAGGGAAATGAAACGGTTGCAAATCATCTATCTTATCCGTTTGGGGCGATTGATGACAACGCCTTGAAGATTGTCAAAACCTATCATCAATCGGGCTATTTATATAACACCCGGAGTTTGCGGCTGACTCCCTTTCGCAATCCCTATTTTATCCCTCGTCAAACGGTGAATCGAAACACCTCAGTGGGCCGTCTTCTCCGTTTAGCGGCTGGGGGCTGGTTTTAGGGATTTGGCATCCAAATTGGCAAACCCCGCGTTACTATTAGACTCGCTATTTTGCCTCCGGTGAGTCTGGGTTCGCTGGTTGCGGTTCAGTGAAGCCTCGCGCCACCCCACCCGGATTTTCCCCCATCCCCGTGACTGAGAAACCCGATTGCTGTCTTGAATCGTTGTGAATCAACAGAAACCTGGCTTCTTGTCTCTCAGGAATTTATTTGCTAAACTGGAATAGCATTGAACAAAAATGAGAGCCATACTTATGCAAATCCGAGGTATTAAACGAGGTAAAACTATTGAGCTAACGGAAAATATTGCCATCCCTGACGGCCATGAAATCATCCTGGAAATTAGCTCAACCCTCACCCAGACACCAGAAGAGCATTGGCAGCAATTCTGTTAACTATTTGGGGCTTGGTCAAACCAACCTGATTTAGATGCTACCTTTACAGCGATCGCTCAAGAACGCCATCAAAACCACGGTCGAGAATTATTTGATTTTGATTGATTCATGTATTTGCTAGATACTAACATCTGTATCGCTTTACTTAAAAATCATCCCAATGCTGTCCCCAGATTTGCCCAGCATTTTCAATCCTCCTATCTGAGTTCTATTGTAGTGTCCGAACTCTACAAAGGTGTTTATTGCTCACAAAAAATAGAACAAAACTTGGCTACATTTATATCATTCTGTATGCACATTATGGAAATTCATGAACTTGTTGTTGAGATGAAAATACTGGAGCGCCGATTGACTCTTTACGAGGAAAAATATGGCGTTCTGAGTGAGGATTTTTACAAAGCTCTCTTTGCTGGTAATCTTGCTCGCTATGACGAATATGACGAAACCCGCACTGACTTTAGCCGTTGGAAGGGTATATACGAAACATGGCTTCGCCGAAAGCGGTCATACACGGAGCAGATAAATCAACGTGAGCTAGCTGAGACGCTACGTTTTCGGCCAACTTATTAGAGTATGAGCGAAACCCCTCTGAAATCTTTGTCAGAATATAGCCGCTTTGTGTCGCAAATTTTAAGTCGCCCAGATGTCGAACATTCTACAGTAGTGGTTTGGTCTAATAGCACATACACAGGAACGGCAGAGGGTGAAGTGTGGTTCAAGGGAGATGTAAGACTCCGGATGAGAGAAGAGCTTGATTTTGATGCGGAGTTGATTGCTTCTTACGGATATGAGGTTTACCGAGGTGGTAAAAAGTTGTACTGGTATGACGATTTACCGCATCCGCAAGATTCATCACTCGCATCAACGTTTCCACATCATAAGCATATTCCACCCGAAATAAAGCGAAATCGAGTTCCAGCACCAGATATCAGTTTTACACGTCCAAACCTACCTACTTTAATTCAAGAGATTGAAGCATTGATAGCACAAGCTTGAACGTACACACGCCAGCTAACACTGCGTTGGTGCAGACGGTACAGAGGTTATTGGTGGGTAGTCAAGGATATCTGCCGCCGCACAACTTCAACGTTAGATCGCCCTTTTTTAATTATTTGTCAACTTGCGGAATGTTGGCTAAACCCCTTCTCCCCCAACCCCTTCTCCCACTAGACTACTGATGGCGATCGCACTCAAAAACGGATGGGGATATCCGCCAGATTCTGCCTCCCAAGAAACGGTCATCGGTTGGGGTTCAAACAATAATCCGCTACTGGAGGCAACGATCGCACCCCCAGCAATTCCTACCCCCACCGCCTGAATGTGATCCTGTAGTTTTTGTTGCTTTTCTTGAATGTGGCGATCGCGTTCGGCTTGGTCAACTTCCACCTGTTTCTGAATGCTCACTCACCCAGTTCATCCAAAGGACTGTGAACCCCTCGATCACAGGCATTCAGTCAACCGCATCCCAGTCCCGTAGAGTAGGCGAATGACCAAGGCCTCCGGGTCATCCCCTTTCTTATCGACCGCGAGGTGAGATAGGTAGGCGCGGACTTCTGGTACTCCCATCTCTGTGGGGTGGTGTTTTTGGTGAAAGAGGATGACGTCTCGGATATAGTAGAGATGGCACTTCTCGGTTTTGCGACTAAAGCACCGAAAGCGGATGGCTTAGCGCAGGCGATCGAGGAGTTTGGGATGAAGAGATATACCGCTCCTGGTTATCAATAGGGTAGAACACCAAGACAATATCCATGCCCAGGAAGATTCGAGAGTTGAAAGCCCAGATTGCGCGTGAAGGATTTGTTTACTTGCCCAAGCGCGGCAAGGGTAGCCATGAACGTTGGCGACATCCTTTGGTCAGAAAAACACTGACAATTCCAGGCAAGGATGGAGATGATGTGCCACTCTACCTAGAAAAACAACTCAAAAAGTTACTGACTTCACTCGAAGAGTTAAGAGAGGACGAGGATTTATGAATCGATACAGCATGATTGTTCAGTGGTCTGATGACGATCAGCTTTTCTTGGTCACAATCCCAGAGTTTACTGATCTTGTCGTGATGCCTTGCACTCACGGAAAAACTCGTGAAGAAGCAATTCATAACGGTGAAGAAGTCATAGAAATGTACCTGGAAGCTTGGCAGGCAGAAGGTGAAGTGATTCCCGAACCGAGAACACTCCAAGTTGCTTAACGCTTTTGGTGATTCTGACGGCATAAGGTTAGATCGCTCTTTTTTAATGATTGGCCAAGTTGAGATACGATCGCCCTTAGCGCGATCGCCCTTTTTCAATCCCATATTTAGCGGCTTTGAAGGCGAAATACGCCACTAGACTACTGATGGCGATCGCACTCAAAAACGGATGGGGATATCTGCCAAATTCTGCCTCCCAGGGAAAAGTCATCGGTTGGGGGTCAAATAACAATCCGCTACTGGAGGCAACGATCGCACCCCCAGCAATTCCTACCCCCACCGCCTGGATGTGATCCTGGAGTTTTTGTTGCTTTTCTTGAATGTGGCGATCGCGTTCGGCTTGGTCAACTTCGACTAATCCCCGAATCGTGGCAATGGCTTGATTCAGGAGGTTGGAACCCGGATTAAAATAGTTTAAATCGGCGCGGATTTGCTCTTGAAAGGTGATGGCTTCCTTGTCGTAAAATAACCGCCAACCGTCCATGGGAGTTTCTGCCAGTTGTTCCATGCGTTCTAAACTGGTTTGATAGTTTTGGCGATTGATGGCGATCGTATTGCGCGCATATTCCAGATTGCGCAGTTGTTGAGAATAGTTGAGGGAGGTCGCCAGCAGGGTTTTTAGGGAGACTTTCAAATCTGCCAATTCAGTGGCGGAGAGGGGTTCGGTTTTTTCGCGATTGAGATAGTTTTGATGGAACTGATTTAAGTGGATCTCGTTGCTGGCTACAATGCGATCGGCACTATCATAATAAATTCGACTATCTTGAAAACTTTTGCGGATTTTGTGATAATATAGAAGTAACTCTGGTAATTCCCAATAACAGCTTTGTAGGGTTAAGGTTGGCTGTTCGTCAAATAGAAACCAAGTCAACAAATGACCGTAGGGATTTTCCTCTAAATTCGCCCTCGGATTCCCATACTCATACAGATATCCCCCGAAGAGATTATAGGCGCGATAGAGCGGCGGTAATGGTTGCCCATTGTCCAGGTGGAAAAACTTAATCCAGACTTGTCGAGCCAGAGGTTCTAAGTCGCGGATATTCTCCGGTTTATTGGTGTTGAGATAGGCACTTAATAACAGCGTTTGCCCTAAATTAGCAGCCGACTCCGGTTCCGGTTGAAAGCAATTTTTAGGGTTGAATTGAGCTAAATCTTCAAGTTTGTATTCATCCTGTCCGGGGGTTTCCGGTTGGTAAATATTCAGATTTAAGGCATAACTATCATGAAGAGATTGAGGATAAATAAACCCTTCTAAATCCTGTTTAGCGGTAAAAAAATCGATAGTTCTTTCATCCTCAACACCGACCAGCAAATCGAAGTTTTGCGACGGTTCATCGGAGCGAATCTCTAACTCTAAGTCCACCTCAAACTGCTTGAGGATACTGCTATATTTTGCCTGCACCCATTGGGGGTTGATATGGTCTAATTTTTCGGCGGGGGCATCCCCATTTGAGGTCACTAAGCCGCGATGATAGTGATAGGCGAACCAATACAAACTAGGGGCATAAATCGAGGCTGTTTTCTCGCTCATGTTTCTGGCTGCGAAGTGGGCTAAACTGATTAGGACTGGGCTTTTTTTGCCTGTTGCACCCTAGCCACCAGTAACGCCTTATTATAAACCGTTTCCGGTCGTTCTCCCGCCGCTGGTTTGGGGATTTTCTGCCCTTGTTTTACCATGTTGGCGCGAACTGTTGTCAACTCCTCTGGGTTGAAGGTAATCTGATGCTGCTTACACCAGGCTTTAATGATTATCGCCAGTTTCAAGGTTTTATCTTCGGCGGCGGTTAATTGGTCTTCTAAGGCTTGTAGATATTCCGACAGGTTGGGGTCATTTTGGGGGTTGGTTTGAGATTGTTCGAGATAGGTGAGGAAGTCTTCGATCGTTTGTAAGAAATCTGAGGGAATGCGATCGCTCATGGTATCATCTCCGAATGTGAACATACCGAGTCTCTAGCCGGATTGGGGTCTTCTGGGTTTAGGGTGATAAGGAAAATTCATGGCAGATTATACCCGTTGCTGTAGGGGCATAACCCACCCCTCGCCCCTCCCAGGAGGGGATTTTTCGCCCCTACAATTTGGTATGCAATGCAACAAATAACACCCTATATCCTAAAAAACTAGCATTTTGGCTGTCTTACCTAATTTTAACAAAGAAACCCCGTTTTTAATCCCTTGGTATTGGATGTTTTGTTTTATGACATAAATACAAATGTTAGTATCTAATACCAATTTTCAGAAGTCATGCCATAGATTTCTGTAGGGGCGAACCCTTGTGGTCGCCCTGTCTCAGTGTCGTATGTCTAGCAAGGTTATCGAAAAATGGTATAACAAGAATTTCATTCAAAAATATCCTCTCGCGCCGGAAGTTGAGGTTGTTCTCGAACTTCTAAAAAGTCTGGAGTAAACTCAGACAAATTATTCCACCAATTGTCATCAAAAGATGGCTGGGAATTAGAGTCTTTTTCTGGAGTTTTACCCTCGTCAGCCTTGACCTGATTAACATAGGTTAAAACCTGAGCCACTTGGGATTCTGGGAGGGTTTCAATGGCTTTAATCAGTTGTTCTCTAACTGTCATCTGTTGTTGACCTCCAATTATCAATTATAGCAAGTGAAGGTTCGCTTAGGACAATCTTTGCCGGAAAAGGGCAACCACAAGGGATTGCCCCTACGTAGTTTCTGTCCTATCCATCCCTGCTATTGCTATACAATGGGTATTGGGGTGCGCTTCACCCAACGGACAATTAATTATAAACTGCCCTTCACCTAACCGACAAAACAATCAACTCTCGATTATAATCCCACCGCCACAAACGCCGACCAATACCGGCGTTGACCAAAGGGACAATCCTCATCATAATCCATTAACTTAAACTCAATAATCTCACATTCCTCCTCCGTCATCGTCAACCCCTGACGACACCAGTCTAAAAACCCCGCCACCGAAACCCGTCTGAGCCAATTTTGCGTCCGATGTAACGCCATCACCACCCGCTCATCTTGGCGCAATTCATAATAGAAACGAATCGCCAAACAAGCCGTGGCAAAATCATCCACACACCATAAACTACTCACCACCGCCGGAGTTCCCGCATACAAAAACCCACTGGCTAAGCCAATATATTCATCGGTCAATAAACTCCCCATTAGTCCCGTTTCACAAGCCGAAAGCATCACCAGACGACAGGCGGGAATGTCCAGATTGCGATAAATTTCCCCCAGGGTTAAGCCTTGCTGTGCGGTGTCGAAGCGGCGACCATCCCGGAGAGTGAGGGTCTGGCGCTGGTCTCCCCTGGGGGCAGATGCGAGGGGTGCATCCCCTGCCAAAATCACAGCGGAATTGAGGGGATTTTCGCTGTCAAAGCCCCCGTGACAGGAAAAATGAATGATATGACTCTGGCGCAGTTTCTCCAGGGTTTCTGGGCGATTGAGGGCGGATTTGGTGGCCGCTTCCTGGCTGAGGATATAGCAGTTGGGGTCGAAGTAGGGGCGGATGAACTCCACCTCCATTTGGGCATAGTCCAGGTCTTGGGTGGGGTTCTGGACGGCGAAGAATTGGGGTGGGGTGGCCGGTTGGGGGCGGTGGTGGATGTAGTCGAGAATTTGGCAACTGGGGGCGTAGCTGACCCCTTGGCTAAAGCGCTCCAGTAAGGGGGTGGCGGGGGCGTTGAGTTCAACGGATAGTTCAACGGATAGTTCAACGGATAAGGCGTGGAGGGGGAACAGGTGCAGGTAGAGATGGGGAATCAGAATCAGCCGTTGACAGGTTGGGGGGAGGGCGGCGATGAGACCGGACAGGTGGAGATGTTCGGCCAAGTCCTCCAGGCGACGGTCTAGGGACTGGTCCCAACTGGGTTGGCGGTAGTCGGCGAAGTAGGTTTGGTTGAATTGGTCGAGGGTTTGGCGTTGCTGGGGGCTGTAGCTGTGGGCGCGGATGTGGGGGCCGTCTGGGTCGAGGGTGACGGTGAAGGCCCAGGCTCCCAGGTCGGGGTCTCGGGGGAGATACCATTCGATGAGAGCGGTTTCCGGGGTGAGGAGTTGGCGAAAGTCGGGGAGTTGGGGGCGGACGTTCTGGAGAAGGTTGAAGTCGGGGTCGTTGATTTGCGCCAGGAGGCGGTCCCGTTGTTGCAGCAGGTATTTCAGTTGAGGGGTTCCCGCTGCGTCGGTGGCGGTGGTGATGTCCGGGTGTCCTCGGCGTTCCCCGGCTTGGGGGGTCTCGGTTTGGCTGTCGGCGGGGGTCTCGGGGGGGGCGAAGGATTGTTGGAGGGCGGCGATGTCCCGGTTGAGTTGGCGGTATTGGTCCTGTTGTTGGGGGGTGGCGTTTTTGGGAACTAGGTCGGCGCTGGTGAGCATTTCCATCAGGGTGCGGGACTTGCTGCGCTCGACGGTGAGGAGGGCTTGGTCGTAGCGTTCCAGGTGCAGGCAGGCTTGTATCATTTTGCCATAGATGGGCAGGGCATCTTCGAGGATTTTCCGTTTGCTGTCGGGGGAGGTGGCCCAGTCCCGGCTCTGTTCCACGGCGCGGATGGCGTTGTCGTAGCCTTCGATGGCGCTTTCCCAGTTTTGGAGGTCATAGCCGAAGTTGCCGAGGTTGCGTCCGGTTTGGAGGCAGTCTAGCGGGAAGGAGGAGGGGGTGCGGACTTCTAAGGCGGCTTGGTAGCGGCGAATCGCCTCCTCGATATTGTCCGCTCGCTCTCCCCGGATGCGGTCATCGTAGGCAAGCGCCAAGTTATTTTGAGTCATTGCCCATTCATAGGGAAAGGCGCTGCGGGTGTAGACCTCTAAGGCGGCTTGGTAGCGGCGAATCGCCTCCTCGATATTGTCGGCTCGCTCTCCCCGGATGCGGTAATTGTAGGCAGCCGCCAAGTTATTTTGAGTCATTGCCCAATCTTCGGGAAAGGCGCTGCGGGTGTAGACCTCTAAGGCGGCTTGGTAGCGGCGAATCGCCTCCTCGATATTGTCCGCTCGCTCTCCCCGGATGCGGTCTGAGTAGGCAACCGCCAAGTTCATTTGAGTCATTGCCCAATCTTCGGGAAAGGCGCTGCGGGTGTAGACCTCTAAGGCGGCTTGGTAGCGGCGAATCGCCTCCTCGATATTGTCCGCTCGCTCTCCCCGGATGCGGTCTGAGTAGGCAACCGCCAAGTTCATTTGAGTCTTTGCCCAATCTTCGGGAAAGGCGCTGCGGGTGTAGACCTCTAAGGCGGCTTGGTAGCGGCGAATCGCCTCCTCGATATTGTCCGCTCGCTCTCCCCGGATGCGGCTCCAGTAGGCACTCCCCAAGTTATTTTGAGTCATTGCCCATTGTTCAGGAAAGGCGCTGCGGGTGTAGACCTCTAAGGCGGCTTGGTAGCGGCGAATCGCCTCCTCGATATTGTCCGCTCGCTCTCCCCGGATGCGGCTCCAGTAGGCACTCCCCAAGTTATTTTGAGTCATTGCCCAATCTTCGGGAAAGGCGCTGCGGGTGTAGACCTCTAAGGCGGCTTGGTAGCGGCGAATCGCCTCCTCGATATTGTCCGCTCGCTCTCCCCGGATGCGGCTCCAGTAGGCATTCCCCAAGTTATTTTGAGTCATTGCCCATTGTTCAGGAAAGGCGCTGCGGGTGCGGACGTCTAAGGCGGCTTGGTAGGCAACAATGGCAATTTCCAGATTATTGGCTCGACTGCCTAATGGGAACTGCTGAATATCAATGGCAAAATTATGAAGGTTTCGGGCGAGGTCTTTATTTTTCTCAATATCATCGGGGTCGAGTTGGGAGTGAAACCATTGGCTGATGGTTTCGGCAAAATCGAGGTCGAGTTGGTCTTGGTATTTTTGGAAAAGGGGATAGACGGCTTTCCCGCTTAATCCCCTTTTTTCCGCTTCCAGGATTTCTAACCAAATCGCTAAATACTCAGGGGATATCGCCTCAACGGTTGGGTTAGAGGTTCCCGGAGTCGGGGAAGTGAATAAAGGGGTGTTGAGAAACCGCCATAGATTTTGCCATCGCTCACGCCAACTGGACATGGTTCCGCCTCCGGTGAGTCTGGGTTCGCTGCTGTCGCTTCAGTGAAGCCTCGCGCCAGCCCACCTCGATTGTACCCCACCCCGCGATCGAGAAGCCCGGTTGCTTTTCCTCCACATCCCAGTCTCAGAACACCGCTTAACTTAGGGACTGATGAGGATAAGTTCAGGGAAATAGGTTTGATAACGGGTGGCATCACGAGTTAGCAGGGTGTACCCACACACAAATCCATGAGCGCCGATATAGAAATCCGGTAAAGATCGCCTCACCCCACCCCTGCGACGATATTGCAAAAAGGCTTGCCCCGCTAAAAATGCCGCCTCATAAGGTAATCCGTCTCTCTGAAAAAAGCTAGAAGATAATACTGATTCAACTTCCGTTACCTCTTTAAAACCAATGGAGACTTCTGCATAAATAATAGGGTTGATATGCAATGTTCCGGTTTTAGCACAATCAGCGAGTTGCGCTGCTGACCACTCAAACCAATGGGGATCTTCGGTTAATACATCCAGAATCACATTGCTATCTACGAGGAAATCCGTCATTCCTCACCCCGCGTTAAATTCAGAATCTCATCAGTCGTCATCTCCCCTGTTGCTTTTCCCCGCAGACTGGCGATTAAGTTTGCTCTTTTGGGCGAGGTGTTTTGATACCGCCAAGCTAAAAAGTCTAAGAATATTTTGGCTTCTTCCAGGGCGGGTTGGGGGAGGTTGCGAAGGATAGCTAAGAGTTCAGTTTCCGTGTTTCGCATAGTGCATTTCAGGATAGTACCCCCATTTTACCCCATCCCCGCGATGGGTGAAACGGAGTTTCTTCCCTAAACCTTTGTCAAGAAACACCAGATGCTGCTAGAAACCCCCTTTCTTGAACCTCACCGAGACTCAAAAACCTCCCAGAAACCGGGTTTCTTTGGAAAATCTGGGTGAAGGAATAGAGATGCTGCTAGAAACCCGGTTTCTGTTCCTCCACCCCAGACTTATCTTTTTATCATTCCCCAGCAGCGACTAAAACCTCTCTATATAAATTTGCACCAATCCGAAATGTTTGCTATACATCAACACTGGGAGAGGGCGACCACAAGGGTTCGCCCCTACGGCTATGGCATGAATTTTGAAAAATGGTATAATCTGAGTTATCAAACCTCGACGCTTTGCCACCAGCAAGATTCCCAGTAATCCCGTAATCGATACCCCCAAATCCATGGCTTTTCTTCGTCCTAAGCGTTCATCAATCAATAATTCTTCTGCATTCACGTCCAAGGCCAATGCGATCGCCTCTGATTCTCCTCGATCCAAATGGTGCTCAGTTTGTAGAACCTGTACCAGTTGTTGATTCGTGGCTTGGCGAACCTCAATCCAATCAAGACCTAACACATCTGTGATGCGCGGGTCATCTTCTCCTCCTCGCTGCAACTCCTGCATCACTCCCGAAGGAATCAATACTTGTCCGTAGAGTTGTTCTAATACCCCCAGATAACCGGCGATCGCCAACCCACTTAACGGCGATGTGTCACTCACAACAATTATAGCCATCCCTTGGCTGTGAAATGCTGTATATCCTCCTGCAATTCGTCCACATCGTAATGAATATTGATGCCCCTCTCTGAGAGAATTTTTTGGAATTTAACCTGAGAGATATTCAGCAATTCTGCTGCCTTACCCAAGCTAAGTTTCTCCTGTTGAAACAACAGCAAGACCAACTCGATAATTAACTCTTGTTCAGAGAGTCCACTGGCTTTAACAATCTCTTCGGAAATCACTAGGCTCATCCTATCACCTCAAAAAAGATAACTTAGTTTTATCCTCATCACCACCTGGGCGTTTCAGGGGTTGGAGTGTCGTCCCGAACATTGGCAAAGATATCATCACCCTCTATTCCAACATAAGGCGGCCCAAAGCGGGAGAGGGGACGGGGGTGAGGGACTGATTCACACTCGCCAACGCCAGCGTAGTTGATTCAGTCCCCAAACCACTCCCGCCACCAGCATTGTCATCACCATAGCCCGTAGGGTTCCCCGCAGGGGTGAGGCGGTGACGGCGTTGATGAACTCCCGCAAGCCGGTTAGGGTGAGAATGGGCAAAATTAGGTTGAGATAGGCCACATAGCCCACGAGGGGATTGCAGCCGGTTTCAATCAATGGTGAGATCAGCCAGGGGAGACGACGATCGCCCCGAAAGATATCTACCATGACCAGTAAACTCACCAATAGCCAAATCGAGACTCCCGTGGTGGTGAACAGATAACTCCAGGTGGCGGGATCTTTCTTAATCCCCCCCTGAACTGGGTCTAAGGCTAACCCCAGACCAATCCAATAGGTTCCCCAGGTCATCCATTGACTCAGCAGCCGTTCTTGCGGGCTATAGGGCTTGTGTTTGAGCCACCAGGTTAAAACTGTCAAAATCACAGCTATGACGACGGTTTGCCCCAGCCAGCGTCCTTGGAGTCCAATCAGCAGGGTGAGAGTCCACGTCAGTCCCAACAGGGCGATCGCCCCATAGCGTCGGGCCGTCCAACCTGGGGTCAATTCAGGGGACTCTCGCCGTTGCAGCATCTGCCAAAGTCCATCGCCGATGAGGGTGGCGGGGAGAACCACCAGCAGATATTTGAGATAGGCGAAGTTGAGGAGATGGGGAAGGGGGGAGAGGTTGAGATGCGATCGCAGCCAACCGGGTTCATCGAGGGAGAGTTGTAGGGCAAACACGAGGGCGATCGCCCCCAAACGGCCCAGAAGCTGATCCCGAGTCAGCCACCAAACGGCGGTTGCAGCAATAGCGACATTGCCTAAAACCACTAAAATAATATCATTGCGGCTACTGGAAAAGCCACTGCCATCGGCATAAGTTAACTGAGACAAGAGCGCAATTCCGAACAGCCATCCCAAGAGATTTAAACCCCGTTGAACTGGCATAGGAATCTGGCGAGGAAACTGGCCAAAAGCTAGTCCAAGAATGAGAAATCCTAGCAGGGAAATCCACCACCGCCAAACCCCTAAATTGGGGTCGAGGATATTGGGGCGACAATGCTGTAAAAACACCGCAAAGGCAATGAGAGAAAGTCCTCGCCAGAGGGTTGAGAGGGCGATTTTCCAGCCGGGCCAACCCTGTTGAATGCGCCGCCGTTGGGCCAAGGGAATGGCGGCCCCCATGGCGAAGAGGAAGGCGGGAAAGACGAGATCGACCCAAGTGAGTCCCGGAACTTCGGGGTTAAAGACATGATCTGGGGGGGGAACCTGGGCGTGATACATCCAAGCTGGCAGGGCCCCGCCGAAGGGGATGATTCCTGAGAAGACCATGGCGAGAACGGCCAATCCTCGCAGACTATCCAGGGCGAGCGATCGTTGGGTCACAGTGGGCGGTGGTGAAGGTCGTCCCCTATTATGATAGAAGGTGGCCGGCAGTTGGTTGAGTTCAGTGCGGTCACATCCTTAACGCAACATCAAGTTAAGTACGGGTGAAGATAAACATGATGAACAAAACCGTTAATGATTTAGTGCAACAGATGGAGGAATTGCCCCAACACCTCCAAGGGCAAGTTCTGGAATTTGCACGAATGTTGGCAAACACTCAAGTTAAAGGAACACCCGGTCAAGAGTTACTTCAGTTTGCAGGATGTATTCCGGCCGATGATCTTGAGATGATGCGTGATGCGATCGAACAGGATTGCGGGCAAATTGATAGTCATGAGTGGTAGATACTTGCTGGATACTAACATCATTATTTCTCTTTTTGCTGA
Organism: Phormidium sp. PBR-2020; assembly: GCA_020386575.1. Taxonomy (GTDB): domain Bacteria; phylum Cyanobacteriota; class Cyanobacteriia; order Cyanobacteriales; family Geitlerinemataceae; genus Sodalinema. The sequence continues at coordinate 2,675,774 of CP075902.1, read as the reverse complement.
TGACCCATTAGTCAAAAGTAGCCTAGGTCATGCTGATGCTGTATTTGTCCCCAGTGTTGCACTAGGTGAGCTATATTATGGGGCAAGAAAGTCAAGTCGTATTCAAGTAAATTTAGCAAGAATTGATGATTTTATTGCCAATAGCACTGTACTTGTGTCTGATGCAGAAACGGCAAAGCAATATGGAATTATCAAGAATAAATTAAGACAAAAGGGGAGACCTTTACCTGAAAATGATATCTGGATCGCGGCTTTAGCATTACAGTATAATCTGGTCTTACTGACTCGTGATGCCCATTTTCAGCAGATTGAAATGCTCGATACTTCTACTATTTAAACGAGGAATGGCGCGTTCCGGTTCCAGAATGGTGCGTTCCGGCAAGTTGAAAGGTGATCTGTCAAAGTCCAAACTCGTTGCAAGCCGGGACGCACCCTACCAGGTCGAACCCTTGTGGTCGCCCCTACGTTTTTCCCCTCTTGGGAGGGGTGCCCGGAGGGCGGGGTGGGTTCTCCGGTGTTCCCTATCTTCTAAGGGGCCGGATTAGGATATTGGGCATGAATCGCGTCAATGGCGGCTAACATATCCGGCGTTAACTCTACCGCCACACTGCCGATATCTTCCTTCAACTGATCTAAGGTCGTGGCCCCGATAATGGTACTGGCCACAAACCAACGCGATCGCACAAAGGCCAAGGCCATCTGGGCCGGCGATAATCCCCATTGTTTGGCCAACTCCAGATAGGCCGTTAACGCCGCTTGCACATTGGGTTTACCATAGCGGGCCCCAAATCCGGGAAATTGTCCGACTCGGGAGTTGGGATCGACGCCGCCTTGGTGTTTCCCCGTTAAGAACCCGAAGGCCAGGGGACTATAGGCTAACAAAGGCACATTTTCCCAATAACTGGTTTCGGCCAGGGCCAGGTCGAACTCCCGATTGAGGAGGCTATAGGCGTTCTGAACTGACACCACTCGGGGAAGGTTCAACGTCTCGGCGAGATGACAAAACTGATTTACCCCCCAGGCGGTTTCATTACTCAATCCCACATAGCGAATTTTGCCCGCATCCACCAAGTCCTTAAACACTTCTAACTGTTCGGCGATGGGAACGGTGGGCCGATCCTGTTCTGGATCGAAGGTTCCGCCGCCAAAGAGGGGGACATAGCGATCGGGCCAGTGGATTTGGTAGAGGTCGATGTAGTCGGTTTTGAGTCGTTTGAGGCTGTCATTGACGGCTTGTTCGATGTTGGGGCGATCGACTTTGCGATCTTTGCCGCGAATCCACTCCATCCGGGAACCGCCGCCGGTGACTTTAGTGGCGATGATGAGTTTGTCCCGTTGCTGTTTGGCTAGCCATTGACCAATATACTCGCTGGTTCGGCCCTGGGTTTCGGCCCGGCCGGGGACGGGGTACATTTCGGCGGTGTCGATGAAGTTGACCCCTTGGGCGATCGCATGGTCGAGTTGTGCATGGGCCTCCTCGATACTATTCTGTTGCCCATAGGTCATGGTTCCCAGACAAATTTCTGAGACCTGTAAATCACTGTTACCGAGTTGACGGGTTTTCATAGGGTCACGATTGCTCACAAGCTGCTATCTCCTCAGTGTAGGAGAGAACTTCCCAGCAATTCAGCCCCTACAGTCCTAATAGCATCCCCAGTAACACCGCAAACCCCAGCCAAACATTTTGGGCAAACAAATCGCCAAAGGCGGGACGGGGTAAGGTTTCTTCCTGGAGTCGGGCCACTTGCCAAGTCCAGCCCCCCGTGGCCAGGACTAACGCCAGCCAAAATTGGCTCCCTAAGCCCAGTTGAATGCCCACAACCCCCAAACAGACCACCGTGGCGATAAAACAGAGGGCGATCGCCCCCACAACTGCCTCTCCAAAGAAAATCGCACTGGAGTTAATGCCGATTTTCAGGTCATCCTCGCGATCGGACAGGGCGTAAATGGTGTCAAAGCCCAAAGTCCACCATACCGTCGCCGCCCATAACCACCAGGTTGAGGCGGTTAATCCTCCCTCTACGGCACTCCAACTAATCAAGACGGCAAAACCCCAAGCCAGAGACAAAACCAATTGGGGGACGGGAAAGACCCGTTTGGCGGCGGGATAGAGCAAAATTACGGGAACGGCTGCCACGCATAGGGCAAAGGAGAAGCGGTTGAGATAGGAGGACAGGCCCGCCGCACAGAGGAGGGCCACCAACCCCACCACAATTCCGGTTTTAATGGACAAGGCCCGGGAGGCTAGGGGACGGGATTGGGTGCGTTCGACTTGATTATCGATGTTGCGATCCCAGAGGTCATTGGCGACACAACCGGCGGCACTGGTGGCTAGGGTTCCTAGGATAATGATTCCAATTAGGGGCAGGGGTGGGGTTCCTTGGGCGGCGAGGACGACGGCCCAGAGGGCGGGAATCATGAGAATGAGGCGGCCGGCGGGTTTATGCCAACGCAACAGACGGATGACGGTTTTCCAGGTCGGTTCTGAGGAGGGTTGGCTAAGCATGATGGCAAGGCAGGACAAACGAGTGAAGCCGCTTTCAGTGGTAGCTTTCAGTGTAACGTACTGGTGAACGGGTCTAGATCAATAGGATTAGTGCAGAATAGAGAGTCGCACCGCTGACAAAGGACCAGAAGCAGGTTTTTTGGGCTTCGGGGAGTTCTTGTTTGAGAATGTTGAGGATAATGCTACCTGCTAAAAACGCCCAGATGGCAGAAATCAACGCTTCATTTAAGGGAATGGAGATTCCCAGAATCGCCCCAACGAGAATTGCGGCGGTCAGTAGCCAACGTCCTTGCTTGTCGTAGAGGCTGCGGTGATGTTCCCGCAGACTGTGATCAACGATAAAGACGTGCAAGGCTACGGCGATGAAAAATAATAGACATTGCCAGAAGCTATGGACTAAATCTTGTAACAGGTAGCCAAAAATCAGGTTGATTAGGGCAAAGCCCGACATATGGATCCAAAAGATTGTTATATCGGCTTGGTTGGCGTTGGTGTTGACCCGGTTGCTTTGCCGGGAAAGGATCACCCAGCGATCGAGACCGTAAAAGAGTGTTAGCCCCAGTAGGGCCAGCAAATAGACATGGTTTTCAAAATATGTGAGTAGCCAAAAATCGCTGTGCGTCAGTTCCTCCTGGGCCTGGCTGAGTTCTGGAAAAATATCTAGGAAGACATACCCCATCGAAACTCCCCCGGAAAAGGAAAGCCAGCGATATTTGGGAATAAAGGCATCTACATCGATGCGGGAGATAAACCCATGGACGAGGGCCAGGGCGATCGCGAGGATGAGTCCGACAGATGACATAAGCAACTCCTGGGAAAGATAAAATGAGGAAATCCAGTTTTCTTTAGTCTGCGTATCTATGAGAGACCATCTTGAATTGGAAGAGACGCTGTATGAGTACCATCTCCCATCATCCCTCCCGGAAGCTAATGCCGGGCATGGCAACTCCTGAATTGACGGTTCCTACGGTTGGCGGGGATATCTGGCGGTTGCAAGACCAACGGCCGCAAAACTTCACAATGATTGTCTTTTATCGAGGACTCCATTGTCCCATTTGTCAAGCGTATTTGGCGAATTTAGAGGCACTTTTAGACCCGTTTGCGGCGATGGGAATTGGGGCGATCGCCGTCAGTGGAGACCCAGAAGAAAAAGCCGGTCAAGCGAAAACGGATTGGGGATTAAAAAAACTGACCCTTGGCTATGGTCAGTCGGTGGAGTCCATGCGGGACTGGGGACTTTATATCTCGGATCAGGCGTTTGATTATGAGCCTCAGCAGTTTGGAGAACCGGGATTGTTTTTGGTTCGCCCCGATGGAACGCTGTATTATGCGGCGATTAACAATGCTCCCTTTGGTCGCCCCAATTTGAACGAGTTTCAGCAGATGCTGGGGTTTATTCTTGAGAAGAATTATCCTACCCGAGGCATGGGCTAATCTGCAAGCCTCCGACGATGCGGTGCGTTCCGGTTATTTTGAGCCTTCTCCTGACGGGAAAAAATAGATCTGAACCGGAACACACCCTGACTTTTTGTTGCTAAAATTTTTATGATTTAGCAAGTGAAGGTTCGCTTAGGACAATCTTTGCCGGAAAAGGGCAACCACAAGGGATTGCCCCTACGTAGTTTCTGTCCTATCCATCCCTGCTATTGCTATTACAAATAATTTTAATCGTCATTTATTTTGATGCCTGTAAAATTAGCTCCTTTGGTGCGAGCTAGGGTTAAATCAGCGTCAAACAAATTGGCATTGGTTAAATTGGCATCCGTCAAATCAGCTTTAGTTAAATTTGTTTCTAGGAGATTGGCTTCTCGTAAGTCAGCCCCTCGCAAATCGGCTTGCGTCATATTTGATCGCGCCAAATTAGCCATATAGAGTGTTGCTTTTTGGAGGCGAACTTCTCGCATTCTCGCACTAGCAATAATTGCATCGGAAAGGTCAGCACCACGAATATCTGCTTCGGTTAGGTCTGCATCAATCATCGTTGCACGTCGGAGATTAGCCCATTTGAGTTTGGCTTGGGTGAAAATCGTTCCCCGAAGATGAGTTTGGGTTAAGTTGGCTCCGGTTAGGTTGGCGCGGGTTAAATCCGCATAACTTAAATCAATATCTCGTAAGTCACAGTAGGATAAATTTGCCCCTCGTAAGTTGACGGGGTTATAAATGCGGCGTTCGTAGCGTAAATTTGCCCCTCGTAATGATGCTCCCCGTAAATCAGCTCCACTGAGGTTGCAACTGCGTAAATCAGCTCCCATTAAGTTGGTATCAATGAGGATGGCCAGACTTAAATCTGCACCTCGTAAGTCGGCCCGTTGCAGAACCGCTCCATGGAGATCGGCATCTCGTAGATGAGTCTTTTGTAAATTGGCTTGTTTGAGATTAGCCCCGGCGAGTTTGCTTTTACTGAGATTGGCCCCATCGAGTTGACTGCGGGTGAGATAGGCGAAGAGCAAATCTGCCCCCTGAAGATTGGCCCCACTCAGGCGAATCCCGATCAGTTCGGCCCCAGCCAGTTTGGCGTTGCAGAGAGTGACGCTCTTAAAATCAATATCTCCGGAAATGTAACGTTCTAAAACTTCCCGAGCGTCCATAGGGGTTTGACTAATCTTGAGGCGAAAGTGCTAGTTACAGTAGAAACGATCGCGTCCAGGTTGGACGCTTCTGTCCGGGTTCACGACCATGGACTTTCAGGCGATCGGCGCTGCTTAGTTTCAATTCTAGGACACTCTCGTACATCTGACCGGCAAGATAGCCCGGATCGTTGTCCATGCTGGGATTGAGGGAGGCTAAATCTAGGACGATATGGAGACAGCGACCTTTTTGCGTCGCCAGTAGGTTAAGGCCTAAAGCGCGATGACGCTGAATCAGCCAGCGGGCGATCGCCCGAGGGGTTCCCTGACTGGCTTGTTGCTGCAACTCATCCACCACAGGGTCGACAACGGAGTTTTGGCGTGAGGAGGAGGGATGATCGAGAACCCCACCAATACGATTGAGATTCAGACGCACATCGTTGAGGAGGCTGGTGACGGCTTCATGTTTGATGCGTAGTTGTTCTTCGGGGGAGACGTGAGCGCAGGTGGCTTCGAGGTTCATCTCTAAGTCGGTAATGCTCTGGGCGATCGCCTCGGTGAGATCCTTACTAGAGCGACGGATCAGATCCTGAACCTCATCGGTAGTCGCCAAATGCTGCAACAGGCGATCGGATAACCGGGGTGATGAGCCGGGCCGGGGAGTGGGGGGGTGCGGTTCTGGAACCTCCGGCTCAGGATTGGCGGCTGGGGCGATCGCCGCTCTGCCATTAAACGTCATATCAAAAAAGAGACTACTGTCGCTGTCCTCGTCTTCCTCGTCAGACCCTGATTGTGGAGTGAGGGCGGGACTTTCGGTAATATGACTGCCTAGGGTCACTGGATCAGCGGTTGGCTCGGGATCTGAGGATAAGTTTGGGGACATCTGATCCGGGCGACTCGGGAGATCCTGAACATAAAAGCGGGTAAAACAACGCACCAATAAATCCGCCGCTTGCAGATTTTCCTCCGTTCCTTCTAAATCCCGTGCCGTTCGATGCAGACGGCTATCGAGTTCGTCTAGGGTGGGACAAGCATCAAAGAGATTACGCAGTAGTGCGTCTAGTTCTTGGGCCCTCAGAGCCGTCCAGTCGCGATCGCTGAAATCGAACTGGCGATAAATCGTCGAAAAAATTAAAATCTTGCTGCGTAGGGGATTGGTTTTACGCAACAACTGTCCCCGCACATCAAAGAGATCATCGGGGCCTTGGATTCGAGTAACGGTCAGTTCATCGCTGTCAAACACGTTTGAGCCTGAGGATGCACCAGAAGGGGACGCGAGGTAAGAAATTGCAAACCTGCCAAACGACGAATGGGACAAGACGAGATATCATCAAGGCAAGTTGCACTTGTTGTACTCCTAAGTTTTCGACCCGTCAAGATGGGAGACTCCCCCCAACCACAGTATCATCACCTCTGTGTTGTAAGACGTGGCCTCGATAACACCCAGGAGAACTGATTACGTTTGAGGATTTCGTCATGACAGACCAAACTCCCCCGAGCAATGCCATCCGGATGCAGGCTCGTCCTGTTGGGGTGTCGGTTCGCTCCAACTATGTTTTAGCGGCCATTGATATTGGCACTAACTCCATTCACATGGTCGTTGTTCAGATTCAGCCGGAACTGCCTGCCTTTACCATTATTACGCGCGAAAAGGAAACTGTCCGCCTCGGGGACTGCGATCTCGAAACGGGAAATCTCAAACCCGAGATTATTCAGCGTTCCGTTGACACCCTACGACGTTATCAAAAAATTGCTCACAGTCTCGCCGCTGACGAAATTGTAGCCGTGGCTACGAGCGCCACCCGCGAAGCACCCAATGGCCAGGAATTTATCCAACGGGTGCGAGACGAATTGGATTTATCGATTAATCTCATTTCGGGGCCTGAGGAGGCGCGACGAATTTATTTGGGGGTGCTGTCGGGGATGGAATTAGCCCGTCAGCCTCATGTAATGATTGATATTGGCGGGGGTTCAACGGAGTTGATTCTCGGCGATGGCCAGGAACCCCGCAGCCTCAGCAGCACCAAAGTCGGGGCGGTGCGTCTCTCGGGCCAGTATGTCCATAGTGATCCCATTGATGATAAGGACTACACCGCCCTCGAAGCCTATGTGCAGGGGATGCTAGAACGTCCTGTTGAGGAAGTTTTGGCGAAGGTTAAGCCGGGGGAAACCTTACGCATGGTGGGAACCTCGGGAACCATTGAGGCCCTGGCGACAATGGATGCGATCGATACGTTGGGCGGGGTTCCGAGTCCCCTCAATGGCTATGTTCTCAGCTTTAAGCATCTCCATAAACTGCTCAAAAAACTTCGCAAGAGCAGTTATGACGAGCGTCTCAAAATTCCGGGAATGGTGGAACGTCGCGCTGAGATTATCGTCGCTGGGGCGGTGATTCTCCATGAGGCAATGGCGTTGTTGGGGGTGGATGAGCTGATTATCTGTGAGCGGGCCCTACGAGAAGGGATGATTGTGGATTGGATGCTCAATCGGGGCTTGATTGAGGATAAACTCTGCTATCAAAGTTCGGTGCGAGAACGCAGTACCCGCAAAATTGCTCAGAAGTATCATGTGGATTTGCCCTATGCAGAACGGACGGCGGAGTTTGCGGTGAGTTTGTTTGACCAAACTCAGGGGGTGCTCCATAAGTGGGGCGAGACGGAACGGGAGTTATTGTGGGTGGCGACGTTACTCCACAATTGTGGGCTTTATATTAGTCATTCGGCGCATCACAAGCATTCTTATTACTTGATTCGTCATGGAGAATTGCTCGGGTTTACGGAGTTGGAGGTTGAATTAATTGCCAATTTGGCACGCTATCACCGTAAGAGCGCCCCTAAGAAAAAGCATGAACCCTATGCCAATTTATCGAGTGAGCATCGCCTGCTAATTCGGCAATTGAGTGGTTTAATGCGGTTGGCGATCGCCCTCGATCGCCGTCAGCTTGGTGCAATTCGCAAGGTCCGTTGTGAAAATCGTCCCGATTCCAAACAGGTCAACTTACTGTTATACCCAAAAGAAACGGGAGACCCCTGCGATTTAGAACGCTGGAGTATCAATTACAAAAAAGAACTGTTTGAAGATGAATTTGGAGTTGAACTGTTGGTGTTGTTAGCTAGTTAAGCCAGACTGGGTTATTCCTTATGTCTGCAAAACATGAAACTGTATCAAAAGAGCCTGCTGGTCATAAGCTGTAGTTTATTTGGGCTGATTGCAATTTTATCAGGCAGTCTGTCGGTGATTCTGCTACGCAGTTTTTGGGAGTTGGAGACCAAAAATGCGACCCGAGATATCCGACGGGTGGAGAATGCGTTAACGCAAAAAGTGACTCAACTCAATCTCGTGACCGGAGATTGGTCGAACTGGGATGGTATGCATGATTTCATGACCGGGGATAATGACCAATTTGTTCAGGGGAATGTCACCAATACGGTCCTAACGAACCTGCAACTCAGGGGGATGCTCTTAATTGACCGCGAGGGGGAGATCAAGGCGGGGGATGAGTTTGAGTTTAACGGCGAATCCGGGGAAACACTCCCGGCCAGTTGGCTGGAACGACTGACCCTAGAGCATCCCCTACTGGCTCATGAGAGTCGGGATAGTCTGACGGCAGGATTCTGGGTTCTCCCCGAGGAGACGCTGTTGGTGTCGTCCCGCCCCATCCTAACCTCTGATGGTGGGGGGACGATGCCGGGGACGATTATCATGTTGCGACCTTGGGATCGGGCCCAAGTGCAAGAGTTAGCCGAAGAACTCCAGTTACAGGTTCAGTTCCACCGCCTCTCAGCCTTAGAGGATTCCAGCCATTTACAGGCCATGGCGGCCCGCCTGGAGGAGACCCCCGATCAGCCGGCTATTCATCCGTTCAACCGAGAGGACATGGCCGGATATGACTGGGTGAGGGATATCTATGGTCAGCCTCAGCTTTTGCTAGAAGTAACAATGCCTCGGGATGTGTATCGAGAGGGACAGTGGGCGTTACGCTATTTACTGGGGTCTCTACTTCTGGTGGGAGGCGTTTTTGGAGTTCTGACGGTGGTTCTTTTGGACCGTTTGGTGCTGCGGCGTTTGGCCCGCTTGAGTCAGGCGGTGTTTGAGGTAGGCAAGAGTCAGGATTTAACGTTGCGGGTTGCGACCCCCGGCAATGATGAACTCAGTGATTTGGGGGCTTCGATTAATGGCATGTTGGAAGATTTGGAGAAAAATGCCGCCGCATTGGGTCAGGAACGGGAAACGGTGGAACGTCTGTTGTTGAACGTGTTGCCTGAGTCCATTGCGGCTCGGTTGAAGGTAGATGAAGGGGCGATCGCCGAGTTGTTTGATGATGTCACCATTTTGTTTGCGGACATCGTAGGCTTTACGCCCTTATCTTTGCGCTTGTCTCCTGTTGAGATGGTAAATCTTCTCAATCAGATTTTCTCGGAGTTCGATGCGATCGCCGAACAACTGGGACTCGAAAAAATTAAAACCATTGGCGATGCGTATATGGTAGCGGGAGGTTTACCGATTCCTCGTCCGGATCATGCCGAGGCGATCGCCGATATGGCCTTAGCCATGTTGCAGGCCGTTGAGAAAGTCCAACGGCAACATCCTGAGGAATTTCAAATTCGGGTTGGCATCAATAGCGGAACGGTAGTCGCTGGGGTCATCGGAACCCACAAGTTTATTTATGATTTATGGGGAGATACGGTCAATGTTGCCTCGCGCATGGAGTCTCATGGAGAACCTGGAAAAATTCAGATCACGGAAGCGACCTACGAACGCTTAAAACAACGCTATAATTTCCAGGAACGAGGGATGGTTGCCTTGAAAGGACGAGGTGAGATGAAATCTTATTGGCTGATTGGCAAAAAATCATAGGAGGCTAAGACAGTCACTGGCTTGGCAGAAGTCCCTCGCCTTATTTTTGAACGGTTTAGGAACGTACAAAATGCTATTGGATGGGTTAGAAGCAGAACTTTCAGGAGTGGTCATTTCTTTGAATGGCATTTTGACGGGATTTTGTCAACTCTTAGCTTTATTTGTCATTGCAATTGGCGTTAGTCGGGCCTTAGTGATTTATCTCAAAGATGCCCTATTTAAGCCACAAACCACGGAGGCATTTCAGCGTGGGCGGCTGGTCATGGGGTACTCATTTTCCCTGGCTTTGAGTTTTCTGATTGGGGCAACTATTCTCAAGACCATGATTTCTAGTCGTTGGGATGATATTGCCCGTTTAGCCGCGATTATTGCCGTACGAACTGTGTTAAATTACTTATTGCTTGAAGCCATTAGTAAAGCCAGTCCAGCGGTAGAAGAAACCATGGCGGTTGAGACGGCAAAATAGGGCATAAAACCAATAATTTGTCAAGAAAAAAGCAGGGTTATGGATTGTATTGAAATCTCACAAATTCGCTGTTATGGCTACACCGGATTTCTCCCCGAGGAGCAAGTTTTAGGCCAGTGGTTTGAGGTGGATTTAACGCTCTGGCTGGATTTGCAGGAGGCGAGTCAAAGTGATGCCATTGAGGATACCTTAGACTATCGCCAGGCGATCGCCCAAGTCAAAGAGATTATTAAACAGGAAAAATTCGCCCTCGTCGAACGACTGGCCGGGGCGATCGCCGACTCGATGTTAAACCTAGAACAAGTACAGCACGTGCGGGTGCGCCTCAGCAAACCCGCCGCCCCCATTCCTGACTTCGGGGGTCGCATTACCATTGAGATTACGCGACCCCTCCCTCCAGAGGCCTAAATCGAGGCTAATCGTCCTCCTCAAACCAACTCGATCGCCAAGCCGATTCCGCCTCAATAATAGCCCGTTGTCGTTGTTTTTCCTGATAGCTGCGCCCGAGAGTCACCAATTGCGACGATAACTTACGGAGGCGATCGCGCCAATTCTTCAGCGTCGGGTCCGCAAACTCAATATCCGACAGCCGCAGGCGAACCGCCAACAACTGGGCCACCTGCGATCGGGACTCATCCCCCGCCTCCGTTTCCACCAACAACTTCAATAAATTGGGGACATTGCTGGACGTATCCGCCGTCGCATCCACCTGAGTCGCCGCCTGTACCAACTTCGGCGGAACCGTTGCCGGCAAAATCCCCCGACTTTGTAACACACGGTTCACCTGCTGCGATAACTGCGACAGTACCCGTAAAATCTTTTGTTCCACTGTCCGCTGCCAACTAGCAATCAACTCAGGACTCATCGGCTCATAATCCGACAGCGACGGTAAACTTTCGGCATCCTCTAAATCAATCCAATCCGGTGCCTTCGACTCAGGCGGCTCCGTCTCCAGAAAGGGAACCTCATCCTCATCCCCAGACTCAGAGGTTAACCCAGCAATCCCCACACGAGCGAACACATCATCCGGTAACTCAAACTCCTCCGCAAACGCCTCTAACGCCGCCTGATCGCTCTGGCTCAGCGGTCCCAACTCCTCAGACTCCTCATCCTCATCAGGCGGGTCTATCGCCAGTTCAGACCGAGGTTGAGGGGAGTCCGTCGCCGCACGAGCCTCCTGCATCACCTCCACCGTAGCGCGATAAAACCCTTGTAACATCGAGGGTTCCACCTGTTTAGCCAGTTGGCGAATCTTGAGTTGCAACGCCTGTCGCTGAGAAAACGAGAGGGCTACAAATGCCTCTGGATAGCCTTGAGTACAGAGGTGATAGGTTGCCAAGATCAGTTGATGACGTACCGCATTAGCCAACGCAGCAATATATTCGCGGTAGGTATCCTCAAACTGCTCTGACAGTTGCGACAACTCACCGCTGAGACGCTCCAGCGTTTGATAGAGTCGCTCTGTTGATCCAGTCATCTCATCATCTCCCCCGTGATCTAAACCATCCCTCCCGAAACAAGAGGGTTCAGAAGCAACCGATGTCTCCTGAACCCTCAAATGTTAGCTGAATGGGTTAGTTTTTGCCCACATTCGCTTGGGCCGCCACTTCAGCGGCGAAATCGCTTTCTTCTTTCTCGATACCTTCACCGAGAACAAAGCGCACAAACCGACGCACACGGATGTTTTCACCCAACTGTGCCACCATTTGTTTCACCAGTTCATCCACGGTGATGTTGGTGTCCCGGATATAGGGTTGTTCCAACAGAGCCAATTCCTTGAGCCGTTTGCCAATCCGACCTTCCACGATTTTCTCGCGGATGTTTTCCGGCTTTCCAGCTAAGTCCTCGCGGCCCATTTCGATGGATTTCTCCTTCTCAGTGATTTCCGCCGGGATATCCTCAACGCGGACATATTCCACATTGGGGCAAGCCGCGACTTGCATGGCAATGTTGCGGACGAGGTCTTGGAACTCATCACGACGAGCCACGAAGTCCGTTTCACAGTTGACTTCAATCAGAACACCCACGCGTCCACCGGTGTGGATGTAGCTTCCGACTAGCCCTTCGGCTGCAACACGGCCCTCTTTTTTGCTCGCAGAAGCCATCCCTTTTTGACGAAGCCACTCAATGGCTTTCTCGGAATCGCCGCCACTCTCCTTGAGAGCCTTTTTGCAGTCCATCATCCCTGCGCCCGTCTTATCGCGCAGTTCCTTAACGTCTTTTGCTGAAATTTGCGCCATGATTGCTTCTGTTTCTGTCGTTTGTGCTACACGTACAAGGGAAGCTGCTTATTCTTCCTCAGACTGGGCTGTTTGAGCCGCTTGAGCCACTGGCTCAGCTTCTTTCTCAGCCTCTTTCTCAGGTTCTTGCTCGGTCTCATCCGAGTCAGAGTCTGAGAACTCCTCAGAAGTGTCATCAGAGGCGTCATCGGAGTCTACATCTTCGTCCTCAAAATCATCGACGCTGTAATCGTCATAATCATCTTCAGACAGAGAATCAAGTTCACCGTGACGACCTTCATAAATCGCGTCGGCCAGTTTGCCCAATATTAGCTTAATCGATCGGATGGCATCGTCGTTAGCGGGAATGGGAACATCGACCGCATCAGGATCACAGTTGGTATCCAACAGGGAGACGATGGGCAGATCGAGTTTGTGGCATTCCTGAACGGCGGTGTATTCGCGGCGTTGGTCAACCAAGATGACGATATCGGGAACTTTGCGCATTCCCTTAATCCCCCCGAGGTACTTGCGCAGTTTAAAGAGTTCCCGGCGCAACATGGCCCCTTCTTTTTTGGGACGCAAATCTAAATTCCCAGATTCTTCGAGGTTTTCGAGTTCCTTGAGGCGTTCGACACGGGTTTTAATGGTCGTCCAGTTGGTGAGCATTCCCCCCAACCAACGTTGGTTGACGTAGTACGCCCCACAGCGGTCGGCTTCTTGAGCGATGATGGCAGCCGCTTGGCGTTTGGTTCCTACAAACAGGAATTTCTTGCCCGCTTCAGCCGCTGAACGCAGGTAGTCGTAAGCATCTTCGAGCAGTTGCGCCGTCTGCACCAGGTCGATGATATGGACCCCGTTGCGATCGGTAAAGATGTACTGAGACATCCGGGGGTTCCAGCGACGGGTCTGGTGTCCAAAGTGAACTCCACATTCGAGGAGTTGAGCCAGTGTAATAACTGCCATAAAACTTGAAATCTCCGTATTTTCGGGTTTTTCCTCCATCCAGCGTTTGATTTCTGAGAAACTCTCGTCTCGTCAGAAACACCCGAAACGCCAAATGTGCGAAATTTTGACAACCTCACTAGGATAACACGGGGAGGGCAAGAGGGAAGAGGCAATAGGCAGTAGGGGGGAACAGGGAACCACAGAGTCACAGAGGACACGGAGGAAGAGAGGGGGTGGGAGTGGGAGAGAGTGGGATGTCTTGCCTATTGCCTTCTTCTTCCCTCTTGCCTCTTGCCTATTTCTCCCTAACCTCAAATGTCGTATTCGTGTCTTCCGGTTCGTTGAGGAGATCGATACAAAGTTGAGCGATGTCGTTGCGGGAACATTGGCCTTTAATGGTGTCACCGCGATCGCGCTCTAAGAGCTTACCACCGGCATCTTCCGTTAAGGCGCAGGGACGAACAATCGTATAGGGAACCCCACTCTCGCGCACACTGTCTTCTCCGGCGAGTTTCCAGGTGAGAATCCCCCCGAGTTGGTCGTTCATCCGCACCGCTGGGGGTTCTTCTTCTAGGTTTAGGCCCGGTTTCCCCGGACGAGTTACCCCGGCTGAACTGATCATGATAAATTGCGGTAACGGCGGCCCTCCGTAAGCTTTCATGGATTCAAGTTCCAAGCGGAATGGCCCGGCTGAAAAGGTGGGGTTGAGTGCGCCGTCATACTCAAATTTGCTCAACATCAGTTGAAACGCCGTCACGGTCTCGGCGGGGAAGGGTTCCCCGGTTTCGATGGTTTTGGTGCGGAAGTTGGGAATTAACTCGGCAAAGGGAACTCGTACGGTCATCCAGATGTTATAGACCGTGTCGAAGGAGTAACAGTAACTAATGCCATCCCAGCGATCGTCGCCCCGTAGGATAAATTTATAGCGGTTGCCATCTCCCCTGATTCGCAACTCAATGCCCTCATAGGCGGACAAGTCTAAGGGTTGGTCTAGGGGACGAGTCCGCACGGAGGCAAACCCCCCCGAGTTAGCCGTTGAGACGTTGCCCTCAAATAGGGCCGCGCCAGAAATCTGACGAATGCCACTTTCGCTGACACCGCCCATAACCACATCATCAACGGCTCCCCAGAGGCTGCTGAAGTTGGGCAGGGGCTGTCTGAAGTCAAATATCATTTTTTCGTTTTGCCGCTGTTTTAGATAGGGTTTTGCGGCGTTGACGAGGTTTTTGACCCCCTGATACTCAATGTATTCTGGAGTTTCGGCGACTTCGGGGAGATAGAATTTCACCCCTTGATAGTATTTCTCGCGGCTGGGGGTATCGCCTTCGACGGGTTGCACGCGGGTTCCGGTGCAGCAAATGACGGCGCGAATGTTCTCAAAGACTTTTGGGGTGAGGGTTTCGGGCAGGGTGATGTCGGCTTCGACAAGATCTACCTCATCCCCAAGAAGTTCTCGCCCCCGTTGGGCGTTGCGGACAAGGCCCCGCACGGGAATCCCCTGCTGATGCAGTCGTTGCACCACTCGTTTGCCCACGCCTCCGGTGGCGCCGGCGACGAGAACAACTCCGGGGCTGTTGGGACTATCTAAAATGGCGTCGTCTTTCATACCGAGTAATTTTTGCAGCCAGGCGAAACTGCCGATGAAGGGGATTTCTCCGAAAAAACCTAGGGTATCGAGGAACCGTCGGAAGTCCCAGTTTTGTCGAGTTTGTTCGACCACGAGATGACATCCTCCTGCATAATATGGGCGCTCTAGCTTTAATTGTAAAGAAACTTTGAGAAAGCGATCGCCCCCTTGGGATTATGGGGAGGTTCACTGGGCGTAGGGAATGGGATCGGTGAGGTTGAGGGCGTCAAAGGCGGCCCGTCGCAGTTTACAGGAGTCACAGACACCACAGGCTACCTCACCCCCGGCATAGCAGGACCAAGTTTTCTCCCAGGGAACCCCTAATTGGTTCCCCAGTTGGATGATTTCGGTTTTTTTGAGGTGAATGAGGGGCGTTTCAATGCTGACAGGGTTGCCCTCTCGTCCTTGTTTGGTTCCCAGGCGGAAGGCTTCTTGCATGGACTGGATATAGTCGGGGCGACAGTCGGGGTAGCCGGAATAGTCGAGGGCGTTGACACCAATGTAGATGCGTTCGGCCTGTTGGACTTCGGCTAGGGCCAGGGCGAAGCTGAGGAAGATGGTGTTGCGGGCGGGAACGTAGGTGATGGGGATATTTTGGGTCATCTCCGCGAGGGTGCGATCGCCCGGTAAATCTAGGCTAGCATCCGTCAGGGCAGACCCTCCCCATTGGCTAAGGTCAAATTGCACCACCTGATGATTAACAACTCCGGCGGCTTGGGCGATATCCCGTGCGGCTTGGAGTTCCCGGCGATGTCGCTGTTGGTAGTCAAAGGAGATGGCGTGACAGGTGTAGCCGTCGGCTTGGGCTTGATAGAGTACGGTGGAGGAGTCTAAGCCCCCGGAGAGGAGAACGATCGCAGTTTTAGCCATAGGGTTAGGGTTAAGAGGCATAATCTGAACTATCTTCACGATACCAATGGAGTCCCCTCTAACTGAGTGAGTCTGACGTAAGTCACCGCAAGCACGACGACTCGCAATCCGTCACAATGGGAACTAGCTCCCATTGACCATGAATTAACCATGACATGAGGAGACCGATGCTATCTAACCCATCTCAGCATCGGGTTGTTGATACCGAGTTAAGGAGAACCTGATGTCCCATACTATTCTCACCAATACCTGCGAAGGCGTTGCCGATTGTGTCGAAGCCTGTCCCGTGGCCTGTATCCATGAGGGACCAGGTAAGAACAAAAAGGGGACGGCCTGGTACTGGATTGACTTTTCGACTTGTATCGATTGCGGAATTTGTCTGCAAGTTTGTCCGGTTGAGGGGGCGATCGTAGATGAAGAGCGTCCCGATTTACAAAACACCCCTGAGTAACCTTCCCTAAGTCCCTAGACCTGAGCGTCAGACGACGCTTAGGTCTGCAAGCTCTCCAATTCAAAGTAATCTCGAAGTGATTGAAATGGTCTATAGTTTCGTCTCTTTCCTAGAACTGTTACTATTTTGTTGGGGAGGATTCCTAATCCTGCATTATCCAGGGCGTCGACTGTCAGAGTCCCTAAGTTTAGGAATTGGCTTAGCCTTAATAGCAGTTTCATTTATTTTTCAAGCTGCTTTTTTAATTAAACTTCCTGAGATATCGATTGCCATAGAAATTCTCATGGCAGTTGGAATTATTATCGCAACTCTAAAACAAACAGATGTTCTCAAACAACTCTTACGGTCTTTTTCTCTATTTTTCGCAAGAAATACGGCTGTTGTTAGCCTATCGTTTATTCCTATAGCCTACGCTGGAATCAAATCATTTTTTGCGCCTCAAGAATCCTTAGATGTTTTAGCCTATCACTTGCCTAGGGTCTCTTTGTTTCAGGCTGAAAGTACGGTACTCCTGGATAGAGTATGCAAAATGCACACTGCAATTTTTCCAGTAGGGGCTGATATATTACCGCATCTTTTGTTGCGCTTTGATACTGACATAGGGGTTAGCTTTTTCTCGTTCTTGGCTTATATTTCAATTATTTTAGGAAACTATTGTTTATCTCGAAGATATTTATCAGAAAGGGGTTCCCTTGCAGTTTGCTTGGTAATTGCGAGTTTACCTCAGTTATTTTTGCAATCTTGGATTGCCAAGAACAACATTTTTACAGCATCTGCTGCTATGTTTTGCTTACTAGCAGTGACAAGGATTCTAGATAAACCAACATCCCGCAACTTATTTTTAGTGCTGTTAGGCTTAACATTTGGAGTCTCAGCCAAAACCACTTTTTTAGCATTTGCACTGCCCTTTACCATCTTTTTCGGCATATCTGTCATCAGGAAGTATGGATTACGAATCTGGGTTTATGAAATCCGACAATCTTGGTATTGGTGGTTGATTGGCTTGATTCCTTTAGTTGTCCTATCTCAATTGTGGCTATTTATCCATAATCATATTGTCTGGGGAAATTGGTCGGGACCTCCTGCTTTTGTGGATTTTCACAAAAATCAAGATGGTATTATAGGGGGACTTGCGAACTTAGTTCGTTTTGGATTTCAGTTTATTGACTTCCTCAATATAACCAATGTTTTGCTTGAGCAAATCGCAAGTTTTTCACCTGTGGAGACCCTAAAATCTATCTATGACTCTATTTTTTATCCTATCTTTGGTGAGGCAGCATTACAGAGTCAACGTCCCTTTTCTATGATTTGGCGAGTTCACCAGACTCACGGCGGTTTTGGTCCATTGGGTTTGCTAATTGTCATCCCCTCTATTTTGGCGAGTGTGCGAACTCGACCAGCATTTACCCGTAATGTAGCATTGACATTACTCTCCTTTTTACTGATTTTCTGCCTATCCTCTGCTTGGTCACTGTATAAAATCAGAATGTTGGTTGTTTTCTTTGCCTGTTCGGGACCCTGTATCGCTAATCTCTTTTCTCGACTGGTTACTCATGGTAGGCGAGAAGTATTACTGCTTTTAGGTACATCTTTTATCTCGATTTCACTTCTTTTTTATGTCTCATTGTACGAGCAAGATTTAAGAGTTTTGAATAGCTATTATCCTTGGAGATGGAGCATTCAGGACAGCTACTGGATTCAAAGTGACTGGGGGCGCGATCGCCTCTATTCCCCAAACAAATTTTATGGAGATGAGCGACTAGAAACGTTAGCTAATTTTTTTTCAGAAGGAAGTCGAGTTGGCTTGTTGACGCAAAATGAAACTCGTTTACATTACTATTTCATCCATATTCCTCAGGCTGAATTTAAAGACATTTGTATGGATGATGTCCAACAGCGAGCCTATCCTGTGCAAAAATTCGCAACCCTAGAAGAGGCAATATCTAAGACATCGTCTCCCCTAGACTATGTTCTCTGCGTTGGAGACGTATGTCAGACCCCTGGCCCCAAGTTAAGAGAACGTTTCCGGTTTGAGCGGAATCAAGAGGCAACCATTATTTTTGAAGTCTTACCGCCTCAGTAACTAAACTCCCTATCTCAATTTATAGCTGAATCTTAATTTCAGGTTAAAATCAGACTAAAAATGCCAACCTATCCTGGAAGGCTATCCTTGAGTCATAAAATCGTGGCATCTAACCGGTTCTGAAGGAGCCTAAATCTATGTCTATGATTACCCGTCGTCATCTCATCAACGGAGTGGTTGCAGCAACGGCTGTTGGTTTAGGCTCAAATCTCCTGCATGGCTGCGGCGATCGCCGTACCTCACATAACCAGGGTCGAGGTCGTATTGGTCGTGCCAACTACCCCAATATCCTAATCTTACTCATCGACGATCTACGTCCCGAACTGAACTGCTATGGACGTAGCGAGATGATCTCCCCGAACATCGATCGCCTGGCCGCCGAAGGCACTCTCTTCGAACGGGCCTATTGCCAAGTTCCCATTTGTGGGGCATCTCGGGCCAGTACGCTCTCCGGGGCCCGGGCCACCCCAACCCGCTTTGGCAGCGACTATCAAGCGCGTAAAGACGTAGATATGCCCAATGAACCGAGTTTGCCTCGCTGGTTCAAAGACAAAGGCTATCGAACAATCTCCCACGGCAAAATCTATCATGTCATTCGAGATGACGCAGACAGTTGGCTCGAAGAACCCTGGCGGCCCCAGGGAATGTGGGGACTAGAATCCTATGTCACGCCAGAAAATCGTGCCATTGTTAAGGCCCACGGGGGAACCTACAGAGCTCCTATTGAAATGACCAATGTGGCTGATAACATCTATGCTGATGGAAGAATTGCTGATCGCACCGTTCGTACCTTTGAACGTCTCCAAGACGGTCACGCACCCTTCTTTATTGCCACTGGACTCTTACGCCCTCATCTGCCATTTAACTCCCCAACCCCCTATTGGAATCTCTATCAACGGGAAAACTTGAGCCTTGCCGATAACCCCTTTCGTCCTGCTGGTGCGCCAGATGCAGCGTTGCATAATTGGGGAGAACTTCGCTATTACTATGGTATTCCAGCCGAGGGTCCCCTCATGGATGACCCCAGTCGTCGTAATTTTCCAGCCCAACGATTTGACACCCTTGAAGAGGCAATGTTAGCAACCACGTATCCTTTAGATTATGTTCTCTGTGTCGGCGAGGAATGTCAAACTCCCGGAGACCAGTTGCAAGAGCGTTTTCATTTTGAAGGTGGAGATGAACACCTCTGGGTCTTTGAAGTTTTATCAACACCGAGTTCCGAGTCCAAGCAAGAATTATAATAAAAACATAACAAATTACCTAGGCTGTTCGACAATTTGACCATTCTGAACTAATCTAGAGAAAATGGCAGTTGTGTTCAGTCCCAGGTGTGAGTAATGCTTTCGTACAATCAAGAAACCATACCGCCTGAAGTGATTTGGGTCTTGATCTGAGGCGAATAGAATACAAAAAATCATCATTTCCCTGAAACTTTTCTATGATAAAATCCATGGATTCTGGTCATAAAATTATTTCGCCTGAAGTATCTAATCTATCAGAAAACCGGATTCCTCCCGGCATCACCTGGGGGGTTGTTGCTGTTTGTATTTTACCATTTTTTCTCAATCTCTTGGGGCTAGACTTTTCCACCTTTGGAGATATGCTAACACCTGATCAGGCTGGGAATCTGAGCCAAAGGGAATTGTTTGAGGCGATGCACGATAGTTTAGAAGGAAGTTTTGTTCATACTCTTCTAGAATGGAGTGCCGTTTGTACTGCGGTTCTCATTGTTTTGCTGAGTTTAATGGACTATAGTTTACGGGGTGATCCCATTACACCAGTGTTAGGAGTAGCCCTATTTTTTTCAGGGGTAATGGATGGGTTTCATACCCTAGCAGCCAACCATCTTTTAGAAGTGGTTGCTCCCACTGACAACTTAGTTCCCTTTACTTGGGCAATTTGTCGTCTATTCCACGCCCTAATCATGATTATTGGGGTAAGTTTATTGATTAACCAGAATATTGCTCACAAACATCTTAACCCAAAGCGAAACTTGGGCTTTATTTTGATAATTAGTGGTGCTTGTGGGTTGTTGGCTTATGCCCTAATTTACTTTACCGCCACCCGAGAAATTTTACCTCAAACTACCTACCCCAACGCTCTACTTACTCGACCTTGGGATTTTGTCCCCATGCTGTTATTTATGGGAGCGGGGGTTTGGGTTTATCCTAGATTTTACAGCTTTAATCCCAGTCCTTTTTCCTATGCGCTAATTATCAGTGCGATTCCCAATGCTGCTACACAAGCCTATATGACATTTGGCTCGACGGCGTTGTTCGACAATGCCTTTAATATTGCTCATTTCCTGAAGATTTTAGCCTACCTGGTACCTTTGATTGGCATTGCTATTGAGTATATTCAGATTTACAAAAACCAGGCACGGTCTTTGTTTGCGGATTTGCAAAAAAGTCTCGGGTTTATCACAAACTTAGTTAATGAAGTCCTAGATTCAACTCGCTTTACCGTTGCCATTACACGCTCGGGTGAAGAACTCGAAGCTATGATGGGTAAACAGGTACAATCTACCACGGAGGTGATTCATACGGTGCAAGCCATTTCTGGGCGATCGCAGGAGTTGGTCAAAACGGTGGGCGAGATTGAGGCGGACTTTGAGAAACTACGACTCTCTTGCTCATCCTTATCCACAAAATTAGGTACGATCGCTGAACAAGCAGGTCGCATCACCCGCATCACCAGCACCATTGACAACATTGCCAAACAAACCAAATTCTTAGCCATTAACGCCTCCATCCAAGCCATTAGTTCTGACCAACATCAAGAAGGTCAAGGCTTTAACATTATCGCCAAAGAGATTAACGCCTTAGCCAGTCAAACTCGAACCACCGCCCAAGCGATTAACCCCATTGTTCAAGATATGCAGGCTGCCGTTGCCAATGGGGTTGAGGAAATGAATACCTTTACCGATGCTCATGTTCAAGCCATTACCCCTCGCATTAGCCTCATCACTCAAGGAATTCGGGAACAGGTTCTCAGTGCGCAAAAAATACGGGATGAAATTGCTCAATTGGGTAGCTCTAGTGAGGAAACCTCAGACTACCTACGTCATACCCTCCAGCAAACCAATGATACCCTGGCTCAACTGCAAACGTCAGTAGAAAACCTACAACAGGAACTGAATCGTTTTTCCCGAGATCCCAAGTCTTTACTCTAGGGGTCCTATTGACAGTGACGGCCGCCCTTCGTTACCCTATGCCCAACTCCGCCTTGCTAACCCCTCTCCCCCCTCCTACCATGAAGAACCGTCTGGTTTACTCCGAATTTGGCGATAGTAACGAGAATGCGATCGCCCGCCCTACCCCAGAACTCCCCCCCCAGGAACAACACTTACGAGTTCAACCCACCCGCAAAGGACGCAAAGGGAAAACCGTAACCATTGTTAGCGGCTTTCAAAGTCGCCCCGAAACCCTGAAAGCCTTACTCAAATCCCTAAAACGTCAATGTGGTGCAGGTGGGTCCGTTAAAGAGAATACCCTAGAAATTCAGGGCGATGTCGTTGAACGGGTTGTGGCCCTATTACACGAAGCCGGGTATCCGGCCAAACGCAGTGGCGGCTAAGGGAGACTAACCCTTAAAACCGAATGAATGCTCCCCCACCTGCTGGCGCGAGGTGTAGGTGTCTTGTCACAAGGCGTTAGCCCTTGCGAAAGGCGGCATCCCCGCCGTGTACTGGGAACTTTTGCCCAATAACACCCCCAAGTTGTTTCCACTATGGGGCTTTAGAAAAACTTTTGCCTGGAGTCTGAGCGGTATCAGCCGACTCGTTGGACTTATAGGGAATTAACCTCACTTAATGAATCGTGCCTCCAGAGAACTCGGAATCTTTGTTCCGTCTTTTGCCGTGCCCATTAAGCTGGTTACATTGTACCACTAGGCCACGCTCCTTGACCCCCACCTGCTGATGCGAGGTGGGGGAGTGCGTCGCTATTTTTGTTCAATATAAACTCGGCTCTAGCAATTGACGCAGTAAGTCCGCCTGCTTTTGAGCTTGGGTGTCACTTGGGTCCAGATCACTGGCCTTGTCAAACGCCTCTAGGGCCTGTTCGTACCGTTGCAAGTGAACATAGACGATGCCGAGGTTATACCAGATATTCGCATCGCCCGGTTGCAGTTCAGCGGCGTAGTTGAGAGCCAGGAGTGCCTCGTCATAGCGGCCCGTTTGTTCCAAAACGGCCCCGAGATTATCAAAGAGAATCGCACATCTGGGGAATAATTGCGGGTCGAGGATCTCCTTCTGGTGACAATTCTGCCGCTGAATTGCCTCAGAACAGGCATCTAGAGCGGTGAGAGGGTCAGCATTAGAGCAGAGATCCTCAAGTTCTTCAAGCTGATAATTATTTTGGCTAAAGCCAGCCGAGCTAGGAATTTGGGGAATCCCCCTCAGTCCTCCAGCTTCAAAGAACTTACTGGCGATCGCCCCCTCTGCACTGGCAATTAGTGCGATCGCCACAGCGAGGGTCACGGAGCGGAGTCGTTTCCTCATCGGTCGATTCATCTGAGACATGATCATAACGTGGGTCTAATAGTCACCCGTGCGAGTACTGTCTAGGTCGTAGTGTTAATTTACAATAGTTTAGCTCAATAAAACCACAGATAGGTTTCAGGTGTCCTCCCGTATTTGTACTGCAAACCGACGTTGCAATCAGTAAAACTTGTAAAGAAAGCACAAGCTGCCATTATCTTACTGATAAGTTTATCACACCTCACCAAATAGAAGATTTAAGAGGAATCTTCCGATTTAATCTTGATATATCGTTGCTCTTTCTCCCATGATACGCTCAAATGCCCCGATAAACTTGCTTGAAGCCTTAGTAGTTAACCGTTTTTTTATAAAGCATTTATCCAATCTAAATTTACTCGTATTTTCAACTAAAATTTTATCCGTAAAACCTCCTCCCTAATAGTACGCAAATATCTCCATAGTTCTACTGAATAGCCGTTAAACGGGGTCCCAAGTGTGACCCAAATCACATCATCTTCCCTGCAAACCCGGAATAATTAACCCGTCCAACTCGACAGAAGAGGGACTCAATCGTGTTAGCCCGAATATGGAGTGCATCGCTTTATGGCATCAACGCCGTCAGAGTGGGAGTTGAAATTGATGTCTCTGGAGGACTTCCCGCCACCGTCGTTGTGGGATTACCGGATACAGCCGTCCAAGAATCACGAGAACGAGTCAAGGCGGCCCTGAAAAATTCCGGCTTCAGCTTTCCCATGCGTCGCATTGTCGTCAACCTAACCCCAGCCGACTTACGGAAAGAAGGGCCAAGTTTCGATTTACCCATTAGCTTGGGGATTCTCGCCGCCTCCGAGCAAATCAACCCACAACTCTTAGGAGATTACCTTTTCCTAGGAGAAGTCTCCCTCGACGGCAGTTTACGGCCCGTCAGCGGTGTGTTGCCCATTGCTGCCGCCGCCGCCGAAATGGGTATGAGTGGGTTAGTGGTTCCCCAAGCCAATGCCCAAGAAGCCGCCGTTATCGAAGGACTCTCGGTGTATGGCCTCAGCAGCGTCCGAGAGGTGAGCCAATTTCTCGATCAACCCGAACGGTTTGCCCGTACCGTCGTCGATTTAGACCAAGCCCTGGCTAGTGAAGCTGACATTGGCTTAGATCTCAAAGATGTCAAAGGACAAGCCCATGCCCGTCGAGCCTTGGAAATTGCCGCCGCTGGGGGTCATAATCTCATCTTTGTGGGGCCCCCAGGCAGTGGTAAAACCATGCTGGCGCGGCGGTTACCGGGGATTCTCCCCCCCCTCACCCTGCCAGAAGCCCTAGACGTGACCCAGATTCATTCCGTCGCCGGATTATTGCGCGATCGCGGTCAACTGGTGAGTCAACGGCCCTTCCGCAGTCCTCATCATTCCGCCAGTGGCCCCTCCCTTGTCGGTGGGGGCAGTTATCCCAAACCCGGTGAAATTTCCCTAGCCCATCGGGGTGTCCTGTTCCTGGACGAATTAACCGAATTTAAGCGCGATGTCCTAGAATTTCTGCGTCAACCCCTCGAAGATGGACGAGTCACCATTTCCCGAACCCGTCAATCCGTAGAATTTCCCGCCCGTTTTACCCTCGTTGCCAGTACTAATCCCTGCCCCTGTGGCTATTACGGCGATCCCATTCAACCTTGCACCTGTTCCCCCCGTCAGCGAGAACAGTATTGGGCCAAACTCTCAGGCCCCCTTATGGATCGCATTGACTTGCAGGTGGTCGTCAACCGCCTCAAGCCCCAAGAAATTTTACAACAGAAGCTAGGTGAAGCCTCCCAATCCGTGCGATCGCGCGTCAAAATCGGCCGACAACAAGCCTCACAACGGTTTCAAGACGAGCCAATTCGCTGCAACGCCGAGATGCAAAGCCACCATCTGCGCCGTTGGTGTCACCTCGACGACGCCAGTCAGGGACTCCTCGAAGCCGCCATCCGTCAACTCGGCCTCTCCGCCCGAGGGACCGATCGCATCCTCAAAGTGGCCCGAACCATCGCCGACTTAGCCCAAGACGAGCAGATCCAAGCCAGTCACATTGCCGAAGCCATCCAATATCGAACCATCGATCGCATGACCTGAACTACCCCACCTCCGCCGCCGTTGGACAGAGATCCGCCAACACACAGCCGCCGCAATTGGGGTTACGGGCCTTACATACCGCTCGGCCATGATAAATCAGACGAATCGACCAATTTTCCCAATCCGCCTGGGGTAACAACGGCATCAACTCCCGCTCTACCTTAACCGGGTTCTCCTGCGCCGTCAGTCCCAAACGGCGACTCAACCGTTTCACATGAGTATCCACCGTCACTCCAGCATTAATGCCAAACCCATGGGCTAACACCACATTCGCCGTTTTACGAGCCACCCCCGGCAGTTGCGTTAACGCCTCCATGGTTTGAGGAACCTGCCCCTCAAACTGTTCCATGATCATCTGACAGGCCCCGCGAATGTTCTTGGCCTTATTGCGATAAAAGCCTGTAGAACGAATCAAGCCTTCCAACTCCGCCAAGTTAGCCCCAGCGAACGCCGCCACATCAGGATAACGAGCAAACAAGGCCGGGGTTACCTTATTCACTCGTTCATCGGTACATTGGGCCGAGAGAATCGTCGCCACCAACAACTGAACCGGACTTTCATAGGTGAGGCTACAGGTGGCATCAGGATATAACTGTGTCAAACGGCTCAACACCTCTGACGCCCGTTGCTCCTTCGATGGTTGTTTCAATGATTGCTTCAATGGAGATTTCCCAGCCCTTTTCCCAGCCATAACGATAGATGCAGCTTAGCCTCAGCGGCCCAATTGTTGAACCCAATCTAACTGGCTGGTATCTCGGACAATCAGGAAAATGCCCAACCCCAGCAGCAGCAATAGCCCAGACTGCATGACCCCATCCTGAATATGCACCGGCACCGGTTTCCCGCGCAACCCTTCCACCAGGAGAAATGCCAATTGGCCCCCATCCAGGGCCGGCAGCGGCAGAATATTGATAATGGCTAAGTTGACACTAATCACCGCCGCAAAAAACAAGAGATTCATGGCATCACGGGCCGCAAAATCTGCCCCCTGAGCCACAATGCCCACCGGGCCAGCAATCTGTCCAGCGGTACTTTGGAAATTGGTAATGAGTTGATAAAAACCTTTGACCGTATTGACAAAAATCACCTGAAACTGGCCAGCGGCAATCCCCACGACTTCCAAGGGATTATCCACCTCACGATAGAGCCGTTCTCCATTGGGGGCCAGTTGCACCCCAATACGTCCCTTGCCATCACTGCCCCGTTCTGGGGTCACCGTCAGGGAGAGTTGGCTCTCATCGCGCTGAACCGTCAGCGGAATCGGCGTCTCGGGATTGTCTTCGATGGTTTGTTTGAGATCGAAGATCCCCGGTTCCCCCGGCTCCAGAGGGGTTCCATCCACCGCCAGAATAATATCCAGGTCTTGTAAGCCAGCCCGAGCGGCGGGACTCTCAACGGACATCACCTGAGGCACAACCACCCCCGGTTCCGCATTAAAGCCGGTGGGAATCCCCGTCGACCCCACTTGGAAGACCAGGACTAAATAGGCAAAAATCAGATTGGCGATGACCCCAGCACTGATGACGATCGCCCGATCGAGAACCGGGCGATTGCGCAGGAGATCTGGGTCATCCTCGGGGATGGTGCTGTCGGGATCATCATCCGGGAAGCCAACAAACCCTCCCAGGGGGAAGGCGCGGATGGCATATTCCGTTTCCGGTCCTTGGTATTTGAGCAAAATCGGCCCAAAGCCAATGGAAAAGCGGTTGACATGGATGCCTTGCCAGCGAGCCGCGAGGAAGTGACCTAGCTCGTGAACGGCGATAAGAATGGCGATAACTGCGATCGCTGCCAGAACAAACATGACGTTGGTATTAAAACAATAAACAGGCCTAGTTACCCATCTTAAACGCTTTTGCGGTGGAGTCGGGCTGAGATTGAGAACTCAACGCCGACTGTCGGCCCAAGACGGGGGCCCCAGGCCGACCCAGATACCGCCATCAGGTTAACCGGTATTGCGCATTCCTGCCGCAATACCATTGAGAGTCAACAAGGCCCCGCGCAGTAATTCGCCCTTACTGTAGCGAGAGTGAATGACCCCTGGAGTCATACTCTTGCCATGTTGACGGAGCCGTTTGAGTAAGGACACCTGCAACAAGCCCAGGGGAATAATGGTGGAGTTGCGCAACTGCACCGAGCGGCGTAAGCCGGGATCTCCATCGAGGAGATAGGTATGGCCCGTAATCTGGAGAATCAAATCCCGAGATTGATGATATTCATCGGTGATGCGATTGAGAATCACCGCAAAGCGTTCACGATCCTCAGGCTGGCTCAACTCGCGCACATAATGCTCGGCGATTTGTAAATCCACCTTGGCCAAGGTCATCTCCACTTTAGAGATGGCCATCTTGAAAAAGGGCCATTTCATGTAGAAATAGCGCAACAGTTTGAGATGTTCCTCCGGTTTCTCCTGTAAAAACTCATTCAAAGCCGTTCCCACCCCATACCAGGCCGGGAGTAAAAAGCGGCTTTGAGTCCAACTGAAGACCCAGGGAATCGCCCGTAAACTGCCGATATCTTTTTTCCCCTGGCGACGGCGGGAGGGCCGGGAGGAAATTTGCAGTTGACTGATCTCCTCAATCGGGGTCACCTGCATGAAGAAGTCGATAAAATCCGGTTCCTCATACACAAGGGAGCGATAATGCTGACGGGATTTGTGAGCCAACTCCTCCATCGTCTCGTTCCAGGGTTCGATATCATCGAATCCTGACCCTAACAGGCTGGATTGAATCACCGCCGAGGTGACGGTTTCCAGGTGATAGAGGGCTAACTCCGGTAAGGAATACTTGGAGGCCAGCACTTCCCCTTGCTCGGTGATTTTAATGCGACCGTCGATGGTGCGTCCGGGCTGAGCCAAGATCGCTTCATAGGCCGGCCCCCCACCACGACCGACGGAACCGCCCCGTCCGTGGAAGATTCGCAGTTTGACCCCATAGGGTTCGCTGACGGCTTGCAGGGCTTTTTGAGCCTTATGGATTTCCCAGTTACTGCTGAGGAAGCCGGAATCCTTGTTACTGTCGGAATAGCCCAGCATCACCTCTTGCAGGGAGGGACTCAGGGGAGTATCCGAGCTATCTTCCCGGCCATAGCCCCCCGTTAGCAGCACTTGATAGAGGGGTAACTCAAACAGGTCTTTCATCACCGAGGGGGCCCGTTTCAGGTCTTCCACGGTTTCAAACAGAGGGACCACTTGCAGGGTTCCGGTTCCTGTGGCCGGATCGTAGAGGCCCGCCTCTTTAGCCAGCAGCAACACTTCGAGCAGGTCACTGGCTTGGCGACTCATGCTGATGATGTAGGTCTGACAGAGTTCTGTGCCAAACTCTTGTTGCAGCAGTCGCACAATGCGGAAGGTTTCGATGGTCTCCTTGGTAATGGGAGAGAAGGGTAACTCCGTGGGAACCAACGGCCGGCGGGTTTGCAGTTCCAGGGTCAACCATTCGACCCGTTCGGCTTCAGTGAGGTCGCTGTAGGGTTTGGGTAGAATTTGTAGGTATTCTGTTAGCTCATTGAGGGCCTCTTCATGGCGGGAGGATTCTTGGCGAATATCCAAATGAGCCAGGTTGAAGCCATAGATTTCCACCTGACAGATGAGGGTGTCGAGTTCGCTACATTGCAACCCAGTCTCAAAGAGATTGCGTTGAATCAGTTGCAGTTCCGCCAAAAAATCTGAACCGGAGCGGTAGACCGGGATACTGTTCACCTCGCGGATTTGCTGTCGCCAGTCTTCGGCGTGATAGAGACTCAGGTTGCGATCGCGGGTATTCTCCAGCCGTTTCTGCACATAGGCCAGTTTTAAGCGGTAGGGTTCTTGGCGGTAGCGAATGGCCAGGCGATCATAGACCTCGCTCATTTGCAGCCGATCCTGTTCGACGGATTCGAGTAGTTCAGGAAGCACATCACTCCAATGCAGGGACAGACTCAGGGATTCACTGAGACTATCAACGGAATGAATATACTTCTCTAGGACCAGATTGCGCTGGTAACAGGCGGTTTGCCAGGTCACACGAGGGGTCACGGAGGGGTTCCCATCGCGATCGGACCCTACCCAGGAGCCAAACTTACAGAAGTTATAACTCGGCGGTTCGATATGGGGAAACGAGACCTTAAGGGTCCGTTGGAGCCGCTGGTACAGTTGGGGCAACGTATCAAACAGCACTTCAGTGAAGTAGTGCAGGGTATATTCCACCTCATCGAGAACCGTGGGCTTAAACTGATGTAACTCATCCGTGCGCCACCAGAGGCGAATTTCCTCCATCAGTTGTTCTTGGAGGGCTTCGGCTTCGAGGGAGGAGATGCGGCTCATGGAATGTAAGCCATCCTCGACCCGATCGAGTTGGCGTAAAACTCGGGCAATCCGACGCTGTTTGCCGCGAATAGTGCGCCGTACAATCTCCGTTGGGTGGGCGGTGAACACCAGACGAATATCAAGTTGATCGAGGAGTTTTTGGATCAGATTGGGGGGAACATTCAGTTGTCGGAGTTGGGGGAACAGGGAGCCAAACGTCCCCCGTTCTGGGGTTTGAATCGGGTTAGGGCCTACCTCGGCAAACTCTTCACTAGGAGATTCGACCCGTGAGATGGATTCCTCGGTAAAGGTTAAATTGTTGCTGACATTCGCTTTTTGCTGATCCCGTTGTTCATAGTGCTGTTCAACGATGTTGATGAGCTGGAAGTACAAGGCAAAACCTCGGGCCGCACGAATGGCATCGTTGAGGTCAAGTTGTTCAATTTTGCGAACAACGGGAGAATCTTTGAGATTCGGCGCTTGTCCGCCTTCGGCTTGCATAGGGTTGAGTTCATGTAGGAGGTCAACCATTTGTTGACCGCACTCCTGACGCAGTACGGATTCCCACAAATCCTCAACGACTTTGAGACGGTGACGCAGCCGAACGTCTGAGGTGGAGGAGACGTTGAATGGGCGATCGGTTCTCTCAAGTGTTGGACTCATTATGATACTCGGATTAGGCGGCTTGCCAATGTTGGGGCAGGTTTCCTGGTGTTTGCCCGCTGCTATTGACTCCTACGCCCCAAGCGGGTCGCGCCGGCTAGGATAGTGTAACCGAACGCCTTAGAGACTGATGGAGTTAGCAGAACAGGCAAACTTGGGACTTGTTGGCAGAAAACAATTTATTTTGTCAACAAATCGTTAGTTTTTGTTGTAGTCTGCGTGACAGACACTAGGGGGATTGAGCCGAGTTTGGCTCAGACTCGTCACTGGGGACATTGAGAACAGGGAGGCGATCGCCTCGAAATAATTCCTCACTCGCTTCTCCAAGGGCAATGGTGGACTTAAAGAGCGCCTGAGCGCCCCAAAGTCCAGCCAAGACCGGAGCCGTCGCGACTCCGACCAAAATGTGGGTCAGGGTTGGGCCCGAGGCCATGTCCCCTGGGCGATGACCTGAGTTATTATAGGATTCCATGAGACTAGCCCTCTTAAAAATTACGTCTGTCAATGTGCCAGAATGTGATCAGTCGATGCTCTTTCTCTTTCGTACTGCAAGTAGAGCCAAAACTCAATCTCTCGATCGGTTGGGTGGGGACTGGGTTCATCGGCGGGTTCTCTTGGGTCTAGGGTACGTTAACTTGGACGGAACCCGGAAGGTCGAACGATCGCACAGCAGTCAAGTTAGGACGTGATTGGTGGTACTGAACACAGATAAGGCCCCCCACGCGGGGACAACCATTGACCTAACTTCCTGGGCCAACAAGGCCCTGGGGATTCCAGGGGTCTCGATTGCGGTAGCAGTTCGCGATCGGGATTTGCAGGTCTGGTGTTGGGGGGAGCATTGCCCCGATGCCCCTCGGGTGATGGCGCGGTTATCCCAAGCGATTCATCAGGATTGTCCCCTGCCCAACCCGGCCCCCCCCATCGAGCGGGTCTGTCTTTACGGTCGCTCGATGGAGGCTCCTGCGGGAGATACGCCACCGTTCGAGACTCCGGATTGGACGGTTCGCTTTACGGTGGACTCACCCCACTCTTCGACTCAAACCGCCCCAGCCCGCCCCAGCCCAGATGCTGCTGGAGAACCTAAGCCTCAGAGCCGGGGCAAGAAGCGGGATAAGAAAACAATCATTGAAACGGTTGAAAGGGCCCTACAAGATATCTCAACAGATGTTTGGATTTCCGTAAAGCGCCTTGAGCGCCAAAGTGGCGGCCGTCGTCTCTGGATTGCCTGTGAGTCAGCTTATGCACCGGATGCGGCTCTGTTGGCTCAGCCGATCGCCCGTCGGTTACGGGATCTGAATTTGCGAGGCTTCCGGGATGCGGTTCTCCTGGGACAGGTAAGTGGGGAATCACGACCGGAATGGACGTTACGGGTGGATTTGACCCCGAGCGATCGCACCATTGAGGCTTGGGCCCGTTGGGGGGATGTGGCCGCGATTACCTTACGGCTGAATCGGGCTGTGGCCTCGTTTGACCTACAACTGTCGGCGGTTCTCAAAGACTCCACGCTCCATCTGGTCTGTAGTCCCCTCCACTACGGCCAGTTGACCCTTGAGACCTTCCCCAGCCGCGAGGCGGTGATGGAAAAACTGTCGGCGGTTCTCCAGTCGTTGGCCCCAAGGGGCATTCTTGGGGCCACCATCTATGCGGTGGATATTCCCTATGAGGCCAGTTTTCCTCAGCCGAAAACGCCGGTTTGGGTGGCTTGGGAAGATTTACCGGCCCGCCAACGACCGGATCTGGTGCCCTCGGCCCTGGAACTGGCGCGGGGTGGGAGTCTGTCGGCGTTGACGTTTATCTTGGAACGTTTGCTGAATCATTCCTTGTCTGAGAAACTGGCGACGGGAGGGATTCGCATCCAAATTCGCCGCAAGGGAGCGTTACTCCATGTGATGAGTGAGGGGCTAACTTGCCCGGTTCAGACCGAAATTTCCCCGAAGATTGTTAAGTTTTTGAGCCAGTTGGAGTTGAGTAATCTCTCGGGCGTTCGCATCTATGGTCGCCGCAGTGGTCAGCGGAAACCCCGTTGGCATTATGGGGTCGACTTTGCCCCGACACCGGAGCAAACGCCGGAGGTGCCTGAGTTTCAGCCCCTAGATAGTACGCCGCTAGATTTTGGCGATTCGGTCTTGGACGCTCCGGAGGAGGGAGACGCTTCAGCGGTGGTAGGGCGCAGCCCTTCCTTGTCGTTCTCAGACTGGCTGTGTCGTACCAGTCTTTTCCGTCCTCGCGCATCGCTCCCTCAATCGACGACAACGGACTTGCCGCAACGGGCCCAGGTGGCTGTGCCGACGCTGGTGGTCTGGGGACTGTTGGGACTGGTGCTGACGGTTCAGGTGGATTGGTTAGCCAGTGAGGGGCTGCAACGTCGCCAGAGGGCGATCGCCCCCCCTCCCTCATTGGAGATTGAACCGCCGGATGAGGATCTCGAGTTTGAGTATGATATCCATCTGCCGGAATTGTCAGAGGCGGAGGATTTCCCTGAAGATACGTTCGATCCCTCGGGCTTTACGGCTCCGACTGGCCAGCCGCAGGTGGTGGCGGCCCGGACCGGGGAAGTTCGCCTGATTCGTGAGCCGGAGATTGAGTTCGCTAGTTTCAATAGTGAGCAGATGGACCGGCAACTGGCGTTATATCGTGAGTATGTGGAAGAGGGAGGCGTTCCCGATATCTTGGTGGTGGGCAGTTCTCGGGCCTTGCGCGGGATTCATCCGACGGTGTTGCAGGAGCAGTTACAGCAAGAAGGCTATCCGCCTCTTCGGGTGTTTAATTTGGGTATTAATGGGGCGACGGCTCAGGTGGTGAATCTCTTGTTACGGGAGATTATTCCTCCAGATCGCTTACCTCAGACGATTATTTGGGCCGATGGGGCCCGGGCGTTTAATAGTGGTCGCGAGGATTTGACCTATGAGGCGATCGTGCGATCGCCCGGCTATCAACAGATTCAACGGGGCTTCCGTCCCATTGAGTCGTCTCTGGAGGCTGAGCCTCAGGTGAGGGAGCGATCGTTGTTTGAACGGGTCAGCGATCGCTATCAGGCCCTCGATGAGCAACTGCGAGAATGGGTGGCCCATTATTCGGCGGCCTATCCCCAGCGGGATGAGTTGAAGGACTGGGTGAGTGAAGTCCTCGGCGATCGCCCCCGTCCTGAGCCGCCAGTTACCCCAGAGACGGCTCGTTTACCGGCCAATGAACCTCTACTCCATGACAATGGCTTTTTAGCCTTTCCCCAGCGGTTTAATCTCCAGGAGTATTATCAAAACCACTCACGAGTCTCCGGGGCCTATGATGCGGACTATGCCAATTTTCAGTTACCCGGCTTACAGGCGATCGCCCTACGCTCGATCTTGGAGTTTAGCCAACTCCAAGATCTCAATCTCATCTTCGTCAATTTACCCCTGACGGATGATTATTTAGATCCAGTGCGTTTGGAGCATGAAGAGGTCTTTGTCCAGTCGCTGTTGGACGCCTCGCAGCAGTACGAGTTTGTTTTCCGTAACTTTGCTCAACTCTGGAGCGATCAACATGGCTACTTTTCCGATCCCAGTCACCTCAACCGCTATGGTGCGGTAGCCGTCTCCCAACGACTCGCTAAAAGTCCCACCATTAACTGGACACCGTAGTTAGTCCTGCCATAATGGAGGTTAGTTGTCTCTCGCTTCAGCCTTCGTGTTTAACGCATCGCCCTAATGTCTAGATTGATGACCCATTTCTCCCGCGCTTCCGAGGTTGCTTGTCTATCCCTGCTGCTGGCGATCGCCCTCGGACCGGGGTCTTTTTCGGCACCTCACCCTGGTCTCGCTCAGGAAAGCCGCCAGGGTAAATCCTCCTCACACCCCCAGACCCCGCTAAAACAGGGAGAGACGAAACCGGTTCCCGATCCCTCCCCCAAAGCCTCCTCCTCAGAGGCCGACTCAGAGGACGACTCAGAAAACGACAGCGAGAAACCGTCCTTTACCGATCTCGTCGCCGATACCACCCGCCTCGACGGCCTATTCCCCCTCTATCACAACGTCGACAAGGGGGAGCTATTTTTAGAAATTCGTCCCGACCAGCTTGATCGCCTGCATTTGTTGGTGATGACACTCTCTCAGGGGGCGGGGAGTTTCTTTTTTCTCGAAGGGTTTCCCCTGGGGGACTTCCCGATTCTGTTGCAGAAGCGCAATCAAAGGATTTTAATTACCGTTCCCAATACCTACTTTCGCACTCAAGGCAATGACCAACAACAATCTGGAGTGGAGCGAGGGTTTAGCGATTCAGTTTTAGCCTCGTTAGAAATTAAAGCCACTCACCCTGATCGTAATAGTTATTTGATTGATTTTGGCGAGCTTTTATTGGCAAAAGATTTACCAGAATTGACCTCGATTATGTCAATTTTATCCTTTACACCACAAGCCAATCACTCGTACCTTTCTGACGTCAAAAACTTTCCCGAAAATATCGAAATTGAGGCGACTTTGGGATTTTCTGGGACTGGCTCTTTTCTGTCTCAAATTATACTGCCGACCCTACCGGATGGTCGTGCGTTATCCTTAGGGGTTCGTTATAGCCTCTCTCCCCTCCCAGATAACCCCAATTATCGTCCACGCCGGGCAGACAACCGCATTGGCTATTTTATTACCGCCTATCAAAACCTCTCCGATTTCAGTCAATCCGATCCCTTTGTGCGCTATATTCAGCGTTGGCATTTAGAAAAACAAGACCCAACGGCTGAATTGTCTCCCCCCGTTGAGCCGTTAGTCTTTTGGATTGAAAACACCGTGCCTCACGAGTATCGACAAACCATTCGTGAGGGGATTTTAATGTGGAATCAAGCCTTTGAACAAGCGGGCTATCTAAACGCCATTGAAGTACGACAAATGCCCGATGATGCCACTTGGGACCCAGCCGATATTCGCTACAATACCGTCCGCTGGATTCAAGCGTTTAACTCAGGGTTGGCGGGGATGGGCCCCTCGCGGGTGAATCCCTTAACGGGGGAAATTCTTGACGCAGATATCTTAATTAATGCCGATGTCATTCGCATGTTGACGCGGGAGAGCGATAGTTTATTGGCTCAGTCTCGCTCGGGGTGGTCTCCAGAAACCGAACGGATCTTAGTGGACTTACCCGGCTGTTCCCAGCCAAGCTGTATCACGGAGGATATCGCAGCGGAAACGGCTGGGGTAGAGGGGGCTGAGCAGGAGGCCCAGAGGTTGTTACAGGAGTTGCGATCGCGCTCCAATTTTCCCTTTAATCATGGTCCGCGTTTAAGTTGCAATTGTGCTGCTTGTACTCAGGCCTTTCAGGAAGGACTGACGGCCCTGTCGGTGTTACATAATTTCCCTGAGGATCACGAGACGGTACAAACCTATATTCATCAGTATTTGCGCTATTTGGTCGCTCATGAGGTGGGCCACACCCTAGGCTTACGTCATAATTTTAAGGGGAGTGCCCTACGCCTTCCCGAGGAACTCCATGACCTGGAGTTGACTCGTCGAGAGGGGTTAACCGGTTCAGTGATGGACTACATGCCGCCCAACATTGCCGCTCCTGGGGAGCCCCAAGGGGAGTTTTTTCCTACGGTAGTGGGCCCCTATGACGAATGGGCAATTACTTATGGTTACCAAGATTTTAATCACCTCCCACCTCAGGAAGAACGACGACGCTTAGAGGCGATCGCCAGCCGCTCGACGGAACCAGACTTGAGTTATGGAACCGATGAAGATCTTTGGGCGGAAGTCGATCCTGAGATTAACTGGTTTGACCTAGGCAGTGATATGCTTTATCATGCCGAATCCCAGATGCAGCTAGGGCGAGAGGTATTTGAGCGCCTAGAACAACGGCTTCCAGGAGCGGGAGAGCCGCCTGATCGTCTGCGGACTCAGTTTGATGTGGCTCTGTTTTACTATTTCCGTCAAAGTCGGATCTTGCTCAAACATATTGGTGGCCAGTCGTTCAATCGTCATCAGTCCCCCGATGTGACCCCCTTTGAACCCTTGTCATTGGAGCAAAAGGAGCGCAGTTTAGCCCTTCTGGAGCAATATATCTTTGCTGAGGATGCCTTCGACTTTTCTCCGAGATTATTAAATAGCTTAGCGCCGTCCCGTTGGTTCCATTGGGGAAGTTATCCTGATTTTCGACGGGTAGATTATCCCCTCCACGATCGGATTTTACTGGTTCAAGGGTGGGTACTGCGATCGCTGTTGGCCCCGGAACGGTTACGTCGCTTGCGAGATTTAGAGATGCGAAGCGCCCCCGGGGAAGCGTTACAAGTGCCGGACTTACTGGGACGGGTGTATCGCGGGGTTTGGTCTGAGGTGTTAGAGGGCCGACGGGTTGCCACCAATATCTCTAGTCTACGTCGGGGGTTACAGCGACAACATTTACAGTTATCGCTGGATATGGCCAGCGGACAGGTTCGCGGAACGGAAGATTCCCGTACTCTGGCGCGGTATTATTTAGGTCAGTTGGAGGAGGCGTTGACGGCAGCTCTACGGCGAGAACGAGATTTGGATACCTACACTCGGGCCCATTTACAAGACAGTCGGATGCGGATTCGTGAGGCAATGGGAGATAATTAAAAATGGATTATAGTTTTTGGCGTGGGATGATGTTCAGCAATTGGCTCTCTATTGTGGGTAGAGGACTGCTCCTGTTGGGGCTAGTGTCTGTCCTGTCGAGTCCTGTTCAGGCACAAAGTCCCCGGCGGAGTTGTTCCCAAACTGGGGATGAGTCGGGAAACTGTCCTCGGCGCGATCGCCCCCGGACGTCCTTTTCCGAGGAGGAGAGTCGAGGAATTGATGAGCGGGGATTTTCCGATAGTTTCTTGAGTGACGCCCTCGAAGGCGTCGCCGACCCCCTCAATGGGGGGGTCGGAACCGATATGGGGGGACTGGAGGGAGAGGAAACGCAAGATCTCAACCCTGTAGATCGGGGCTTGACCGATCCAACTGATGTATTTATCCCAATACCGTCACTCCCGTGAAGATGTCGGAGGAGGCATTGGGATAGGATGGGGTGAAAAATGGGTCGCCTGGGATTCGAACCCAGAACTAGTCGGTTAAAAGCCGAATACTCTGCCGTTGAGTTAGCGACCCAATTGATGGGGCGTTTGTTTTGCGCCTTAACTACTATAGCACAGCCATCTAAAAGTGCAAGGGGTTCGAGAAACTTTTTTCAGTCGAGATGAACATCGAGGCGCACGAGCATTTCTAGGCTAGAACGGGGATGAACATGAATCAGGCGATCGCCCGTATTCAGGGCGTTGCGCGGTGCGCTCCAGGGTTCGAGACAGTAGTAGTCTTTCCCTTGGACGGCCCAAAAGACAAGGGTCGAGAAGGGAGTGCTATATTCGAGATTAAGGGTAAATCCTTGCTTGCAATCATAGACACTCGCACTTTGGCTCTGGAGTTGAGTAAAGGCCACATCGATTTCCTTGCGCTCAAAGTTAAACCGATTATCGAAGTCATGCAAAGTTCCGTCGAGTTGGTCCCAATACTGGTGTGAGGGGAGATGAAACCGCAATTGGGATTTATCAGGAACTTGGAAATAGGGATGCAGTCCGCAGGAGAAAGGGAGAATCTGATCCTCGCTGGGATTGCTGTAGCGTTGGACAATTTCTAGAGTGTGTCCGTGCAGCCGGTAGGTGAAGGACAGATGGAACTCAAAGGGATAAACCGCCAGGGTTTCCTCGTTGCTGGCCAATTCCAGGGTCAAACTGGCGCTTTTGTCCGTACGGGATTCACCAACCGTCCAGGGTAAATCCCGTGCAAACCCATGTTGTTTGAGGCTGTAGGAAGTTCCCTCATGGGTATAAGTGTTATTCGGGAGATTGCCGCAAATGGGAAAGAGAATGGGAATCCCGCCACGGACACTCAGTTCAGGGTTCGCGAAGCGTTCAGCATCGAAATAGAGGATGTCGCGATCGCCAACTTGCCAGCGTGTCACGAGTCCGCCGCGTTCCGGGACAATTTCTAGTTGGGCCTGGGCCGAGTCGTCGGACAGGATATAGGTGGGGTAGAGTTTCGTTTCAGTGGCGATCGCGTACATGGGTAGTTATTTGGCCCCTCTCAACACCCCTCATGGGGAGTAACATGGTTAATGGTAACGAATCCTGGCTCTATCCTACGACAGTCGGGGCGATTCGGGAACAGACACTGGGAGGGAGTGGGGCCGAGCTTGGTTGACCTCAAAGTGAATCTGGGTCAACTCCGAGTTCTTGCAGCTTCGCCCTGAGCTTAGCATTGGTCTGGCGTTCCCCCTCCGCCGCCTCCTCAGGCGTAGGAATCAGCGTCTCCTCAGGACTAAAAAAGCGCAAACTCTCCTCATGAATCCCCAGATAGAGTCCCAACTGCTGACTCCATAACCATCCCTGGGCATTGGCCTCTAACGGATGATAGACCCCATCGACCAAATGGAAGCCTTGAAACTCCAAGCTGTGGGGGTCGAACCAGAAATAGTCGGGAGTTCTGAAGGTATCCTGATAAATCTCCTTCTTAAGTCCTCGGTCAGTTTTAGCCGTACTGTCCGAGAGTAGTTCGATAATCAGATTGGGATATTTGCCATCTTCTTCCCAAACCACCCAACTTTTGCGAGGTTGGTTCGGGGTTCCGCGCACCACAAAGAAGTCGGGACCTCGGAACAACTCAGATTTGAGTTGACGGGGACTATAGTAAATCGTCAAGTTTCCCGCACAGAAGTAGTCCTGACGGTCTTTCCAGAGCCAGTTGAGGCAAGACATCAGCAGCAGAATCTGTTGGAGATGCAGGGAACTTTCCAAGGGGGGTTCATTACTGGGGAGGTCACTGGGGGGAACCACAATCTCATCCATCTCATCTGTGGAGAGGCTGTCTGAGACCAGGTCTGGGAGCGTCTGCGCAGGATTAGAACGGGAAGCAGACATGGTGATAAGGCTCGCTTGTCTAAACTAACCTTAGTTTAACAACTTAGCCCAGTTCCCCCAGAACTACCTCATCATAAATCTCACTTACCGCCATCTCGAAATTCACGGACTTGAGAGGAAAAATATCTCCCGCCGTGAAGCGTTGTGGCTGCCAAAATCCTGAGTCATCGGGGTGATACCGTTCCACCTCAGCTCGGTCTTGGCGGACGAGGAGATAGTCTTGCAAACTGGGTAAGGTTTGATAGTTGAGGCGTTTTTCCCGGCGGTCTAACTTTTCGGTGGAGGGAGACAGCACCTCCACAATTAGACAAGGATGAGTTTTATAGTATCGCTGCTGGTCTTGGGGGTCGCAGGTGACCATCACATCGGGGTAGTAGAAGATATCCGAGTGATTCACCGCATCTTGAATTTGGACTTTCATATCGGCGATGAAGGTTTTGCAGCCACTTCCTCGCAGATGAGATTTCAGAAGACTAGCAATATTGAGGGCGATGCGATTATGTTCCTCACTTCCACCCGTCATCGCGAAAATCTCGCCGTTGAGATATTCGTGGCGGATGGGACTGCGTTGTTCTCCGTGGAGATAGTCGGGAATGGAGAGGAAGGCGGGGGCTGTATTCATCAAAAACTCCTTGTGGAAACCCCCACCTCGCACCGCAGGTGGGGGAGGAAACACGTGTCAGGCGGTAGGGTTCAATACCCCACTGACTGACCCTCTCTGCGGGCAACTGACTAAAATGCCCGTGGCGCGATAGAGTAACGTAACTTTGCCAGCACTAAACTGGCCAATGCGCTTCCAGGTCAACCCAGAAACCGAAACTTGCCGAGCGGTATCCCCACTGACATAGCCAACCGAGACGCGACCGGCCATTTCAGCCCGCACCAAATCCCCTTTTCGGAATCCGTGGCGGGTCACTGTACCCCCATATTTGCGGCGTACCCCCTTCTTTTTCGGAACCATCAGGTGCAGTTGCCGACGACTGATGGGTGGGCGTTTAATCACCACAAATGGGGCAGATGTGAGTTTAACCTGGCCAAATACCAGACAACCGTGACTCCGTTTTCCGTAGAAAGGGCGATACTGAATGAAGTATCCACAAGCTAAGGCAATACCATCAACAGCATGGGTTTGGGGGATTGGCCTGGCTTTATCCTGAGATTTCGTTAATCCCAAAATCGAGCGAAGTTGAGCCGTGCCATTGCCATCACTCTGCCACCCATAACGAGTATAAACTGGGGCAATCTGCTCCATTTTCTTGATGGCGTAGGCTTGCCCCACCATGACCGGTGAGAAACCCTTACCGGATTTTGCCCCTTTTCGACCTGAGGTTAGGTCCACGTCGGCGCGGACTTTCTCGTAGCCAATGGCAGCAATGGGGAACAGTCGGGATAGCTCCTGAACGACCCGAAACTCTAAGTCTCGGTTCGCTCGGATGCTGGGGGCGACTTTCTTCTGTCTACGGTTGTTAAATCGTTTTTGGCGATGATTCCGTAATGGGAAGGGTAACTCTCGATTGATTCGCCGACTACGGCGAGAACGCCGAAGCATTCTACGATTGTCCATCCGCTCCCGTACCTTGAGATAGGGGAGTTCTAGGTGGGACTGAAATAGGGTCGCTTTAGACGATTGAACGGCAATCCCTGAATAGAGTTTGCCGGGATCGACTCCAACCACAATGGGTTGGGTCTTACGACCCGATGGTTCGGCGTTCAGGCGCACGGCCTTAAGGCGCAGATTAGTTTTTACCCATGTCGCTCTGCCTTGCTCGACCCATCGCTGCGCGCGATGGCGCTTGGTGGGCATGGCGGGAGTCCCATCAGGGTTTTGCACCGGGATACGTTGCATGGAAGATAATTCCCAAACTACAGGTCTCTTAAGCCAGTACATACGGGGTGTCTGGGTTAACCCCACTCCCTGAGATTCCAGGGCCTTACAGATAATCCGATTTAGAGAAGCAACCGGACGTGTTGCCGTATGCACCTCAATGGCCGATTCGCAGCTACGACCGGGTTATCTCCGGTCACTCCCCCACCTCGGCAAATGCCAGGTGGGGGTCATTGAAGGCGGTTCACCCGGGGGGGAAGCGGGGAAGGTGTTGTCAAGGATTTTGTTTTTATTCTAGCCAGGGTCTGCTGAAATCGGGCTAGAACCGATCGCCCCAGGTTCTCGTATCCCTAGAGATAGCATTCATCGGTTTAATCATGAAACCTTCTATGAGAATTTTAGGGAAAACGGCTGCAATTACGGTTCTGCTTGGATTGGGGGGATTAGTGGCCCAGGCGGGGGGTTGGGATAATTTCAAGCTTCGCCATTTCAGCATGACCCAGGTTCTCAATAATATGGAAAAAGCGGTTGAGGATGCGCAACAGTCTGCGTCACCGGGTCAGGACCCTCGGGTGAATCCGTCAGAACTTCTGGCTGGGGGACCCCCGAAAGATGGGATTCCCAGTATTGATGACCCTAAATTTGACTCGGCGGGGACAACGCCGTTTGATGAGAGTCAAGAGGTGATGGGGATGGTGGTGAATGGGGAAGCCAAAGCCTATCCGATTGGGATTCTCAATTGGCATGAAATCGTCAATGATACGATTGGCGGGGTGAATGTGAGTGTGACCTATTGCCCACTTTGTGATACGGCGATCGCCTTTGAGCGAGGAGACACCACCTTTGGGGTCTCGGGACGACTTTATCAAAGTTGTTTGGTGATGTTCGATCGCCGTGATGATAGTCTCTATGCCCAACCCTGGGGACTGGGGGTGGTGGGGGCTCAAGTCAATCAAAGTTTAGAGCGGGTTCCGGCAGTGAAAACCCAGTTGGGGAACTGGTTGGAACGCCATCCTGATAGTCAAATTCTTTCGACGGAGACGGGACATGAGCGGGATTATCAACGTTATCCCTATGGCAGTTATAACCGCGATCGCACTCTCGTGTTTCCAGTCCGCCATCAAGACCAGTTAAGCTTGCATCCGAAAGATGCCATCAGCTACATTTGGCAAAGCGACGAGAATACCCCCCAGGGACAATTTTCTGGGGAAAGTCTGCAACTGGTCCATGAGGAGATTCGCCAAGTCGGGGAACAAACGGTGCAACTGGGAGGACAGTCGCTGCGAGTTTGGTGGGATGAGGACTTGGAGACGGTTCGAGTTGAAGACGCTCAGGGAAATTCAGTTCCCGCCGCCACGGCCTTTGCCTTTGTTTATCCGGCGTTTATGGGGTCTTTGGGGTCTGTGAATTAGACTGGAGATATGCTTTGCGAGTCTGGAACGTCCATGTCTGTTTATCTCACCGTCCGCGATCGCCAACCCTATCACAGCCTACTGGCGGACTATGAACCGGGTCAACGGGCCATGTCCGCCTTGGAGGCCCATAATGGCAATGTGGAAACCACCGTCGAAGACCTCTGGAGTCAAACTCAGGGGCCGCCGGAGTTGAGCCGGGGGCGCAAATTGTGGGATACCTTGATTAAGGTATTGCGAGAAGAACTCTGCGGTGATGAGGGACTTCAGGCTCAATTTCAGACTTATACGAAGAATCCCAGCAGTGCGCCCCTCTTGACTGGGTTAATTGTCTCCCTGACGACAGCAGCGGGCCTACCCATTGACCCGGCCATTTCAACGATTGTGGTTCTCTATATTCTCAAGATTGGCCTCAATGTGTTTTGCGAATATACGGCGTCATCGTGAATCTTCTCCCCGCAGACCTTGGCGAAATGCTAAGACCGCCTCTAGGGGATTCGAGGATGTTACCTGTTGGGTCAATTGGGAGATGGGTAAATCAGGGAGTTGGGCGCTTCTGTCACGTTTCTGATACCGAGACTCGCTCAAGACGTAAATTTCTAATTGACCCCGTTGCCAAAACCAAACTTCAGGAACTCCTAACCCTTCATAGATAGCCAGACTATCAATTCCACCTGACGTAATGACAACTTCTAGAGCCAGGTCAGGATAGGGTTTTTCCTCATGGAAACAGTAACACTCATCGGGTTCAATCCCTCGGCTGTTGGATTCTCGGCGAAAGGTTGTTGACCCCAATCCCCAGAAAGGAATTCGCGTTTCTTCGAGATATACCTCGATGAGTCGCGCCAGGTTGCGCTTGATGAGTTCATGATTACGACTCGGAGACACCAGTTGTAATTGACCCTCTAGGTACTTTAGGCGCAAATTGGGAAATTCATCACCGAGTAATTGCAGGAATTGCTCATATTTTTGCCAACTGACCCCTTGTAGAAGAAGCTGTTGAGGACTGTCTGACTGTAGTTGAGTGAGCATAATTTAAAGGTATAGCAAAAGTGGGTCTGAATAAGACAAAAAACTGGGGAAAAGAAGGCAGTAGGCAGTAGGCAGCAGGCAGCAGGCAGCAGGCAGTAGGTGGGGAGGTCTCTACCTAATGAGCAGTCCTAAGTCAATCTGCGATTGCTATAACACCAGATTTAAAACAGATTCAAAACACGTTTTTATACTTAGTCCGGACTCGTTCATAGATTTCGTCCATGGTTTCTAAAAAGGAGCGATCGCCATCCCAAAACTCCGGATTATCTCCCTGTTTCTTCACCACAATTCCTGAGACTTGCGCGCCACCACGACTGGGAGGAGCTTCGGGAATCCGTTGAGACCCGAGCCAAAATTCTTTTAAACTAATAGAATTGGGGACGGCTTTTGTTTGGGGAACAGTGCTATAACTCTCCACAGGTTCTGGCTCAAGTTTATCCTCTACTAAGCCACTCGCCAAGGCTTTTCCTAAGGGAGTTTTCTTGAGTTCCTTCTGCAAAGCATCTCGGCTTAAACCTCGCAGTTCAAATAGCAAAAATGGGTCATGGTCGAGTTCTTCCGCCAGCCAATAACAAACCCCGGCAATATGTTTACAAGGATTCGACCAGTCGGGACAGGTGCAGTTGGTTTGGAAGTCCCGAGAACT
Source organism: Phormidium sp. PBR-2020 (assembly GCA_020386575.1). Classification (GTDB taxonomy): domain Bacteria; phylum Cyanobacteriota; class Cyanobacteriia; order Cyanobacteriales; family Geitlerinemataceae; genus Sodalinema. The sequence continues at coordinate 2,631,857 of CP075902.1, read as the reverse complement.
GTGGGGAAGGAAATTATATCCCGCCTCTTCAAAGCAGTCCTCGATATTTTCTGGTATTTCGTTCAGAAGTAGCCGAGAGACAAAACTGGCGTTGGTGGAGAGTTTCTGGATAATTTTAGTCCAGTCTTTTTTGGGAATAGGAACAATTTTAACTTCAGTGGCGTAAAGGGGTTCTTTATAGACTCCAAAATAAGGATTCACAGAGCCACGAACATGAGCCAAAATATCTCCTTTGTCTCTCTCAAAATTGATGATTTTGCGAGGATTCGCATAGGAGCGACCCCGCCTTAAACGATTGGGGTCGCAAAACGATTCTAAGGCTTCAATAAATTTTTGTCCCCACCAGGTTTTGCTTTGTCCAGCCATGATTTTTTCCTCCTAATGTTTTTGGGCAACTCTAAGGTGTAGATTTTCCCCTCCCCGGAGGGGTTCAGGATCAGGTCTCCCAGTTCCGAAATTCCCCATGCCCTGTTCCCTTTTGCCTTTTGCCTTTTGCCTTTTGCCTTTTGCCTCCTATTACAGAACGGCATTTCGATTGAGGGCAATTAGGTCTCTAAAGGTGTCGTTATCTAATTCCGTAAGCCAGGACTCGTCCGACCCAACGACGGACTCGGCTAACTTTTGTTTGTCCTCAATCATTTGGTCGATTCGTTCCTCTAATGAGCCTAGGGTAACAAATTTATGAACAAACACGTTTTTCTCTTGACCAATGCGAAAGGCCCGGTCCGTGGCTTGGTTTTCGACGGCGGGGTTCCACCAGCGATCAAAGTGGAAGACATGATTAGCTTTGGTTAGGGTAATTCCCACCCCCCCGGCTTTTAAGGAGAGAATGAAAATGGAGGGAGGAGTATCAGGATTTTGGAACTCTTGAATCATGCGATCGCGCCGCTGACGACTCGTAGCCCCATGGATATAATAGGTGGGATAGCGGCAACTATGACGTAAATACTGTTCCATGGCATCACCGATGTCGCGAAACTGCGTAAAAATCAGCACACTTTCTCCCTCAGCGATGACTTCATCGAGCATATCTGTTAAACGAGAGAGTTTGTGCGATCGCCCCGGACTAAACTCACTCTCATCCTGCAAAAATTGACGCGGATGATTGCAAATCTGCTTCAATCGGGTCAGCGTCGATAAAATCAACCCCTTGCGTTGAATCCCCTCGCTCTCAACTAAACTTTTCTCCACCTCCTTAACAACCGCTTCATACAACGATGCCTGCTCCTTCGTCAAATTACAATAGACTTTTTGCTCAATCTTATCCGGCAAATCCTTAATGATTGACTTATCAGTTTTCAACCGCCGCAAAATAAAGGGTTCTACCAACTTCTTCAACGTCGTGGCTTGCCGCAGACTATTATTGCGTTGAATGGGAACCTCAAACGACTTGCGAAACTTATTTTGTGTCCCTAAATAGCCCGGATTGAGGAAATTAAAAATCGACCATAAATCCAGCAGACGGTTTTCCACCGGAGTTCCCGTCAAGGCCAGCCGATGTTGTGCCTTGAGTTTCAAAATTGCCTTCGTTTGGGCCGTTTTGGGATTCTTGATATTTTGCGCTTCATCCAGGACAATACGCTGCCAATCCACCCCATTAAACAGGTTGGCATCCTTACGCACCAGAGTATAGGACGTAATCAGCACATCCACCTCCGCCGCCGCTTGCTTAAACGCCTTACTCTCCTGAACCCGGCTTCCCCCATGATGCACCTGAGTGCGAAGTTGGGGGGCAAATCGGCTCACCTCTTTCTGCCAATTCCCTAACACTGACGTGGGTGCAATCAACAGCGTTGGCTGAACCCTGGCTTCATCTTGCCGTTCCTGAATCAACCGCGCAATCACCTGAATCGTCTTCCCTAACCCCATATCATCGGCCAAACAGCCATTGAGTCCCACTTGTTCGAGGAAACTCAACCAAGCCACCCCTCGCTTCTGATAGTCTCTTAGGGTTCCCTCAAACCCGTCTAACACCTCGATGGGAGTCACCGCAGTTTTATCGGTCAGTTGCTGTAACATCCGTTCTAGGGTGGAATCCCGTTCCACCTCTAAGGCTTCATCGGACTCAGCCTGACGTTGCAATAACTCCATCAAGGTCATGGATTGCTCGTCTTTTCCCTGTTCATCCCAAAATTTCAGGGTTTTCTCCATTTGCGCCAAGTCCAGTTCCACCCACTCACCGCGAAACTGAATTAGGGGTTGCTTGGCCTCAACCAGTTTTTGCCATTCCTCTCGACTGACGGTTTCGTCACCAATGGCCAATTCATACTGATATTTCACCAGTTGTTCAGCGTTGAGATAGCTTTTGTTGCTACTGTTTCCCGCCGATTGACTGCTACTGGAGGCCTTGAGGCGCAGTTTGGCCCGTCGCCGTCCCGAAGGAGTCCACCAGGCGGGAAGCAAGACTTTGTAATCGGCATCTTCCAACACCCAGGCGCTTTCATGTAAAAATTCCCAAGCCTCTTCACTCGTTAGTCGCACCCCAACAGGTTCTGGGGTTTCTAATCCGTCCCAGAGTTTGGGATACATCCGCGCGGCATAGCCTAAATTTATCAACAGTTCTGCCTCGAAGTTATCCCCTAATTGCTGGCGCAGGACTTGTTGTTGGGAGGATTTTCCTTGCCAATAGTCGGCTAACTCAACTCGCAGGGAGGGGTCGGCTTTGGGGGAGACTAAGAAATTGAGAAACCAGGGGTCATCGGGGTCTTCTGGAGAAATCAGTTGAATGTAAAGATTGAAGGGTAAGCCTTGATAACTCTGAAGAATTTTATTGCGCCAAGCCTGCCAGGTTGTATAGGTTTCTAAAAACTCCTCGGGTGGGTCAAGAGGCTCTAGGATTTGCCCTGGGGTCACACAGGAGTTTAACACGGTTTTTGAGAGCTGGTCGTTCAGTTTTTTCGTAGTCTGAAAGCGACTGGCAAGCTGGGTGATAATACATTCGCTGAAATGCCGCAGCAGGGTCTCGGAATCGTGAAATTCTGGATGTTTGGGGGGCTTAGACCATCCAGAACCACAGGCGATCGGCATGGCTGGGGCATAGGTTTCGATGAGGCTTTCATAGTGGGGCGAGACAATCTCCCAGCCGGCATAAATGGCAAAAGGTTTCCGTTTTTTGCGGCTTTTGGGCTGGGTGATATGATATTTAAAACTGGGAATATATTGGTCTTTTAAGATAATATCTCGAAAGGCTTGGCTATAGTGATACCAAAAGAGTAAGTCTGCCCCAAGTTGAAACTCGTCACTGTGATAGAGGCAGAAGAAATGGAGGTCGTTGAGGGTGGCGATCGCATTACAAATTTCCGTTTTGACGGAGGTATTGATTGCGGTAATCGTTTCGAGACGGTAACAGAGAATCTGCCAAAATTGAAACTCAAATGCTTGCTCTAACTCGGCTTCTAAATAGGTTGCTAATTCCCAAGAGAGAAGCGGTTGATTGTCGCGACTGGGGAGTAAAAAGTATTGAGGTTGAAGACGGTAACCAATTCGTCTGGGAGCATCATGCATGCCGAGGTTATCATGAACAAACTCCTCCAAGGCTTTGTCCGAGAGGTGAAACGGATGAATTCCCGGGCCGTTTTTCCTTTTGAGTTTGTCTTGGCTTTCTACCCAGATATAAAAGGCTCCCTCTTGAACAAAGCCGTCCCCGTCTTCGGGAATCCAGGTTCCATGTAAAACCTTGGTCATGCTAACCCCCTTGAACCCATCACAATCGCCCCCCTGGAGTGGCGAGCGGTTAGGCTGATTCTACTACAGAGGCCGGCAAAATGGGATATTACAGAATTGGCTTAACCTTTCGACTCCGAGGACAGTCCCGAGACACCCTCCTCGGTGTATTCATTTCCAGGTAACTCCAAACAATAGCCCGCCCCATACACCGTCTTAATATACTTGGGATGGCGAGGATCTGGCTCCAACTTGGTGCGTAAATGACGAATATGCACCCGAATTGTCTCGATATCATCATCAGGATCATAGCCCCAGACTTCCTTGAGGATCTCACTGGGGGACACCGTCTGTCCGTGACGTTGCAACAGACAATGGAGGAGTTCAAACTCCAGATGAGTCAGTTTGACGGTCTTATTGAACCAAATCGCTTCAAATCGCTCAGGAACCAGAGTCAACGAGCCATAATTGAGGATTTCCGTATGTTTGGCGGCTTGGGGGATGCGATCAGTACGTCGCAATAGGGCCCGAACTCGCGCCAACATCTCCTCAATCTCAAAGGGTTTCGTCATGTAGTCATCAGCACCCGCGTTAAACCCCTCAACTTTCTCCTGGGTTTGCCCCAAGGCGGTGAGCATGAGAATGGGAACATCGGCCGTGCGATCGTCACGACGTAACCGCTGACAGACGGTAAACCCATCGACCTTCGGCAGCATCAAATCTAAAACAATCAGATCAGGCACTAACTGCATTGCCAAGGCCTGAGCTTTGACACCGTCTTCAGCTTGGCTCACTTCATACCCCGCCATTTCTAGGTTGATGGCAACCAGTTCAGAAATTGCGGGGTCATCGTCAATGACGAGTATCCGGGGCATCGTTTACAACTCTTGACATTCCAGGGGGTAATTGTATCCCTGAGCTAAAGGTTTGTAGCAAACCGTTACAGAATACAAAAAACCTTTCCTGATTATACGCATTCTGCGTCGATTTCGTCATAAAAATTTAAAAAGCTTAGGAAAACCTGACCCTTAGGGATTTCATGACGCGCCCAGGGAGGGTTGAACCGCCTCTGGCACTTCAATCTGCCCCCCACAAACCCGCAACACCTGAGAACTCCTGAGCCACTGAGTATCAAAGGCTCCCAGGTGGGTGGTTGAGATGAGGGTTTGGAAGCGATCCTCAATGGTTTCGAGGAGTTGATTTTGTCGTTGCAGATCCAACTCCGCTAAAACATCATCGAGGAGTAACACCGGCGGTTCCCCGACAACCGCCTCAATTAGTTGTAATTCTGAGAGTTTCAGGGCTAACACCAGAGTCCGCTGTTGGCCTTGGGAACCATAGCGTCGGGCCGGGGTTTGATTGATTGAGAGCATCACTTCGTCTCGGTGGGGGCCGGTGAGGGTGGTTCCTTGGTGTTGTTCGGCGAGGTGGCGATCGCGCAATTGCTGCAAAAATCCTTGACGTACCGCCTCAGCATCGTTGAAATCGGGGATATCTTGCACCTGGGGAGCATAGTCAACGGACAAACACTCGGTTTGGCCACTAATCTCTTGATGCCACCGTTGGGCTAGAGGCGCAATTCGCTGTATCGCTCGCCAACGTCGTCGCATGACGCGGGCCCCCGCTGTCGCCAGTTGGAAGTCTAAGACAGAACGCATGGCCTCATCGCCAACTTGGGAGCGGCCACGATACTGTTTCAATAGGGCATTGCGATGACGGAGAATTTGGCCATAGTCCTTCAACAGATGGGCGTAGAGGGGTTCGAGTTGGATCACCAAGCCATCCAGCCAGCGGCGACGATCATCTGGGGAACCGCGCACTAAGTCCAAATCCAGGCTGGAAAACTCCACGACGTTGAGTAATCCCAGGAAATCCAATTGACGGCGACAGGCTTGGCGATCGACACAGACTGTGCGTCGGCCCGATCGCCGCAGCCGAATTTCTAAGTCAATCTCCCCGGTGAGGCGTTCGAGGCCACCGCGAATTTGCCCCATAGCGGCGTCGTTTTGCACCAACTCGCGATCGCTGGTGGCCCGTTGGCTTTTCAGAGTCGACAGCAGGGCCACACTTTCTAGGAGATTCGACTTTCCCTGAGCGTTATTCCCCACCAGAATCGTTTTCGGTGCCGTAAAGTTCACCGTTTGCGCCGTATAGTTGCGGAAAGCTTGCAGATTCAGGGACTTCAAATACACGGTTAAGGGAGGGGTGAGGGGGCCATTAGCGGAAAATCTCAGGAACCCGTTGACGTAAGGCCTCGTTCAGTTCCGGGAGGCGCGATCGCATCTGCCAATACCAGGCGACTCGCTCTCGATAATGGAGCGATAATAGCCGCTGATCACGAACCCAGTTATAGGCGTTTTGGGCCAGTTGTCGCCGCCAGGGGGTATCTGTCACCAGACGGCGGAACTTCTGCTCAAACTGATCCAGGGTTTCGTATATTACCCCAGTTTGTCCCTCCTGCACCGACGCAGCGTAAACCGTCGGACTGGCCAATACGGTCACTCCCTGTCCCGCACATTCGATAAACTTAAGATCCGACTTCATGGAGTTGAACTCGGTGTAGTTCAGGGGAAGCAGGGCTAAATCCGCCTGGCGCAGCAGTTCATGATAGCGGTGATAGGAACAGGTGGGTTCAAACTGCTTATGGGGAGTCTCCAAGGCCTGAAAGAACTTTTGATCGTGAACCACCTGCACTTGCACGCGATCGCCCAAGGGTTCGAGGACTCGATTTATTCTATCAACCAAAGGCTGCCAATCCCGTTCTCGGTTCAAGGCGCCAAAAAATACGGTCATGCGGCCATCCTGGCGGTACTCTCGCGCTGGGGGGAGTTCTGGGAGTTGATTGGGGAACACCTTGACGTAGGGGTTGAACTGACGCAAAAACTCCGCTAGGGGTTCGGTGGAGGTTTGGATACAGTGACAACTGCGATAGGTAATGAAATCCTCTTCAATATGTTCGGGCCAGAAACGTGGATCATCATCTATCTCCACCACAATCAAATATCCCGCCTCAATCAATTGCCGTTGTTTAGTCACTGCATCGGCTTTTGTCAGGCGCGATCGCTGCCAAATAAAGACCTTTTCTTCCCCCGGTAACGCTGCATTCAAACTCACATTATAGAGTTGGGCATCGGTGCGAACCCCCGGAATCGTGCGAATACAGCGATCGGGTTGATACACCCGCACCTGATCCGAGGCCATGGTAGAAATCATCACCGTCTGCACAAACAGTCGTTTTAGAAGTTGTTCCCCCTTCCACGCTCGTACTAAATAGGCTTCTGTTGTGTTGCGTTTTTCATAATTTGCTAGAGGGATTTTATAGGCATCTAAAACAGGTTTTAATTTCTCCTGAAAAGCTTTAGCGTCTTCACTAACACCTCCATAACGCTCCATCTCAAACAATTGTAAATTGGCAGCAGTAAAGATTTTCTGCACATCATCGACATCTAATGTATCCTGATGCTTACCTTGCAGTAATCCTAGAATTGCTTGCCAATAGTGAGGATTGGGAACTGCACAACTCACCTGTCCTCCAGGTTTTAGCCAGAGGCGAATGGTTTGCAACAATTTGACGGGTTCCGCTAACTGCGCTAAGTTTTTAGAAATAACTACACAATCGACTGAACCTGGGGCGATCGCCACATTAGCAATCTGGGATAATGACGTCTGAAACACCTGATCAAGACGAGATTTGGCGCTATTGAGTTCTTCTGGCCGCTCATCGATGCCAATATAAGTTCCATGAGGGTTAATCCGTTTATACGCTTCCCCCATCTCACCCGTTTGACAACCAATCTCCACCACCCGGTTCGCATCAGGGGGAATCAGATATAAGAGGCGAGTACTCAGGCTTTCATTGACAAGTTTACGGCTAATTCCCCGTAAGTGAATCGATACTTGGGGATGGCTGTCAAGTTTGAGGCGTTCGAACTCCCCTTGACGCTTGCGAAAAATATAGCGGCGACATCGCTGTTTTTGCGTTTCTCCACCCCGTTGATTAAAATGGTCAACCACGCCATCTTTACGGATTCGATAATGTAGCGTTGCTTCCGGCACAGGATATCCCACAAATCCCTTTAAGGCCATGGCAATAAACAGGTCATAATCCTCGAATAACCCTAAATTGGGGTCAAATCCTCCTGCTGCCTCAAAGGCTTTGCGAGAAAAGAGAGAGTTAACATGAATAAAAGGAGATTTGAGGAGTTTATCTACAGACCAAGGTTGAGCCGGAATTGTATTCTTAGCCTCTCCAAACAACACCATTGTAGGGTAGAGGGGGCAATATTTTTCTGGCAGTTGTTCCGCTTGAGTGACCAAGGTTTCAACATAGCCGGAACTCAAATAATTATCGGAATCTAGGGGCAAAATATATTTGCCTTTTGATAAAGAAATTGCTAAATTACGGGCAGCCGCGACTCCGATATGCTTGGCGGATTTGACGAGATAAAAGGAAAACTGCGATCGCAACTCCTCCAAATAGTCGGCTGTCCCATCTGTTGAGCCATCATCAATTACGAAATGCTCGATATTGGGATAATTAGATTGTTGGACGGATTCTAAGGCTTGACGAATATAACGTTTATCGTTGTAGCAGGGGGTAATGAGACTAACTAGGGGAGAAGACATGGGGGTAAAAGGCAAGAGGCAAGAGGCAAGAGGCAAGAGGCAAGAGGCAAAAGACGTAGGGGCGTACCCTTGTGTTCGCCCTGGGCAGTAGGCAGTAGGGGTGGGGTGCGTGCCGGAACGCACCAATCAGGGAATGGGGAATCGTTATGATTAACGATCGCCCTTTCGTTGTAGTTGTTGTTGTTCGACGGCTTCAAAGAGGGCTTGAAAGTTCCCTTCTCCAAAGCCTTGGGCGGTGATAGACTGTCCCTGAACTTGAACCGAACGGCGTTCGATGAGTTCAAAGAAAAAGGTAGGTTGCTGAAAAATCGGTTCAGTGAAGGTTTGCAGGAGTAAGGCGGGATAGGTGGCATCATTCCAATCTACGAGAATTTCTGCCTCAACCAGTTGCCGCCATTCTGATTCCCTCAGACAAAACCCCGGTTTCTGACGTAGACCCTCATAATAGGTTCCAGGAACCTTAAGAAAGGATAGCCCCAACTGTCGGAGTCGGGGAACCCAATGCAGAATATCCGGGGTATTCAGGGCGATATGTTGAATCCCGGCCCCGCGATTGTGATCCAGAAATTCCTGAATTTGTGAGTTGGGGGAAGTCGGTTCGTTAACGGGAAGCTGAACACCGCTATCGGGGTGAACCAAGACTTGGGAATGGAGCGACGATCGCGCCGTGGCGATGGTAAATTGCTGTTGTGGGGTAAAGCCCAAGACATCACAATACCAATCGACGGCCGCTTGTAGTGTTCCCGAGGGTACGTTGAGAACACTATGATCGATCGCCCCCACAGGGCCCCCAGTCCCCGATTTCCTCACCGGTTCTTCAGATGGCCCCTCAAGTTTCTCAAGTTCAAGTTTCTCAATTAGGGTATGTCGTAACGATCCCCAGGCGGCGATTTGCGCGGTGAGTTCTCCCTCCGAGGAACGATGCGGCGGGATTAAGACCCTCACTTTAGGATGAGCGCAAATTTCCGCCAGATTTTGCACCCTGAGAGCGATGTCAGCCACCCCCGGAGGGTGTTTTTGCAAAAACTGGGCAACGGGGCTATTGGGGCGGCGAGGAGCCGACAGACAGACCTTGAGATGATCGGTGTTGAGGATCTCAACTTGAGAATCTGGGGTGATCAGTGCAGGCTGAGACTGAAACCCGAGGATATGAACAAACCAGTCACGCCAAATTCGGGCCTGGTCGACGTAGAAGTGAACGTGGTCGATTTGTACCATATTCTAGTAAGAGACACGGTATTAACGGTGCAACGTCGGTTAGGACAAAGGGAAATTATGGGTGGACAGGTTGCAGAACTTGCAGATCAGTGGCCGGGAGGAACAATTGTCCAATGGGGAGACTTAACGGAGGCGGAACGCCATCACCTCAAGGCGGCCACAACCGGGGAGACTCCCGAAGCCATCTTGTATCCCCAGACGGTTGAGGCCTTGGCTGAGGCGATGCGGATCGCCCATGATTGGGGAATTGCGGTAATTCCCATGGGATCGGGTTCCAAACTCCATTGGGGCGGAGTTGTCGAAAACGCTCCCTGGGTGATGTCCACCCGTCACCTCGATCGCCTTGTGGAACACGCCGTTGGGGATTTAACGGTAACGGTGGAAGCCGGGGCGAAATTGAGGGCCGTTGAGGAAATTTTAGCGAAATCTCAGCAGTTCTTGGCGATCGACCCCACCTATGCCGATGATGCCACGATTGGCGGAATTGTGGCGACGGGAGATATGGGAAGTTTGCGACAGCGATACAACGGTATTCGCGATCGCCTCATTGGGATTTCTTTTGTTCGCCATGATGGACAACTCGTCAAGGCCGGGGGACGGGTGGTGAAAAATGTGGCCGGCTATGACTTAATGAAACTCCTCACCGCCTCCTATGGAACCTTGGGGGTGATCACGCAGTTAACCTTCCGTCTCTATCCCATCCCCGAAGCCTCACAAACCCTTGTCATGACGGGAGAGGCCTCGGAGATTGGCGAAGCGGTTATGGCGATTCGGCGCTCCTCGGTGGTTCCCAGCGCCCTGGATCTACTCTCCCCAGGACTGCTGCATCAGCTACAACTTGAAGGGGAGTTAGGCTTAGGGATTCGAGTGCAGAATGTCGCCGCCAGTGTCGAACAACAACGCGATCGCCTGCGGGAGTTGGCCCAACGACTCGGGTTAGGGGTTACCTCATTTGAGGCTGAGGAGGAACAGGAATTTTGGGGGCGATCGCAGCAGGCCCTAGAACAGGGAACCCCCCAGGAGCGGGTATTGCTCAAATGGGGGGTACGTCCAACAGCCATGATCTCTACCTTAGACCGTCTTGAGGAGATTTTGGCTCAGCTTCAGGTGCAACACAGCGATGAGAGGGCGATCGCCCGTTTCTATGCTGGGAGTGGCCTGGGACATCTCACCCTCCCTCGTCATCAAGCCACTAGCAGCATTCTCGGGCAACTGCGTCGCCATTGCCAAACCAACGGCGGCTTTCTCACGATTTTAGAAGCCCCCCAAGCTCTCAAACGTCAAATCAACCCCTGGGGTGATCTCGGTTCAGCCAAAATCGCCATGACACGCATTAAACAGCAGTTTGACCCTCAAACTCGCCTGAGTCCAGGTCGCTTGCTGCTTTAATCCCCGAGAACCGTCAAAAAACCGATATATTATAATGTCAACTTCCCAAAACCATTTTTTTGACAACAACTCATGAATCGACTCAAACAGCAACTTTCTCTAGTGGGCGAACTCCTTTTTACGCCGGAGACCCGAGACACCTATTCCAAGGCGTTATCCCTGACAGGAAAGCTATTAAAGGAAATCCTCACCCTCCTCTGGATGATATTTTGTCTGGTGTTTCTCATCTTTTTCTGGGCAGGACAATATGTCCGACAAATTACTTATAATACAAAGGTCTGGTATCAAAACCAAGAAAATCAACACAGTGAAAACCGCTTTGCTGATTTAAGCAAATCCCTCTTGGAGGTGGGGTCTTCCGGCAGTCGCTATGTCATTGGCCAAGCCAAGCAACAACTCGGGATTCAAGGCGATCCCAAACCCATTCCGGCGATCGCCCCCGTACCCACGGTAAACGCCGAAACCGTCAAGGATACCGACGAAGACGAAGACGAACCCGAGGAAACCTCCCCCGAACCCGAACCGGAAGACGAACCCGAGGCCACCTCCCCCGAACCCGAACCGGAAGACGAACCCGAGGCCACCTCCCCCGAACCCGAACCGGAACCGGAAATCGAGGAAACCTCCCCCGAACCCAGTTCAATCCCCGATCCCTTCGACTCCTCCGACAGTCCCAAATCCAGCGAAACCCCCTAACCTCCAACCGGGCAAGCCTCCAGGTTTGCCCCCTTTTGTCCCTCCCCCACTACCACCTACTGCCTACTAGGGCAACCACCACTTCGACTATCGCTCAGTGACCAGGGTACGCCCCTACGTCTTTTCTTTTGCCTACTGCCTTTTGCCTCTTGCCTCTTGCCTCTTGCCTCTTGCCTCTTGCCTTCTTCCCTATGACCTCCATCCCCGCCAAAGAAAGCAACTTCCTCGGACAAAATCCCCACATTGGGGAACTCACCGCCAACGAAACGGGATTTGACAGCAAACATCCCCCCAAACAGGACTTAATTGATACCTGTGTTCACTGTGGCTTTTGTCTGTCCACCTGTCCGAGTTATCGCGTCATCGGCAAAGAAATGGATTCCCCCCGAGGACGCATCTACATGATGGATGCCATCAAAAAAGGGGAAGCGGACCTCAAGCCAGCCACCAGTCAACATTTTGATTCCTGCTTAGGCTGTCTGGCCTGTGTCACCACCTGTCCCTCGGGTGTTGAGTATGACAAACTGATTGCCGCCACTCGGCCTCAGGTGGAGCGAAATGTGCCCCGTTCCTTGGGCGATCGCCTACTGCGTTCCCTGATTTTCAATCTCTTTCCCTATCCCAATCGCCTGCGGCCCCTTCTCTACCCCCTCCTGGTGTATCAAAAATCCGGGTTGCGTCAGGTGGTTCGTTCCACGGGACTGTTAAACCGAGTGTTTCCCCGCTTAGGAGCGATGGAGGCGATTCTTCCCGAGATTGACCACAAATCCCTCCAACGTGATTTTCCCACGCTCATTCCCGCTCAGGGGCAAAAACGCTACCGCGTTGGCATGATTCTCGGCTGTGTGCAACGGCTCTTTTTTGACCCGGTGAATGCCGCTACCGCGCGAGTTTTGACGGCGAATGGCTGCGAACTCGTGATTCCCAAAACTCAGGGCTGCTGTGGGGCATTACCGGCTCACCAGGGACAGGAATCTCAGGCCCAGGCGATCGCCCGTCAGATGATTGATAGCTTTGAGGGCAGCGAGATTGACTACATCGTGATTAACGCCGCCGGCTGTGGTCATACCCTCAAAGAGTATGGACATATCCTGCAAGATGACCCCGACTATCGGGACAAAGCCCGAGAATTTGCTAGTCGGGTTCGGGATGTGAATGAGTTTTTAATCGATGTGGGCGTTACTACGCCCCTGCATCCCCTTAGCGATGGCGAGTTGGCGATCGCCTATCAAGATGCCTGTCATCTAATTCACGGGCAAAAAATTAGTGCCCAACCCCGGCAACTGCTGCGGCAAATCCCCCACGTCTCCCTACGCGAATCCCAGGATGCTGCCCTCTGTTGTGGCAGTGCCGGTGTTTACAATATGCTGCAACCACAGGTGGCCGATGAACTCGGGCAACTCAAAGTAGAAAACCTCAGCCAAACAGGGGCCGACATTATCGTCTCCGCCAACCCCGGCTGTTCCCTGCAAATCCAAAAACACCTGCAACTCCAGGGGCGACAGACTCCCCTCTACCACCCCATGCAACTGTTAGATTACGCGATTCGTGGTGAGCGACTCCCCTCGCCTTGATGGGGGTTATTACCACAAAATACAGCGATTGTCAAGACTAGCGTTCCATTAAATGAGACCCCGGCGCGCAAGTCACCGTCCCCTCAGCCGTTTCTGGGGGGATTGGCATGGCCGGGGCCGTCAGATCCGGCTCATCGCTGCGACAGATTCCCACCAGAGACACCTCCAAACCCCGTTCATTAGGAACCATAAACACCCCACTGGTAAAACTCCGTAAATCCTCACGTTTCGCGGTGGCAGTGATGCGAACCTGGTTACCGCTGCCATCGTCTCGATTAATCTCAATACGATAGTCATCCGTCTCCAGAGGAACTGGCTCAGCATTGAGGGGTTCCATAGAATCAGCGAACTCCCGGAACTCCAGATAATGAGTGCGTTGGGCCCGGCTGATATCAATCACAACATCCAAAGCGTTGGCTTCCACAAGACGGGCCGGGAGTTCGGTGGAGGTGGAGACTCGTTCAAACTCAGCCACATTCTCATCAAAGGCATCGGGCCGGGGTGAACCGGGTTCGGTCCCCTCAATCTGAAAGCGTAACGTCCCCGAGTCGGTCATTTCGGCGATGGTGGCCACGCGATCGCCGTTGGGAAGAATCAAATCAATGGCATGGGGAGAACCGGCCCCAACCTCATAGCTAAATTCTTGGGAGACGGTGCGTCCCCTAGGGAGAGTCACAATGAAATGAAGAACCCCCGCCTCGGTGAAAATAAACGTCAGCGGTTCCCCGCCGAGGGCCGAGGGAGAGAACCATTGTCCGAGAATCGCCTCAGCTAACTCAGGGGTTGACTCATTTTGGGCCAAATGCAGTTGGGAGGGGATGGAACCGGGATGGGATAGCACCCTTCCCCCTGGGGAAAGAATGACCCCCGTTGTTAACACAACCATCAGGGTGCAACGAGAGACAAAGCCAGATAACAAGGTCATAAATTCTGAAGCTCATCAAGCCAAACAATGTACCCAGGGTAATCCGCCACTATCGGCGATGAACTCAGTCAGAGGACACTTCCGGCGATGACTCCCGTACCACCCGTGTGGTTGGGGGCAAGGAGTCCTCGCTTGTGGTATCTTCATCAGGGGTTCCCCGGCCTTGGAGGTGTTTGAGCAACTTCTGTGCTGGAGACACCGGTGGCGGCTTACTCACATGGAGTTGAATCTGGGGACCTGTCCGAGCCAAGCGGACAATCGAGCCATCGGCGGCAGGGATTTCCTCAATGGGAGAATCCTCAAGATAGGTTCCATTGGTCCCGAGATTCACGAGATACCACTGACGTTTGTCATCACAATGGAGTTCCAGATGGTAGCGAGAGACGACAGCACTATACAGCACAACATGGTTATCTGGGGCACGACCAATACGAACAACCGTATCATCCTCAAACGTCCAGCGTTTGAGCGGGATCGATTGGTGGGGGTGGAGGAGAGTTAGAGTAATCACGCGACAGAAAAACGGTGAGGTAGAGAGGCAACCAGGACAACGGACTCGAAAACCCATGCCAGGGGGGGGATGAACCTTGTTTCAATCTGTTGCCGGTTTGGTCAACTGAAAGATAAAGGTCATCAAGTCTCCTTTTCCGAGAGCGATGCGATCGCCGGCTTGGAGTGGGTGACAATTTCCCTGGGGAAGGAGCCTATGGTTAATATACGTCCCGTTGGAACTGCCAATATCTTCAACATAATACGTTTGCCCCTTCTGTTGAATTTCAGCATGAACTCGCGAGACGATTTGAGCGTTGGCAAAGCCTGACAGGTCTAAATCTGGGGGACAGCGAGGATTCGCTTTGCCCAAGCGAAAATGTGTGAATTGACGGGGTAAGGCAATTCGGGTCTGACTTTGCTGATGGAGCAATTGTGCCACGGGGGCTTGTAAGACTGTGGCTGAGTTAACCAATGGGGGGGTCACGGTATCAGCCGACAAGGGGGTATGACAGGATTGACACTCCAGGGTTCCCGCCGGGTTGACATGATTACAATGGGGACAAACAATCATCAGGCTCAGGACGCTCAGGAGGACAAACGCACAGGAGGGAGGGGGTGGCTGTCGCGATCGCGTTGGCTCGCCTTAGGCAGAAGTGGCCGTTACCTTGGCTCCTGCCCCAGCATCGAGCAACCACCAAATCTCACCCTCTACCGGCTGAATGAGTCGGGAAGGGTAAGTGTGTTCGTCTCCCTCGGGGGCTAATACGTGGGCTAGGGCCCCCTGTTTATTCTCTCCAGCAATGGCGAAGAGAATGGTACGGGAGAGATTAATCACGGGAACGGTGAGGGTGATACGGGGGTCTCCGTCTTTGTTACCGACGGTGACACGGCGATCGCAGATTTCTAAAGCCTCCGTATGAGGAAAGAGAGAGGCGGTATGGCCATCGTCCCCCATCCCCAACAGCATAATATCGAAACAGGGAAACCGGTCGGACTCTAGCTTAAAAAACTGTTGTAACTGCTGATCGTAGCGGTCAGCATCGGTTTGAGGATCTTGACTGCCAGTGGGCATCGGATGGATGTTTTCCGGGGGAATGGAGACTTGATCGAGCCAAGCCTCCCGAGCCATGCGTTGATTACTATCAGGATGGTCTGGACTCACGTAGCGTTCATCCCCCCAGAAGACATGGAGTTTGTCCCAGGGTAAATCATGGCGAGAGATGGCCTCGTAGATGGGTTTGGGGGTACTGCCGCCAGAGAGGGCGATGGTACAGATTCCCCGCTGGGCGATCGCCGTCTGGATTTTCTCGACAATTAGAGCGACACTGCGGTCCACCAGAGCGGTCTTATCCGGGAGAACTTCAATATGCTGAGTCATAGTGATGAGAATTCGGTAGGTCCTGCCCGATTCTAAAGTACCCCGTCTTCATAGCCAACCAAGTCAGGGGCAGAGCCATCAGGGGTCACACCCCCAATTCCAATTCCCTTCTCCCCCCTACTGCCTACTGCCTTCCCCTTCCCTTCTCTCCCATTAAGTTTTAATACAGAGCTGGGTACAATTCTCATAAAGAACCCTACAATTTCTGTATTGCTTGATACATAAACTAAGTTTTATCACCATGAATATTGGCGTTTCTCAAGAAACCATGACATCCGTGGTCGGATTCACCCCCGAAGCCGATCAGTGGGTCCAACTGCGAGATCCCATCACTGAGTATAGTGCCGACGAGGCCCTGCTCCTGTGCGAGGACGTTGAAGGCTACTGGGTGGCTTGGATTCCTAGCTACGGAGAGGCCCGCGTTCGTCGGGAACAACTCCTGAAACCAATGGACTAAGGACATTAACCTTAACGACCCAGATCATGAAGTGACTCAATCACCTCCGCACATTGTTGAGTTACCGCATCTAACCCCTCGCGATCGCCCGATTGCGGGGGGTTAATTGGTTCTCCGATGCGAATCGTCACAGGAACCGATCGCGGTTTGGACGATCCTTGAAAAATGGCTTCGGTTCCCCAAAGACAAACCGGTAGAATCGGAACTTGGGCTTTAGAAGCCACCAAGGCGGCACCGGGTTTCGGGTTGGGAATACGACCATCGCGGGTGCGAGTTCCTGAGAGAAAGACCCCCGTCGCCCAGCCGTTCTCTAAATACTCTAAGGCTGAACGAATGGCACTGCGATCAACGGCTTTGCGTTTGACGGGATAGGCCCCATAGAGGCGAATGGCTTTAGCAAAGATGGGATTTTTGAACAGTTCTTCCTTCGCCATATAGGCTACTGGACGCTCCACGGCACAGGAAATCATGGGAGGGTCTAAATAACTGGCATGATTGCTGGTGACCACCAGGGGCCCGGATTTGGGGACGTTCTCGACACCATAGACCCGTCCTCGGAAGTAGCTATAGAACAGTGGACTCACCACTGACCATTTGAAGAGGTGATATAAGGCTAGGTTGTAGCCGGGTTCGCGGTCTTGAATCATAGGGGAGAAGGCAAGAGGCAAGAGGCAAGAGGCAAGAGGCAAGAGGCAAGAGGCAAGAGGGGGGAGAAGGCAAAAAGCATAACCTACCCCTACCCTCCGAGGAGGGGATGGCAAGAGGCAAGAGGGGGGAGGAGGGGTTAGGGGGGGATTCTGTTATGCCAGGGTTTTGGCGAGGGTGTCTAAGTCGGCGATGGTTCCTACATTGAGACAGTTTAACTCTTTGACGGTGCGTCCGATTAGGCCTGATAAAACTTTGCCGGGGCCGACTTCTAGGACTTCTTCAATGCCTAAGTCGGGTAAACTCAAAACAATTTCTCGCCAACGCACGGAACCGGTTATTTGCTGCTGTAAGCGAGTTTTTAGGGCAGCGGCGGCGGTTTCTGGGGTTGGATCGATGTTGGAGAGAACGGGAATTGTTGCCTCTTTAAAGTCGATGGGTTCGAGGAGGGTTTGGAACTCGGCGGCGGCGGGTTCCATCAGGGGGGAGTGGAAGGCCCCGGAGACATCTAGGGGCACGCTGCGGCGGACTTTGACCTGAGAGAGGACTTGGGCGATCGCCGTCTCAGTACCGGAAATTACCACCTGGAGGGGGCTGTTATCATTGGCCAGGACAACCCCTTCTGTCTCGGCGATGGCTGCTTCGAGTTGGGGGCGATCAAACTTCATTAAAGCCGTCATCTGTCCTTCGCTGGCTTGACTCATGAGTTCGCCGCGACGTTTGACCAGTTTTAGACCGGTTTCAAAGTCCAAGACTCCTGCGGCATAGAGGGCGACATATTCCCCTAAACTATGGCCCGCCACTAAATCGGGTTGGGTGACGCCGCGATCGCGCAACAGATCCACTAGGGCACATTCGACGGTATAGAGACAGGGTTGAGTGTAGCGAGTCTCTGAGAGATTTTCCCCGCTTTCGCAGGTTTGCAACACTGACCAGCCTAAAATTGCCTCAGCCTGTTGAAATCTCTCCGCAGCTTGAGGGATGGCGGCTAAGTCAACCCCCATTCCCATGGCCTGCGATCCTTGTCCGGGAAACACCCAAGCGGTTTTCATAATTTGTGTTTTGGTATCAACGGTAACTTATGTTACGACTCAAACCGTCCCCAACGGAATACTGCTGACCCCCAGGTTAGGCCAGCCCCAAATCCGGAGGCGGCAATGGTGTCTCCGGGCTGGATTTGTTGCGATCGCACGGCCTCGTTTAAGGCTAAAGGAATGGATGCAGCCGAAGTATTACCATAATTTGCCAAATTTGTCAATACTTTTTCCGAGGGAATTTTAAGGCGTTTAGCCACGGCATCGAGAATCCGTTGATTGGCTTGATGGAGGAGTAACCAATCAATATCTTGGGTGGTTAAGCCAGAGCGGAAGAGGGCTTTTTCCACGGCTTCGGGGACTTTCTTAACGGCAAACTTATAGACTTCTGGGCCGTTCATGGCGATGGTTCCATAGTCTCCTTGAGAGACGGAAATCTCCGAGGTTAGGGCCTGGGCTTGGGGTTGATAACCCAGGGTGAGACAGTTGTGCTGAGAGCCGTCTGAGCGCATCTCGAAGCCGAGGAGGCGATCGCCTGTGTCTCGGGCTTGCAGGACTACCGCACCGGCCCCATCGCCAAACAAGACACAGGTGCGGCGATCGCCCCAATCCACCCAGCGCGAGAGGACATCTGCCCCAATCACCAGGACATTGCGATAGACCCCCGTGCGGAGGAACTGGGCCGCCGTCACCATCGCAAACAGGAACCCAGAACAGGCCGCCGTCAAATCAAAGGCCACGGCTTGGGGGGCATTTAAGCGATGTTGCACCCAACTGGCACTGCCAAAGAGATCATCCGGGGTGGAGGTTGCCAACACCAGCAAATCCAACTCGTTGGCCGCCAAGCCAGCCATCTCCAGGGCCTGAGTTCCGGCTTGAGCGGCTAACTCTCCCAAGGACTGAGATGGGCCAGCCAGACGACGTTGGCGAATCCCCGTGCGCGATCGAATCCACTCGTCGGAGGTATCTACCACCTGCATCAGCGTGTCGTTATCCAAGACCGCATCGGGAGCCACACCGCCACAGCCCGTTAATTCAAGTCCCAAGATTGTCATAAATTTTCCAGGATCGTCCGTCTTTACTCGCTATCACTCAGTCCAACTCAACCGGCGTTCCGGGGGCTACTGTTCCACCAGGTGTTTTTCCTGGATGCGTTCAATCACGCGATTATCCACCGCTTCTTTGGCCAAACGCACCGCATTAAAAATGGTCATGGCATGAGAACTTCCATGGCCAATCACACAAACCCCAGCCACCCCGAGGAGTAAGCCGCCGCCATGTTCAACATAGTCAATCCGTTGCTTGAGGCGCTTGAGATTGGGCATAACATGAGCTAAATCTCGCTCATCGAGACCCTGCAATAACTCATCTTGACAGAGTTGCAGCAGGATATTTCCCACCGCTTCGGCAAACTTCAGCAGCACATTGCCCACAAAGCCATCGCAGACAATCACATCGAAATCTCCAGATAAGACATCGCGGCCTTCTGCATTTCCCACAAAGGGAATCCGGGGATGGTTTTGTAATAACTCATAGGTGCGTAGGGACAGTTCATTGCCCTTACAAGCCTCTTCGCCGATATTGAGTAGTCCAACTCGGGGTTCATCCCGTCCCAGAACATACTGACTGTAAACTGTCCCCAGGAGAGCAAACTGTTCCAGGAACTTGGGCCGACAATCCACGATCGCCCCCACATCGAGGATCAGCACCGACTTATCTGGACTCATGGTGGGGAATACGGCCCCAATCGCCGGACGGTCAATTCCTGATAAGCGCCCTAAACGCAACAATGCCGAAGCCATCGAGGCCCCAGAATGTCCAGCGGAGACCACACCATCGGCCTCTCCTTGTTTTACCAGACTCATTGCCACATTAATCGAGGCGTTGGGTTTCCGTTTAATTCCCGTCAACGCCTCCTCGTGCATTTCCACTGCCCCCTCAGAGGGGATAATCTGGACCTCCTCAGGGCTGCGATCGTGCCGTTGCAACGAGGCTTCGATGGCGGCAGGATCGCCAACAAGCAGTACCTCTACCCCTAATTCATCTTGCGCTCGCAACGCCCCAGCTACAATCTCATCCGGGGCATAGTCGCCGCCCATCGCGTCCACTGCAATCCTTGCCCTGTTCAATGCCATCGATCGAATGTTGTATAAGCCTTCCAAATTCTACCAGACGGCCTCTCCCCACCAAGAGACTTGGGGAGAAGAAAACCGAACCTAGCTTAACCCCCTAGCGGAATGGCTAATATGTCACTTCGGGCGATCGCCCCTAGACTCTGGGGTAGGGAAACCCGGTTAGGGTCGTGGTTGTCATCTTGTACGTCGGCGATTACGTCGGCGATTTCCTAGGCTGACTGCTATCATTCATGGGTCGCGCGGTGATGGTCATGTTGAGTTTAGTGAGTTCAGGGGTGTTAGCCCTCTGGTTAGAAGCCACCGGTATTCTTCCCCCTCCGTCTGAGGTGAGTCTGCCTCTGTTGGAGGCTCCGCCGCTGGTGTTGTCGTTGGAGGCTGATGCTGAGGCGGAGGCGCTGATTGACCGCTATTTAACTTCTCTGGAGGCCCAGGGTATGTCGCCGCAACGACAAGGAATTTGGTTACAAGCGGGGGCCGAGGAACTGGCGTCTCATCAAGCTACCTTGCCCCGTTCGGCGGCCTCTGTGACCAAGGTGGCGACAACGCTGGTGGCTTTGGATACCTGGGATTGGCAACGACAGACGGTGACGGAGATTAGTGCCACGGGCCCGATTGTGAATGGGGTGTTGGAGGGACATTTAATCATTACCGGTGGAGGGGATCTGTTGTGGGTATGGGAGGAGGCGATCGCCCTGGCGGTGAGGCTACAGGAGTTGGGAATTGAGACGGTGGCGGGGGATCTGATTTTGGAGAATCAGCCCTGGTTTAATTTTCGTCAGGAGGCGGAGCGAGTGGGGGAGGGGTTTCGGCTCAGTTTTGACTCGCGCCGCTGGACGCCTCGCATTGAACGGGCCCATGAGGGAATGGCGGCGGGAACCCCGAGGCCGCAGTTGGAGATTCGGGGTGAGGTTCGGCGCTTGGGAGAGCCGGAGACGAAGGAGACAGATGGGGAGAATGGTGGGGTTGAGAGGGTCACCGAACCCCTACCTTCTCGGGTTCTCCTGGTGCGCCATCATTCTTTACCGTTGCTGTCTTGGTTGAAGGTAATGAATGTCCATAGTAATAATGTCATTGCTGACCACCTGGCGGAGGAACTGGGGGGTGGGGCCAGGGTGGCGCAACGGGCGGCTCAGTTGGCGGCGGTTCCGGAGGCGGAAATTCAGTTGATTAATGGCTCAGGTTTGGGTCAGGAGAATCGGGTCTCCCCACGAGCTTCGGTGGCCCTGTTGGGGGCGATTCACCGTCGTTTGGCCCGGCGCGGCTTGACGGTGGCGGATCTGTTTCCGGTGTTTGGTCAGGATGGGGGAACGATGGAGGACCGAGAGATGCCAAAAGGGGCAACGGTAAAGACGGGGACTTTGTGGAATGTCAGTGCGTTGGTGGGGGCGGTGCCGACGCGCGATCGCGGTTTGGTTTGGTTTGCGCTGCTCAATGGCGGGGATGCTTATACCCTGCCGTTTCGTCGTCAGCAGGATGAGTTCCTGCAACAGATTCAGGAGCAATGGGGCCAAGGACCTCAACCGAGGGGGTTGAGGTCTTTTTATCCTCTGCCTCACTTTGGCGATCGCGATCGCCTTGAGGTGTTCGTTGAACCGGAGCTGGAGGCTAGCCAATCAACAGGGCCATATCCGCAGGCGAGACGACCATAGAGGCGGCTTGGACGGCTTCTGGGGTGCTGTTGAGGATGCGCCCTTGGAAATCGTTGTTATCGAGTTGAATCAGCACGTCAGCCCCTGAAGGGATGAAACGGACGGTAGCCGGATCGGTGGCGGCGGCCAGGATGATGCGATCGCCCTCGGCGGGGTTAAAGTCGGTCACCACATCGGCGAGGTTGGGATCGACGCGACCGATATTGGTGTCGGCCCGGAAGACGAAGCTATCGGCACCTGCTCCCCCAGTCAGGGTATCTTGGTCGCGATCGCCAATCAGCACATCATTTCCAGGGCCGCCGATGAGGACATCATTGCCTTGTCCTCCCCGTAGGACGTTATTTCCGCCACCGGCCATGAGGGTGTCGTTGCCGAGGTTGCCATGGAGGATATCGTTCCCTGTGCCTCCCATGATGACATCATCCCCTTGACCGCCGCGAATTAGGTTATCTCCGGCTTCTCCGGTGAGGGTGTCGTTGCCCTGGTTGCCGTAAATGACATCATCGATGGGAGAGCCAAGAATGGTGTCATCGCCGCCAAGGCCCACAAAGCCTGAGGGGTTGGCTTGACTCAGTTCAGCGGTGATATCCAGGAAATCATCGCCATCGGTGAGGAGTTGGAAGCCGAGGGGGAGGCTGGCTCGTTCGAGGCGGTTGAAATAGAAGTTGAGGGAGTTGACATCCATAAACGCCGATTGGCGCGAGGGGAGGATGCCATCCACGAAGCGGGCCGCCTCAATGCGATCGCCAACCCCGATGTTATCCATCACCGATAGGCCGTCGGTGATATTGCCAAACACCGCATAATCCCCATCGAGGAAGCGGGAATTGACCAGATTAAAGTAAAACTGCGAGGAGGCGGAGTTGGGGTCTTGGCTGCGGGCCATGGCGATGGTGCCGCGATCGTTGCGTAACACCGGTGGAACGGTAATTCCAGCATCGCGAAATCGCGCTCCCAGTAGCGGTTCAGTTGCCCCCTGGGGTTTGATTTCTAGGGGAATGGTGCGAGTTGCACCCGTGGCAGGATCGGTGAATCCTTCCCGGCCCAAGAGATTGGTGGGGAAGTTGGGATCGCGACTGTTGGGATCTCCAGCTTGCGCCACAAAGTCAGGAACGACCCGGTGAAAGCTGATGTTGTCATAGAAGCGACGGGAGACTAAATCGGCGAAATTTCCCGCTGTGAGGGGAGCATTGTTGCCATCCAAGGCGATGGTGATGGGTTGTCCCCCCACAACCATGACGACGGTCGCTGAACCGGGTAGAGGCGCAAAGTTACTCATGACTGAAGTTGTATTCCTGAAGCGAATACCCTAAACATACAAGAAAGATACAGGGTTCTATTATCCAGCCACCTGAGACGCGATCGCCCCCCCTGGAGTTCCAAACCCAACTCCCGACTCAGTCCTCCCCTGACCTTAACCGGAGCTAAAGAAACCTGGCACTTCCAGATTCCTGCGGTATACTGGGAACGACATGGATTTTCCAAGTGCAATCCTGATCATCCTCGCCTCAAGTTACCTTAACCGGTGACATGAGTTATCTCGACGGCTAACTCCAGCATTTGGGCGCTAAGGCGTGGCGTAGTTCGGACTAGCAACCGAATGAGAGTTGAGACGCTCAACCCTTGGCTTTGGTCAAGTTTTGGCGTGTATCACGATGATCACAGATGATTGGGTGAGTCTGAGGTGGCAGAGGTCGACCCGTGAGTTTTTCGGGCTGACGTTCTCCCAAACCAACGATAATCCCCAGAAGAAGAAGAAGAACTAATATTAGAGTGCTGCATGAAAGCAATGGAAAAGTCAGTATCCTTTGATGGACGGGATATTAGACTCAAGGTTGGAACCCTCGCTCCACAAGCCGGAGGCTCCGTCGTCATCGAGTTGGGCGATACCTCGGTTCTCGTCACAGCAACCCGTTCAGCCGGCCGAGAAGGCATCGACTTCTTGCCCCTGCTCGTCGATTACGAAGAACGGCTCTATGCCGGGGGTAAAATTCCCGGTGGGTTCTTGCGTCGGGAGGGTCGTCCCCCCGAGAAGGTGACGCTAACCTGTCGTCTAATTGACCGTCCCATGCGTCCTTTGTTCCCTCAGTGGTTACGGGACGATATTCAGATTGTGGCTACCACCTTATCGATGGATGAGTTGGTTCCCCCCGATGTCCTGGCCGTGACCGGGGCGTCCATTGCCACGATGTTAGCGAAGATTCCCTTCAAGGGTCCCATGGCTGCGGTCCGTGTGGGCTTGGTGGGTGATGATTTCATCCTCAATCCCTCCTTTGAGGAAATTCGCCTCGGAGACCTAGATCTCGTGGTTGCAGGCACCCATGATGGTGTGGTGATGGTGGAAGCCGGTGCGAATCAGCTCCCGGAACAAGACATTATCGAAGCCATTGATTTTGGCTACGAAGGGGCGTTAGAGCTAATTCGTCACCAGGAAGCCTTGATGAAGGACTTGGGCGTCGAGTTGGTCGAAGAAGAACCGCCGGTTGTGGATGACAAGTTAGAAATTTACATCCGTGAGGCCGCTGAGGAACCGGTTAAGAAGGTTCTCAGCAACTTCGAGCATACCAAGAGCAGCCGTGATGAGGCTCTCGATGAGGTCAAAGGGGAGATTGCTGAGAAAATTGAGCAGCTTCCCGAGGATGACCCCCTGCGTTTGGCTGTAACCGAAGATGCGAAGTCTCTCGGTAAGGTCTTTAAGGGCGTCACCAAGCAGTTAATGCGGGCCCAGATTGTCGAGGATAAGGTGCGGGTTGACGGCCGTAAACTCGATGAAGTGCGTCCCATTTCCTGTGAGGTGGGCTTGGTTCCCCGTCGGGTTCACGGAAGTGCCTTGTTTAACCGGGGTCTGACTCAGGTGCTATCCTTAGCCACCTTGGGGTCTCCCGGTGATGCTCAGGAACTCGATGACCTGCATCCCCAGGAACAGAAACGCTATCTGCACCATTACAATTTCCCTCCCTATTCTGTGGGCGAAACTCGGCCCATGCGATCGCCCGGTCGCCGGGAGATTGGTCACGGGGCCTTGGCGGAACGGGCTTTAGTTCCCGTGTTACCCCCGAAAGAAAGCTTCCCCTACGTGATTCGGGTGGTGTCTGAGGTCTTGTCCTCCAATGGCTCTACCTCCATGGGGTCTGTGTGCGGCTCAACCCTCTCCCTGATGCACGCTGGGGTTCCCCTCAGCAAGCCCGTCAGTGGTGCGGCGATGGGCTTGATTAAGGAAGGAGACGAAGTTCGCATTCTCACGGATATTCAAGGAATTGAAGACTTCCTCGGGGATATGGACTTCAAGGTCGCCGGAACCGATACCGGGATTACGGCCTTGCAGATGGACATGAAAATCACGGGACTCCCGGTGAAAATTGTCGCCGATGCGGTGAAACAGGCCCTTCCGGCGCGGCTGCATATCCTCAACAAGATGATTGAGGCCATCAGCGAGCCGAATCCTGAACTGTCTCCGTTTGCACCTCGTCTTTATAGCCTCAAGATTGACCCTGACCTGATTGGGTTGGTGATTGGCCCTGGTGGGAAAACCATTAAGGGGATTACCGAGGAGACGGGCTGTAAAATCGACATCGACAATGATGGGACAGTGACGATTTCCGGTCTCGACGGTGAGAAAGCGATGCGGGCCCGGGCGATTATCCAAGGGATGACTCGTAAGATTCAAACGGGTGAGGTCTTCCTCGGTCGCGTCACCCGTATTATTCCCATTGGGGCGTTTGTGGAAATTGCTCCTGGGAAAGAAGGGATGGTGCATATCTCCCAAGTGGCTGACTATCGCATCGGTAAGGTGGAGGATGAACTCTCTGTCGGCGATGAGGTTGTGGTGAAGGTGCGGGATATTGATAATAAGAACCGCATCAATCTAACTCGTTTGGGGATTGACCCCGATGATGAGGCGGCGGCTCGGGAAGCGGGCATTATTGGTTAGGTGATCTCGACGATGGTGTGGACTACGCCATCTGAGAGTCCCTAGACATCTCGACCCCTCACTCTACCCCTCAGTGGAAAACCGTCGGTTTCGGTTTTTGACTGAGGGGTTTTTTATGTTGGCTGTTTTCGACGGGGACAGGTTACCGTAAAGGGGAGGGGCATTCCCGGAAACCCCTTGATGCGGTCTGAATTAAGTGTGGGTGGGTGCAACGGGACGATATTAAACTGACTCCATTTCTCCTCAATCATGATTCATCAGCCTATGTATGGACGGCTTCTCGCGGTGTTACTTCCCTTAGTGATGGGGGTACTGGCGGGGTCAGGAGTCCCCTTGACGAGTTGGACTCCGAGAGGGGTCAGCCAAGCCACCACACCTAGAACGGCGACAACACCGATTTCTATACGGGACTTGAGTGAGGCTCAGGCGGAGTTGGGGTTTGCGGTGTTTCAGCAGTTGTGGGAACGTCAGGGTGGGGAGAATGTGCTGCTGTCGCCGTTAAGTTTGTCGATGGCCTTGGCGTTACTCCATGGCGGGGCTGAGGGGGAGACTCAGCGGGATATGAATCAGATGCTAGGGGTGTCTGGGAGGGGGGAGTTGGATTGGGCCTATGAAGGGCTGTTAGAGAGTTTTCAGGGACTGTCGGGGGAGGTGGAGTTGGCGATCGCCAATTCGATTTGGAGTCGTCAGGAGAGTCCGTTAAGGGCTGAGTTTATTGAGTCTCGTCAGCGGTTCTATGAGGCGCAAATTCGGCCGGTGGATTTCCGTGAGTCTCCCCGGGTGTTAGCGGCGATTCATGAGTGGATTTTTCAACAGACACAAGGGCGAATTGCGGAGCTGTTATCTAGCCGCGATTTGGATGAGACGACGGTGGCGGTGTTATTAAATGCTCTCTATTTTTCGGGACAATGGACGAGTCCCTTTCCTGAGGAAAATACGGAACTTGGGGTCTTTCATCGGCTGGATCTATCCCCTGTCTATGTGCCGATGATGGAGCAACGGCTGTCCCTGGTGAGGAGTTATGAGAATGATAGGTTTCAGGCCATTGAGTTGCCCTATGGGGAGAGTGAACGGTTGGGGATGTATGTGTTTGTTCCCCGAGAAGATATACCGTTTGGGGAGTTTTTAGGTCAGTTTACGGCGGAGAATTGGCGGAATTGGTTACGTCGCTTTGAGTGGAATGAAGCGGGGGCGATCGTGCGGCTACCCCGATTTCAGGTGACGGCTGAGGTGAATTTGCGGGAGAGTTTGGAGGCGTTAGGACTGGGGGAGGTGTTTCAAGCGGGGGCGGATTTTTCTGGGTTAAGTGATGACCCATTTTGGGTGACGGTGATGCGCCAACAACTTTATCTGGAGGTGACGGAGGCGGGGACTGAAGGGGCGGCGGTGACAGGGATTGGGGGAACGCGATCGGCGGCTATCTCTGTGGTGGGCGATCGACCTTTTGTCTTTGTTGTCCGGGATAATGAGACGGAACAAATTTTGTTTTTAGGGACAGTGGTTGACCCAAGTTTAGAGTGACATTATGCCATAGCGATTCGTAGTCCAATGATATCGAATAGTCCCTGAAAGAGAATCATCCAAGGAATACCTGTGCTACAATCAAAGTCGAAGGTATCCGAGTTTATTGAACCCATTTACCATCTCATCTAATGTCAAATGAAAACCCCTCTAAACATCATCTTAGACCAAACATATCGGGGGCTTAAGAAAATTTACAAAAAACAACTTGATCAAGTTATCCTCTATGGATCTCAAGCCAGAGGAGAGGCGGATATTGATTCAGATATTGACCTTTTAATTGTTTTAAAACAAGACTTTAGCTACTCAAAAGAAAGCAATAAGATAAGCAAATTAATTGCCAAACTATGCTTAGAGCATGATACTTTAATTAGTTGTGCTCTAGCGAGTCGTCGTCAACTTGAAGACTATAACAATAGTTTTTTTCGTAACGTTCGACGTGAAGGAATTCGTCTATGACACCAGAACAAGAAAAACTTCTAGAAAAAGCCACTCGCAGCTTGGAAGCCGCCCGAGAATTAAATCAGAAAAGATTTCCCGATTTCGCCGCCTCTCGCACATACTACGCCATGTTTTACATCGCCACTGCTTTTTTAGAAGGAGAGGGGCTATCTTATTCAAAACACTCAGCCGTGATTGCAGCATTTGGAGCACATTTTGCCCGCACTAAACGCATTCCAGTCGAATTGCATCGCTATCTTATTGATGCTGAAAGAATTCGCTTAAGAGCGGATTACAACACTGACCTGGACATCACAGAAGCCGATGTTAAACAAATCATTGCTCACGGAGAAGAGATGCTAAACTTTGCTTTAGCGAATCTGGATTCACTACCTCCTCATTGTTCTTGAAATGCTTGCCCTTAACCTAGCACTCTAGCACTAATTTAAAAGTTGCAAGCCGTCTATATGGTGGGTCAAATTTAATTAGTTATTGTCAATTGGATGTCCAGTGAAGCGAGAAAACTTCACATTTCCTGACCCAGTTGAATCCGATATCGCCGCCATCCCCTTGAGCTTGTTCTCAAAATAAATGATGCCACCAATCCGGTCTTCCACCCAAAAACTACCATGAATAAACTCATAGTCAGGAATCTTAATTAAAAAGATATCTCGTGGGTCTTTTTTCACCATCTCCTGACTCAGCATCGGGATAACGTCTTGCAAAAATGGATGCTCAACAGGTTCGCCAACCTCGATAAACTCAGGATGGTCAGCAAATCTATCCATGTAATACTCCCACAACTTGGCTAACTTCTTTTCCCGATTCAGTCTCATTTCCAGTTCTTTTAATTTTCTCAGATTAAATGAGGGTTGTGGTTTAGAGGGTGACATAACTTAATGACCTGGGTAATCAACTTGAATCTGGATTCGATAGAAACGGGACAATAGGGGATGTCGTCTTTTGGGAGCTACAGGTGTTTTACAGTTTTCGGAAATGCTTGTACTGATGCCAAATCATATACCACAAAAGGGGGTTACTTGTCAAGAGTCTAGCCCCAATCGTCTCGGTTTTGTTCAGCCGCCAAACCCTTCCCTCCCAGCTGATACTCGGGTTTCTAATCATTACATCCTTCCAATATCCTCACAGTTGGAAACCAGCCTCACTCCATCCCGACAATCCGTCCAAGTGGGAGAGAAAACAAATAGCAAAAGTTGGTCTGAATAGGACAAAAAATAGGGGATAAGAAGGCAAGAGGCAAGAGGCAAGAGGTGGGGAAGTCTTTCCCAACGAGCAAGTCCTAAGTCAATCTTCGATTGCTAAAGTCAAGAACTCCCTCGGTGCGTTCACGTGCTTCCCCCTCTGATGCACCAATATGCAGACCTTAACCCCTCAGGACTCCAACCCCTCAATTGTCCTCTCACCCATCCCATCCGGATATTTTTTTTAAAGTTTCTGTAAAGTTTTGATGAAGTGTTCCGGTCTCGGCGCCCAATCCTTGGCCCAGTCTGTCTTTTCGCCCCGAGAGAGTTTTGAACTGTTGTACTCCATTACAGAGATACGTTAAAGTTATGTAACAATTTTTAGCCGTTTCCGTAAAACTCGCCCAAAAAAACTGATAGACATGAATGGCCTTTTTTCAAAATCGCCCCAAAATCGAGGCGCTTCATCTTAGCTTTAAAAACCCAG
The DNA here is from genome assembly GCA_020386575.1 of Phormidium sp. PBR-2020. Lineage (GTDB taxonomy): Bacteria > Cyanobacteriota > Cyanobacteriia > Cyanobacteriales > Geitlerinemataceae > Sodalinema. Next base: position 2,602,394 of record CP075902.1, on the reverse strand, counting down.
GATGAACGATGGCTTATAGTGATGACATTCACCAAACGACCGACTTGTTTCATCACCGAGTCCAGGAGCATCTATCCTCATGTTTCTCTCCAACTTTTCCGCGTGGCTAACCCGTCAAGTCAAACAAGAACGGCGCAAACAGGCACAACTCGAAGACCTGACCCAAACCTTCATCCTAGAGCCGATTTACACCCCTGGCGGACTTCTCGATGGCGGGGATGACTCGGAAGGACTGGACTTAGACCCCCTCGACGACATGAGCGACAGTCCCGACTGGAATGGAGAGGATGACCTAGATTTAGATGGCGATGACGGCGGCGACGAGGTGATGGATGAGGGAGACGACAGTCTGGATAACGATGGGGAGATTGTGGAAGACCCCGTTGACCTAGACGACGACATCAGCGATGAGGAGATTGGTGATGAGATTCCTTTCCCAGATGAGTTGGAAGAAGGCGAGACGGACGGTGATGAGGAGATTTCTGATGAGTTGGATGAGTCCGAAGAGAGTGAGACGGACGGTGATGAGGAGATTTCTGATGAGTTAGATGAGTCCGAAGAGAGTGAGACGGACGGTGATGAGGAGATTTCTGATGAGTTAGATGAGTCCGAAGAGAGTGAGACGGACGGTGATGAGGAGATTTCTGATGAGTTGGATGAGTCCGAAGAGAGTGAGACGGACGGTGATGAGGAGATTTCTGATGAGTTGGATGAGTCCGAAGAGAGTGAGACGGACGGTGATGAGGAGATTTCTGATGAGTTAGATGAGTCCGAAGAGAGTGAGTCAGAAACCGATGATGACATCTCTGATGAAGGAGATGACGAGGAAGCCGGGGAAGCCGAAGCGGATGATGACGGAGAAGACAACGAGGATGAGTCGGAAGACCCACTCGACGATGAAGAGGATGGCGAGGATGAAGAAGAGGACGAGGATGATGACGAACTCCCCTTCAGCTTTAGTGTTCTTGACTTCGACCGAGGCGTGTTCCGAGTCGGGGACAGCGGTGAAGTTGGCGTAGACTTCCTCTTTGACGGTGGTGCATATCAAGGAGAAGTGGCGTTCTTCAGCCTCGCTGGACTGGAGGAGATGGAATTTGAAACCACCGAACAATTCATCGCCGAAGCCGCGAAACGGGCGGCCAGTGGCTCTGCACAGGGCCATACGGTCATCAGTGTCGCCGATGAAGGGGCGCGGTTTACCGGTAGCTTGTTCAATGAACCCGATTGGAATACTGGACCTTATCAAGGGGTGAAAACCTTTAACATGACCCCCGGTGATGAGTTCGGGGTGATGCTGGTTCCCAATGGTCGGGTGTCTGATGTGGTGAGTAACCCCTCCATTGGTGGAAGCCGACGTCCCTTGTTCTCCCTCTCCACCGCCAATCCTGACGATGAGTTTCATCTGGGTCAAATTGCTGACTTAACGGGAGATGGGAATACCTTTGTCTTTGAAGACCAGCGATTTGAGATTAGTGACTATGACTATGATGATGTCATCTTCCAGATTCGCGGTGCGGTAGGGGATGCGGTCTATGTGGGTGATGTCATTGCCCCGGATTTAGACTGGCGTGACGATGATATGGGGAAAGCTTTATTGGCCTATTCCAGGCCCTACATTACTCCCGTCAACAATGAGCAATGGGATTTGGGGGAGTTAGCTGAGTTTGGCGACGAGGCCATGAACAGCGGCGACGACCTTCCCAGTGATGGAGGAGGTTCGGAAACTGAGGTGGATTTAGATGACCTCGATGAGGTGACGAGTGAGGAGGCTGAAACGGATAGCCTGGATGAGGCTGAGGATGAGGTCACGAACGAATCTGATGAGTCCGATGAGTCTGATGTCGCCCAAGCCAGTCAGTCTGATAACTCAACAGCCGACTCGGATAGCAGCGATTCTTCTTCAACCTCTTGGCCAGACACCTCGTCTAATGAGTCTGATTCAAGTCTGGATAACTCGACTGAGTCAACGGCTGACCCATCGCCGGAGTCCTCAGTCCCCGTCACTGATGAGGCTCAAGACTCCGAGGGAACTGATGCTGAGACGACTGATGAGGTTGAGGTGAGTCAGGAGAACTTCAATAGTTCAGATGATGAGATTGAGGAGATATCGGAGGAATCTTCGTCAGTTTCCCCGGCCGCTGAACCCCAACCTTTAGAAACTCCGACACGATTTGAGTTCGTTAAAGAAGACCAACCCCTGGTAGGTGTCATTGATACGGGGTTTGCGGAGAATAATCCTGACCTAGATTATGACAACATTACCCTGGGCCGCGACTGGGTGGATGGTAATGATAATCCTCTCCTCGCTGAAGGTGAGGGGAATGAGCATGGAACCCATATCTTGGGGTTGATTGCGGCGCAACAGGACAATGGTATTGGCATTGATGGGATTAACCCGGATGCGCCGATTTGGTTGGGTCGTGCGGTAGGGTCTGGAGAATGGGCCAATTCCCTGGTTGAGTTTGTGGATGCGGCGGTGGAGTCGGGTCAACCCAATGCGGTGGTCAATCTGAGTATGGATTTGACTCAGATGGATGCTGAGGGGAATGTGACGACTCGTTATGAGTTTACGCCCCAGGAGCGTGAGGCCCTTGGGTACGCTCGTCAGAATGGCGTGTTGTTAGTGGTGGCGGCGGGGAACAATGCCGATGTGATGTCAGTGTTGGGACAGGCTTCTCAGGAGTTTGACAACATCATCACGGTGGGAGCCGCTGAACAGTTTGACCCGGAGACATCCGTTTGGAAAGGTGCTGGACGCACGGAGTATTCGAGTTACGGTCGCGGCTTGGATGTGATGGCCTATGGGGGAACTGTGGATAATCCTAGGTTGTCCTTGACTGGGGATGGTCTGGGAACGATGGCAGGGTCTTCTGTCGCGACGGCGAAGGTGACGGGGGCAGTGTCCCAGGTTTGGGCAGCGAATCCCGAGTTAAGTTATCGTCAGGTGGTTGAGATTATCAAGAATACGGCGACGGATTTGGGTGCAACAGGTCACGATTTGGAGACAGGTGCGGGTTTGGTGAATATGACGGCAGCGGTGTTGTTGGCGAAGGTTACGAAACCGGAGGAGTATGCTCCTGCGAAATTCTTGATTCCGGATACTTGGAGCGGTGAAGGCAAGGTAACAGCCCTCTCCAATCCGGTCCGTTCAGGAATTACAAATTCCAATGCCCAAAGTAATAGTTTCAGAGACAACGCTCAGTACGATTTTTCTAATATTCCTGTTTATGTTCCTCCACCTGATCGAGATGCCGAAACAAGTACGACGAATGGAAGTTCAACATCTAATTCTTCCAGTTCATCTAATTCTACAAATTCTAGCTCTAGCCATCATACAAACAGTGGGAGCCATAACAACAGCTACTCGACATCTAACGCTCTTGGGACTATAAGCAGTTTCCAACGTGGTGTTTCTGAGTCAGCAGGAAATAGCAATACTCAAAACTCCTATCAATTTGGGAGATATCTTGTTAAAACGCCCATTTATAATACGTACCAACAGTATAAAAATCGGCTGGGAAATCCAACGGGAAATCAGTACAATAGTTTTCGAGGAAGCTTCACTCAGAGATTTGCTCGCGGTCGTATCGTTTCTAGCCCGAAAGGAAATTTTGCCCTCTTCGATAAAATTGCAGATTGGTACGGATTTACGGAAAATATAGTTGGATTGCCTACCGAAAAAGAGTTTATAGATTCTAATGGATATCGACACCAGCTTTTTGAAAATGGTGGAATCTACTACAATCCCAGTCATGGGCAGCCTACAGCTTATCGATATGGTACTACCGCTGATCCAGATGTAACTTCTTCTTCAGATAGTTCGCAAACTTCTCAAACTCAACCCCAAACTTCGGTAAATCCGCCTTCGATACCGTCTAATGTTGTGAATGGTTATACGATTAATGCTTTTTCAACATGGCGAGCATATAAAAATACACTTGGAAATCCAATTTCATCAGAGTATCAGCATTCAAGTGGCGCACGGTATCAATATTTTGAACATGGTTCGATTGTTACAAAAAATAGTCAAAGTTTCCCACTTTATGGTTCTATTCGTCAAAAATATCTAAATGAAGGAGGCTTAAATGGTTTGCTTGGCGCACCTACTTCTTTTGAAGTCGAATCAGAGATGGGAAGTATCCAACAATACTTCGAAAATGGTCATATTTTCTGGAACGGTAGTCTTACCAGAGATTATCACAATCCTTCAAGTCAACAAACTCCTCAGCTTGTAAAAAAACCACAGAATCAACCTACTTTGATTCGTACAGGTGGTTCTGATCTATCTTCTAAAATCCGTCAGCTAATTTCTGATTATGCTCAAACGAAATCCAAGTCTGCAAAAGGGCACTTGATTGGCCCCCCCAATTCATTGATTTATAACTACGGCAATGACTACTGGACATCAATTTCTGGAGAAAGTGCCCAGTTTGGCGAGTATGCACGTTATACCGAGGGGGATCTAGTTGAAACAGATATGCCTGATGATGCGCTAGAATTTTACGAACAATTTTCTACTGCTCTTTTTGGTAAAACTGTGCCAGTTACTGCTGGATATGCTCGTGATCGCAGTTATTATTCTTACTATGATAACGATGGTAACCGGGTGTTCTTGGGGGCTCATTCTGGTATTGATTTAGATACCCGTCCAGGTGACACAACAAGATCTTTAACCTCCGGAAAAGTTGTATTTGCAGAATCTATGGGAGACGATCAAGGTTATTGGGTTGCTATTGATGAGGGTGAGGTTGTTGAGGATGATAAAGGTGAGGTTGTTGAGGAGGAGTTAGATCAATCAATCAGCGAAAGAGGACGGCGTTGGTGGTATGGTCATTTTAATGAGATCAAAGTTAAGAAAGGTGATTATATTAAAGCAGGAGATGATATTGGTACAGACACAGGACATAGTGGAAGGAAAAAAGACTTAAGACATCATCTTCATTTGACTGTGGTTGATTTTAATAAAATTGATCAAAGTCAGGATTCAGTAAATTGGTTGAATGAAATTAGCAACGGCAATAAATATAATTCTGATGATGAATATTACTACAACAAAAATATTGATGATGTACTCAGTAGAACAGTGAATCCACTATATGCTTATCTATTGTACCAAATTTAATTCATGTAATTGAAGCTTTAGTCGTAATGCACAAGATTGACCCAGAGTGGCGATAGGCTATGTTCCGGCTTCGTTCAATTCTTGAATTTTAGCAACACAATCCAGCGAGCCGGAACGCACCGATTTGGGGCCAAAACGATAGCCCGTTCATGGCTAAGGGTGGAAATTCATGACGGACAATTGCCAGATTACAGCCCTGGTGCGTTGCGGCGGCTTGTCAATTGTTACCTTAAGTTCACATGGGTTTGAGCCGCAACACACCCTACCGTGGACTATCCCATTTTCAAGGGCGTAGGCATTGCACCTAAACCGATTACCCGGATACCATGAAGGATGACATAATTTTTGCTGAGCCATGAGTCGGGTAAAACGCCAATTTACGATCGCGCAGAACACTATCAAGTCATTTTTGCTAGCGAAACGTATCAAGAGGCTAAACTTTGGTTGCTTGAGGATGAGTACGAACGGGTAGAACAACGTCTCTGTGCTGAAAAAGTGACTTAAGGTTTTGTTGGTTCAGAGGAGTCCCCAATCCAACCAAAAGGTTACAAATTCAAGTAGAAACGAAACATTTTTCGCCCCGATAATGTTCTACTCTAATCGCCATTCCTCGCGTTATCTCTCCCCAAGACGACCTCCACCTCCACGAATACCGCCAGGGACTCGTCTCACCATGCTCACTGGTAGCACGCAGTCCTTCATCTGCCAAGGGGCGATCGCCCGCCCCAAAATCAAGGTTGTGCTATCATATAGAACGTCATCATCAATAGCATCATGAAAGCTATCAGCAGTTATTTACCGAGAAAATCATGCAGATTCGGGGCATAAAACGCGGTCAAACAATAGAAATTACGGAAGAACTAACCATTCCAGATGGTCAAGAAATTGTCATGGAAATCAACCTGCCGACGTCTCTGAGTTCAGAAGACCGTTGGCAAGAATTTTGTACAGTCTTTGGGAATTGGTCTGATCAACCAGACTTAGATCGAACCTTTGCTGCGATCGCCCAAGAACGTCACGAATATAGGGGTCGAGAATTATCTGATTTTGATTAAAATATGTACTTACTAGACACCAATATTTGTATTGCTTTATTCAAAAATAACCAGGCTGCTATTCAGGAATTTCAAAAACACTTTGAACATTCATATTTAACCTCAATTGTAATTGCAGAGCTATACAAAGGTGTTTACTGCTCAAAACGAGTTGAACAAAATTTAGTTAATCTGGAGAAGTTTGTCAGTCTCCTTCCTGTTCTTGATTTTGACTTCATTGCTGCTCGTGAATTTGGCAAAATCCAAGGAGAGCTAAGGCGCATGGGTAAGCCAACAGGAGAAATCGATGCAATAATTGCAGCCGTTGCAAGGTCTCGAAATTTTATTTTAGTTACAGACAATATTAAGCATTTCCAAAATATCGTTGACTTGAAAATAGAAAACTGGCTGTTGCCTTAAATCAGGAGTTAGGTGGGAAGAATGACTAAACTCGTTATACCAAGGTTATGATCTCAAGTAGGGGCGTGCGTATTGTTCGCCCCCACAACCTTCTACAATATTCCACCATGATTGCCATTCCCCACTTCATCTCTCCCCAAGATTACCTCGACCTCGATCGCCAAAACCCCATCCGCCACGAATACCGCCAGGGACTTGTCTACGCCATGACTGGCGGTAGCGACGCTCACGCGCGAATTGCCTTCAACCTACTCCGAGAAATCGACGATGGTTTAGGCGATTCCTCCTGTCGCTTCTACGGTAGTGATGTTAAAGTTAACTACCAAGATGACTTTTTTTACTACCCCGATGCCTTCGTCACCTGCGACGAACGAGACCGTCAAGACCGCTTCATCAAACGCCACCCCAAACTCATCGCTGAAGTCCTTTCACCTAGTACCGAAGCCTTTGACCGCGACCTAAAATTCCGCGACTACCAAAAACTCGATAGCCTTGAAGAATACCTCCTCATCTCCCAAGACAGCCAGCGCGTCGAAGTCCGTCGTCGCATGGCTGACAACACCTGGGAGACGACTATTTATGAAACGGGCGATCGCGAAGCGTGCGGGAACCGCAATCGCATCCCCCTCACCAGCCTCGACCTCGACGTTCCCATTGAGCGACTCTATCGCGGTCTCGATTGATGGGTTTTCCTCGGCTAGAGTGCATTAGCAGCGAAGTCACCAGGACGCAACCATCGTCTTTGCCCACCTAGCAGACGTAGGCTTCAATAGGGCGGTGCATTTTTCCCGGAGGCGCAAACGTTGATCACCTACAGTAGAATAAAGGAGCATTACGACCCGAAGCTCATCCCTCACCCCCATGAATGAAGCCGTTTACATTGAAACCAGCATCTTGGGGCATCTAACCGCGCGACCAACAAACAACCTGATTTTGGCGGCCAACATCAAAATCACCCAAGACTGGTGGTACAACAAGCGGCACTCATTTACACTCTACGCATCAGAATTAGTTGAAGATGAAGCAGCTCAAGGAGATGCTGAGATCGCATCCCAACGACTTATACGTCTTGAACCATTACCTTTCCTAACCATAACGAGAGAAGCGGTGGAACTCGCCGAAAATTTTTTGAATAAAAGTAATTTACCTCCAAAAGCAGCTAATGATGCTTTACATATTGCGATCGCCACGGAATACAGCCTAGACTATCTTTTGACCTGGAACTGTAAACATATGGCAAATGCTCAAATTCAGCGGAAGTTGGCAAAAATCGCAGCCGATTTAGGGTATGAACTACCTGTAATTTGTACCCCTTATGAACTCCTTGAATATAACGAGGAAATTTGACAATGTACAAAAATGAAATTCTCGAAGAAATCTATAACTATCGTGAAGATTATGCCAGGTCTCTCAATTATGATTTGTGGGCAATTTTTACGGATTTAAAACAAAAAGAGGTCAAACACAAAAAAAAATTGACAACTTTATCCAGGAAAACTCAGAATTGAGGTTTATTTTGTCATAATTAAAGCACATTAGATGTTGCTTTCCGTGGGGCGATCGCAAAGCGTGCGGAAACCGCGATCGCATCCCCCTCACTAGCCTCGACCTCGACGTTCCCATTGAGCGACTCTATCGCGGTCTCGATTGATGGGTTTTGCCCGGCTAGAGTGCATTAGCGGCGCAGTCACCCGAACCGGAAAACTCATCATAACTCAATAATTAGTTGTTATCCACTGGATACCCCGTAAAGCGAGAAAATTTGGTCATCCCAGAACCCGTTAAATCAGAAATAGCAACCACGCCCTTGAGCTTTTTCTCGAAATAAACAAAAGCTCCAATCTTGTTTGGAAGCTGAAAACTTCCATGGATGAAATTATATTCAGGGATTCTAATAAAAAGCATCGTCCTGGGCTTTTTCTTGACCATTGTTTCGCTAAGACGTGGAATAATTTCGGACAAAAACGGATTCTCCACTCGTCCCCCAAAATCCAGAAACTCCGGGTGGTCGGCAAAATTGGACATATAAAATTCCCAGAACTCCCCTAAATCCTTGTCTCGATCAATTCTTGACTGAAGTTGCTTTAATCGCTTCAGATTAAATGAAGGTTGCGGTTTAGACGTTGACATCGCTAATTTATCCTGATTACAATAGCTAAGAGTAATAGAAACGATGAGGCAAAACACCCTTTGGCTTTACCTGAGGGGGCAAGGTTGAGATGGCTCTTCCCAGACCTCACCAGATAATTATAGTCAAGGATGGAGGGGCTGGAGAACGGAAAATTAGCCAATGGCTCGCCCCGTCCTTGGCCCCGATAAATATAAAGGTTTGTAACAATTTCCAGCGATTCCCGTAAAAACCGCCTTCTCAAACCGACAGATTAAGGACAGGGTTCATGCTTTAATCATCATGGTTACGTCCAGCCGCCAAAACCGCTCCCCCCAGACAGATATCGCCCCAGATTGGATTTGTCCTGATCTGCGCCCCTACTGGCAACTCGCCAAGGTAAAACAGGATACGCGGGTTGTTCTGCGTTGTCCCGAAACCGGACAGCGCCATGTCTTCTCGGAGTGGGAAGGCTTTGCCCTGCGCTACTTTCAGGGAAAATACAGCGTCAAGAATGTTCAAGAACGCTGTCAGGGAGAATTCTCCCTCGTCGATAGCCAACTGGTTGGCCACCTGATTCGTAAACTCATCCATAAAGGGATTCTCGCCCTCGACCAAATCCCCCCAGGGAATGGGCCGCGACTCAAAGCCTGCGTGCAATGGATTGATCACCCTGATGGCTATTGGGTGCTTCGTAATACCGAAGACGGAACCTATCTACAAGTCTCCCACCGAGATCAACAGGCGATCGCCGCTCGGGTTGGAGAGGGTCCCCCCGAGTCGCGGCCCATCTCACGGCCAAAATGGCAGCAACTCCTGCAAATGCTGGGCAGTACGGGAATGCTGGAGGGAACGGAACGGCAAAAACCACCCAAGGGCAAATTCAACCCCCTGCAACTGCTGTTCTTCAAAATTCCCCTGATTAACCCCGATCGCTGGCTCGATCGCCATATCAACAAACTGCGCTGGATTTGGACGAAACCCGTTGCTTTCGGGCTGCTGGCGTTTCTCAGCGCCTCCCTCGTGACAGGAATTGCCCAATCTCCTGCCATCCTACAACTGGGAACTCAACTCTGGACCGAGCATCGCGCCGCCATCGTCATTCCCTTTGTCCTCCTGGCCATGCTGGTGGTGTCCATTCACGAACTCGGTCACGCCTTTACCCTCAAACATTATGGCGGTGTCGTTCCCGAAATTGGACTCCTGTTTATGTGCCTGTTTCCCGCCGCCTACACCAACACCAGTGACTCCTACTGTCTCTCCCGCTGGCAACGGATTCAGGTGGTGGCCGCCGGAGTTCTGACTCAGATTATTATTGCGGCGATCGCCCTCTGGTTGTGGATTCTCGCCGTTCCCGGCAGTTCCCTCTATATCGGCAGCTATCTACTGATGTTGGCCGCCGTCTTCACCATCGCCCTCAACCTCAACCCCCTGGCTAAGTTCGATGGCTATCACCTGGCCGTCGCCGCCAGTGGCATCAATAACCTGCGCACACGCTCTTTTAAGTTCTATCAACGTCTATTTCAGGGTAAACCCAAACGAGAAACCGCCGCCGATGCCAAAGTTCTGGCCCTCTACGCTCCCCTAAGTTTGTTCTATATCTGTAGCGTCTTCGGCTTCCTATTTCTACGTTTGAGTCATTGGACTCTCACCAATATCCCGGCGATCGCCCTTTTTGTCTTGACAATCTGGGCGATTTATTTCTTCCTACTTCCAGAAAACAGCTAGGGATACCCTGATTCTGCCCTCCCGCCGTCCTAATCCGTCAAGCCATTCTCCAACGCATAGCGAACCAACTCCGTGCGGCTATTGGTTCCCGTCTTACTAAACAGACGACTCACATACTTCTCCACATTGCGGACACTGGTTTCCAGGCGACTGGCGATTTCCTTATTCATCAACCCTTGGGCCACCAGTTCCAACACACTCTCCTCCCGAGGCGTTAAGTCAATCTGAACCGGATCGCTTTTCTGGGGAATTGCACTCTTGTGAGTCAATAACTCCTTAATTTCCTGGATTTGTCGGGCCAGAGTGGCGATATCCGGGGTTTCTCCCTCCTCAAAGCCTTCCGTTGCATTGGAACGACGGGCCAGGAGGTTTTCCACCACCGCCACCAGTTCATCGGGGTCGAAGGGTTTGGAGATATACGCATCACAGCGGGCCTGATAGCCTTGGATGCGATCGCTCGTCATCCCCCGGGCCGTCAAAAAGACCACGGGAATCGACTTGAGGCGAGGATCTTCCCGCATTTGCTTGAGGAGTTGGTAGCCATCCACCTCCGGCATCATGATATCGGTAATGACCAAATCGGGGATGTCTTGCTGGAGTTTATCCAACCCCTCCTGGCCATTGGTGGCCACCTCTACCGTAAAGCCACTTTGCGAGAGATAGGCTTGCACCGCCTCCCGCAGTCCGGGTTCATCATCGACCAATAACAGTTTATCTGACATCTAGGGTTGTATCTGCACGTGTGATTCCTCTATCTAGCATAGCTCCAGTGGGGATGAATGCAGTTCGGGAAACCGATGCGCCATGACCCTGAAACCTCCCCCGTATAATGGGATACCAGCAGCCTTCAGACTTTATCCTTGCCGATGACCCTTCCCTTTCTGCGCCGCCATCGTCGTCTTCTCCTCTATAGCCTCGGTCGATTGAGCCTGATTAGTATCACCGCCGTCAGTATCGCCACCATCTCCAATTGGGCCAATTATCGCCACTACTCGAAGGGAACGATGTTTCGGGTAGAAACCGTGGACTTCAACCTTTTAAGCCATAGCTTACCCACCAAACTCTCCTATCTGCTGATTGAAAACCAAGCCCAAGAAATTCAAACCACCCTAGAGAGTAACTACGGACGATTTGGTTTAGTTGTTACAGATTGTACCAGCGATCGCCCCGACTGTCCCAACCAAACCATCCTCCATCAGTCCCCCCAAACTCCCACCGTTTCTCCCGCAGACTTAGAAAATCATCCCTTCGATCTACTACGAGATCCGCCGCCACTCTTCGCCGAATCAACCTATCGCCAACCCGACGACACAGACCCGATCGCCACAGGACAAACCAATCCCGGAGACATCATCGGACGCGTCTATTATCTTCGTCACCGTCCCCCCACATTTATTGACGATTATCGCGGCTGGCTCCTCAATCCCCTCCAACTCAGCGGTTCTCGTTTTATTTACCTCTTAACCACCATTTTTTTTCTCACCGGTGGGGTCATGACTTGGGCCCTGATCGAGATTATTCTCTATAGTCAACGCAAAAAACGCCAAGAACTGCAACGAGATGCCCAAACCCTCAAACAGCAGCTCGAAAGCCAACTCCAACAAATTCCTAAACTCCTGCAAGAACGGGAACTCGCTCGCCGCGAACTCGACTCCTACCGAGACAAGCAGCAACAGCAAACCCAAGACTTGCAGAGCTTAATTAGCGACTATGAAACCCAACTCGCTGAATTTGAAGAACAGCAGCAAGCCAGCGTCGAAACCCTCCAACAATTAGAGCAAGAGTTAGCCACAGTCATCGAGTCCCAAACCGAGGCCCAAGAGCAAATCCAGGAACGGGAACGCAACATCGCCCAGCTCAAAAAAGCCCAACAGGAAAAAGACCAACAGCAACGGGAACGAACCCAAGTTTTAGAACAGTTGCGCGAGGATTTACACATCGCTCAAGCCAGAGCGGCTAAAGCCCAACAGGAAACCGAAAAACTCAATCAGATTATTGCCGATCTCACCGGCGATCGCAACCTCGCCCAACAGCAATATCAAGACCTCAAACAACAACTCGACCAGGACGTTGATAATCCCGGCTTCAAAAAAGCCCTCGAAACCTCCCGCCAAGAATTAGAACGAGTGCAACAACAAGCTCAAGAACGAGAACTTGAAGTTCTGCAAGAAAATGAATATCTCAAAGAAGAACTCGAACAAATCATCGAAGATAATCAAGAATTTGAAATGTATGCCCTCGAACAAAATGAACTCTTAGAACAAGAAAAATCAAAGCTCACCCAGCAAAATCTTGAACTACAAGCCAATAAAATCTACATTGAAAACCGAATTCATCAACTCGAAATGCTCGAAGAAGCCATCAAAAATAGCGACCCCGAAGACCGAGAAACACAAGCCCAAATTCATCGCTTAATCTTTTCAGAAATGCCCCACGTCTCAGGGCAACGAATCATTAACGCCCTCAAAAAAATAGGATTTACCGAAACCCATACCACCGGCAGCCATGCCCATCTCAAAAAAACCGAAACCCATACCTGTATTGTTCCCGTGCATCCTGACTTACCCCCCGGAACCCTTAAACATATCCTCAAAGATGCCCGAGTCAGCATCGAAGAACTCAAAGAGCATCTCTGACGGCGATCGCCATCCCCAGAACTCTCAGCAATTGTCAGGAAATATCCAAGGGAGCGAAAGAACGCCCCCCCATGCGCCGTATGATATTTGGGGTGAAGCAAGCCCATGGTAGCTCCAACTCGGAGCGCCCTGTCCTTACTAGAGAAGCACTCCTATGTTTGTATCTGACACCACCATCGAGTCCATTGAAGCCTGGGAAATCCTCGACTCCCGAGGACGGCCCACCGTAGAAGCCCAAGTTCGCCTCGTCAATGGAGCCATCGGCGTCGCCAAAGTCCCCAGTGGCGCCTCCACCGGAACCTTTGAAGCCCACGAACTCCGTGACGGGGACCCCCACCGCTACAACGGCAAAGGTGTCCTCAAAGCCGTCGAGAACATCATCGACAAAATCGCCCCGGAACTCGTCGACAAAGTCGATGGCCTCAACCAACTCGAAGTTGACGGAGCCATGCTCTATCGCGACGGTTCCGACAACAAAGCCAACCTCGGCGCCAACGCCATCCTCGCCGTCTCCCTCGCCACCGCTCACGCCTGCGCCAGCGCCCTAGAATTACCCCTCTACCGCTACCTCGGCGGTCCCCTCGCTAACCTCCTCCCCGTTCCCATGATGAACGTCATCAACGGGGGAGAACACGCCGCCAACAACATCGACTTTCAGGAATACATGATTGTCCCCGTGGGCGCACCCTCCTTTAAAGAAGCCCTGCGCTGGGGGTCAGAAGTCTTTACCTCCCTCAGCAAAGTCCTCGACGAAAAAGGTCTCCTCACCGGCGTTGGCGACGAAGGTGGCTTTGCCCCTAACCTAGAGTCCAACACCGCCGCCGCTGAACTCCTCGTCGATGCCATCCAACGGGCTGGCTACACCCCCGGCGAGCAAGTAGCCCTAGCCCTCGATGTCGCCGCCAGTGAGTTCTATAGCGACGGCCAATACACCTATGACGGCGCCAGCCGTTCCCCCGCCGAACTCATTGACTATCTCGCCGGCCTAGTCGAGAACTATCCCATCGTCTCCATTGAAGATGGACTCCATGAAGAAGATTGGGACAACTGGAAACTGCTCACCGAACGCCTCGGAGGACGCTGTCAGCTCGTCGGGGATGACCTGTTTGTCACCAACAAAACTCGCCTACAGACTGGGATTGAGCAATCAGCCGGCAACTCCATTCTCATTAAAGTCAACCAAATCGGCTCCCTCAGCGAAACCCTCGAAACCATCGACTTAGCCACCCGCAATGGCTTCCGCTCAGTGATTAGCCACCGTTCCGGGGAAACCGAAGACACCACCATCGCCGACTTAGCCGTCGCCACTCGCGCCGGACAAATCAAAACCGGTTCCCTCTGTCGTAGCGAACGGATTGCTAAATACAACCGTTTACTGCGTATTGAGAGTGAACTCGGCGATCGCGCCGTCTATGCCGGAACCGTCGGCATGGGCCCCGGTGCAACCGCCTAGCCCGTAACAGACTAACCCCCCAGGGGCGATCGCCATGAGCGCCTTCTGGGGGGTTAACTAGGACAATATCCAAAACCCAAAATCAGCCAGCCGAAGCCAACCTCATTCAGCTCGCAAACCTAAGAACCGGTCACCCGATTCGCGAAATTCGCAATCTTGTTTTGTAACTCCTTACGGGCATCAGCCGTGAGTAAGAAGCGGAAGACGAACCAACCGGAATAGCCAATCCCAACCAGTTCAAACACTGGCGACAGCAGGGGAATATCGTTGATCGCGTCAATGACCGATAAGGTCAAGTAGAGTGTCACAAGTGCCGCCATGACCAACGCAACATTGATCAGGGGCTTCTTATATTCCGAGAAAAAGTGACCCACAATTCCAAATAAGTCAGATAAGACCGAAAGGACTTGGGTCTTCACTTCGTTAAACTGGTCTTTGTTCCCCGCATTCGCTGGCGAGCTAGAGATCTGAAGTTCCCCCCCCTTGGACTCGACTGCTGCGGCAGGCTGATCTGGGGGTGTAGTTTGTTCTCCGTTGGGGGTCGTGTCTGAAGTCATAATTAAAAACCCTTAGAATGACAACGTTGATTTTATCTGAGAGCGTCCCGACCTGAAATCTTAGAGCGTCCCGAACAGTCGCAATCCTACACCACATCCTAACCCTTCATCAGGATGTGATGCGAAACTTCCACGAGACTAAGCCAGAGAGGGAAAAATTGCAAGTCAGTCTGCCAAAAATCAGATTCCCCAGCGGGGCGATCGCCCCCTCCCCTCGCTCCAGCCCTGACCTCCCTTGCCCTTCCCCGAACCCACCGCTGATGCCTGTTTTCTCCCCCACCATGCCTAAAATTGCCACCCTCCCCGCCGAGGTGGTTCATGCGATCGCCGCCGGAGAAGTCATCGACTCCCTAGCCGCCGTCGTCCGTGAATTAGCAGAAAACGCCCTCGACGCCGGAGCTAGTCGTATTACCATTTCCGTCGATCCGCAACAGTGGTTCGTCTCCGTCGCCGACAACGGCTGTGGCATGAGTCGCCAGGACTTACAACAGGCCGCCTCCCCCCACAGCACCAGCAAAATTCAAAATTTTAACGACCTGCACCAAATCACCAGCCTCGGCTTTCGTGGCGAGGCCCTCCATAGCCTAGCCCAACTCGCCCAACTCAACATTTACAGTCGTCAGGGAGACGATCCTGGTTGGCAGGCCCGCTACAGCCGTCAAGGACAGATCAAAACTCTCACCCCCACCGCCATCGCCCCTGGAACCATCGTCGAAGTGCATCAGGTATTCCAGCATTGGCCCCAACGACGAGACGCCCTCCCCAGCCCCCCCCAACAACTGCGAGCAATTCAACTCATGCTCCAGAACCTGGCCCTGTGCCATCCCCAAGTCTGCTGGCAAGTCCGCAAAGGCAACAAACCCTGGTTCAGCCTCACCCCAGGTCCGAGTCCCCGTGAGATTCTGCCCCAACTGCTACGGGGTGTAACTCGTGAAGATGTCTATTACAGCCACACTTCCTCCCTCGAACTGCTCCTTGGCCGACCCGATCGCTGCCACCGGGGGCGAGCCGACTGGCTGAAATTCGCCGTCAACGGGCGAGTTGTCAATCTCCCGGACCTGGAACATACCCTTCTCAGCGCCCTCTCGCGATCGCTCCCCCGCAACCGCTACCCCCTCTGCTTCCTACATCTGCGCGTCCCCCCCGACCAACTCGACTGGAACCGCCACCCCGCCAAAAGTGAAATCTACCTGCAACACAGCGAACAGTGGCAACGCCAACTCCGGGAAGCCGTCGATCGCGCCCTCGCCCTCGGCTCCCTCAACAGCTCCGGCCATTCCCGTGTCCGTCAACTGCTGCGGGTTCAAGACGACTCAGCCGACTACCGCATCGACTCTAGCCCCACAGACCCCTCCACAGACCCCTCCCCCCGTTCTCTGATGCCCCTACGGGCGATCGGCCAAGCCAATCGCACCTACATCGTCGCCGAACACCCCGACGGACTCTGGCTCGTCGAACAACACATCGCCCATGAACGAGTCATTTACGAACAACTCTGCCAAGACTGGGCCCTACAAGAGTTGGACCCACCCATCATCCTCTCCGGCTTAAGTCCCCAGCAACTCGAAAACCTAGAGCATATCGGCATCACCGTGGACCCCTTTGGAGACGGACTCTGGGCCCTGCGCCAGGCCCCCATTCCCTTAGCCGGGCGGGACGACTGCGCCGACGCCCTCCAAGAACTCAGTCAAGGCAACCTACAAGAAGCCCAAGTCGCCACCGCCTGCCGCAGTGCCATCCGCAATGGAACCCTGCTCACCCTCAAAGAAATGCAGCAACTGCTCGATCGCTGGCAACAGACCCGTAACCCTCACACCTGCCCCCATGGACGACCCATTTATCTCCCCCTCGACGAATCCTCCCTAGGGCGCTATTTCCGCCGCAGTTGGGTCATTGGCAAAAGTCATGGAATTTAAACAATGCTAAGTATTGCGAAGTTTTAGGGAGGACTGTTGACAAGTGTTACGCCTGCTATCCATAATTTTGGATTGTGTAAACTTCACCCTAATCAAGACCCTTGGCTAACGTAGTTGTAATCGGTGCCCAATGGGGCGACGAAGGAAAAGGCAAGATAACCGACCTGCTCAGCCGATCGGCAGATGTTGTAGTACGTTACCAAGGAGGGGTAAATGCTGGACATACCGTTGTTGTCAAAGACAAAACTTTTAAACTGCATCTAATCCCGTCTGGTATCCTCTACCCCCAGACCGAATGTATTATCGGCTCAGGGACTGTCATTGACCCACAGGTTCTGATTGAGGAACTTGATCGCCTCAAAGACCTCGGCGTTCCCACAGAAAACCTGAAAATCGCCCAAACCGCTCATGTAACGATGCCCTATCATTGCATGATTGACCAAGCCTCCGAAGAGCGGCGCGGCAGCCACAAAATTGGCACCACCAAGCGAGGCATCGGCCCCACCTACGCCGACAAATCCGAGCGAACGGGAGTACGCATCCTCGACCTGATGGATGCCGACAGCTTACGAGACATTCTCGCCTGGACCATCCCGCTTAAAAACGAGATTCTAGAGCGACTGTATGACCTCCCCCCGCTCGATCCCGAAGAGGTCGCCCGAGTCTATCTCCAATACGCCGAGCGTCTGCGTCCCCATGTCATTGATGCCTCCCTATCCATCAACGACGCCGTCCGTCATCGTCGCAACATCCTCTTTGAAGGGGCCCAGGGAAC
The DNA here is from genome assembly GCA_020386575.1 of Phormidium sp. PBR-2020. Classification (GTDB taxonomy): domain Bacteria; phylum Cyanobacteriota; class Cyanobacteriia; order Cyanobacteriales; family Geitlerinemataceae; genus Sodalinema. Next base: position 2,584,646 of record CP075902.1, on the reverse strand, counting down.
CCTTCTCGACCTCGATCACGGAACCTACCCCTACGTCACCTCCTCCAACCCCATCGCCGGAGGTGCCTGCATTGGCGCTGGTGTCGGTCCGACGATTGTTGACCGAGTGATTGGCGTTGCCAAAGCCTACACCACCCGTGTTGGCGAAGGGCCCTTCCCCACCGAAATGGTCGAAGGCGTTGGGGCCACCCTCTGCGATCGCGGTGCCGAATTTGGCACCACCACCGGCCGCCAACGGCGCTGTGGTTGGTTTGACGCAGTGATTGGCCGCTACGCCGTCCGCATCAACGGCATGGACTGTCTCGCCATCACCAAACTCGACGTTCTCGACACCCTACCCGAGATCAAAGTCTGCGTTGCCTACGAAATCGACGGCATCCGCACCGAAGACTTCCCCAGCAGCGCCCGTCAATTCGCCAACTGCAAACCCATTTACGAAACCCTCCCCGGCTGGCAATCCAACACCGAAGACTGTCGGACATTAGAAGACTTACCCACAGAAGCCTTGAACTATCTCAAGTTCCTAGCTGAACTGATGGAAGTTCCCATCGCCATCGTCTCCCTAGGGGCCGGCCGGCACCAAACCATCATCGTCGAAGATCCCATCCACGGTCCCAAACGGGCCCTCCTAGATGCCAACGGCGACCCAGTGGTAAAAAAGTAACCCAGAGATAAGGGCATCCCCCCCCGGATGCCCCTGCCAGAAACGAGCGAGCCACTTGCGGTATACCCCTACCTAGGGCGACCACAAGGGGACGCCCCTACCTAGGGCGACCACAAGGGTACGCCCCTACCTGGTTCCCCTCTTGCCTCTTCCCCCACGTGTTACAATAAAACGCTTGGCTGCTTAAAATTAAGGTTTGTAGATAACCGCAACAGACGACTATGCAACTGACTGTAGAATGTAAATCCCGTCCCGACGGGAGTAAACCCAAAGCCTTACGACGAGAAGGATTAGTACCCGCTGTCCTCTATGGACATGATGGAACCAACTCCCTAGAACTGGTGGTTGACGAGAAGTCCGTCCAACAACTCCTCAAAGACCCCAACGTCTCCAATAGTCTAATTAAAGTCACCGTTGCCGATGGAGGCTGGAGCGGACAAACCCTACTGCGGGAAGTGCAAATGCACCCCTGGAGAGGCTATCCCTATCACCTCAGTTTCTTCTCCATTGCCTCTCAGGCGACAGTCCAGGTGGACTTACCTCTTCACTTTATCGGTGAACCCGTTGGCGTAGAACGCGATGGTGGGATTCTGGAGACTCAGGTAAACGAGGTGGCCGTGGAATGTGCCCCTGACAATATCCCTGAAACCATTGAGATCGACGTCTCCGCCCTAGAAATGGGAGGCAGTATGCACTTAAGTGAAGTGACCTTCCCGGAAGGCGTTGCCCCAGTCACGGATACTGACTTACTCCTGGTGACCATCCAAGCCCCTCGCGTGGCTCAAACGGAAGACGAGGGAAGTGCAACATCGGAAGCCAGCAAACTGCTCGATGCTCTCGAAGAAGCCAGCGAAGACTAGATTGGTTTCATGACGCCATGGCAGTTCTGCCCACCACAAACCAGGGAACACCCCTGGTTTTTTCGTGCCAACGCAGCCTAATTCCTTCTTTCCCCTACTGCCTACTGCCTACTGCCTACTGCCTTTCTGTCCCCTGTTCCCTATTCCCTATTCCCTATAATGCCTAAATACAACCTTTACGCCCTCGGTAACGCCCTCGTTGACTTTGAATTTGAGTTAGATGAGGCCAAACTCTCTAGCCTGGAGATTGATAAAGGGGTGATGACCTTAATTGACGAAGAACGGCATCATCATCTCGTCAACGAACTCGCCCCCCATGAAGTCAAGAAAGCCTGCGGAGGGTCATCGGCCAATACCGCGATCGCCGTCAGTCAGTTTGGCGGCAAGAGTTTCTACTCCTGTCGCGTCGCCAACGATGACAGTGGACTGTTTTATCTCGAAGACTTGCAACGCTGCGGGGTAGACACCAACATCCAAGCCAACGATCGCCCCGACGGCGTGACGGGAAAATGTCTCGTCTTCGTCACCCCAGATGCCGATCGCACCATGAACACCCACTTAGGAATCGCCGCCGAATTTTCCAAAGATGAGTTAGTTCCCAACGCGATCGCCGACTCGGACTATCTCTATATCGAAGGCTATCTCGTCAGTTCCCCCACCGGCAAAGCCGCCGCCATTGAAGCCCGGAATCTGGCCCAAAAGGCGGGTGTTAAAACCTCCCTCTCCCTCTCCGATCCCAATATGGTGACGTTCTTCAAAGAGGGCTTATTGGAGATGATTGGCGATGGCCTAGATTTCCTCTTTGCCAACGAAACTGAAGCCCTCAAACTGGCCGACACTCAAGATATCAACGAGGCGATCGCCCATTGCAAAACCCTCACGAAACAATTCGCCATTACCCGAGGCGCTCAAGGGTCCCTCATTTTCGATGGAGACTCTATCATTGAACTAGATGCCGTCCCCGTCAACGCCATCGACACCGTAGGGGCTGGAGATATGTACGCAGGAGCGTTACTCTATGGCATCACCCACGGGATGAGTCTCCCCGATGCCGGGAAACTGGCCTCCAAAGCCTCCGCCCGCATCGTCTCCCACCTCGGTCCCCGCCTCACTCCCGAAGAAACTCGCTCGCTTCTGTCGTCATAACGTCTCCCTGGCTGTGGGGGCGAAGGGTGTTCACCGAGCCGATAGTCGAGGTGCCCTTCGCTCCTACAATTTGCTATTCTCAATCATCGATGAAGCTGTCTATTTGAAATACACAAAAACTTTTTTATAAAAACCGTTTAAAACACAACTTATCCCTTGTTAATTCTCATTTGAAATCTCCATGTCTTCTTTTCCAAAACTGATTCAACAGATGCAGGAACCGGAGTTTTACCCCCATCCGGTGACGCAACCGATTCAACTTAAACAAACTCATGGCTCTTTTGTCTTGTTAACCGGGGAGTTTGTTTATAAAGTTAAAAAATCCGTCGATTTAGGCTTTTTCGACTATTCCACCGTCGAGAAGCGGGGGCATTTTTGCCAAGAAGAACTGCGCCTGAATCAGCGGGGCGCACCGGGAATCTATCTGGCGGTGTTGCCGATTACTCAGGAGGGCGATCGCTTTCATCTCAACGGCGACGGAGAGCCAGTCGAGTATGCCCTCAAAATGCGTCAGTTCCCCAAAGATAACCTATTTTTAGACCTACTCGATCGCGGTGAACTGACCCTGAACCACATGGAAGAGTTGGGGCGAATCGTGGCCGACTATCACGCCCAAGCCCCCACCAATGCCGAGATTGCCAAATTTGGCGAAGTAGCGGCCATTCGTGAAGCCATTGACGATAACTACCGCTACACACAAGCCTATATTGGTCGGGTTCAAACTCAACAACAATTTGACGACACCAAAGCCTATAGCGATCGCATCTTCGCCGAACATCCCGACTGGTTTGAACAACGGATTCGAGAGGGTAAAATCCGCAATTGTCACGGAGATCTCCACTTACGCAACATTGCCCTCTGGGGCAATCGCATCCTCCTATTTGACTGCATTGAATTTAACCAAGCCTTCCGCTATGTCGATGTCATGTACGATGTGGCCTTCACCGTCATGGATTGTCACGCCCGAGGCCGCCGAGATTTAGGCAACGCCTTCCTCAACACCTATCTCGAAACAACCGGCGATTGGCAAGGATTGCGTGTTTTACCCCTGTACCTTAGCCGTCAAGCCTATGTGCGAGCCAAAGTCACCTCCTTCCTCCTCGACGACGAATCCGTCTCCCCAGAAGACAAACAAGCCGCCGCCACCGCCGCCGCTGAGTATTACCATCTGGCCTGGGAATACACCCAAAGCCAATCCGGGCGAATTATCATGATGTCAGGATTATCCGGTTCCGGCAAAAGTACCCAGGCCCGGAAGATTGCCCGAGAATTAGATGGAATCCAGATTCGTTCCGACGCCGTTCGCAAACATCTAGCCGGTGTAGCCCTCCAGGAACGAGGCCCCCAAGCCATCTACAGCCGGGAAATGAGCGATCGCACCTATAGCCGACTGGCGGAACTTGGAGCTATACTGGCAGAACTAGGCTGGATCGTCATTCTCGATGCCAAATACGATCGCCGTCGTTGGCGGGATAAAGTGCATCAGCGATCGCAAGCCGCCGGGATTCCCCTACAAATTGTCCATTGTCACGCCCCCCTAGAGGTGTTAGAACAACGATTGAGGCAACGTAGCGGTGACATCGCTGACGCCACCGCCGATCTCCTCGCCAGTCAACTCGAACAAGCCGAAGACTTTACCCCCGAGGAGCGATCGCTGTTAGTCGATTTGCCCTAACACCTCCCCATTCCCGAGTCAAACTCCCTTAAGCCAGACCAATGCCACGAGCCATTAAACTGGCAAACAAAGGAATCAGCAACATTCCAACAATTTCCAAACTCACCAAACTCGATAACACCTGAACCTTGCCGCGACTTAAGGATGGCACTTGCACCTGTTGTAAGTCCTTAATCCATAAAATAAACGTCACCGTCGGATAGAGGGACAATGCACCAACCAGCAAAAACAAGCCGATTTTCGTCCAAAACAGAGGATTATCCAGATAGTAATCTGCCCCTTTACCAAAATAAAGAACTCGTAACACTCCCGTGATTAAGACCCCAATCGCCGAGAGACCATAGACCACATCCGCAATCACAATCCGGCGAGCCTTTTCCAAACTGAGGTCAGAGTGTAGGCTCAAGCGTTCCACCACCAAAGCGGCGATCGCCAGCATAAACGAGAGATAATGACAATAGGCAACAATAGCACTCTCAAGCATGATTTCACAGCCAAAAAACAGCAAACAACAGAAGCCGGCAACCCGGCTGAGACTAAGCCAACCCTAAGCCAACCCCAAGCCAAAACCATGAGTCAGACCCCAAAGCCAGCTCAGCCCACGATATTTTTACCAATCAACGATATTAGTATATTTTTGGCAGACTTGGGGTAAATTGGGGGGAGAGTCCAGAAGCTGAAACGCCTTTCGGCCCGGCAATTCGTCAACAAACCATTACGTACGTTGCCAGAATGGGGTCTTTTCAACTAAGATTTGTGCTCTAAGATCAGAATGGTGATCGAGATTGGCCCTTGTCGGGATGAGGTCGAAGGCGTTGTTCCCAACCCAAAACAGCCTTGAAGAGCGAATTGACGTTCAAAGTAGCTTCTTGTTGAAACCCCCCTCTCCAACGGGATAATCAGCTTTTGCCGAAGCGATTGTGGCGAGTCGCACATCCAAGCTGAGGTAGCGACGTTTCCGATTCAGATCCCCCCACGAGCGCCCCCCATTGCAGATGTCCCACCTTCACCCGTGGGACATTGCGATCTTTGATGATGATCGCCCACGATTACCATCAAAGAGCCTGGGAGCAAATCTCCCAACCCACTCGTCAAGCCAAATCTCTAAAAATCTCCCACCCCCCAAAAACGCTAAAATACCCATCACGTAGAGGAACGAACATGGATCGAATGGGCATAAACCGCAACGAAAACCAGCAAACCACCACAGCCGTGACCCCTAACCCAGCCGCCAGCGCCCCCCGAGACGGACAACGATGGCTCGTCGAAGAGCGAGACGCTTGTGGGGTTGGCTTTATTGCCGCACCGAACGGACAGGGCCACCATGACATCGTCAATAAAGCCCTCGCCGCCCTCTCCTGTCTAGAACACCGGGGTGGATGCAGTGCCGACAACGACTCCGGAGACGGAGCCGGGATTCTCATGGCCATTCCTTGGACCCTGATTGAACAATGGTGTCAAGAGAACAACCTAAACCCAGGGGTTCGTGAGCGGATGGCCGTAGCCATGATCTTTCTCCCCCAAGACGAAGAAACCGCCCAAGAGGCCCGGGATGTCGTCAACGAAAACCTAGAAAAAGCTGGATTTCACATCATTGGTTGGCGTGTAGTTCCCGTTAATCCTGACGTTCTCGGTCCCCAAGCCAAAGCCCTCCAGCCGCAAATCGAGCAAGTCATTGTCAGCCATAACGAACTCGACGGAGACGAACTCGAACGGGCCACCTTCTACGCACGGCGTTTGATTGGCAAAAACCTAAACGAGCATCCTGCCATCCAATGGGGCTATAACTTCTATATCTGCTCCCTCTCCAACCGCACCATCGTCTACAAAGCCATGGTGCGCTCAGCCGTCCTGGGAGACTTCTACCGCGACCTGCCAAACCCCGACTGCACCAGTTCCTTCGCCGTCTATCACCGGCGCTTCAGCACCAACACCATGCCCCGCTGGCCCCTGGCGCAACCCATGCGTCTGCTGGGTCATAACGGCGAAATCAATACCCTCCTCGGGAACATCAACTGGATGAAAGCCCGTAGCCGGGACCTCCAGAATGACCTGTGGGGCGATCGCATCGACACCCTGCTGCCCGTGGTTCACGCCGACAACAGCGACTCGGCCAACCTAGACAACGTCATGGAACTGCTAGTGCGTTCCGGGCGCAGTCCCCTCGAAGCCTTGATGCTGATGGTTCCCGAAGCCTACATGAACCAACCGGAACTCGAAGCCTATCCGGAAGTGTTGGACTTCTACAAATACTACAGCGGCGTTCAAGAAGCCTGGGATGGCCCCGCCCTGTTGGCCTTCAGTGATGGTAAAGTCGTCGGTGCAGCCCTCGATCGCAACGGCTTACGGCCCGCCCGCTACATCCTCACCAAAGACGGCTTCGTCATCGTCTCCTCCGAAGCCGGAACCGTCCCCATCGACCCCGCCAACATCCTCGAAAGTGGCCGTCTCGGTCCCGGACAAACCATTGCCGTTGACCTCGAACATCACAAACTCCTGAAAAACTGGGATGTCAAACGGCAAGTCGCCGCCAAACATCCCTTCGGCGAATGGGTTGCCGCTCGACCGATTTTGGGACAAGCCGAGACCGACTCCCCCTTCCAAGTCGATGGGGAGAGCCTTGTGCAACAACAAACCGCCTTCGGCTACACCAAAGAAGACGTGGATATGGTGGTGGTTCCCATGGCCCGGGATGGCAAAGAACCCACCTTCTGCATGGGAGACGACATTCCCCTAGCCGTCCTCTCCGACAAACCCCGTCTCCTCTACGACTACTTCAAACAGCGGTTTGCCCAAGTCACCAACCCCGCCATTGACCCCCTGCGGGAGGGCCTAGTCATGTCCCTAGAGATGAAGTTGGGCCGACGGGGCAACCTACTCGACACCGCCCCCGGACCCGATCGCCTCTTGCGCATCGAGAGTCCCGTCCTGGGAGAACATGACCTCAGCGGCATCCGTAACAGCGTTCTCAAGACCGTAACCCTCTCCACCTTCTTCGACCTCAATAGCGGGGCAGAGGGGCTAAAACCTGCCGTAGAAGCTCTCTGTGAGCAAGCCGCCGCCGCCATCGAAGACGGCGCCGAAATCCTCATCCTCAGCGATCGCAGCGATCGCAACGGCAACCCCAGTCTCGTGGGCGAAGACAACAGCTACATTCCCCCACTGCTTGCCGTGGGCGCTGTTCACCACTCCCTCATTGCCCGAGGCCTGCGGATGAAAGCCTCCCTAGTGGTCGATACCGCCCAATGCTGGAGTACCCATCAATACGCCTGTCTCATTGGCTATGGGGCTAGTGCCGTCTGTCCCTACCTGACCTGGCAAACCCTGCGTCAATGGATCAGCGACAGCCGCACCCAGTCCCTGATGAAATCCGGCAAACTGCCCGAAATGACCCTCGCCGACGTGCAAGGGAACTATCGCAAAGCCGCCGAAGCCGGATTACTGAAAATTCTCTCCAAAATGGGAATTTCCCTGCTCACCAGTTACCAAGGAGCGCAAATCTTTGAAGCCATTGGCATCGGGGCAGACGTGCTCGACTTAGGCATGAAAGGGACCGTCTCCCGCATCGGGGGGATGACCGTTGCCGACCTCGGCCGAGAAGTCCTCAGTTTCCACAAACGGGCCTTCCCCCATGTGGCCAAATTGGAAAACTACGGCTTCGTCCAATACCGCAAAGGAGGCGAATACCACGGCAACAACCCCGAAATGACCAAAGTGCTGCATAAAGCCGTGCGTGAGAAGCAGTACGACCATTACGAAGTCTATAAAAATCACCTGATGAACCGTCCGGTGACCGCCCTGCGGGACTTACTAGACTTCAACAGCGATCGCCCCTCGATTCCCCTAGAGGAGGTCGAACCCATCGAAGCCATCCTCAAACGCTTCTGCACCGGAGGCATGTCTCTCGGGGCCCTCTCCCCAGAAGCCCACGAAACCCTCGCCATCGCCATGAACCGCATCGGCGGTAAATCCAACTCCGGCGAAGGAGGAGAAGATCCCGCACGCTTCCAAATCATCGATGACGTAGACGAAAACGGCTTCTCCAACATTCGTCCCCAACTCAAAGGCCTCAAATCCGGCGATACCGCCTCCTCCGCCATCAAACAGGTGGCCTCAGGACGCTTTGGCGTGACCCCCGAATACCTGATGCACGCCAAACAAATCGAGATTAAAGTCGCCCAGGGGGCCAAACCCGGAGAAGGGGGACAACTTCCCGGCCGCAAAGTCAGCGAATATATCGCCATGTTGCGCCGGTCTAAACCCGGTGTCCCCCTCATCTCCCCTCCTCCCCACCACGACATCTACTCCATCGAAGATTTGGCGCAACTGATTTTTGACCTGCACCAAATCAACCCCGAGGCCGGAGTCTCAGTGAAACTGGTGTCCTCCGTGGGCATTGGCACCATCGCCGCTGGGGTGGCCAAAGCCAACGCCGATGTCATCCAAATTTCCGGTCATGACGGCGGAACCGGGGCCTCTCCCCTGAGTTCGATTAAACACGCCGGCAGTCCCTGGGAATTGGGCCTGACGGAAGTGCATCGCGTCTTAATGGAAAACCAACTCCGCGAACGGGTCGTTCTGCGGGCTGACGGAGGAATGCGTTCCGGTTGGGATGTCCTCATGGCTGCCCTCATGGGTGCCCAGGAATATGGCTTCGGAACCATTGCCATGATTGCCGAAGGCTGCATTATGGCGCGGGTGTGCCACATGAATAGCTGCCCCGTCGGTGTGACCACGCAACGGGAAGACCTGCGTAAACGCTTCCCCGGCATCCCCGAGAACGTGGTCAACTTCTTCCTGTTTGTTGGCGAAGAAGTGCGATCGCTCCTGGCCCGTTTAGGCTATCGTTCTCTCGATGAGCTGATTGGACGTTCCGACCTCCTGAAAGTCCGGGAGGAGGTGACACTGAGCAAACCCCACGCCATCGACCTCACCTGTTTAATCGACCTACCCCAAGCCGACAATCGCGACTGGGTCAAACCCCAGCCAGTTCACAGCAACGGCCCCGTCTTAGACGAGCAAATCTTAGCCGATGCCGAGATTAGCCAAGCCATCGAGCAACAGGGGTCCGTCAGCAAAACCTTCGAGATTGTCAACACAGACCGTTGTGTCGGCGCGCGTATCTCCGGGGTGATTGCCAAGCAATACGGCAATAGCGGCTTTGAAGGCGAACTGAATCTAACCTTTAACGGCAGTGCCGGACAAAGTTTCGGGGCCTTCAACCTGCCCGGAATGGTCTTAAGCCTACAAGGAGAAGCCAACGACTATGTTGGCAAAGGAATGCACGGTGGAGAACTGCGGATTCAACCCGCCGCCGGTGCCACCTTCAAGCCAGAAGAGAACGTAATTCTCGGCAACACCTGTCTCTACGGCGCAACCGGAGGCATCCTATTTGCCCAAGGGTCTGCCGGAGAACGGTTTGCAGTTCGCAACTCCAAAGGCCAAGCGGTCATCGAAGGGGCCGGCGACCACTGTTGTGAGTACATGACAGGGGGTGTGGTTGTCGTCCTCGGTCCCGTCGGCCGCAACGTCGGGGCTGGAATGACTGGCGGTTTAGCCTACTTCCTCGATGAAGACAGCAAATTCCCCGCCAAAGTGAACCCCGAAATCGTCACGATTCAGCGGGTAGCCACCGATGCCGGAGAAGAGCAACTGAAGTCTCTGATTCAGGCCCACGCCGAGCGTGGCAGTGCCAAAGCCCAACGGATTCTCGACAACTGGTCCACCTACCTGCCCAAATTCTGGCAAGTGGTTCCCCCCAGTGAAGCGGACTCTCCCCAAGCAACGGCAACCAAAGCCCTAGCCAACGCCTAACCCCCAAGAAGTCCCCAGAGGTAGGGGCGTAGGTTCTACCGAACAAGAGCGAACAGCACCTCGGCTATCGCTCTCTGAACACCGTTCGCCCCTACCTCCCCCTCCTCCCCCTCCTCTTCCTCCGTGTCCTCTGTGACTCTGTGGTTCCCCTACAGCCCAGGGCAACCACAAGGGATTGCCCCTACAGCCTCTCCCAACCCTTCCCGAAACACCAGCAAATCCAAAAACTGCTCAACCGTTTGTCGCCAATAGGATTGCGGCTTCATCTGGGGTAACAGACTCTCCCGAAACTCCCCCTGCAATTGAGGATTCATCCAATAGGAAAACCGGCGAAACGTCGATCGCACCGCCCAATCATAATGATCCTGACTCCCTAAAATATCCCCCCGGAACCGTTGAAAAATCGCCCGAGAGAAGCCATCACTCCAAGGCCAATCACAGAGTTGTAAGAGGCGTAAACTCGGATGACGCTTACTCATCCTCTCCGGGTGAGCCTGGAGATGCCCCAGAATCCAGGCTTCCCGTTCCTCCAGGGGGAGACTGTGCAATAGACGGCGATCGCGTTCCTGAACCGCCTCCAGTCGCCCCGGAATCTCCAGCCTCAGCAAGCATCGGGCCCAATCGCGATCCTGATGAATCATAGCGGCGATCGCCCATCCCTCCAACAGATACTCCCAAAGAGGATGCTCCTGCGCCAACCCCAGCCACGCCTCAATCTCTTGCCCCTGGGCCCAAACCCGAGGCGGAACCCGGGCCAATTGTTGTAAAAACCACCAAGGCTGAGGCGGAACCTTTGCCGGAGACTTTTCTCGCACCCCATCCCCTCGCATCTGAGGCGTCATCGTCTCTGGAAGCATCACCTTCAACCCCTGGGGCGATCGCACCAACCGCTGACAAACCCAGCCCGTCACCCGTTGCACAAACTCAGACTCCGGCAGTTGCGTCAGCAGCCGCGCCGCCATCTCCCGCACCTGCTGACTCTTATCCCCCAGAGCCACCTCCAGAAACGGCTCATCCGCCGCCGTTGAGCCTTGCTCGAAGGTTTTAAGGTATTCCGTGCGATCGCCCGCCTTATGCCTCTCCCAGACCCCTCTAACCCACTCTCTCGCTCGGTCAGGGTCAGTCAACCGCATCTGAGTCAACCCCAACACACGAGTCGGCAAATTTTCCTCACCCCAGGCCTCCTCCGGCGTCACCCCCAGCCTCAACGCCGCAAACTGCCAATCCGGGTTTTGCCTGGCCAGCCAGTAGCCGCGATCGCCCAACACCGGTAACATCAAAGGGCGCAGTTCCCGCCGTACTCGGCCCATCTCCAACAAATCCGGCAAAACCTCCGGTGGAACCCGCACCCCCACCTCAGCGGCCCATCCCAACCACAGCCTCAATCGTTCCGGAACCTCCTCCTCTTGCAAACTCTCTTGCAGCAGCCGACTCGCCGCCGCCGAACACAGCGGTAACCGTTCCTCCGGCGCCACCTCAGCCCCCGTCTCAACCGCCACCCGAGGAAACACGCGCCCCGCCTGACGTTGTACACTGGCGATCGCCAACGTTTGCAAAATTTCCACTTCTACGCTATCACCATCAATCAGGGGTTCCATCTCCTCTGACAGCGGCACAATCTCAGCCAACGGTCGTTTTCCCAACCGTTGCGTTCCCAACAAAACCGCCTTAACCAGCGCCTCCCAAACCACTCCACCCACCTCCCATCAACCCCTCCCCAGTCTACAGCCCCTCTTGCCTCTTGCCTCTTGCCTTTTGCCTTCTCTTGCCTCTTGCCTCTTGCCTCTTGCCTAATTAACCATGTTCGATCGCCCTCTCGGTTCCGTCATCCAAGGTTCTCTCAGTCACGGACTAGAAATTCGTCTCCATCCCGACGTTTCCGTCGAAGAAATGCGCGTCGGCAAATTCCTCGTCGTACAGGGAAGCCGGGCCCGCTTTTTCTGCCTCCTCACCGACGTCTCCCTGGGAACCGCCAGTCAGCGTGTCTTCGCCAACCCACCTCATCCCGAAGATGACTTCCTACAAGCGGTTCTCGCCGGAAGTGGCACCTACGGAACCCTCGAACTCACCCCCATGTTGATGTTAATGACACGGGATGCCGAAGAACTAGCCCGCGTCATGCTACAAGCCAGCGGCCAAGGGGTTAACCAAAATGGCCGTAAAGGCAAAAAATCCAAGAAATTAGCCTCCTTTGAAGCCAACAGTAGCGCCGAACTGGACTTACTCCCCGTCAAAACCATTCCCAGTCACTTCTCCCAAGTTTATGAAGCCCTCGAAAGTGATTTTCGCTCGGTTTTTGGTTGGGAAGATGACCCCACTCGCAAAAACTTTGCGATCGGCAAACCCCTCGATATGGACGTTCCTGTCTGTATCGACCTCGATCGCTTCGTCGAACGCAGTAACGGTGTATTTGGCAAATCAGGAACCGGCAAATCCTTTTTAACCCGACTGCTTCTCTCGGGAGTCATCCGCAAAGATGCCGCCGTAAATCTCATTTTTGATATGCACTCTGAGTACGGTTGGGAAGCCCAATGTGAGGGTAAAAACATCAATACCGTCAAAGGTTTGCGGCAACTATTTCCCGGCAAAGTAGAAATGTACACCCTCGACCCCGAATCCACCCGACGGCGAGGCATTCGCGATGCCCAGGAACTGTATTTAAGCTATGACCAAATTGAAGTTGAAGATATCAGCTTAGTGCAACGAGAGTTAAATCTCTCCGAAGCCGCCATTGAAAATGCCATCATTCTCCGCAACGAATTTGGCAGAACCTGGATTACAGAATTGTTGGCGATGGAGAATGAGCATATCCAGGTGTTTTGCGAAGAACGACGGGGCAACAAATCATCAATTATGGCCTTGCAGCGCAAGTTAATGCGCCTGGATGAATTGAAATATATCCGCAACACTTGCCCTCAGAATTACGTCAATCAAATCCTCAATTCCCTGCAAGCCGGAAAACACGTGGTTATTGAGTTTGGCTCTCAGAGTAATATGTTGTCCTATATGTTGGCAACCAACGTCATTACTCGCCGCATCCACCAACATTATGTTAACCAATCAGAGCAGTATTTACAGAGTAAAAACCCCCTTGACAAACCGCGCCAGTTGGTGATAACTATCGAGGAAGCCCACCGCTTTTTAGATACCGCCTCCGTTCGCAGTACCATTTTCGGAACCATTGCCCGTGAGATGCGGAAATATTTTGTCACCTTGTTAGTGGTTGATCAGCGTCCCTCGGGAATTGATAATGAGGTCATGTCTCAGGTAGGAACTCGGATTACGGCCCTGTTGAATGATGACAAAGATATTGATGCTATTTTTACGGGGGTATCGGGGGGACAGAATCTGCGATCGGTTTTAGCGAAGTTAGACTCGAAGCAACAGGCATTGATTCTGGGCCATGCGGTTCCCATGCCTGTGGTGGTTCAGACTCGTCCCTATGACCAAACTTTCTATACTGAGGTGGGAGATTTAGATTTAGATGACCTCTCCGACGACCATGTGGCGGAAATTTCTGAAGCGGCGAAGTTGGATTTAGGGTTTTAGGAACCACAGAGTCACAGAGGACACGGAGGAGGAAAGGAGTTTATGGGAATAACCTCAACACAACTCAGCTTAGAGCAATTTCTCAAACAACCGGAAACCAAACCGGCCTCTGAGTTTATCGCCGGGGAGATTCTGCAAAAACCCATGCCGAAAGGACGACATAGCCGCTTGCAGGGAAAGCTTTGTCAGGAAATTAACCAACGGACTGAAGCCGCGAAAATTGCCTACGCCTTTCCAGAACTACGCTGTAGTTTTGCGAATCGCTCCCTGGTTCCTGATGTCGCCGTGTTTCTCTGGGATGAGATCCCCTTTTTAGCCAATGGAGAGGTTCCCGACCGATTTGACCTCCCCCCCAGTTGGGTGATTGAGATTCTTTCCCCCGACCAACGGCCGAATAAAGTGATTGGCAATCTGTTGCATTGCCTAGAATATGGCAGTCAGTTAGGCTGGTTTGTTGACCCTGATGATGCCAGTATTTTGGTGTTTCTCCCGGACTCCCGACCGATTTTGAGGCAACATCAAGACCCGTTACCAATGTTAGAGGCGATTCCCTTAAGCCTGACCGTCGCGGAGGTGTTTGGTTGGCTGAGAATGGCAGGCTAAGATGAAATCGTTAATCGAAAATCGCAGCTGAATAATGAACCGATTAAAACGCCTTTTCGGATTGGGGTTGTTGGTGGTCATGCTTTGGACTGTTGACCATCCCATTGCCTTGGCTGAAGCTAATTCCAGCCATCGCCCCCCAGTTACTCCAACCCTGCAACTTGCCAAAGGGAATTCAGACAGTAAACCCCCTCACACTCCTGTACGATCGCCCAAATCGGGGAGTTGCCAATGTCCCTACGACACCGACAAAGCCGGCCGGTCCTGTGGCAAACGGTCCGCCTATTCCCGGCCCGGCGGCGATAGTCCCCGCTGCTACAAGGACGATTAAACCTGGGCCGTCTCTTGCGAATCCTGAGTTTGCGCCGACTCGGGCCCCTCACCGCGAACCGCGCGGAACATCCCAAACCGACATAACCCCGCCCCAAATGCTAACCGCATCAGTAATAGGGTGGGGACTTCTCGCACTGATTTGAGAAACCCAGACAGACCGAACTGCATCCAACCCTGGGGCCGGACAATTCCCTCGCGAATCGAATCAATCCAAGAAGGGAGGGTTTCTTGCGTCCAATCCGCCGTCATCACCTCCCCTTCAACAAATCCCGTCTCCTGCAACAGTTCTGCAAAGCCTTCAATACTCGAAAACGCTGGATGAGACCATTGATCCAACAATTGTCGCATCACCGGGCGTTCCCAAAAATTCAAGGGAACGTCCCGGTCATCCCGCTGATTCCAATCGGCCATCACTAACCGGCCCCCCGGCTTCACCACCCGCATCAATTCTCGGGCAAATACCGCCTTATCGGGCATATGCGGCCCCGCTTCAATGGACCACACCACATCAAAACTGCCATCGGGGAAGGAGAGATTCATGGCATCATCCACCGCAAAGGTGGCATCAACCCCCTCGGGGGTTAACTCTTGGGCCCGTTGCACTTGTTGGGGGCTGATGGTAATCCCGGTCACGGAAAAGCCGTAATCTTTGGCGAGAATGCGGCTACTCCCACCAATGCCACACCCCACATCCAACACCGTTGTTCCGGGGGGAAGTTTATCTAAACCACCCCAGCGGACCATTTCATGGACAAAATCTGACTTGGCTTGCAGGAAATCTTTAGACTCTGGTGGGGAACCGTAATGGCCTAAATGGATATGTTCGCCCCAGTAATATTCCAGGATGCCGTCTTGCGTCCATTCGTCGTAGGCGTTGGCGACGGTATCGGAGGATTGGTATTTGCGGGCGGCGTTGAAATAGGCAATCAGGGCGATCGCCACAATTACAACTAAGACCAGAATAAGGATCGGCGTCATAGCAATTGAGATAGCAACTTAGAACGAAATCGTCAGATACTGGTTTTGAAATTTCGCGCCTTTGACGGGTTTTCCTTGCAAGGCGGGGGGAAGATAGATGTTATGCCGTTGTTCTCCGGCTTCGACGGTGACTTCTGGCCCCGACTGGATGAGTTTTACGTCTTGTTTACTAAATCCAGGTAGGAACAGACGCACGGATTGGGCGGCGCTGTCTACGTCCATGGGTTTGGGGGCGCTGGCGATTTGATGGCTGAAGTTGGGCAACGCCTCTATCAGTGGCTGCCAATTGTCCCCAGATTTGGCGGGAAGACTGGTGACGGGGAGGGGGTCAAACTCAGACCCGATCGCCCCTCCATCCCCCCGATTCACGAGGACTCCGCCCACGGTTAAGCCGATTTGTTGGGCTTCTCCCCAACGGTATTTGGCAACGGCTAGGGAGGCGGCGTCATCCCCCGTCACCAGATAGGCGGCGATATGGGTGGCATCGCTGAGGGCGGATTTGCCTTCGTTGAGAAATTCGTCAATGCGATCGCCACTAAATTCTGTCTTACTCCAGTCTACGTTCAAAACAGCCCCACTCATGGGCTGCCAAAAGGGGGACAAGGCCCGCACAATATCCGACCCCTCCAGAACTTGCTTGAAACGGCGTAGATACCAGCCGCCAATTTCAGCGATTCCTAACATTCTCAGGGTCTCGCGATCGCCAGTTCCATCATAGACAATCAGATCATACTCGCCACTGCGATCGTACTCCCGCACCGCATTGAGGGCAAAGGCGGCATCCATCCCCGGCAACACCGCCAACTCCTGGCCATAGACTTCCTTAAAAAAGGGAGTTTTCAGATATTTGGCTTCGAGTTTCTTCACCTGTTCCCACCCCTGTTCCAAGAGGTAGGGAGTGTTAAACTGCACCACCTTGAGATTCGCGGCAATCTCCGTCGGTTCCGAGGCGGCGGACAGCCCTAATAGCAAGGAAAACTCCGGCCCCGATCCCTGATGGGCTAACAGAACCCGTTTTCCTTGACGGGCTTGTTGCTTGGCGGTGGCGATCGCCAATGTGGTGCGCCCCATACCACCTTTCCCTAAAAATGTCAATATCTGGGTCATTGAACCATGGACAATCAAAAATGGACAATGAATGCTGCAAGACTCACACAATAGCACTTGTGGGAAGCCTCTAATCGGTCTTATCTCAGCGGGCGATTCTTAAAAGGTCCAGAGTGAGAGAGGGGCCCCGAGGGGATCTCCCACCCTGGGGGAGTGCCGATTTAAGCCAGCAGTTCCAGTTCGTCTTCAAAGAACCAGGTGGAAAAGCCACCTTCAAACTGAACCACCGCCCCGATGCCGCTACCATCAACCATTTTGTAATCGGAAATGGTACCGACGGGGTTTTGCTTAATTTTGCTGACCACATCATCGGAGACGCGATCGCGAATGCGGCGGACTTTAACTTTTTGACCTACTTCCATCTCAAGCTGAATCACAGTGTTTGGCTTAACCACCCACTCAGTGTATCAGGGTTTCGTCGGTGCATTTCCCACTCAGGCAGATTCAGAATAGTCAGCCAGGGCCAACACGTAGATGGCGTGGGCTACCAGAACCGCACCCCAAGTCCCCGTAACGGGAGTCAGCCAGGGGAGATCCCAACGGTAGAGAATGGCAAAAAACCAGGCCCCGGAGTTAATCGCTGAGAATAGGGCCAGATGGAAGGCTAAGTTAATGCGATCGCCCAACCGACGATAGTCAGGGTCACTGCGATCGGGTTTTCGAGACCATTTAGGAGGCATATAATTAAAACCAGCAGACTTTCGTAATCGAGCATAGGTCAAGTGTAGTTAACAAACCGTCCTAATTCCAGGGACAGGGACTTCACGAACACCAAATTTTGCTGATACAATACAGACGGGTGGTGAGGGGTTTAACCCCCCACCCCTAACCAACCTACCATGCGCTCTAAGGAATCAAAGCGTCCAGCCGCCTGAGTTCCTTAGTTAATAAACCATCATGTCATCTGTACCGGCTCAATCGTGGGATACCCTAGGAACTGTAGCTCGGTCAACAGAGGTTGATCGTCCCATGTATAACCGTTCCAACCTTAAAAGCATTATCGCTACTGTTGAACGAGAAGATGCCTCGATCTGGGAGGTTCCGGTTCAGGAGTTTCCCCCTTGCGTGCGCCTAGACTTTGAAGGCTTAACCCGCTTTGAAGTCGTGCGCGATCAGTACAAACGTTGGGGCGTTCAGTTCGATAATGCCATTGCCGTCAGCCCCTCTAATCCCGCCTATCCCGCCCATTCAGGTGAGATTGTACTCATGGGTGCGCCAAAAAGTGGCTTTTTAGAATTAACCTTTGATCGTCCAGTGCAATTTGTGGCCGGCTACGTCACCAGTTCTCGCTTCACCGCCATGTCCGCCTACAACAACCGTGGACAAACCATCACTCGGGCAGAACTCACCGCCGCCAACCTGGCCAACTCCAATTCCTCCGTGCAACCTAACCAACAACTCATCGTGCGATCGCCCGACATTCAGCGCGTCACCTTTTACGCCTTTGACGGGGAACTGGTGGTGGATGATATCAGCTTCGGATATTAAGCCGAACTCCAATCCCCTCATCTCGACCCTAACCGGTCCCTGAATGTGATAAATTGGTCACAACTTTTATCAGTCCCACCGACGTCAGTACCGTGGCCTCAGCTTCTCGTCCCCGCTCTCGCTTCAAAGCCCGCCAAGCTCAGTTCCGTCGCTCTCGTCCTTCGCGACTGCTGCGATCGCTGCCCCGGCCCAAGATGCAACGGGAAACTCTCGCTTGGGGCACAGCCGCCGTTCTCGGGGGAACCATGCTGTTGTGGAACTGGAAGCTATTTATCGCCACCGGAACCGGCATGAGTGCCACCCTCGGGGTCTATCTCTTACTGCAATCCAAATGGCGATTGCGTTGGGGCCATCTGCATCGCTGGTTCTCCGGCCCCCAAAAGCCCGTTGTTCTCGCCACCACCACCGGCGGACTGGCCACCCTATCCACGTACATGGCCACCGCCATCTGGGTCAGTTCCGACAATCACTGGATGGCTAGTGGTTTTATCCTCGAAGGACTGGCCACCCTGGCAATTTTAGGACTCCTAACCTGGCAAACCCTACACCGAGTCTTAGGGCGAGATCACGTCGATCTCAATGGAATGTTGAGCCAACTGAGTCAAGAAGATCCCTTAAAACAGGTCGTCGCCCTGCGTCAACTCGAACGTTGGATTTTAGCCGAACTGGTGGATGAGCAAGAACAGCAAACTATCCTTGACTGTTGCCGAGTGTTGCTGACTCGGGATCTCGATGCCGTAGTTCGCGAGGCGGCCCTGGCCCTGCTGGCCAGTCAATCCACCCAAGACGCGTTAAGTCTCGTCTCCGATAAAGGGGGATTAAACCTAAGAGTGGCCCGTCGAACCGCCAAACGCCATTAAGCGTCACCCCCAGGCTAGCGCCTCCCTAATTGAGGGGTTTCACACATTGAGCCGCTTGAATCCAACTCACCACATCGCCGCGAGAGGGGCAACCTGACCGTTGGTGGGTGGCGGAAACACACAGACGCATTAACTGAGGATAGAACCGCTGAATCTGGGTTTGTCCGAGTTGTTGGGGAGAGACGACCCCACAGTGAAGCACTAAGCCACAATACTGATAGCCCACCCCAGGAATACGGGCTAAATCGGCCAACACCGCCCATTTCTTCACATAATGGGTCGAAATCTTCAATCGGGCCGCTAACTCCTCCGCTCCCTGGGGTTTACGAGTTTGGTTGAGCAGTTGATAGGTCGTTTTAATGCCACAACCCTTCAGGCGATCGCACTCAGCCGGTTTTAATCCCGGAAGTTTGGCGATCGCCCAATTTCCAGATGACAGTGAATCCGTTGATTGGGTACGAACCATAACGCTAAAACCGTTAAACTTGAACAACAGTGACCCCAACCGATCGCACTGAACGGAAACTGGGACCTTGACTAAAATGATGAGATGACAGACTAACTTAGCCCTGAGGCCATCGCCCCGCCCGGGTTCTAGGAACTGGGCAATTCTCTCTGGCGATGCGCTTGTTCCCCAGTGTACACCACTAAACGGCTCTCCACCTGATCTCAACTGGAGATCCCAACGACTGATTACCTTGCGTATTTAAAATCCCATTACTCCTCCTGACACCATCGAAACTCGCTCAGGATGGAGAGACATCAACCCTAAAATCAACCCTCTATAAACTCTCATGGTAGATCAATCTGTTAACCCAACCCATTCTGGCAAATCTCCAACCGCAAAATCCGCCAATCATCGACAACCCCCACCGCCACCCCCCCAGCGTCGAGTCGCCAGTCAAGCCAAACCCCCAACCTTTGACACCTCAGTCGAAAAACTGGTGGTAACAGCCCTGGAGAAAAAAGCCTCTGACATTCATATTCGCGTCGGTCATAAACCTCGCATCCGCATCCGGGGCGAGATGGTGGAACTGAGCCAAGAACTGCTCACCACCAGCGAAATTTTTGACCAGTATCTTCGGGAAATCATCCCCGCCGCACAACGCAAGAAATTTCGCGAAGAAAAAGAACTCGACACCGCGATTTTTTATCCAGACTTAGTCCGTTGTCGGGTCAACTGTTTTGACTCCCTTTCCGGTGGGGCCATGGTGCTGCGGCTGATTAGCTTAGACATCCCTAGCATCGACAACCTACGACTTCCCCAAGTCATCAAGAAAATCGTCCAAGCCTCTCAAGGTCTGATCCTGATTACCGGGCCCACCGGCTCTGGTAAATCCACCACCATGGCGGCGGCGATCGACCATCTCAATCAGAATTTTCACAAACACATTGTCACCATCGAAGACCCCATCGAGTTTGTTCATACCTCCCAAAAATGCCTCATTAGCCAACGGGAAGTCGGCTTACATACCCTGGAATTTCACCAGGCCCTGCGAGCCGTTCTACGGGAAGATCCCGATGTTATTCTCGTCGGGGAGATGCGCGATCGCATCACCATCAACACCGCCCTGCAAGCCGCCCAAACCGGACACCTCGTCATGGGAACCCTGCACACCCGCAACGCCATCGACTCGGTGAACCGTCTCGTCAACCTCTACCCTCCCGACGAACAACAAATCATCCGCATTCAACTCGTTGAATCCCTCGTCGCCGTCGTCGCCCAGCAATTACTACCCACCACCGATCGCCAGCGGGTCGCCGTTCACGACATTCTCATCAATACCCCCACCATGAAAGACTATCTCATCCGGGGAGAAGAAGACGAAGCCTTCCATCTCATGAAAACCGAACAGATTGAAGGAATGCAAGTCCTCAACCAAGCCCTCTATCGCGAAATCCTTGATGGACGCATTACCATTGAAGATGCCCATGGGATTTCTCCCGATCCCGGAGAACTCGAACGTCTCATGCGGACTGGGGGTTACGATGCCTCATCCTCACCCCGGGATTGGCAAGGCTAAAGCAACATCACCATCAGGGTGTTTTGATTCTTCCCAGGAATACCCAACGATATGAGGTCCGTCCAATACCATGTCTATTGAAAATGCCGAACAATTCTTAAAAGATGCCCTGAATCATCCCGATCTACGGGAAAGCTTCAACAATACCGAAACCCCCGAGCAATTCCTGACAATTGCTCGGGGATTAGGCTATGACTTCTCCAGCCAAGACCTAAAAACTGTCATTTCAGACCATAGTGAAGGGGTCAACATCCGGCGGCGAACGGGAATTTGGCAATGGCTGAGAACCGTTCCCTGGATTGACCGCCAGGAATCCCACCATTAACTGCTTGACAGTTGACAGACGACCGTTAACAGTGAACAGGTATGAATGCCCGTTGTCTTTGAGTGATAAACGGGCTTCAGCTTAAGTGTTCCTGCCCATCACTCCCCCCTACCCTAGAGGTGAATTGACCCGTGGTGACTCGTTCTTGCTTCACGTCAGCCCGACGCTGGTATGTCCCCTTCCTAACCACGACGGTTTTAGGACTCAGCCTGACCCTGAATCCAGTCCAGGCCCAAACCCTGATTCCCAGCAATGATGGAACCGGAACTCAAGTTATCCCCGATGGCGATCGCTTCAACATCGAGGGGGGGAGCCTCTCAGGAGATGGTCAAAACCTCTTTCACAGCTTCGATCGCTTCGATCTAAACAGTGGCGAAACCGCCAACTTTCTCACCTCTCCTGAAATCCGTAATGTTCTCGGACGCATTGGCGGCGACGCCTCCCAAATTGATGGACTTCTACAACTGACCGGAAGTGCTGCCAATCTCTATCTCCTGAACCCCGCCGGGATTCTCTTTGGGGCCAACGCTCAACTGAATCTCCCGGCCTCCTTTTTTGCCACCTCCGCCAGTGCCGTCAGCTTCAACGGCGGGATCTTTGACCTGATGAACACCCCCGACTATCAGGCCCTCACCGGTGACCCCAGCGGCTTTCAATTCAGTGGCGGCGGGGCCATCACCAGTTTGGCCCCGTTGCAGGTTCCCGAAACTCTGGCCCTGCTGGGGGGAGAGGTCAACGCCAGTAATCTTAGTGCCGGACAACTGCTGATTCAAGCCATTCCCGGCGAAGCCACCCTACGGATTAGCCAACCCGGATTTGTCCTCAGTCTCGACCTCTCCGATGTCCCCGATCGCCCCGCCGATGTTCCCGGCTTACTCACTGGAGGTGAGGCCGACAGCGGGGAGACGATTTTAGAGACTTCGGGAGATGTGCCTCGCATTCAATCGGGCAACGTCACCGTTGGAAACCTCAACCTAGAATCCGCCAGTCCCGCCACCTCTGGGGAGATTGTGATTGAGGCGGGAGGCAGCCTTAGCAGCGGCAGCATTAACAGCGCCACAGCAGGCGGGGGGAACCCCATCCGCCTGCAAGCACAAGGGGATATCAACAGTCAACCCATCTTTTCTGGGGGAGGTGCAATTACCGTTGACAGTGCTTCGGGTTCCATTCAAACCGGCGATATCACCGCCACTGGGGTCAACGGTGGCAATATTACCCTCAACGCGGCCGGCAACCTAACCACGGGCAACCTGGACAGTGAAGGGTTAGGGGGAACTGGCGGTAATATTACGACCCTCAGCGGCGGGGAAGCCGACATTCTGTCGGTGGACGGTCGTGGAAGCACCTCTGGCGGCAATCTTTCCCTGACTCAGTCGCGCCTACGGGTTCCTGGGGCCGTGGCCTCAGGCTTGATTATTGACGAGGATGTCTCCCTAGCCACCTCCGAGGGGGGGACTATTCGGGTGGAGATCACAGAGTTTGGCATTCCCTTTGAGGTGGGCAATCCAACCACCAGCGGCACCTCCGGCAGTTTGACCGCTGGGGGCGATCGCCTAGACCCCCCGTTCGTCTCCACGCCCGGAACTATCACCCAGGGGGCCATTACCGTTACCTCCCCAGAAGCCCCCGAAACCGTGCCACAGCCTGAGGTAACTGAGGATATCGAACGCTTACAACGGATTCCGGGTCAAGACTCTGACTTGGTCATGCTCTTAGAGTCTAGCCTCGAATCGGAAGTTCGCTACACCGACAACTTTGTCGACTTTCTCGGTCTCGAAGCTACACCGGCGGTGAGTTTAGATGATAGTCGGGCCCTGCTCGCTGAGATTGAAGAGGATACCGGAGAACGGCCGGCCCTGATTTATTTACAGTTTGTCTCCAATGTCCAACTGAGTCTTAACCCAAGCCTCCAGAAACAAGCCGGTTCCGGTCTCTTGGAAATTGATGACGATCCCCTAAGTGATGGCTTGGAAATGCTGGTGGTTACGGCCGCAGAGGAACCGGTGCGAGTGGTGGTGGATGGGGCCACGCGATCGCAGGTGATGGAGGCAGCCTTTGAACTGCGATCGAACCTCACTAACCCCCGTCTGCGCCGCAGCGATCGCTATCTGGCTTGGTCGCAACAACTCTATGACCTGCTGATTCGCCCCCTAGAAACGGCCCTGGAAGAACAGGAGATTACTAACCTCACCTTCATCTCCGACACCGGTTTACGAACGTTGCCCCTGGGAGTTCTCCATGACGGCCAACAGTTCCTAATCGAACGTTACAACTTGGGCTTGCTCCCCAGTGTGAGCCTCACCGATACCCGCCGGGGCAATCTTCAACAGACCCAAGTCTTAGCAATGGGGGCCTCAATCTTTCCCTTTAACGAAACCCTCAGTCCCCTTCCGGCCGTCTCAACGGAACTACAAACCATCAGCGAACAACTCTGGCCAGGAATTAACTTTCTCAATGAGGACTTTACCGTTGAGAACCTGCGCCAACAACGACAACAAACCCCCTACGGCATCATTCACCTAGCCACCCATGGTGAGTTTCTGGATGGAGATGCTACCAACTCCTATATCCAATTCTGGGATGAACGGCTGAGTCTGCTGGAAATGCGCCGCCTCAATCTCAACCGTCCCCCGGTGGAATTATTGGTTCTCAGCGCCTGTCGCACCGCTGTGGGCAGTGCGGAAGCGGAGTTAGGCTTTGCAGGATTAGCGGTGGCGTCGGGGGCTAAAACGGCTCTAGGTAGTTTATGGTATGTCAGTGATGATGGAACCTTGGGCTTAATGACCGAGTTTTACCGGCAACTCCGTAATTCACCCACCCGTTCCGAAGCCCTACGTCAAGCCCAGATTTCCCTCTTAAATGGCGAGGTTCGGGTGGAGGAGGGTCAACTAATTACCCCTGAATTTACCTTGCCCCTGCCCCCAGAATTGGCAGCACAAATCCCTGACCGAGATTTTAGCCATCCCTATTTTTGGTCGGCCTTTAGCTTGGTGGGGAATCCTTGGTAGGGGGGAAGAAGGCAAGAGGGGGAAGAAGGCAAGAGGCAAGAGAAAAGACGTAGGGGCGTACCCTTGTGGTCGCCCGAGGCAAGAGGGGGGGATTCTTTCCTGACTCGGGGTATCAATCAGGCAATCTTTGATTGCTATCGTCGGTTTCTGGGCTGGCCATGGCCTGGGCGATCGCCCCTTGGCTGACGGTTTGATAGACCTGTTGAAAATAAGCCCGGACCTGTTCTAGGGTTGCGGTTTGGGCCAGGGAACTATTGCCGGTTTGAGATAACAGAGGAATCGGGCCAAGCACATCGACGACCGTCTCCTGAGTCGGCGGCGGCGTAATGACTACTAGAGAGGGGTCTAGGGGGTCGTCATAGTGCCAAAAGTCCTCAACCTTGAGGGGAGAGCCTGGGGCTGAGTCTCCCGTGCTAGCTGGGGCGTTGGCGGCTTCTGGAGCGTCGGGGGGCAAATCCTCGGCTAAATCCGCCCGTCGTTCCCGTAGGGCGGCGATGATGTCCTCTTTGCTGCGACCCCGCAGTTGAAAGAGTAAAAAGGGATCTTCACCAAAGCGATCGCCCAATAAGTGATAGACGGCAATAATATGTTTGCAGGGATTGGCTTTATCGGGGCAGGAACAGCGCGATCGCACCTCTTGCAAACTAAAGGGAAATAAGCGCAAGCCATTGGCGGCAAACACATCTTCAATGTTGGTGGGCATTTCTCCGGCTAACAGCTTGGCTGAATGAAGGGCCTGCTCTGATAATGTATCAACAATATATTGCCAATCTTCGTCACTAAAAGCATCGAGCCAAATTGAGAGTTCATAGGGGTCATCCTCACTGCCTTGAACCGTTGCCAAAACTTTTTTATCCTGAAAGTCAATCGTCAGAACATTTCCCTGTCTAGCATAGTTCCGTCCCCGCTCTAGGCGCTTTTTAAAGCGATATTTTTGCAGTAAGTCCAGCCATTGCTGAACCCACCATTCCTTTTCTTGACTACCATTTAATTGGGTACCAGAATAGACCATAATCTTATGATTTGTGATGATTTAAACGAACGTTTTTTGTCTTGACTTTTCTTGTCTTAACCGATATTTTTTTATAATTGCCAGGCGTACCAAGAATGCCAAATACATGTAGATTTTAACAACTCGCAGCTTGGGCCAATCCTACAACCAATTGCCCACTAAAATAAAGGGCGACCAATGAAACGGGTGGGAATACTCGGGCGATCGCAACAACGTCAACTGAGCCTGACGAAGCGCCTGGGCTTTCGTCAGTTGCGGTTGCTCTTGTAGAATCTGATAAAAGGTTTTCATCAACTGCGCCGTTGACAAATCCCCCACAGACCAGAGTGTCGCCAAGGTACTTTCAGCCCCCGATCGCACCGCAAACCCCGCCAACCCCAACGCCGCCCGATTATCTCCGGTAGCCGTTTGGCAGGCACTCAGCACCAATAACTCAATGCCACTCGCCAGATTGGGGTCTCGGGCCTGTAACAAAGCTGTCAGTTGATTCACATCCAGCCGCCCATCCCAGGTTACCAAAAAGGTTTCCTCAAGATCCGAACTAAACTGGCCGTGGGTCGCCAAATGCAACACCGAGAACCGGCCACGATTAAACTGCTGCTGCAAATCCAACGTCGTGAACGTTTCATTAATCAGGACATTGGCCGACAACTGGGCCGAAATTTGCTCGACTTCCTGCTCAACCCCTGGCAGGGCCGAGAATCCCTGACGAGACGCCGATAACCCACCCATAAGAACCGTTTTCTCGGCGAGCAAACTTTGCTGCGACGGGGATAACAACCGTAAACTCGGCGCAACCGCTAAGCCATACTGTTCAATCAAATAGCCCTCCCCATTATGTAACACCGCCATCGGTAGGTTCCGCAATTTGCCATCGAGAACAAAGACGAGGGTTTCAGGCTGCTGTTGACGCAGTTGCGGTTCTAAGGGCCGAATCAGCCAATCATAGAGCCGTTGAGACACTGCCAAACGGCGTGACTCAGGAAAAATCGGGTTTAACAGTTGTGCCAACTCATCCAGGCTTTGATTCACCTCAGTCTCAGGAAGCACCGTTTCGGCATAACTCAGAGGCTGGCCCGGAATTGAGAGAATCACCGCCAAGCGTTGGGGCAGAACGATGGGATAGAGAGTGGCTGCATTGGCATCAAGGTCATCAATGGCCAGGGGCTGGGTATCTAAACAGGCCTCCCGGAAAAAGTCATCAAGTTCCGCCAATTGTAGGGCCTCGACCACTTCCCGAGCCTGTCGTAGATTGGCTTGGGGAATCTCGCCTTGGGGGCGATCGGGGGTTAGCAGTAAGTCCACCAATTCACGATAGATGGGTTCGACCTGATCCCGGAAGGAAAATTGAGCCTCGGGGTCAATACTGACGAGATCCTGGCGTAACCGTTGAACATTGACGATCGCATCATTGTAGGCGGCGATCGCCCCAGGTCTATCGTTACGCGCTCGCAAGACTCGTCCTAGCTGCCATTGCCAACGTGCTTGCAAATCGGCCGCATCGAGGCGTTCACTGAGAGCCAACGCCGTTTGAGTGAGGGATTGACTCTCAGTCCATTGCTGATTTTGCTCATAGAGCTGTGCCAATTGTCCCACAGCATAAGCTTGCGCCCGGCGATCGCCCAGGGTTTTTGCCTGTTCCACGGACTCGGCCAGCAATTGGGCAATGGGGCGGCGATAGGTCAGTAACGGGGCAATTTCAGCCTCTGAGGCGGCGCTCAGGAGGGGATTGAGCCAAGCCTGGGCTAGATGAATGCGGGCATAAATACTGCGGCGACTGGGGGGTATGTTTTGCAAGGCCGCTTGCAAGGAGGGGAATTGCGTCTGAAATTGGGCAATGGCTTCAGGGCTAATAGTTTCGAGGATGAGGTGAGTACGGTTGATTTGGGCCTCAATCTGAGTTAGAGGAGTCTCGGAGGTTGCGGCTTGTTCATAATAGGAAAGAGCTTGCTCTACCTGTCCCTGCTGCCGAGCCAGATTGCCTAAGGCCATGAAAATTGGGCTGCGATCGAAGTCCCCGGCTAGAGATTGGGCCGTCGTTAGACTCTGCTGAAGCACTTGATTAGCCTCATCTGTGTTGCCCAAAGCCACCAGGCTATTCCCTAAGTTTAGGAGGCCAATCACCTTAACCTCGCTATTGGGGAGAGTTCCCAGGCGGTCGAGGGCCTGATTGAGTTGCCGCTGCGATCGCCGATGATGACCCAATAATTGTAAGCCCTGGGCGCGGGAGACTTGAGTCCCAAGAACCCCTAAATCATCCTCAGCTTGAGCATACCAATCCTCGGCCTGATCCCAAGCCTCAATGGCGGCTTCCCCTTGTCCTTGATGATACTGAAGGGTTCCCAAGCTATTAAAAATACGGCCATAGACATGAGCTGTCCGAGGATCGTCCGCCGCATCCTCCAGACTAGAGAGGGCCTGATCCAAGCGAGATTGAGCGATTTGCCATTGGCCGAGATCCCCAGCGGCGATCGCCAAATAGGTTTGAGCTAAAGCTTGCTGTACCGGGACTTGCTGCCGTTGCGAGAGTTGCACCGCTTCTTCCCAGGCGGCGATCGCCCCCTCAATTTGTCCCGCCTCATAGCGATCGCGCCCCAAGTCTATCCAGGTGGCGATCGAGGACCCTAAGACGTGAGACTCCAAGACGTGAGACTCAGAAGCCTGAGATGGGGAATGAGCTAGGGCAAACCTTTTTTCACCCCGACTTGGGTGAGGCAGACTTGAGAGAATCACAACCAGACTACAGGCGATCGCCCCCATTAACAGGTGACGAACCATTCGTTGAGAACCAATCATGAGGGTTAAACGAAGATTAGCTTAAAATTCCATGGACCCTAGCAGAGTTGAGCCTGCACCCGAAGAAGCAACAGCACCCACCTTGACTCAAACAATTCCAATCCAGCATAGCCGAAATTCGACCGTGATCGGACTCACGAATACACTGACGCGAACTTCCCAGAAAATCCGGAACAATTCTCAGCCAAGCGCGTCGAGAATGGCCAGACCTTGCCGTCAACAGCCGCCATGAGCCGCCATTAACGGACGGGGAATCCCATTGTCCCGTTTGATCACCAATCATTCAGAAAAAAAGTGGGCTAGTTTTTCCAAAATCTTGCCCCCGCAAAATCACCAATCCTGTCCTCATCATCTACGAGGATTTACGGATAGAAATTGGTGATTCTACGGGACTACAATAAAGCCAGCCATTACTTGAGTCTTGCCATCATGGTCTGCCATCTACCCGGTGTAAACACCCTCCTTAGGGCGTTTGCGAATATCCATAGGTCAGCTAAAACAGGAAAACTTAGCATTAATCTTCGGGGGGAGCAGTGGCACTACTACTTTCTCGAAGGGCGATTTCTCTTTGCTTGGGGAGGCCAGCACCGGGTTCGTCGTTGGCAACGAGCCTTAAATCGTCACTGTCCCCATTGGCGGTTAGAAGTCCAGGGTGGAACTCCCAAAGGGTTATGGGAATATCAACTCCTCCATCGTGCCGTTTCCAATCAATCCTTAGAACTATCCACTGGAAAAGCCGTGTTAGGGGCGATCGCCGCTGAAGTCCTCTTCGCCACCCTAACCCCCAAAGATCTCACCTGTAAATGGACCGACTCCGGGCCCACCACACCCCACGAGTCCCGCCTGGCCCTATCCCCCAAAGAATTTCAACGGCTGTTGGCCTCCGTGCGCGATCTCTGGCTGCAATGGCAAGGGATGGGGTCAAACTATATCTGCCCCGATCAAGCCCCCCTCTGGACCGGTAAAACCCCCGATCAAGACCTCTCCCTCACCGCAAGTTCCGTACGTACCCTATTTAACGGTCAATATACCCTCTGGGACATCGCCCAACGCCAACGGCGATCGCTCACCTACTTAACACGAACCCTACACCACTTCGTGGAACAGGGAACCCTGCAATTGCGGCAGGTAGACGATTTACCCTCTCCCTTTGAACAAATGCAAATGGTGGCCGCCGCCGTCGCCCCTCCCCGTCGCACCATTGCCTATGTTGACGATAGCCCCACCGCCGGCGAATACCTGCGCAAAATCATTGAACCTCGGGGCTTCCGGCTAATGTTTATTCAAAATCCCCTACAAGACTTACCCCTGTTATTAAAAGAACAACCAGAACTCATTTTTCTGGATCTGAATATGCCCTTGATTCACGGCTCAGACTTTTGCAGCTTTCTGCGCAAAACCTCCGTCTTTCAAGCCACTCCCATCGTCATCCTCAGTCAGAGTGATGGAACCATGGAGCGAGTGCGGGCCAATCTCTCAGGAGCATCGGACTTTCTCAGTAAACCCGCTCGTTCCACAGACGTGATGCAAGTAGTTGAGAAATATATTCAAGCTCTACCCTTAACTTCTGCCAACGGACAAGTATTGGACACCTATCGCTCGTCGGTGAGATAATCCTTCCTTACAATAATCCTCAAGTCAGGATTTAGGAGACTTACCTAATGATTATGCCCGTCGAGTTCGACCTCGATCGCGTCATCGTCAACGCGGCAGAAATGACGGCCATTGAAACTCGCCTGTTTGAAGCCGGGTTCCCGGTGGCCGCCTTAATGGAAAAAGTGGCCGGACGGATTGCCCGATGGATTCAGCACCGGCTCGGCCAGGACACCCCCAACCCGCCTCATCTGGGGGTATTAGTGGGCCCCGGTCACAATGGTGGCGATGCCCTGGTGGTGGCCCGAGAATTGTGGTTTCAGGGCTATCCTGTCTCTATCTATCGCCCCTTAGACAAGGCCAAACCCCTGACTCAAGCCCATTTTGACTATGCTAAGTCCTTGGGCATTCCCATTGTGGACACCTGGCAAGAGTTGCACGGATGTCAGGTCATTCTCGATGGCCTATTTGGCTTTGGACAAACTCGCCCCATTGAGGGCAAACTGGCGGACCTCATCACCTGGGTCAATCAACAGCCCCAGCAACGACTGAGCATTGATATTCCCTCGGGGATTCACACGGATACGGGGGAGGTGTTGGGGGTGGCCTTCCACGCCGATGTCACCCTCTGTTTAGGACTCTGGAAACGGGGACTATTTCAGGATGCCGCTTTAGATATCTTGGGAGAGGTGCAACGGCTCGATTTTGATATTCCCAGGGCTGATGTGGTGGCGGTGTTGGGTGCATCTCCTCAATGGCAACGAATCACCCCAGAGAGCGCCCGCAGTGCCTTACCGCTGCCCCGTCCCCGGTCAACTCATAAGTACCGACAGGGACAACTCTTGCTCATTGCCGGCTCCCGTCAATATGCCGGTGCAGCCAGTTTAGCGGCGTTGGGCGCTCGGGCCAGTGGTGTGGGAATGGTTACGTTGGCGGTTCCTGAGTCTCTGCAACCGTTGTTGAATCAGCAGGTTCCTGAAGCCTTGGTTTTGGCCTGTCCCGAAACCCCTGAGGGGGCGATCGCCCACTTGCCCTCAGACTGCGATCTCAACCGCTATGATGCGATCGCCCTTGGGCCCGGTTTAACCCAACAGACTCCAGCCCTATTAGAGGCAGTCCTCCAGGTTGACGCGCCCCTGATTCTCGATGCCGATGGACTCAACCTCCTGGCGGCCCATGCGAATTGGAATGGGGGAAATGCCAACCCCACCCTTGGGCGATCGTCCCCTCTCATTCTCACCCCCCACCCCGGAGAGTTTCGCCGCCTCTTCCCCCAGTTGTCCAGCCCTCATCCTGGAGAGGCGGCCCAACAAGCAGCTCAGCAATCTGGGGCCCTGGTGGTCCTCAAAGGCGCGCGGGTGGTGATTGCCAGTCCCGACGGGTCCCTCACCATTAACCCCGAGAGTACCCCAGCCCTGGCGCGAGGGGGGTCTGGGGATGTCTTAACAGGACTCATGGCGGGGCTGGTGGCGATTGGAGCCTGTCAGGAGCGGGCGATCGCCCCTCTGGTCAGTAGCGCCGTCTGGTGGCACGCTCAAGGGGCATTACAGGCGCAACAGCAACGCAGTGTTTTGGGGGTTGATGCCTGGACTCTGGGTCAAACGTTACCCTTTGTCCTCAAGGGTCAGATTTAAATCAAAATGGCTAACATGGGGACGATTCCCCTATATGTTAATAATCCATGAAATTAAACTGTAGGGGCGAACGGCCGTTCGCCCCCCGACCTGTGGGATGTCTAGCAAGGTTATCGAACAACCCCATAAAATCTCTACAAGTCCCTGCCCTTAGCGTCCTAACCCTGTTGAGTGTAACCCTAATCACCCCAAAAACTTTGGCAGAAGATACCAGTGCCTTAATTGAGCGTTGGCAAAATCTGGAGATACGCTGGGAACAGCAGTATTCCGAGTATTTCGGGGTCTCGTTGAGCGATCGCAGCCCCGAATTTACCGAGATGATTGACACCCTCGCCCAACAGTCCCTGGCGAATCGGCAAACCTCTGCCATTCTCTACGCCATCCCCCATGACGAGGAATTAGAACTGATTTTAGCCACCTCCACGGGCATCGCAGTACAAGAGTGGGTTCCGGTGACTCAGCAGGAACTCCTGCAAACCGTCGCCAACTTTGAAAACGAACTCATCAATCCCCGACGGCGACGCAGCACCGCCTATCGTCAATTGGCGCAACAACTCCATGATTGGCTCATCTCCCCCGTGAGCGACTCTCTGGAAGCAGAAGGGATTGAACATCTCATTTTTTCCCTGGGGGAAGGGTTGCGAACCTTACCCATGGCGGCCCTACATGACGGAGACGGGTTTTTAATTGAAACCTATAGTCTCGGTCGCATTCCCGGTTATCTTCTCATGGATACAGGCTCGCGATCGCTGCGAAATGCCCAAGTCCTGGCCATGGGAGCCTCTGAGTTTGAGGATGCCGCCCCCTTACCTGCTGTGCCTTTAGAACTCGCCTCAATTGTGCCTCGCCTCTGGCAGGGCCAGAGTTTCCTCAATGAAGGCTTTACCCTCGGGAATTTACAGGAACAACGTCAGCAACGGGATTACAGCATTATCCATCTGGCCACCCATGCCCAATTTCAACCGGGAGATGCGGACGCATCCTATCTTCAGTTTTGGGATCAACGCCTCTCCCTAACCCGACTCCGGGAGTTGGACTGGCAAAGCTCCCCAGTGGAGTTGTTAGTCTTAAGTGCCTGTTCAACGGCCCGGGGGGATCTGCAGGCGGAGTTAGGCTTTGCTGGCTTAGCGGTTCAGTCGGGGATTCCCACAGTGTTAGCCAGTCTCTGGGCTGTGAGTGATGTGGGGACACTCCTGCTGATGAGTGAGTTTTACGAGCAACTGAAAACCGCTCCCACTCCCGCCGTTGCCCTCCGTCGGAGTCAGTTGGCGGCCCTGCGCGGCGAGTTGGACTTTACCCCCCCTCCCTTGAGCGATAATTTGCCTCCCGGGACTCTGGTGGGGTCTCCGTTGCCTGATCCGGTTGAGCAATTGGATGTCTCCCATCCTTACTATTGGTCCGCCTTCACTAACATCGGAAATCCTTGGTAATATCAGGGGTTAGAGGGGATTTTCCGGTGATTGGGTGGACAATTGATAACCTGGCATATTGACAGGAAGGCCAGTCTGGGTTAAGGATTAAAGTTGTTCACTGATTACCGATTAAGCGATTAAAATAATCCCTGAGAAAGTTAATCCCTGAGAAAATAGCCTTGACAAAACAAAGGAGTTGTGTATGTGGACTGCGATCGCCGTTGGCATTTTGGCATTTATCTTTTCGAGCTTTGTGGAGTATTGGGTGCATCGCCTGATGCACCATGCCGCCCGCTTTGGGGAACGTCACCGAGATCATCACCGCCGTAACGAAGGACAAGGGGTGATTTGGGAGTTTCGGGATTACGTCAAAGGTGCCGCCATTGCCATGGTGTTGCCCTTCGCCATTTCCCTGGAGGTGGGGTTAGGTTGGCTCATGGGTGCCTTAGCCTATGCCCTCTTTTCCGCCTACGCGCACCAGTTGCAACATGAGAACCCCAGCAAATGCTTCTGGATGCAGATGCCGGTTCACTATGTCCATCATAAATATCAGATGTGGCATCATAACTTCGGTTTAGCGGTCGATTGGTGGGATTACGTCTTTGGAACCTATAAAAAGGTCGATTGGCTGAGTGAGGAGGAAACCCAAGCGCCTCCACGGGGCTATCTGGAACTGCAATGGTGGTAATCGATGGTGGTAATCGATGCTATGGTAGTCAAAATTTAGCCCAGAGTTGTTTAAGGAGTATTTTCAAATGAGCGTTTTGCAAGAGGCTAAAGACCACTTTGTGGCCAGCCATCAACACCCCATCAATCAGGGGTTACATCATGTCACCAACTTTTTAGCCCTATCTGCTATTGTTTTACTTTGGATCAACCCTAAAATCAGTCTCATTTTCTTGGTGATTAGCCAGATTTCTGCTTGGGGCGGTCATGCGGTGTTTGAGAAAAATCATCCCGCCTTTTTCAAGTATCCTGGGATTACGATTCTCGCCTCCTTTTCTTGGTCTTTTGAACGTTGGTTTGGCTTACGTCGGCTTCTGGTTAAGGGCGATCGCAACCCCGTTTAAGAGGAACTAGGACGTGGTTATGTGCCAATCAAAAAGATGGCACAAACATGACTCCGAACGTCACGTTTAGCTGCTCAAAAATCAGCGAACAGGGCCAACCTTGTTATCTGCCCAAAAATCCGCTATCTTCAGATAGGCTTTTGGCAAAACCGACTCATATCTTAAAGATTTTGCCGAAATCCTAGCATTCATTTTCATTCATTTCATTGTCACTAGACAGAACAACATTATGTACGACGGACTTTTAGTCATCGATGCCGACGCTCACAAAGTCGAGAATCCGATGATTTTTCGGGACTATGTCGATCCCGCTTATCGTAACCGCATTGGTATGATTGTCGATCGCCTCGGCGACCAGCGGGCCCGGGTGATGGACTTCAACCCCGTCACCGGCAAAACCGACTTACCCCGGATTTTCCCCAAACCCGAAGGCTTCGGCAAAGGTGGCTTCCGCACCCTGCACCCCGAAACCACCCTCGGCGCCTTGTTTAACAGCCGCCGCATCGAAGACATGGACCAAGAAGGGGTTGACGTTCACGTTATTTACGGAACCTTTAACCTCACCTTCTCCAGCATCTTCGACAAAGACCTAGCCGTGGCGTTGTGCAAAGCCTACAACGACTACATGGCCGAAGACTGCCGCAAATGGGGCGATCGCCTCAAACCCATCGGCGTGGTTCCCCTGCAAGACATTGACGAAGCGGTGAAAGAAACCTACCGCTGCATCAACGAACTGGGTATGGTGGGCGTGGCCACCTCTCCCAACATCCCCATCCCCCACCCGGCGGCCCCTGACGCCTTCCCCGAAGTCCGCACCTGCAAACATATCAGCCACCCGGACTTCTACCCCCTCTTTGAAGCCGCTGTCGACCTCGATATTGCGATCGGCTTACATGGTGGACCGGGTTCTGACATGGTGGGCGGTATTGCCGATCATATGGAAACCTTCGTCCTCAACCACATCTTCGTCCAGCGCAACCAGCAACAAATGGCCATGGCGCGGATGGTGTTTGACGGCGCGTTTGAGAAATTCCCCACCCTGCGGATTGGCTTCGTCGAAGGCGGTTGCGGTTGGCTTCCTGACCTCTCCCACTCCTTCCACGAACATTGGGAAAAACGGATTCGTGACTTCGACCCCAAAAACCCCTACCAACCCTCTCTGCAAGAAGTCACCCAACTGATGATTAAGGAACGGGGCAACAGCGTCAACATCTTCAGCCAGGTGAAAAACCTGTTTGATATGTTGTGGACGAAAGAGAAAGATCCCCGCAACATCGACGACGCGAGTCTCTACGAACACTACGATTTACGTCATCGGGACCCGCTGGAATACTTTGAACGGGGACAAATCTTTGTCACCTTCGAGTCTGATGACCCCGGCCCGGCCTATCTGCCTCAATCGATGGGTGAAGTGGGTAAGCGAGTGGCGTGTTTCTCTGGGGACTATGGTCACTGGGATGGTGTTCTCCCCAACTGCGTCCGTGATGCGGCGACGGTGACGGACTATGACCGCGACCACTTAGCGGCCCTTCTCGGTGGTAATGCGTTGGCCCTGTATGGCGATCGGCTTCGCAACTCCATCCCCAATTTCCAAGAGGCGACGGTTACGGCGTAAGGTCTAATTTCATCGTTCTCTATTGCCCCTCTTCTGAACTCAGGAGAGGGGTTTTTTGGGCGGGAGAGGAGGGGAACCACAGAGTCACAGAGGACACGGAGTTAGAGGAGGGAGAGAGGAATCACGGAAACCCGATTTCTCACGTCTCCCCTCTCTCCAACCCCTCCAATCGTAAACAATGCACCCGCCCCGACCACTCACCGGCCACCACCGTCACCCCATCCGGTGAAATGGCACAGCATTCTAACGCACTTTCACCCCGAAAACTCGCAACGACATCTCCCGTTGCCAAATCCCAAACTTTCAGGGTCTGGTAGTACTACCCATCTAATACCCGCAGATTGTCATAGTCTCCGGCCTTGGCGGAAAAGGCATAGCGAATCTGACTCTCATCAAGGAGAGATAATCCTTTATCAGCCAGTTCGCTGGAGTCCGTGTTTAGCCAATAATCAACGGTTTTATCTGCCAAGCCGCGCAAGATATCCCGCCATTCAGGAAACTCCTCCCCATCGGCAACCGCGCGAATCCCCAGGGCGATCGCCAGTCCCGTTGCCCTCCCTAAGTCTTGATTTTTCAAGATATCGGGATTGTTGCGCAATTTATCGACCAATGCGCCGACATTATTGGCGGCCATCCCCGACAGAACATTACCGAGAAAGTCAGAAAACACACCGGCATCCACGGCATACTTTGCGGCCAAGGTTCCAGCCGCAGGACCGCACCCCAAGGCCGCTAATGATAATATCGCAGTGCCACCGACGAGGGC
This sequence comes from Phormidium sp. PBR-2020, assembly GCA_020386575.1. Lineage (GTDB taxonomy): Bacteria > Cyanobacteriota > Cyanobacteriia > Cyanobacteriales > Geitlerinemataceae > Sodalinema. The sequence goes on along the minus strand of CP075902.1, from coordinate 2,548,314 downwards.
TTTATGGGTTTTCAGAAAATCGCGGGTTTTGGTCATGGCGATCGCCTTGGCAGAGGATATTTTTGCCTAATTTCGATATAGCATAAATTGGCAAAAATAGCAAGTTTTCTTAACATTAAATTTTACCGATAGCCATAAAAATTGATGGCAGATTATGTTCCCTGCCGTAGGGGCGAACGGCCGTTCGCCCTACAATTTTGTGGACAATCAAACAAATTAAATCAGGTATAATGAAAACCTTTTTTATTGTTCATTATTATTTTTTATTCCTCTCTCATGCCTCAAAACATCAACAAATCAAACACCTGATTCACCGAAATATCCCAACCCGTAAAACAGCTTAACACCGGCACAATCTCCGACTCCGCCTTAACACTGGGTAGGCGATCGCCCCGAAAGACCATGATTAAGCGTTCTTGCGGATCGACAAACCAGCCCAATTCCGTCCCCTGATTGAGACAAAAAATTATTTTATCCATCACCCGAGTCTGACTTTGTCCAGGAGAGAGAATTTCAATCAGCCAATCTGGGGCAATTTTAATCTGATTTTCCACCTCTCCCCGCTCATCCAGAGGAATACGAGACCCATTAAACACTGAAATATCGGGAACCAGAGAACGCCCACCAATCGTCACTCTTAATTCCGTAAACGCATAGGCTAATTTTGAAGGCTTGCCCTGGGCATTGATAGCAGACGCTAACTCAATTTGCAATTTGCTATGTTTTCCCTGGGGCATCACTTTCTGATAAATTTTTCCATCAATATACTCACAAGCCGGTTCCGTCTCAGGTAACTCTAAAAACTCAGCCAAAGACTGAATTTTGGGCGAATCCAAAACTCGAATCATCTCTCTCCCCTCCTCGACCTCTGTGTCCTCTGTGACTCTGTGGTTCCCTGACTCTCTCCCCTCCTCGACCTCTGTGTCCTCTGTGACTCTGTGGTTCCCTGACTCTCTCCCCTCCTCGACCTCTGTGTCCTCTGTGACTCTGTGGTTCCCTCACTCTCTCCCCTCACCCCCAAACCTGACCAATCAACCATCCCAACAGAAGCACCATCAAAACCAATCCCACCACCAGCAACAACAGCCCCCCAAGAACCACCAACAACACAAAGCCCAAACTCACCTTACGACCTGGACTAGGACTACCAATATACCCCTCCAATAGCCGCATATTGCGCATATTCGCCTTCCACGTAGCATCAAAAATGTTGCCCAAAACCGGAACCACCCCAATAATGGTCTCCGCCAGAATGTTATAAATCATCGTCAGCAGAACCTTACGGGAAATCCCCAGCTTCAGGGCATTCACCACAATATAGGCCGACAAAATCGCCCCAGCCACATCTCCCCAAACCGGCACTAACCCCAAAAGCGGGTCGATACCAATGCGATACCCCGTCCCCGGAACAGGAATGGAATTATCAAGAATGTAACTCAGACGGCGGAGGCGATTCACCGTGGGCAGATCATAATCTACATCCTCGGTTTGCGGAGAGTCCAGCGGTGAAGTCATGACAGATGCCTAGTCACAGTGATAGTTCTTTCAGTTTGCCATAGGTCAGTCCGGGTGAAGTATCTTATCCCTTGTCCCGAATCACCTAGGTTAAAATCGGAAGGTTCCAGCTTACGAGACCCTCAATGTCTATTTTTGAAAAAATTTCCAGTGCTTTTAACGATCCCAATTTACAAGCCAATGTAGGCCAGGTGACGAGTATCGTCAGTACCCTCCAGCAAAGTGGCAGCAGTCAGGGCCTCAATACCAACACCAGTCAGGTTCTGCTGTCCTTGGTGGGGAAACAGGTTCAATCTAGCCTCAAGTCGAAATGCGATAAAGAGGGAACCGGCACTGTTCAAACGCTCATCGAACAGTTTGGCGGCAATAATCCTAACCTGCAAGCGGTTCAGGCCCTACTGTCTCCCAAACAACAGGAAGAGGTGGTGTCGGAAGCCAGTCAAAAAACAGGGGTGAATGCCAGTCAAATTCAGGCCCTCCTGCCGGTTTTAGTCCCCCTGGTTCTCAATCTGCTCAAATCTGGCAATTCCTCTAAGGATGCGAAATCTGGCAATAATCCCGTCTTGATGGACTTCCTCTCAGGAGATGGCGGCATGAATGTCAGTAATGCCATCAGTCTAGCGGGTCAATTTCTCAACCGTTAGCCAATGACAAAGGAGATGGCAAAAAATACCCCCCAACCGTTCAGAGTTGGGGGGATTTCATCGAAGCGGTTTGAAAGCGGGTGACGCGATTCGAACGCGCGACATTCACCTTGGCAAGGTGACGCTCTACCACTGAGCTACACCCGCAAAACACTAACTTGCGTTTGCGTGATTACTATCATGTCAAATCCATTGGGAAATGTCAACCCCTTTGCCAATTTTTTTTTGAGGGGTTTGGACATCGGCAGCGATCGCCCCCAGGAAAGATAGTCCTCAATGGAACTGCTGGGCATAGAATTGAGCGTAACGGCCGTTGGCGGCCAGGAGTTCCGGGTGGGTTCCCGACTCAATCAATTGTCCTCGTTCCATGACCAGGATGCGATCGGCCCGGCGGACGGTGGCGAGGCGGTGGGCGATAATCAACACGGTGCGATCGCAGGTAATCCGTTCTAGGGCTTCTTGCACCAGGGCCTCAGATTCTGAGTCGAGGGCCGAGGTGGCCTCATCTAAAATCAGGATACTGGGATTGAGCAACACCGCCCGGGCGATCGCCAACCGTTGCCGTTGTCCCCCTGAGAGGGTAACCCCCCGTTCTCCTAAGAGGGTGAAATAGCCATCAGGGAGGTCTGAGATAAACTCATGGGCATTCGCCACCTGGGCCGCGTCTCTCACCTGTTGAATATCAAACTCCTCCTGGCCAAAGGCGATATTCTGGGCCACGGTTCCGGCAAACAAGACCGTATCTTGAGGCACAATGCCAATTTGTCGGCGTAAACTCTTCAGCGTCACCTGACTCACATCCACCCCATCCAGGAGAATCTGACCCCGTTGGGGTTGATAGAAGCGAGGAATGAGATTGATGAGAGTCGATTTTCCCGCCCCGGAAGCCCCCACCAGGGCCACGGTTTCTCCAGGGGGGATGAGTAAATTGAGCTGATCTAAGATCCAAGTGGGGGACTCAGTCGAAGAGTTGCCCTCAGAGTTCTCGTCCCTGGGGGATTTATAGGCGAAACAGACCCCAGAAAACTCCAATTTGCCCGTAATGGGGGGTAGGGCGATCGCCCCGGGGGACTCCTGCACGGACGGTTGAAGATTCAGCAACTCAAAGATGCGATCGACCGAGGCTTCCCCCTGTTTGAACTCATTGTAATTACTGGTGACCAGAGAAATCGGGTCAATCAACATGGCCACCGCCGCAATATAGCTGACAAAGCCGCCTCCCGTGAGATTCCCCTGAGAGATTTGCCAGGCCCCCAGAAAGAACAGCAACAGCACACTCATGGCTTCAAGGAACCCCACCACCACAAACTGAAGGGCCTTCAGTTGTTCAGCACTGTATTTCGTACGTCGGTTGAGATCCGCCGCTTGGGAGAAGCGATAATTCGCATACTCTTCCGCCGCAAATCCCTGCACTAAACGCATTCCGGCGAACAGTTCCGTCAGTAACGAGGCTAAATTGGAGATTTGGCTTTGACTGCGACGGGACACCTGTAAGAGGCGATCGCCAAACCAGCCAATCAACCCCGCCATCACCGGGGCAATGATAAACGTCGCCAGAGTCAGTTGCCAATTCAACCAGACCATATAGCCGAGAACCACAACCAATTGCAAGACACTGGGTAAGAACTGGTGAAAGACCTTATTGACCACTTCCCCAATGCGATCGACATCCTCCGTGAGGCGATAGGAGAGATCCCCCGTTTTCGCCGTGGCAAAATAATCCAGACTGAGGCGTTGTAGATGAGCATAGGCCTGACAGCGGACATCGAACGCCGTCGCAAAGGCCGCCTTAGCCATCAACGCATCCTGGCCATATTGAACCGCCCCACGGACCAAAAAAATCAAGGCACTCCAAGCCGCCAACTGGGCAATTGCATCCACATTGCCCTCCCCGATATATTCAGCAATCCGTCCCGCCAGCCAGCCGAGAATCGGCCAAAAGAGGGTAAATCCGAGGGTACAGGCGATCGCAGCGGCGATCGTACGACGATGAGGACGCAGATAAGGCAGAAGTTGTCGGTAACTCGATGGCGGTGGCGAGGCTAAGGTCAAAAGAACGATCAAACCCAGGAACATCCCCTTGATTTTATTCGACCGGTTGCCGTTCCGTCATCTGACAACCCCTCAAGGCCTCAGAGATCGTTTTCAGACTCACCGGCTTCGTGACAAATCCCACCATCCCCACCGCCTCACAGGCCCGCTCATATTCCGGGAGGACATTTGCCGTCACCGCAATCACCTGAGGACGTTCCGGGGGGGACCATTCGGCAAAAATTTGTTCCGTTGCCTTAATCCCATCCATCCTGGGCATTTGAATATCCATGAGGATGACATCATAGACCGTGTGGCGAACTGCCTCCACCGCCTCTAGGCCATTATTCGCCACATCCGCCTCATATCCTAACCGTTTCAACAACCGTAACAGCACCTTTTGATTGACGAGATTATCTTCGGCTAAAAGGATGCGTAATGGGTGTTGCTGGCTAAAGGTATCATCCATCATTGGGGAAGGAGTCAAAACAACCATGGCTTAAAAAGACAACTCCTACTGTACACCAATTGTTTAGTTCCTCTAGCGTTGTCTGCTTGTTCCAAGAGAACTCATCTCTCAATCCGCTCGCAACCCTAAGCCACATTGGTGAACCCACCTAACTAAACAAAAACTCTGTATTTTCCACCGCTGCGACATCCCCCGCAACTAAAGCCGTTCCCGGTTCCGAGAAGTTATCACCCACTCGTAAACTTGGGATATTGCTAGTTGTTGCCGCAACATACACCGAGAAACCGGGAGAGTCAGCCGCAAACACATTATCTAACAACTGCACCTGATCCGCATCCGGAATCTCCGTCCCTGCGGTAAACAACAATGACCCCGTGAGATTGTCGCCACTAAAGCCACTCACCGTATTCTCTTGAATCAGCAAGTTTTGGAAATTGCCCGTGCGCAGGGTAATCCCCCCATCCGTTCGTCCTCGGCCTGCCCCTGACTCTCCAGTGATAGTATTGCCCGAGAGGGTAATATCCTCCAGAGGATTGCCACCGTCTTCCGTCCCCGAGAGTTGGATTCCTGAACCGCCCCCAGCCGCGACATTGAGAGTATTGTCTGAGATCGTACTGCCAATCAATAAATCCGCCACAATGGCATCACTGTTGGCCTCGGTTCCCACAACATCCACCACATTCCCCGTCACCCGAGCATCGCTTAAATTGCTTAAACTGATACCAAAGACATCAATGGCATTAAACTGATTATTGCGAATTTGGACGCCACTGCGAGTTTCATCGGGACGCACCGAGAGTCCCACCTCTTCAAAGACATTATTGAGAATGCGCAGATTGTTACCGGTGTTGTCTCCATTCACCCCTTCGGTGAAGCGCAAGCCATTGAGGGTCACACCATTGGCGTTCACCTGAACCGTCGCCGTAATCTCCGACTCATCCCCTCGATTCTCGTCCCCTGGGGTTCCTGCATTTGCCCCAAGTAACGTCACGGATTGGGATAAGGTGAGGGGATCGTCATAGGTTCCTGGGCCAATGCGGATAGTATCCTGACCATTGCCGACACTAATATCCTCATTGTTCCCAATTTCCGGGTCATCCAGGGCATCGACAATGCGACCATAGACCCGCACGGTTCCTGAGTTGCCGGCATCGGTTTCAATACTGATGTCTAAATAGGTGCTGTTATCATCAAAGGCACTCACCCCGTCACTGGTGAGGGTGATATTGCCATCATCATCAATGGTGATGGCATCTTCAAGACTCTCACCATCATTGGTTTCCACACCGATGACACTAAAGCTTTCTGCATCCAGGGCCGCCACCTGGCCAATCACCCCTGAGGTGTTAGCCACCAGTAACTCTGCCCCTCGCAGTCGGGGGGTTGTGGTGAGATTGGCATCGGGATCAGCATCCTCGTCGTCATCGTCATCTACACCATTCTCATCGTCAATATCATCGAAGACCGGAAGGTCTGTAACCGCCGGGGCAAAGACATCTTCGGTCAGGTTAGCCACCGGAACTCCGCGCAGAATCGCAATCACGGAATCCGACTCTCGGCGAGTAATCACGGCATCATTGACATTTAGACCCGTTCCCTGACGGATATCAATATCCTCAAAAGTCAACAGTCCTCCGAGAAGTAAGCGATCCTCTTCAGCACTATTAAAGTCCAGAATCAGGTCAAAGCCGGGTTTATCAATTAAAACAAAATTATCGGCCCCGGCCCCGCCATGGAGGGTGTTGTTCCCCAAGCCTCCCACCAGGTAATCATTGCCCTGGCCACCAGCGAGGAAGTCATTGCCGCGATCGCCGAACAGGGTATCATCCCCCTGATTACCAAACAGGAAGTCATCCCCTTGTCCCCCATAGATGATATCGTCGCCATCCCCTCCGGCAATGGTATCGTCCCCCGCATTACCAAAAATGGTGTCATTGCCGTCGTCACCAAAAATGGTATTGCGGCCATCACCCCCGAAAATCAAATCACTGCCCCGTCCACCATAAATGACATTGGCCCCGGAACCCCCGACAATGGTATCGTTACCGGAATTGCCAAAAATGGTGTCATTGCCATCATCCCCCGAGAGGTAATCATTACCGGGACCCCCCACGATAACATCACTACCACGGCCGCCAAAAATGGTGTCGTCTCCATCATCACCAATGAGGGTATCATTGCCGCGATTGCCAGCAATTAGGTTATTCCCCTGTTGCCCATAGATTAAATCATTGCCATCGCCACCACGAATTTGGTCGTCTCCGAGTCCACCCAAAATGGTATCGTTGCCCCCCCCGCCAACAATGACATCTTCGCCGGGGCCACCAGCCAGGACATTATTGCCCCCAGTGCCAAAAATGGTGTCATTGCCGTCGGTGCCTCGGATGATATCATCACCACTGCCGCCTACAAGAGAGTCATTCCCTTGGCCCCCAATAATGGTATTGCGTCCCGATTCTCCGAAAATGACATCATCGCCGTCATCTCCTGAGAGGTAGTCATTGCCGGGGCCGCCGTAAAGGGTATCGTCTCCCCTGCCGCCGAAGAGACTATCATCCCCCTCGTTGCCGAACAGCACATCATCTCCTGGGCCCCCGGCGAGAATATCGTTCCCGGCTAAGCCAAAAATCGTATGATTACCGGCACTCCCGACAAGGGTATCGTCCGCTCCAGTCCCGCTAAACAGGGTGTCCTCTTCCGCTAGGGCAATATTCAGTCCAGCCATGTCCAATACTCTCTCACACTTGGTTTCCCACAGGTCTGTTGTCGAGGGTGTCTCGATGGGTTGATACACCGGGGAGACAGATCCGGGGCGGGGAACCCTAACACGTTAGCACGACGTGCTACATTGCTGTTGGGTTGCCAATCTCCGCAAGGAAATTCTAGCTTGTTCTTCCTCCTTTGGGGATGTAACGCCGATTTACAACTCCTCTGGAGTTATAGGAATCGCTTAGAATTGGATTGGTTTAAGTTTTGCTCGTTTATTTTGCTCGTTTATTAAGTTTTCACCGTCTGACTGAGGGGAATTTTAGCTGTGTCTCATCCGACTTCCATGCCGTTTCAGATTAATCCGATCCATTTTGGCACTGATGGTTGGCGCGGAACCATTGCTGCTGATTTTACCTTTGAACGGGTGGCACAGGTGGCCCCAGTGGCGGCGGCTGTGTTAGAACGCCATTATGGTCAATCGGCGCGATCGCGTCAGGTGGTGGTGGGTTACGATCGCCGCTTCATGGCGGAGGATTTCGCGCAACTGGCGGCGGATTGTTTGGTGGCAGCGGGCTTTGATGTGTTACTGTCTGAGTCCTATGCCTCAACCCCGGCCTTTAGTTGGGCGGCCCATCATCACGGGGCCCTAGGGGCGATTGTGATGACTGCCAGTCATAATCCGGCCCGCTATCTGGGCCTCAAGGTGAAAGGGGCCTTTGGCGGTTCGGTGTCGCCGGAGGTAACCCAGGAGATTGAGGCCCGCTTAAACTCTGGAGAAGCGGTGACGGCCCAAGAACCGGGAACCCTCAAGACCTTTGACCCCTGGACCGACTTTTGTGCTGATTTACGCACCAAGGTCGATATTGAGGGGATTCGGCAAGTGTTACAGTCGGGCCAGTTGACGGTGTTTGCGGATGTGATGCATGGGGCCGCCGCCGGAGGCTTGGCGAAAATTTTAGATGCCCCAATTCAGGAACTCAACAGCGATCGCGATCCCCTGTTTGGTGGCGGGGCCCCGGAACCTCTCCCCAAAAATCTGGCAGGATTGTTTGAAGCCATTAAGAGTCATCGCCTCAACAGTCAGGGGTTAGCGGTTGGCTTAGTCTTTGATGGGGACGGCGATCGCATTGCAGCGGTGGACAGTGAGGGGAATTTCCTCAGTTCCCAGACGCTCATCCCGATTCTCATGGAACATTTGGCGGTTCGCAAGGGACTCTCAGGACAGATTGTCAAAACCGTCAGTGGGTCTGATTTGATTCCCCGTTTGGCTAAACTCTATGAGTTACCCCTGTTGGAAACCCCCATTGGCTTTAAATACATCGCCGATATCATGTTGAGCCAGGATGTGTTGCTGGGTGGGGAAGAGTCGGGGGGAATTGGCTATAACACCCATATTCCCGAACGAGATGCCTTATTGTCGGCGTTATATGTCCTAGAGGCGGTGGTGCAATCGGGTAAGGGGTTAGGATTGCTCTACCAGGATTTACAGGAGAAAACCGAGTTTATCTCCATGTATGATCGCATTGATTTACCGTTAGGCAGTATGGCGGTGCGTCAGGCGTTGGTAGATGAGTTGGAACAGCATCCCCCGCAGACTATTGCCCAAAAAGCTGTTGAGAGTTGTCAAACCACCGATGGCTACAAGTTCCGCTTGCAAGATGGAAGTTGGCTATTGGTTCGCTTTAGTGGCACGGAACCGGTGTTACGCCTGTATTGTGAGGGGCCAAGTCTGGAGGAGGTGCATCAAACCCTGAACTGGGCCCGGGATTGGGCCCAAGGGGTGGAAGCCTCTATGGCTTAGGAGCGAGAAGCGGGGTGGGATGGCCCCTGGGTTTTTGCCAGAACCGCTACCCCAGCCACGGGAATCTGATGCCGCCTTAATAGGGCGATCGCCTCCCCGGTGGTGCTTCCGGTGGTATAAATATCATCGAATAGCAACACTGGATGACGGGGAGGACGACGCTGAAATGACTCCCCCAGGGCGATCGCCCGCCGTAAGGTTTGCTGACGCTGTTGGGGGGTTAAGCTGAATAGGGCTTCGGTGTTTTTAACGCGTTTCAAGCCCTTATCCGCTAAGGGAAAGCCGGTTAAATGACAAAAATACCTCGCCAGGCGTTCAGCTTGATTGAAGCCCCGTTGACGCTGTTTTTCCGGGTGCATGGGAATAGGAACCACGACGAGGGACTTCGGTAAACCGGGGGACTGTCGCCAAGCGTCGCCCATGAGATGCCCGAGGGGACGGGCCAGTTGAGGCTGATTCTCATATTTGAGGGCGGCGATCGCCCGTTTCAGGCTGCCCTGGTAAGTTCCCCAGGCAAACAGAGGGGGAGTTCCCTGCCATTGCTGAAACCGTTTGGGCTGTCGACAGTCCTGGAGGCGGCGTTGACAGGCCAGACAGAGTTCATGTCCCTGAAGGGGGCGATCGCACAGGGGACAGTTGGAGCGTAAAAAGAGGTCGAGAACAGAATCCAGCAGACGCACCATTGTTATGCCGCTTAGGGATTGGAAAGGCTGTCCTCAATTTAAAGGATTTTTGAGCTATCCTGCATCAAAACTGGCGACAGTTCCAGAGGAGCGATCGCCAGTTTTGATTCATAACTGGGTATGATGATTCAGTTTTCTAAGGAGATCCCCTGACGGAAACTCCCAGAACATGAACTAGCCGCGTTTGCGTTTGCGGGTTGCAAATAGGGAGCCAGCCATCGCTCCTAAGCCGAGGAGAAGAGAAGGCTCAGGGACAGAGGCCATTCTGACGTGGACGACCATATCTTGGTAATCCCAGTCTGCAGATCGGCGACCTTCTTCTAAGTCTTCAAAAGCAAGGATGAAGTCACCGGGAAGAAAGTTGATTTCGCTGCCGTTGATGTTAAAGGTACTGTTATTGCCGCCATAAATGACAGCATGTTGATTGCCGTTGTGATTCAGGGCATGTTCCGTATAGAAGGTTTTATCATTTTTATTGGTGAGATAGAAGCCAAACTCGCTACCCAAACCAGCCAGATCTGCTTGGGTGAATGCTGTTGAAAAAACACCACTATCCGAACCTTTAAAAATTTCAATCAGGTTGTTGGGCTTATTATTCTCATCCCGATCATGCCGAGCATAAACCCCAAAACTGTTGTAGTCCTTGAATCCAGCAATTTCAAACATCAGCGTTGAGAGGATGCTGCTGGTGGGAAAATATTCTTGGGCGAGGAAGTCGTAAACATCAATTCCGGGGCCGTCGGTTGTGTAAAAATCTAATTCCGACTGCAAACTGCACTCTGTGGTTTGGCAGTCCTTCCCAGAGCCTTTACCGAACTCATCTAGGGTGTCACCAAAATCATTAATGGGGTTGAGAGGGCCGGCAACGGCGGGGTTCACTCCCACCACCAATCCACCTAGGGCGATCGCAGCTCCAGCGGTGAAAGTCAAGGTTTTTTGGGTTAAAGTTGTCATCGTTTTCATGATTGTCTCCTAGTTTAGACTTACGCAATTACACTGATGTGTTCGTTAGTCTCACTATAAACACTGTCTCTCGAACTAGGTTGTTTTTACGGATATCTTTACCAAACCTTTAAAAAAAAACTTAAAAATCCTGCTTTTACATAGAAAGTGTGAAGCTGAGCCAGGTAAACCGACCTCTGTTAAGTCCCCGTAATATTACAGATGACAGCCTTGGCTCCCACTCGATCCGAAAATCAAGGGAGCGTTACAATCAACAAGACTGCGATCGCAACCCCCCAAGACTTCGTGGCAGACGTTTTTCAACTCACCGCATCCGAGAGCGTTCCCCGACAGTGGTTGGGCGATCGCGCCTATTACCTGAGTCAGCTAGCCGCACAGCAGGAGTCAGTTCTGCCGGGTGTGGTGGTCTCAAGCCAAGTCCTACGAGATATCTGGGACAAGACTCCTTGGCGCGAACCGCTGCTAGCCGAACTCTCCCACAGCACTCTGCACCTACAGCTCAATGATGCCCGTCAACTTCAGGGACTAGCGCAACAAATTCGTCAGGCCCTGTTAGATGCAGACCTGGCCGATATCCATCTGGAAGCTCTGGTTCAAGAAACACAGCATCTCAACGCCAAGTCCCTCATCTTCCATCCCTCCTTATACATCGATCCAGCCCAGGGAAACACCGCCTCATCCGAGCTAGTGGCCCTCTTCGAGAGTCATATTAGTAGCGGCGAACCCACCCACCTCCGTCAAACCCTAAAACAGTCCTGGGCCGAACTCTTCCGGGCCCGCAGTCTCCTCTATTGGCAACGGGCCCAGATTCCCCTAGACCAAATCCATTTAGCCATTCTCATCCAACCCCTATACCCCACTCTAGCCTCGGGATTCCTGAACCTGCGATCGCCCTTCATGGACATCACCGCCACGCGCGGACTCCCCCAACCCCTAAGCTGTGGCTGGACTCATCCTGAACGCTATCGCCTAGAAGCCGACAGTGGCACAATTCGTCAGCAAGAGTTTGGGAGTTCCTTCTGTTACCATCAGCTCAACCCCAGTTCAGGTGCGATCGAACTGATCGCCATCAACGAGAAACACCAACGCTCTATCCTCGACGCCGAGCGACTACAGAGGCTACATCAGCAGGGTCAACGCCTCCAACCGAAGGACACGGCAGATCTCGAATGGGTCCTGACCCGCCCCAACCCCGAGGCCCGACTAACCGGGTACATTCGCCAATATTATCCCCAAGGCTGCCCCAATTTGCGCTGGCCCCACCTCAGCCCCCCTCTCGGCGAACGCCCCCGTTCAAACACTCACCTCGAGGGAATTGCAGCCTCTAGTGGTCAAGTCCAGGGGGGGGTCTGCTTACTAGAGGATGTGCTTCGTCAAGACCGACAGGAGACAAAACAACAAACAGATCCCTTCAATCAAATCTTGGTGGTTCCTGACTTTGAGCCACAAAATTTTCCCCCCTGTCATTATATTGTTGGCTTAATCGCTGAACGGGGGAGTCGTACCAGTCACGGGGCAATTTGGGCCCGGGAGTTGGGCATTCCCGCCGTGATGGGGGTAGCAGGGATTACCGCTCAGGTGACCTCAGGGCAACAGATTTACCTCGATGGCGATCGCGGCCAAGTCTATCTCGACCCCCCGGAAATCAAATCTCTCAGCGACTCTTCCTCTTCTCTATCCTCCCCCCCGACTGTAATGTCCCAGACCCCTATCATTCATGGAACCCAACTCCTCCTCTCAATCAGTCAACCCCATCTAGCCCCCTCCTTGGCTCAATTACCGGTGGATGGTGTGGGTTTAATCCGTTCAGAATTGCTAGCTCAGAGTCTCTCCCTAACTCAAGCCTCCCCCAGGGAACGTCTGCAACAACTCTGTGAAGGCCTGATCACCATGGCTAAGGCCTTTGCCCCTCGTCCTCTGTATTATCGCAGTTGGGATGGGGGGCGGCCCGGTCAGGCTCTCGGCTTACGGGGAACCCTAGCCTACCGCCAGGATGCGACTCGCTTTGAGGAAGAACTTATAGCCCTGGCCCAGGTGCGGGAAGCGGGATATGACAATGTTCATTTAATTTTGCCTTTTGTCCGTTCAGTGAGGGAATTTAAGGAGGCAAAACAACGCATTCAGCAGCAGGGGTTAGATGACTCGGCGGGGTTTCAATGTTGGTTGATGGCGGAAGTTCCCTCGGTGGCGGTGTTACTGGAGGACTATGTGCAAGCGGGGGTGCAGGGAATTGCTATTGGGAGTCATGATCTCAGTCAACTGATTCTGGGGGTCGATCGCGATGATCCTCAGGTAGCCGATCAGTTTGACCTCACTCATCCAGCGGTGTTAGAGGCGATCGCCCGTTTGGCTGGTTCTGCCCGCCGGCTTCAGATTCCCTGTACGCTTTGTGCCGATTCCCTGCCACCGCAGTCGCGCGATCGCACCCTAGAGGCGTTTGTCCGTTGCGGGGTGACGGGGTTGTCGGTCAGCCCTGAGCATCTGGAGAGTCAGGCCTGGGCGATCGCCCGGGCGGAACGGCGATTGCTTTTGGATGGGTTTTGGGGGAGGGGGAACGGGGGGGAGAAGGCAATAGGCAATAGGCAATAGGCAGTAGGCTGGTTAGATGGCCCGTTTGTTGGCGTCGATCGCTTCGGCGTAGCGGCCGAGTTTTTGGAGGACGATGCCTTTGTTCATCCAGGCTTGTCGGTCATCGGCTTGACGTTCGAGGACAGCATCCCAGGTGCTGTTGGCGTCTTCCCAGCGATGAAGCTGTTGTAGGGTTTGGGCCCGTAGGCGATGGGCTTGGAGGTCTTCGGCGTCAATCTCTAGGAGGCGATCGCAGGCGGTCAAAACGTCCTCAAATTGTTCGAGGGCCTGATAATTTAAACTCCGTTCTCGCCAAAGTCGGGCATCTTCGGGATTGAGGGCAATGGCCCGTTCGAGAAAGCGCAGGGCCGCATGATACTTTTGGGCTTGGGCCTGTTCTTGGGCCTGGCGGTAAAGCTGCTCGACTTCTTCGGCATCACTGGAACTGTCGCGGGGACGATTGGCGTCAGGTTCAACCACTGAGGCTTTGAGATCCCCCGAGGCTGTTGTTGGCTGTTGGCCTTGATCTAAGCCGAGAGCGCGATTATTGGCTTCAATGGCTTCCTCGTAACGACCTAACTTCTGTAGGGCGACTCCTTTATTAATCCACGCATCTCGGAAGTAGGGATTGAGTTCTAAGGCTCTATCCCAACTGTCGATGGCCTCTTGCCAACGTTCTAAACTGGCCAAGGCCACGCCACGACGGAACCAAATATCGGAGTCATGGCGATCGAGTTCTAAGGCTTTTTCCCAGGTGGCGAGGGCTTCATCCCAACGCTGGAGTTGTAAGCCTAAGGCGACCCCTCGGTGAATCCAGGTTTGGATATCGTCAGGGTTAATGGCCAGGGCCTTATCCCAACTTTCTAGGGCCGCTTGGGGGCGTTTCATTTCATGTTGCAAGTCCCCCAGATGACTCCAGGCTTCGGCGGAGTTCGGATCAACTTGCACCGCTTGCTCATAGGCGGCGAGGGCTTCGCGAAACCGCTTCAGTTCCGCCAGGGCATCACCGCGATAAATCAGGGCCCGCAGGTTCTGGGGATCTAAGTCCAAGACGCGATCAAACCCCAGTAAGGCGGCCTCGTTGTTTTCTTGATTGAGTTGTTCGAGCGATCGCTCCATCCACTGTTGGGCTTGTTGCTTCCGGTCGTCTGGGGCGGAACTGGAGGCTGGCTCGCCTTGAGGGTCTGAAACCTGAGATTCTGAGGCGGGTTCTGGGTCCGTGGTCGGAGTTGGCGCGGCAGTTGAGGCACTGGTGGATACTCCAGCTTGATCACAGAGTTTTCGCCCAATCTCTCCCGCTAAGGTGGCCAGATGCCGTGAACTCACTTGACTGAGGGCAACCAGTTGCTGCCCGAGTTCCCCTTGGGGGCGGCCGTCGAGCTGTCGGGCCTCGTCGAAGCGGTGCAACCAGGCGATCCAATGGTCATCTGAGGCGCGATCGCCCAACATCTGGAAAAATCGCTCCACTTTGACCCCCGTCCAGCCCTGACTCACGCCATCGAGGAGTTGCAGAAAATAGTATTCCGATTCGCTGTCGCTCAATGGAGACTGGGGAGGTGTGGCAGGTTCTTGGGGGGCTTTTGTGCCAAACAAGCCTCGAAAAAAGTTGATAATCCCCTGTATAATCCGCCTCAGCATGGGTTTTCTATCTCGTGTGATCTAACTTTCATTGATTTTAGGGGGGATTTGGACGCTGCGATCGCCCGATTTGCCAGAAATGCTGGTCTTTTCCACTGGCATTATCGGAGTCGTTGCATGGGTTCATGTTTGGGATCGATAATTTTCTGGCCGGCCCGGGCAAATTTCACCGCTAAGGAGAGTTTGGGGGCTTTGCCGAAAATCATGGAGACTTCGCCCATGCCAAAATGCTCATGGACAATGCGATCGCCCACTTTCCAATCTTGGGTTAGTTGAGCGGCATTGGACCCCCCAGACCCCTTCTTCCGGGAGGAGGAGGCCCCTCGTCTCGGGGCGGTATTCCCTTTAATAAACTCTCGCGGCAGTTCTGCTAAAAACTGAGATGGGGCGGCGGTTTGAATTTGTCCCCAAAGCCGACGACTGAGGGCATGGGTGAGAAAGAGTTGCTCTTGGGCCCGGGTAATCCCCACATAGCACAGTCGCCGTTCTTCTTCGAGGGCCCGAGGATCTTGTTGACTGCGGTAATTGGGGAAGAGGCCATCTTCCATCCCCACCACAAAGACCACGGGAAATTCTAACCCTTTGGCTGAATGCAAGGTCATCAGAGACACCGCCGCTTCCCCATCATCGAGGTTGTCTAAATCCGAGGCCAGGGAGGCACTGGCGAGAAAGCCACTGAGAGAGGTGTCCTCGCTCTCTTCACCATATTGCACCAAGGCGTTATACAGTTCTTCGATGTTCTGACGGCGGTTGTCGGCTTCGTCGGTTCCTTCTTGTTTGAGGGCTTCGATATAGCCGGCTCCCTCAATCACCGCTTCAAAAATCTCGGTGGCTTCAGCTGAGTCGACCTGGGCCTGCTGCTCTTGGATAAGCTGGACAAATTCTAAGATGCGCTTGGCCCGAGAACCGGCGACGGTTTTAATGGAGGTTTCATCGCTGATAATGTCCCAGAAGGGAACATTCAGTTGTTGGGCCACACTGTCGATTTTGGCGAGGGTGGTTTTGCCAATGCCCCGTTTGGGCACGTTAATGACGCGTTTTAGACTGACACTATCGGCAGGGTTGACAATGACACGCAAATATGCTAAGACATCCTTAATTTCCCGGCGGTCATAAAAGCGCAGGCCACCAACCACTCGAGAAGGAATGTTGCGCCGGACTAGCACATCCTCAAAACTACGGGATTGGGCGTTGGTACGGTAGAGAATGGCAAAATCTCCCCAGTTGAGTTCGGGATTTTCTCGGACGAGGGCGGCCATTTGCGAGGCCACAAAGTCGGCTTCCTCACCCTCGTCATCGGCGCGGTAGATACAAATCGGCTCTCCCTCGCCTCGGGTGGGCCGTAGCACTTTGTCAATCCGTTCGCTGTTGAGTTCGATGAGGCTGTTGGCGACCTCTAGGATGGTCTGAGTGGAGCGATAGTTTTCCTCCAGTTTGACCATGGTTTGGGTGAAGTCGTCCTCTAAGCCATCGCCGAAATCATCCTGAAAATCGAGGAGGATGGTGAAGTCGGCCATACGAAAGCTGTAGATGGACTGATCCACATCGCCGACGACAAAGACTGAGCGTTTTTGCCAATCCTGAAACTCGCGGGGCGTTTGGCCATTGGTAGCCAACAGACGAATCAGGTTGTACTGGGTGCGGTTGGTATCTTGATATTCATCCACCAGGATATGGCGGAATTTATCATGCCAGTATTGCAGCACATCCGGGTTCTGTTGGAATAGTTCTACGGGAACGCGGATGAGATCGTCGAAGTCGAGGGCGTTGTTGGCGGCGAGTTGGTCTTGGTAGGCGCGGTAGACTTCGGCGATGGTGCGTCCCCGATACCCTGGCTCGTTCCGTTCGAGTTGGGCGGGGGACCAGCCTTTGTTTTTGGCGTTGCTGATGGCGTAGCGGAGGCTTTTGGGGTTGAATTTGCGATCGTCGAGGTTGAGTTGATTGACAACAATCTCTTTGACGAGGGCGTGAACGTCGGATTCGTCGAAAATGGTGAAAGACCGGGTCCATTGTCGCCCGTTCTCGTCGCGATATTTATTAATGTCGAAGCGGAGGATTTTGCCGCACAGACTATGGAAGGTGCCAATCCACAGGGGTTTGATGTAGGTTCGCCAAACCCGCGATCGCAGTTGGGTTTGTTCGGCCGCATCTAGGACTTCTAAGGCTTTCCCATGGGTTTTCGCGGCGAGGGTTTGGGCGAAGAGAGTTTCCACCCGCGCTTTCATTTCTTTGGCGGCTTTGTTGGTGAAGGTGACGGCCAAAATCTGCTCGGGGTCGACCCGATGTTTGAGAATTAAGTTAGCGACACGATAGGTGAGGGCACGAGTTTTGCCAGATCCGGCGCCTGCAACCACGAGGAGGGGGCCCTGATGATGTTCAACGGCGGTGCGTTGGGAGGGGTTGAGTTGGCGCAGAAAATCAGAGGTCGCAGTCATAGTTGAAGGGTGGGAGAGGTCGCAGGAGGAAGACGGGGGTGAGGGGTTAGTCGATTAAGACTTCCTGTTTGTCAGCGCCTACGTCATCTTGCCATTCTATCTCGGGCATTTCTTCAAAGGTTTTACGGACCGATTCTTCCCAGTAGTGACGAATGGTGGCGAGATAGGGACTCCCGAGTCGTAGCCGCAGTCGGTGGTGAATCTCAAAGCTATCCCGTTTGTACATGAGAACATTGAGGGGCGGCCCCACGGAAATGTTGGATTTCATGGTGGAGTCGATGGAGAGAACGGCGGCTTTGACGGCTAGATGCAGGGGGGTATCGTAATGGAGGACGCGATCGAGGATGGGTTTGCCGTATTTGGTTTCGCCAATTTGCAGGAAGGGGGTTTCCGGGGTGGCTTGGATGAAGTTCCCTTGGGAATAAATGCGGAACAGTTGCGCGTCTTCTCCTTGGATTTGGCCGCCAACGAGGATATTACATTGAAAGTCGATTTTATCCCGTTCAAGCCAGGGGCGATCAATCTCTTGGATGTTCCGCAGGGTGCTGCCGATATAGCGGGCTACATCGTAGAAGCTGGGGAGGGTGTGGAGGTTACAGTCTTTGTTTTGTTTGATATCTTGCCGCAGGTGGTTCATCACCGCCTGGGTGATGGAAAGATTGCCACTGGTACAGAGGACAATGGTGCGATCGCCCGGAACGCAGAAGTCAAAGAGTTTCTGATAGGTAGAAATATAATCAACTCCGGCATTGGTGCGGGAGTCGGCGCCAAAAATAAGTCCGTCGCGGTTGATAATTCCTAGGCAGTAAGTCATAGATGGGTTGAGTTGGCTAAAAGAGTCGATAGGGGTGGGTCAGTCTGGGTGAGTACGGCCCTCATTTTAGCGGCAACTGTCTCGCTCAGGGCGCTCTCCTGGAGGATTGACCTGCCCTGACAACCTGAGGGAAGCGGCAATTCTGAGAATTTCGGGATGTCTGTCTGTTGTCATGATCCGAGGGGACTCCGGGAGTGATACCGGCGATATCCTTTACCAGACAAGGCATTGGACCTATTGCCCCTAAAATACATCCCTGGGGGATTCGGTGATGGACTTAATCTATGTCATAATAATTAACAGATTTTTAAGACTTGGCTGATTCACGTTAGCTGACAGACCCCCTTGCAATTGCGACGTCATGGATACTCAAGACTCCAACGAGCGGCAACCTGAACAGGAGGCGCCAATGGAACAAACGGAGCAACAAGCGTCTCCCCCGGAACGCGATCGCTACGAATGTCTCGCCTGCGGCTATGTCTATGAGCCGGCCCTCGGTGACAACAACGGTAGCATCGCCGCCGGAACGCCATTCATGGAGATTCCGGAAAGCTGGCGTTGTCCCGTCTGCGGTGCGCGTAAACAGTCCTTTGCCAATGTTGGCCCCAAAGGAACCGCCTCTGGCTTTAAGGAAAATTTTTCCTATGGTTTCGGTGTGAACACCCTGACGCCAACGCAAAAAACCTTATTGATTTTTGGCGGTTTAGGTCTAGGGGTTCTGTTTATGTTGAGTCTCTATGGCTTAGGTTAACTTTCTCAGGGGTTTTTGTGATTATTGAAAGAACTGCGACGACGATGAATGCTATGCTGCACCGTTTGAAATCAATCGCGATCATGATCGCGGTGGTCTTTTTGCTGGTCGGCTGTCAGTATGCCCCCAGCTTAGAGGTGAATCCTTGGGTGGTGCAATCTCTGCCGACGGAGTCAACCTTCGCGGATGTGGCGTTTACGGATGACTTGTCCCGAGGTTGGTTGGTGGGGAACAAAGGAACCTTGTTTGAAACCACCGATCAGGGTCAAACCTGGGAAGCTCGTTCCCTAGATTTGGGCGGTGAGTCCGTCACCTTTAACTCCATCAGTTTTTATGGCAATGAAGGCTGGATTGTTGGGGAACCGGCAATTTTATTGCATACCCTCGATGGGGGGGAGCATTGGGAACGAGTGCCTCTGAGTGATAAGCTGCCCGGAAGTCCTCGGACGATTGTGGCAACGGCTCCCCATTCAGCGGAAATGACCACCAGTGTGGGGGCCATTTATCGCACCAGTAATGACGCACAAAACTGGAAAGGATTAGTGGAAGAGGCCTTGGGCATCTTTCGTAATATTTCCCGCTCCCCCGATGGCAATTATGTGGCCGTGTCTTCGCGCGGTAACTTCTATTCGGTCTGGGATCATGAGAGTCAAACCTGGCAACCCTTTAACCGTCACAGTGCGCGACGGTTACAAAATATGGGCTTTACCCCCGATGGCAATCTTTGGGTTCTTGGCCGGGGGGGAATGCTTCAGTTCGGTGATGCTCAAGATCCCGAAGCCTGGGAAGACCCCCAATATCCCGAGTTTTCCACCAGTTGGGGACTGCTGGATTTGACCTATCAAACCCCAGATGATGTTTGGGCCGTCGGTGGAAGTGCCAACTTGCTCTATAGTAACGATGGGGGTGAAACCTGGCTCAAAGATCATCAGGTCGAGGAGGTTCCCTCCAACTTCAACCGGGTGAAGTTTATTCAGCCGGATCTAGGATTTGTCCTCGGGCAACGAGGAACCCTGCTGCGATATGACCCTGACCCAGAAATGACGTAACCGATTCGAGCGACCGTCCCTAAATGACTAGGTGCGGTTGCTTGTAGGTGTCTCGTTGTTTTTGTATCATAGATCGTAGATTTTTTAACACTGTCGAGAGGAGGATTTTAACAAACATGGCAGGCACAACTGGAGAACGTCCGTTTTCAGATATTATTACCAGCGTCCGCTACTGGTTGATTCATGCGGTGACCATTCCCATGCTCTTTATTGCGGGTTGGTTTTTTGTGAGTACCGGCTTGGCTTACGATGCGTTCGGCACGCCTCGCCCGGATGAGTACTACACGAAACAACGGCTGGAATTGCCGATCGTCTCCGATCGCTTTGAAGGCCGTCAACAAATCGAACAGTTTATCAAATAACTGCATTCCTGCTTTTTTTAACGAGAGGTTTTTAACCATGACAAATCGTTCCCCCTCTGAACCCGTTACCTATCCCATTTTTACGATTCGCTGGATTGCTGTTCACACCTTGGCAGTCCCTTCAGTCTTCTTTCTCGGCGCGATCGCCGCGATGCAGTTCATCCAACGTTAGGATTTAACAATGCCAACTCGTCAAAAGAACCCGAACCGCCAGCCAGTTGAACTCAACCGTACGTCGCTGTACTTGGGTTTACTTCTGATTTTTGTGCTGGGTGTGCTGTTTTCGAGTTACTTCTTTAACTAGAGCCAAATCTGGACTCTAGTTCATCCATGTAGGGGCGTTCCCGAGTGAACGCTCAGGTTACACGACATTAAAACAGGAGAATTGATTATGTCTGGAGATGCAAGAATCCCCCTCTGGGTTGTGGCCACGGTGGCTGGAACTGGTATCTTAGCTGTTGTCGGACTCTTTTTCTATGGCGCCTATGTCGGCGTGGGTTCCGCGATGTAGAGTCAGGCGGGATTGATTCAGACTTGACTGAATGGAGTCCCTGTTTAGGCTTGACAAGAAGACCCTCCTGTGATATGGAGGGTCTTTTTTGGTTGCCTCAATGGTCGGGTTTACCGCTGAGGGGAAGACTCGGCAAGCCCGGAGGGGCGACGCGACGGGCGATCGCCACTTTGTAACTTTCCCGTTCACTATCCATGTCCACGGCGATGGCCTCGAATTGTAAGTCAACACCGCCTTTGGGGATGGTTAAACGAATCATGGATTCAATGAGGCCATCCTCTACCGGGAAAAAGTCTGTCAGCCAACGAGGGCCATCGAGGAGCAGTTGATTTTGGCGATCGTGAATCCAGAGTTTCACATAAACCCGTTGGGGAGTCTGTTGAAGACGCACCCGAATTAGAGCCGGACGACCCACCGCTAGGGTATGAGTGGGGACAATCAACTCGGGCGTTGGGACTCGATTCTCAGGAGAGGGTGAGGCCGCAAGTTGGGGAACCGGTGGAGGCGGAAGCGTCGGCTCGTCATCTACCACCACTTCTGAGGCTTCCTCTAGGGAGGACTCAAACTCACTGCCGAGACTAAAGGGGTTTGTCTCATTGGCCTGTTCTGCACGAGCGGTGAGCCATTCCGAAAGATCCTCGTTATTGGCGATGTCATTGAGCCGAGAACTGAAGCGACTCGGTGCCAAGTCTGCCTCTAAACTGGGGGCGATCGCCTCCGACGAAGGCTTAGAGGACTCTAGATCCGCCGAGGGGGAGGGGTTAGCCGTCTCTAAGGGATTAGGGGAGGGTGCGTCAGGGGAGGGTGTGCCTAACGCTAAATCAAGTTCCACATCATCGCTGGGAGCCGGGTTCAGAGGTTTCTGACTGGGCAACTCTGGGGCACTCGGCTGTTGTAACTCGCCAAAAGGATTTTCTAAGGCCTCGGGGAGGGGTTTGCCAAAACTGGGCAGATCCAAGGGCTTTTGGCCGGGAGATTTCCCCAGATTGAGACGGGGTGGGAGTGCCTTCTCCAGGTTGGGAGGGTTGCCATTGAAGGAACTCCCATCACTGGAGACTGGGGGAGGAAGGGGACGATGACGCGGTGGGGACTGAGGCTGCGATCGCTCAATTAAGGAACGGTCAATCTGTCCATCGGCCAATTCATCTAAAAGCGTCTCTAACCGAGCCGTCACCACAAACGACTGTTTAGCTAAGACGGTAGGAACCGCATTACAGAGGACGACCTCCCCTAGAATGAGGCGGCTGTGACAAGACTCCGGAATCGTGACGGGGTAGGAAAAATCAATAGACCCGGTTTCTGGCGGTAACAGGCGTTGTAGGGTGGTGACCACGTGCAAGCTTTGGGGTTCGCGCAGGCGAATCCGTAGGTGTAAGCCGCCGAGGGGGGCGAACTCGTCCGAGAGCGAGTGGATGCGCCCTGATAACAGTAAGGCTTCCCCCGCTTGCAGCCGATAATTGTCTTGGGCTAACTCTAAGCGTAAATCTAAGGCTTGAGGTTGGGGGCCGGGGGAATCCGGGATAGGGACCGACTCCTCCGTTGGGCCGGTGGCGGCTGATTCCGGGACTTCGGCAACGGGAGGCTCGGGATGCGTCTCAATCTCTGGGCGCACATGGAGGTGAACGAGTCCCTGAGGAGGTGCATCGGGGCGATCGCGCCTTAGGGCCGCTAGGGAACAAGACAGAGACCAACGGCCAACTTTCAAATCTGTGGCCGGTAACACCAGCACGGTCCCCTCGTCATCCGTTTGCCGGGTACTGCGATAAAACTGTCCCGCCTCCTCCGACTCAGGGGGTGGCTCGTAGCGAACACAGACCTCCGTGAGGGTTTCCCGAGCGTGCGATCGCGCCACTACCCGGTAGCGTCCGGGACTGAGGCGCGTTTGTCCCTCAGCCAACGGGAGCCAAACCCGATCGCCCTCTCGTTGAATTAAAAAGTCCCACTGTTCCATAATCTACCTCCCGCTCACAGCTTCCCTCAAATGTTAACCCCTAATTCCTGACAGCATTCTAGGATTGATCCGCCGCGTCCGGAGTCGATCGCGCAGATGACTTCATCCCCTGACGCGATCGCCGCCAAATCCAAGCTGCGGCCAGACAAACGGTGCAGTTGCCCACCACCGTCATTGAGGCTTGAAGGGTCACTAGCCATTCTAACCGTTGGGCATTATCAAAAAAGTGCCAAGTACAGGCACACATTGCTCCGACTAAGGCCGGAAGCATGGCCACCGCTAATCCTTTCCAGGCGGGATTGTTCAACCGTTCCCCATAGCGCCAAACCAGCCAAATGGCCGCAATCCATTCGATGACACTCGAAACATGAACCATCCAGGTGGGAATTGACAGGGCGTGCATAGGGCAAGTTAAAGACAAACTTAAATTTCGCTTAGTTTAAGGCAAAATTTAAGGCAGTCCAAGGCGATGTTATAAGTCTTTTCACGATTCATGAGGGGGCTTCTCGTCCCGGTGAGTCTCCCCGGCTGACTTGCCCCGCCTGTTTGTGAGTTTGTTGTAGGCTAGGGAAGGCAAGGCGTTGACCCCAGACTGGGAACCTCAACCCGTCTCTACGATTCAAGACATGGCAACTGAACGAGCCGTCCTCTGTGGCTACTATGGTATGGGAAATATGGGAGATGAAGCCCTCCTGGCCTCCCTGTTGGAGATGTTACCGACGCGGATTACACCGGTGGTGTTGTCGGGCAATCCTCAGTTTACCCGCGATCGCTATGGAGTCGAGGCCATTCCTCGCAAGGCGGCCTTTGAGATTTTGCCCAGCCTCCGCTCAGCCGGGAGTTTTATTTGGGGGGGCGGCAGTTTGATGCAGGACAGTAGTAGCGCCCTGAACCCGTTTTATTATGGAGGCTTGATGGGCTTAGCTCAACGGTTGGGCCTACGCACCATCGCCCTGGCCCAAGGTCTCGGTCCCCTGCGACGACCCTGGACCCAAGCTCTCACCCGTCGCTGTCTCCTCGGCTGTGATGCGGTGACCGTGCGCGATCGCACCTCCGCCGCCCAACTCCATGATTGGGGGATTCCCTTCACCCTCGCCCCCGATCCGGTCTGGGCCTTAGAGTCGCGATCGCCCCAGGGCCTCTGGGACTTACCCGCGCCCCGGGTAGCAGTAGTGTTGCGTCCTCATCCTCTGTTAACCCCTGTCCGTTTAGAGCGTCTGATTCAGGCGATCGCCGCCCTACAAACCGCCACCGACGCGGCAATTTTCTTAGTTCCCTTCCAACCTAGTCAGGACTTGCCCCTCGCTCGCACCATTTACAGCCAACTTTCGGGAAAACGTTATCTTTGGCAATCGGACGACCCCCGTGCCTTAAAGGGACTATTTCGCGGCGTTGAGATGGCAATTTGTATGCGACTTCATGGCTTAATTGCCGCCGCCGCAGAAGGATGCCGCTGTTGGGGACTGAGTTACGATCCCAAGGTGAGTCAAGTATTGGCAGAATTCGATCTCCCCGGTTGGGAACTTGCGGATCTGCCTCAGGAGTCTACCCGCATAAGTCAGGCTTGGCTGGAGCATTATGCCAATGGAGATCCTCTCTCCGAGACCCGCATTCAAGCCACCATTGACCGGGCCCGGTTGCATCAGGAAGCCTTGGTTCAGGCACTACTTTAACAGTTAATTTTTTATGGTTTTGGAGATGGTTCCTTATGCTGGATATTCGGCAATTATATCGGGCGACGAATCCCAGTCGAACCTTAAATGTCGCTGATGCCAATGACCGAGAGCTTTATATTGATTTCTCAGCGGTTCGTTGCGGCTCAACCATTGAGGAAATGCGAGATAAAATTAGCTTTTTTTCTCCCGATGAACCCACCGTGCAACTGTTTACGGGCCATCTCGGCTGTGGCAAATCCACCGAGCTGTTAAGATTAGCCAATGAACTGGAAAAACAAGACTTTCATGTGATTTATTTTGAATCCTCCCAAGACTTAGAAATGGGGGATTTAGATGTGAGCGATATTTTGTTGGCGATCGCCCGTCGCATTAGTGAGAGTCTCAGCGAACTCAACCAGCTCGAACTGGATGCCCCTCGGGGCTTACAGCGCCTGCTGCAAGGGGCGGCGCGTCTTTTGCAGACGGAAATTGATCTCGCGGCGGAACTTGAGGTACCGGGACTAGGAAATCTGCAAGCCAATACGGAAGGAAAAGGCAGTTTTTCTGCTGAAGTGGGGATTCCTGGATTGGGACAAGTTCAAGCGGATTCTAAGGGCTTATCGTTAGTGGCTCTCGGGATTGGCAAAATCTCGGCTAAAGCCCGCAACAGTCCTGAATTACGGGGTAAGTTGCGCGACTATCTGGAGGTGCGAACCACGACCATTATTGAGTCCATTAACGAGGAGTTGATTGAACCGGCGATCGCCCAACTGAAAGACTTAGGAAAACAGGGCTTAGTGGTCATTGTCGATAACTTAGATCGGGTGGAAAAAACCATCAAACCTTGGGGACGCACCCAACCGGAATATCTCTTTGTCGATCGCGGTGAACAACTACGACAACTCCACTGTCATGTCATTTATACCATGCCCTTGGCGCTGCTCTATTCCAATGACCTCAATCCCCTCACCAGTCGCTTTGGCACCGATCCCAAAGTGTTACCTATGGTTCCCGTTCGCCATCGGGATGGAACCGATCGCCTCAATGGGATGGAGAAAATGCGGCAGATGATTCTAACCCGGGCCTTTCCTGAGTTACCGGCGGTGGAACGTCACGGGCGAGTCTTAGACTTGTTTACCTCCCGAGATCTATTAGATCAACTCTGTCGTGTCAGTGGCGGCCATGTCCGGGAGATTTTGCGGCTTCTCAATACTTGGATTATGAAAGAGCGTCAGTTACCCCTGTCTCCTCAAGGGTTGGAGGTGGTGATTCGGGAACGGCGCGATCGGATGTTATACGCCATCACCGATGACGAATGGGCCTTGTTGCGACAAGTCCATCAACGCAAGCAAGTAGCCGGCGATAACAGTTACGACCTGCTCATCAGCAGTATGTTTGTCTATGAATACCGGGATGAGAGCGGGTCCTGGTTTGATGTGAACCCTGTCCTCGATGCGATCGCCCGTCAAAATTCATAACCAACCCGGAAATGAAAGCCATCATCTTGGATATTGCGACCGCGATCGTCTAAATCCACTAAAGGAAAACCATAGTCAACCCGTAGGGTAAACCCTGGCGTCGGTTCCCAGATGGCCCCTAACCCTAAAGAAGCCAGAAACTGTTGTCTGGCTTGGGGATTGGGATTATTGCTATGGTTCCAAACCACCCCCATATCGAAAAAGGGCAACACCTGGAGTGTCGATTGTCCCGCCGCATTGCGCATGAGGGTAATGCGATCCTCAACGGAGAAACGAACCCCATTATCCCCAGCTCGCACATTTTGACGATAGCCCCGTAGGGATTGACCGCCCCCCATGACAAACTGTTGGGAGGGAAGCAAGGGATCGGGGGAAAATTGGGCCGCCAGACGCGCCACCAGGAGATGATCCCGATGTAGTCGTTGCACCCGTTGGCCTTGGATGGCCCAACTCAAGAATTGCCCATCGGGGATATCCCCAGAGTTGTTGGTGGCGTCGAAGAGTCCCGTTCCCAACCGTAGCTGGGATTGTAAGACCCAGGCCCCATCCACCTGACGCTGAATATACTCTTGGCCAAAGGTGATGACGCGGGTGCGGCTACGTCCAGACTCATCGGGGCCAATCCCGAAGGGTTCAGCGCGATCCAAGAAGAAGGTTTGACTATCTTGCCAGGCGAACCCCAGGGAGAGGGCGAATTCTTCCCGAGGGGTTCGTTGTAGGGGATGACGATAACTCAGTTCGTAGAGACTGGATTCGCCTCGGATATCAAATTGATCGAAGGGGGCCTGGGTGACTTCGTTGCGGGTGGGGGCGACCCGTAACCGTACGCGGCCATCTCGGGAATTGACGGGAATCTCATAGCCGATATCAATGAAGTCTAAGCCGTTGCCATAGGTGAGGTTATAATCCACGCTGAGGCGATCGCCCACTCCGGCTAGGTTGCGATGGCTAAAGCCTAAGTTGAGCCGTTCGCCGCCAATGCTGGGGGGAGAATAGTTATCGCTGCTGATGCTCAGTTGAATGGGATTGGCTTCACGCAGTTGAACCCGCAGGCGACTTTCTCCTAAACCGTCACCGGAACGCAGGTTGGCGGAGATTTGCTCAAATAGGGGATCGACTCGTAACAGTCGCAGTTCGTCTTCTAGGCGAGCGGTGTTGAGGGGAACTCCAGCGGCTCGTTGCAGGCGATCGCGGATGAAGGAGTCTTGCAGACGCTCATTTCCCTCAATCTCAATCTCCGTTAAGCGTCCCTCGATCACCTCAATCACCACGACCCCATCGACGATATCCTGTTGTGGCAGAATGGCTCGGGAGGTGAGATAGTCTTGATTGAGATAAAGCTGTGTCAGTTCATCGGCGAGGGTTTGTAAGTCCTGTAAGCTCAACTCTTGGCCTTCATAGGGCGCGGCGATCGCCCGCAGTTCTTCGTCCGTAAAACGGCTGCTTCCCCGAATCTCGATACGTTGGATGAGGACGCGAGAGGCGTTATCCTCTTGGCTAAGTTGAGGCGGTTCCTGACCATAGACGACGGGCCCACTCAACACCACCCAGGTCGAGGCGATCGCCCCCAAAACCCCCGGCCCCCACAACCAACCCGTCACAGCTTTCAAAGCCATGTTTGTCCCTCTCTCAAGATTGTTATACTCGTTCATTCCGCTCTCCATCGGTGGGGTAAAATACGAATCCCCTCAACCCTGCTGCAAGTTTAGGAGAAGAACGGTTGCAAACACTACTCCGTCTAGCGCGATTTGTGGATCGACTGAACACAGTCATCGGTCGTTTGAGCGGTTGGCTCGTGTTCTTGATGGTTTTGGTGGGCGGATTTAACGTCATTGGACGTTATCTGGGCAACGCCCTGGGACAAAACCTAAGCTCGAATGCCCTGATTGAAACCCAATGGTATCTGTTTAGTTTAGTCTTCTTGTTGGGCGCGGCCTATACCCTGAAAGAGAATACTCATGTCCGCATGGATGTCCTCTATAGTAGCTGGTCGCCTCGTCGTAAGGCTCTGGCGGACTTCATCGGCACAGTTTTGTTTCTGCTCCCCTTTTCAGGATTTGCCCTCTGGTTCACCTGGACTCCGGTGCTAAACTCTTGGCGAATCCGCGAAAGCTCTCCCGATCCCGGCGGTTTACCTCGCTATCCCATTAAAAGCGTTATCCTCGTCATGTTTATTCTACTCATTGCCCAGGGGCTATCTCAGGCGATCAAGAGTTGGGCCATCTATCGCGGGGCGATCGCTCCCCCCTCCCCCTCGGAGTCTGACGCCACCTTAACAGCGGATGAGGAGCGCAACAACGATGCTTGAATGGCTGGGAATCCTCATGTTTGCTGGGGTGTTGGTCTTACTCCTCCTCGGCTATCCTGTGGCCTTTACCCTAGGAGGGGTGGCGGTTCTGTTTAGTCTGATTGGTTCGGTTTTGGGGGTCTTCAATCTGGCTCTTTGGGGAACTTTGCCCTTGCAGGTGTTTAACACCATGTCGAATTACACCCTGCTGGCAATTCCCTATTTTATTTTTATGGGGGCCATGTTAGAAAAGTCCGGGATTGCTGAACGACTCTTAGAGACCATTGGTATTCTCTTTGGGCGAGTTCGTGGTGGGTTAGCCCTGGCTGTAATTATTGTCGGGGCATTATTGGGGGCAACCACGGGAGTTGTTGCGGCGACAGTGGTGGCAATGGGGTTGATTTCTCTGCCAATTATGCTCCGCTATGGCTACAACAAAGAATTGGCAACGGGGGTAATTGTGGCTTCGGGAACCTTGGGGCAAATTATTCCTCCGAGTGTTGTTTTAGTGGTTTTGGCTGACCAATTAGGGATTTCTGTTGGGGATTTATTTGTGGGGGCATTTTTTCCGGGAATTTTGATGACCAGTGTTTTTGCAATTCATGTTTTTGTAATCACCCTAATTCGCCCAGAACTAGCTCCAGCGTTACCGGAAGAGGTGCGTAATTTGCGAGGACGACATTTGATGGCTCGTGTGTTTGGGGCGATGATTCCTCCGTTATTTTTGATTTTTGTAGTCTTGGGGAGTATCTTTTTTGGTTTTGCAACGCCGACGGAAGCGGGCGCATTGGGTGGAATTGGGGCGATTCTGTTAGCTTTAGTCAATCAACGGTTAACTTGGACGGGGCTACGCCAAGTCTGTGATGCCACGCTGCGAATTACCAGTATGGTGGTGTTGATTTTGATTGGTTCAACGGCGTTTAGTATGGTCTTTCGCGGCTTGAATGGGGAAGTGGTGATGCGAACCTTTCTGGCAAATTTACCGGGAGGAGAGTGGGGATTTTTGGCGATTAGTATGCTACTTGTTTTCCTGTTAGGCTTCTTTATTGATTTCTTTCAGATTGCTTTTATTATTGTGCCTTTGTTTGCTCCGGTGGCTCAGGGGTTTGGCTTAGACATGGTTTGGTATGGCGTTATTTTAGGGGCAAATTTGCAAACATCATTCCTAACTCCTCCCTTTGGCTTTGCCTTATTTTATCTCCGTGGCATTGCTCCAGACTCGGTTAAAACAGCAGAAATTTATCGAGGGGCCACTCAATTTGTGTTGCTGCAAATTTTAGTGCTGATGGCGATTATTCGCTTTCCAGCGATTGTCACGTGGCTGCCGTCTCTCGCTCAGTAAGGTTTTCTTAGCGGTGACGGGAATGGGCGACGACTTTAGGGCTACTGGTTTCCTGGTGATTCAAAAGTTTAATCCTCCAGGGGTTTTGCTCAGTGAAGGGGGAGGGTTTATCTTGCCAAATTTCTCCCTGTTCATAGGCTCGAATGAGCGATCGCCGGACTTCGAGAGGGGGAACTTCTGAGGGAATGGAATAGCGCGATCGCATCTGATCGGTATAGTAATCACTATGACGACCGAGGCGAATGACAAAGTTAAACACCTCGGGAATGGCCAGGTCTCCAAACTCATCTAAGAACTCTTGATAGGCATCAATGGCGGCATTCGCGTAGGCGTAAGCCAGTCCATTATTGAGCGTTTCGCTACAGGAGACAAGACAGCGATCGCGGCGGTAGTCTAAAGGGGGAAACTCTTCTCCCCAAAGCTGCACGGCCCAGGGAAATTCACGGGAGAGGCTGCGGCGATCGATGACACTGGCGAGGATGTTATTAACGGTTACGATGAAGCGGGCCTCTTCCGCTTCGGCTAGTCGGCGAACATCGAGAGCTTGACAGATGATCATGATGATTCAGATTAATGATGACTGGGAACAGGTCGGGTGTTAGGGTGACAGTGGGATTCTAAATCGTACCTGAATGAGATGACCCTATCTTCAACGTTATGGCAGGCGAATCAGGACTTGGCTCAGGCGTGCCTCCAGCATCCATTTGTGCAAGGAATCGCTCGGGGCGATTTACCCCGTCAGCGGTTTGGTTATTATGTGGGGCAGGATGCCTTTTTCCTACAGGCCTTTGCTCGGGCGTATAGTGTGGCGGCCGCGAAATGCACCGATTGGGAGACGTTTCAGGTGTTTCACCGCTTAACGCAAGGGGTGATCGAGGAACTCCATCTGCATTACAGTTATAGCCAAGACTGGGACGTTGATCTCACCACTGTGGAAGCTGGGCCCTCCACACGGCGTTATACTGATTTTCTCTTAGCGACAGCCTGGCAGGCTGACGTAGCAACCATTGCAGCAGCGATGTCCCCCTGTATGCGGCTCTATCTGTTCCTGGGGCGAGAATTGGCAAAAGATGGCATCCCTGACCACCAATATGCCGATTGGATCTGTACCTATGGTAGCGACGAGTTTGAGCCATTGGCAAGACAGCTCGAAGAGGTGATCGATCGCCAGGGTTGCGATGGTCCTCAATTGCGGCAAACCTACCGCTACGCTATGGACTGTGAACTGGCTTTTTTTGAAGCCGCTTGGGCAAGCTTCCGCGAAACTCAGCACCCGAGTGAAATCAACTGATCATTGACATAAGTTAATGATCTCCGGCTTGTGCCTCTCTCCTCTGAGATGAGCACTACTGTGTCTTTACCTATGCATTACTTTCTGGGCAGATGGTTAATGATTATTCATTTGTGAGTGTATCAACTGAGAAAAGACGCATTTCCTTGAATTAAGGAGACTATTTTGTGTGAAATCTCGTAAGTTTAGATAATCTAAATGTACATCCATATAACAATTACGATAAGATGTCTTTATATCCTCTAGTCAAACTCCGTAAAAACACGTATAAAAGAGGATATCCTTTTCGGTTTTAGGGAGCATCCCATCTCATGTTCGAAGACAGTTGGGTATCAGGGGCTAGTGATGCGAATGATGTTGTGACAGCAACACTATCATCACTATCGCTATCGGAAGTGAACGAGTCAACCCTGGCAGTTCTGGAATCTCGGGGGAGGAGTCGAACTACTGGAGGTCGCAGCTTTGATATACCGGGTCGGGGTGAGTTCATCGTCGGAACGGACTTTAATGACCGGATTACTGGGACTCGCGGCGATGACACGATTTTGGGGTTAAAGGGCAATGATGTCCTCCGAGGGGGAGCCGGCAATGATGTTTTATCTGGGGGAGAGGGGCGAGATACTCTAACAGGTGGTGGAGGCTCCAATCACTTTGTTCTAGCTCCCTCAGCGCGCGATCGCGATATCATCACTGACTTTAATCCCGATCAAGATAAGATTCGTTTAGACCAGGGAGCCTCTTTCTTTGGTTTGAAGGTCACGTCTCAGTCAGATCGAACCATCATTCACCGGAATGGTCAGCCCTTATCCATTCTCTTAAACACCAGTACTGATCTATCTCGGGACGACTTTCTGACCCCTGCCGATGTGCAGCGCTATGAGCGACAAATTGCCACCAGTCGGCGACGGATTGAAACCTCCTTTTGGGCTAGTCCTCATGACTATCATCAATGGGGTGAAGCCCTTGCCGGTTTGGGATACCATCGGGAGGCGATCACTAAGTACAACACCGCCATTCGCTTAAGAGGCTGGAATGATCCTAAGTATCAGCTAAGTCTCGGGGATTCTCACCTGGCCTTAGGTAATACCTGGGATGCTATCCGTAGCTATAACAGCGCCCTCAGTGGTGTGAATACCTGGGGAGGTGGTTCGATCGCGATCGATGCCAACATGGGCTTGGGACAGGCCTATGCCTCTCGTGGCAATCACTCCAGGGCAATTGACCACTACAACCGAGTCATTCAATCTCAATGGAACAATGACGAAGCCTACTATCAACGGGGCTTATCTCATCTAGCCCGACGACGCTATGACTGGGCCATTAACGATCTCACCCAGGCGAGCATCTTGAAGCCCAATGAGGTGTCCTACCACATGAAACTCGGTGAGATTCATGACCGTTTAGGACAACCTCAATTCTCGGAATGGAGTTATAGCCGAGCCATTAGCATCGATAACTTCTCGGCAGATGCCTACTACAAACGAGGTCTAGCTCGCCGACAAATGGGTCGCTTTGATGCACGATTTGATTTCCAAGAAGCGGCTCGGTTGTATGGGGCACAAGAGAACTGGTCAGCGCGATCGCGGGCTTCACAAGAGCAGTTCCGTCCCACTCGACCTATGCGTCCGACCCGACCGTATGACCCGTTCTACAATCCTTACCGCAACCCAGCGGCCGGGCAACGTTTCTTCTTACCCTACGATCCTCCCTTCTATCCCGCTCCCCCTCGCGGCTCTTGGACAACCCCTTGGTTAACCTACTACAACTTTAATACGCCAACGCCCGGCCGTAACCCCTGGCGTTCAAGGGTATAGACGACTTCTCATCATCGGCTCCCCAGTCCTTCTTGGAACCTGGGGAGCCTACATGTTTAGGAGACTGCGACAGCGGCGGCGGGTTCGGGTGATGGAACCCAGGGTTGAACTTGAGCTAACAAC
The DNA here is from genome assembly GCA_020386575.1 of Phormidium sp. PBR-2020. Lineage (GTDB taxonomy): Bacteria > Cyanobacteriota > Cyanobacteriia > Cyanobacteriales > Geitlerinemataceae > Sodalinema. The sequence continues at coordinate 2,515,430 of CP075902.1, read as the reverse complement.
GTCTCCACGGACGCATTGGCATCCAAAAAGGAAAAGAGATGTTTATAACGCAGTTTTCCGGCCTCATCCAGGACAAACTGAGCCGGAAGGGGGGCCCCTAAGGCTTGTCCAACCCCATAGCGACGAAAGACATCACAGTCGGGATTACTTAGCAAGGGCAGTTTTAAGCCTAAGTCCCGCACCACAATCTGACTTTGGCGTTCATCAATACTGGTGAGCATCAAGACTTCAACCCCTAATTCCGTGAAGCGGTGATAGTTCTTGTTCAAAGCCACAATGTGAGGCAGACACAGAGGACAATACTGCTTTTCGGTGAAAATACGAGTGAAGGCGAGAATCACCGGTTGTTGGACTCGATAGTCCCGTAGGTGAACTCGTCGTCCATTGGTGATGTCCGGTAACTCAAAATCGGGGGTAGCCACGTCGTAGTAAGACTGGTTAGTGGCGGGAATGGGGAGAAAATTTTGCAAAAAACGGCGGTTCAGTAGGCCACGAAAGTCTTTGGAGTAAAGCTGCATGATGGCACAATGGATCTCAAGATGAACAGGACACTGGGAGAATGCTGCTTAAGCAGGGTTGTCTGGGGAACCGAATCAGTCCGATTGCTCATACTTTAGCAAAGCCCGCAAGAATCGTCCGCTTCAAATCTTGGATTGAAGCGCGAGATGAATTGCGGTAGTTACCTATAGTATAGTGTTCATAGTGAATCTGACTAGCCTTAATGCGTCAAGTCGTCAAGGTCAGGCTATATCCAAATCAGCAGCAGAAGCAATTGCTCGAACAATCCTTCGGCAATTGTCGATGGCTGTGGAACCAGGGTCTGAACTGGATGAACCAAACCTATAAAGAGACTGGGAAAGGACTGTCGAGTTACGACATCAAGAAAAAGATTCCCAGTCTCAAACAAGAGTATGACTGGCTCACGCTGACCTACTCCCAATGTCTTCAACAGGTTTGCCTGAATCTGGGAACGGCTTTTAACAACTTTTTTGAGAAAAGAGCCAGGTATCCACGGTTCAAGTCCAAACGGGGTAAGCAGTCCATCCAGTATCCGCAACACGTCAAGGTCTTGGATAATGCCCTGAAGCTGCCAAAGATTGGGGAGGTTAAGGCGGTTCTTCATCGACCCATAGAGGGTAAGGTCAAAACGGTCACAGTGACCAAAAATCGCTGTGACCAATATTTTGCTTCGATTCTCTTGGAAAATGGAAAACCGAAACCTGACTCATCTGCTGACGGGAAAGCTCTCGGTGTTGACCTGGGATTAAACCATTTCGCTGTCACCTCCGATGGGTCTAAGTTTGAGAACCCAAGATGGATGGCTAAACATGAGCAAAACTTGAAACGCAAGCAACAACAATTATCCAGAAAACAAAAGGGGAGTCAGAACCGTGATAAGGCACGCAAAAAGCTAGCTAAGGTTCATAATAAAGTGGCACGTTGCCGGGAGGATTTCTTACACAAGCTATCGCGTCGGATAGTCGATGAAAACCAAGTCATTTGTGTAGAAAACCTCAATGTCAAAGGGATGGTTAAGAACCACAGCCTGGCTAAGGCGATCAGCCAGGTCGGGTGGGGGATGTTTTTGACCCTGCTGAACTACAAAGCTGAGCAAGACGGGAAAATCTACATTGAAGTTGATCGCTTCTTCCCTAGCTCCAAGACCTGCAACGTTTGTTTGAATCAAATCAATAGCCTGCCACTCGATGTCAGGTATTGGACTTGTTCTCACTGTCGAACCCACCACGACCGAGACATCAATGCCGCCATCAACCTCCGAGAAGAGGGACTACGACTCTTGACGGGGCGTATAAACCCGCTTTGGAGACCTCCAGGGACAGCCCCTCACCTGCGGGACGCGGGGCAAAGCCTACTGCCCAGATGTAAGACCTAACCGTAGAGGACGCAAGAAATCTACGGTTGGGCAATCTGTTGGGTAGGAAGCCGCTATTGTAATCTCTGATTCAATAGCGGTAGTTCACCAAGAAGCCCCCAAGACTGAGTCGTCGGGGGGCTAATAATGACACTGAAGCCGAGGTTGGATTAGATAGCGGCGAAGTATTCCTTGGAGGCCACCGGATCGGGTTTCATGGTTTTCTCCCCAGGAGTCCAACCCGCAGGACAGACTTCGTCAGGGTGTTCCTGGACATATTGGATGGCTTGCAGAGTCCGCAGGGTTTCGTCCACGTTACGACCAAACGCCAGGTTGTTGATGGTCGAATGCTGGATCACGCCGTCCTTGTCAATCAGGAACAAGCCACGCAGGGCCACGCCAGCATCGGGATCTAAGACGTTATAGGCGGAACTGATTTCTTTTTTGTAGTCGGAGACGAGGGGATAGTTTAAGTCACCGACACCGCCGGATTTGCGATCGGTTTGAATCCAGGCGAGGTGAGAGAACTCGCTATCGCAGGAGACGCCGAGAATTTCTGTGTTGAGTTTGCTGAACTCTTCGTGGCGATCGCTAAAGGCGGTAATTTCCGTCGGACAGACGAAGGTGAAGTCTAAGGGGTAGAAGAACAGCACCACATACTTACCACGATAGTCCGACAGTTTAACGGTCTTGAATTCGCGGTCAACAACGGCCGTCGCGGTAAAATCGGGAGCGGGTTGACCCACTCGTAGACATCCTTCTTGTGTCATGGATCTGTAGATCTCCTTATTGCTGTCGTTTTTTCTTCAGTTTTCCTTGCTGTCCAGGGGCTGTCTGATACAAACAACCTCGACAGGCTAGGGAGGAATTTACCAACTGTTACAACTCTATCATAGTCATAACGAGGTCATAACGAGTTTGAGATATTGAGTCTCAAACTCAGACGACAGCAGAGGGAGACCCCCCGAACCCGATCTCCAGCCACGGGGCAAACCTAGCCTGGAGCGAGCCGCCCAGGATATTAAACGTCAAACACTGATGGGTTAGAATGGCTCGGGTCGGATTTGAACCGACGACCTTGGGCTTATGAGTCCCCTGCTCTAACCAACTGAGCTACCAAGCCGCGCTGTTTTTTTCCAGCTTTCCCAATTTAGCAGATTGCTCAGGACGAGTCAAGATAAAAGCAAAATGTAACTTTAGGTTAAATTATGGTTGTCATAAGCGCCAGCTATGCTAACTTAATATCAGACACTGTAGAGCAAAAAACAACAACTTGACTCGAATCAACCCCGGGATGTCGCTCAGTGTCATTTAGCGAATTGGTCCCACCCGTCCAATCTTCCGCCTGTTGCATCACCCGATGAGGTACACCGACAGGGTCTCTAGGGATCTCTGATAGCGTTAAGCCTTCCCCAAAGTCTGGAAAGACCGATGCACCGGTAGGACTCTAAGAACGATTGACGGTGTTTCTGTAAACCCTTGGTTCAACCCCTTTCGTTACGTGGCGTTCACCCAAGCTGTCATCTTCAATAGCCTCGTTGACCGTATTGGGCCGTAATTGGTCTTGTCGTCTAGGGCGGCGGAAGTGACTCGTCAGTTCTGTTTAACGTTTTCTCATTACCTCTGTAGGTCTATCCATGACCCGAAGGTGCCGAGCAGCATTGTTTCATTTCTAGTTTCCACTGCTGTTTCATAGGTTGTATTTCGATTGTCACACTTCGATTGTCGCACTCGGCATTACGGCTAGACCCTCAAGCTCGATTCTCACGGGTGATGGGATGCTAGTTATCTCTGGCACTCGGTTCTATATAACTGTGCCATCTGTGCGGTGGACATTCCGTGCAGTTCAACCCTCGGCTTAGCCCCTTGTCTGATTGTTGTTTAGGATTTTTCGGTGTCCGCAGGCAGGGCTGGGAATGATGTCACTCTTGCCTCTGATTCACTCAGAGAACGCTTTTTGAAAACTGTAGATGTATTCTGTTGAGCCTAGCCCCTAATGCTAGGCTCACGTTTGTTTTGGGAAACTCTTTGCCAAACTGTCCGGAACCCCCCCGGAAAGTCCAGGAGAAAGGAATGGTAGATGCACCCTGATGGCAAACCCTGGAACGTTTTCAACGCTCCAGGGTTTTTTTGTCTTTTGTCTGGTCTCTTCTATTTTTTGCTCCCCGAGCGCCAAATACTAAACACCAGCCATAACCCTAATAGACAAGCCGTCCAGAAGAGGACATTCCCCAACCAAGGAATGCGGTGAGTCTGATCACGGGACACCACAAGGGCCCCGGCCAGAATCAAGGACCCAACCACAATACTAGAAGACAGGCGGTTGGCCGATTCATCCAGGCTTTGACGCAAATCCGTGAGTTCACTCACCTGGAGATTCCATTTTAAGGTTTCGGTGGCGACCCGTTCGAGGAGGAAATCGACTTGACGAGGAGATTTCAGAGAGAGATTCTTAAACTCCAGGGTGGCCCCAAGCAACTGTTGTAGGGGATTATCGCCAATCAATTGACGGCGCATCAAATCCGTTGTCAACGGTTGAATCTCATCGAGAAGATTGACCGTTGGATTAAAGGTGCGGGCCACCCCCTCTAAATTGGCTAAGGCTTTGGCGTAGAGTCCCATATTACTCGGCCAACGGAGGTGATTGCGTCGCGCTGCTTGCAGGATTTGGAAAAAGGCCTCACTGAAGTTGACCTGGGCCACACTCAAGTTGTAATACCGCCGCAGGAGGCGATCGTAATCATTTTCCAACTGAATGAAATCCACGGGCCGAACTGGATGCGCTAACTGTAGGCTCAATTGAGCGCAACGTTGAGCATCGAGGGAAATCATCGCCAAGATGGTTTCCACCAAGAGTCCCTGCGTGCGGGGGTCGAGGGTTCCCGTCATCCCCACATCCAAAAAGGCTACCCGTCCATCTCGCAAATAGAAAATATTACCGGGATGAGGGTCAGCATGGAAAAATCCTTCCACAAACAACTGTTGCAGGAAGGAACGGAAGAGTAAGGTGGTAATGGCATTCCGTTCGGCTTGCACATCTCCGTTATGTCCCTCTCCGGTCAACTCTGCTGATAACAGAGGTACACCATCGAGCCATTCCATCGTTAGCAGTTTCTGACTGGTATAGTCCCAGATAATCTCAGGAACTGTAATCTGGTTAACATCAAACCAAGAACTCTTGGATAAACAGCGTCGGAGGCGTTGCGTATAGTTAGCCTCCTGGGTAAAATCTAATTCGTCCCGTAGCGCGTTGCTAAACTCTTCTGCTAAGCCAGTCGCATCATAATATTTGCCAAAATCTGTTCCTGAAACCAGTTCAGCAATATTTGTTAGCAGTTCAATGTCCCGTTCAACGGTTTTGTCAATCCCCGGACGCTGAATTTTTAGGGCCACCTCTCGTCCATTGAGTAAGACCGCTTTATGAGTTTGAGCCAGAGACCCCGCCGCCACTGGCGTGTGATTGATATCTTGGAAAATTGTATTGAGGGGTTGTTTCAATTCTCCATTGAGTTGTGCCTCAATTTCATTCCAGGGAACTGGGGGGACATCTGCTTGTAGAGAACTCAGGGCCTCAATATATTCAGGGGGGAGTAGTTCAGGCCGGGTACTCAGGAGTTGTCCCAGTTTCACGTAGACGGGCCCGAGATCAATAAAAATTCGTTGCAGAACCGTTGGTGGCGGAAGTTCGGGTTCTTCAGCTTCATTACTGCTTAGCAGTAACCTCATGTAATCCCAGCCATGTTTGAGAACGACTTCGAGGATTTCTCGCTGGCGAGAGTTCGGTTTAGCAATTTTAGTGATGGAGGTTCCGGCCATATAGACAGAGGGGGAGACAATAAGGGACTCGGTATACAGGACTACAGAAAAACCGGGTTGGAGACTCTCCCATCCCGGTTTCAATTAGTCGGTAGGACTTGCGATCAGATGCTTACTGCTCGAATTTCTTAGATGCATTCTCAAAAGCACCTGTCAGGTCTGACCAGGCCGTTTCAAAACCTTTCTGGACTTCTTCCCAGGCATCGGCTCCAGCTTTCTGTAGCTCTTCTAGCTTAGCACTGGCGGCATCCCGCTTGGCATAGAGTTCTTCCATCCGACCATGGTAGTCAGTTTTGACATCTGCTTCAGCCTGAGCGGCTTTTGCCTTGAGTTCATCAAGTTGCGCGTTAATCTTTTCCAGTTGCGCTTCGACTTTAGCTTGATATTCTTCTCGTTGAGGGTTTTGTTCAGTCATAGTATAGATGATTCCTGTAAGTAGTGGTTTGAGCTTGAGTCAGGTTAAGGTCGGGGAAGTATCAGAACCTGAGTTTCCTGGAATCGTGACCAGTTGGGCTGACTCCCCGATTTCCTGTCCCTGACTTCAGTGTAATCCATTTAATTGGCGAGATCCTCTACCTCAGGAGCGATTTTGCCTACTTCATTCGGTACAGCACTCTGGTGAAGGTAGAGCTGTGAGCCGTTCTGTCTACGACTCAACTGCTGCACCTTGGTTAGCGTCTGGCGATAATCCAAATGGCGTGCACAACACCTGGAATGTAGCCGAGTAAGGTTAGAAGAATGTTCAGCCAAAAGTGTCCGGTTAAACCAACCTGCAAGAAGACGCCGAGAGGCGGCAGGATGACAGCGGCAATGATGCGAATAATATCCATCGACGATTGAGTACTCCTTGGTTTTTATGCCGGTTAAGGCGTTTTATGGTTGCATATAGTTTGACTTTAATGGGTCTGTCTTGTCATCCATCCTAGGGTAGATTTTTATCAAAGAAATAGATGTGAACACATCTATAACTTAACGTTATGTGACGTTTGGGTCTGCTAGCTTTAATGTCCTTGGCGGCTAGGCTGATAGTCCTCTAGTTCATATATATCAAAGCTTTAGTACGATAGGAGCTTGAGCCATTACAGAGGTTCAGGGCAGCCTTTGAGGTTGGGAGTGGAGGGTCTTTGTAATAGTTGGTTACGATTGCTACAGATGTCTATTAGAAAATCTGTGAATCCTTAATATTTCCTCAAGCTAGTCTATAAAAGTTTATCAACTAATTGCAACGTTCTCTGTTGCTTTAGGCAAGAATTGTTTAGTCTAGCACTAGGAGAAGTCAAGATCGTCTGTCTCTTAGGCACGGCTGCTGCCCCTGGGAGGGATGGACGGGTCTAAGTGCGACGACTTAATCCGGTTGGTTGATTATTTGGAGAAATGATGACGATGAACGCCACTATCTTACGTCAGCTCTGGTCGACGGTTGAAGAAACTCAGACTCAGACCTTAAGAAACTTAGATGATGCGAGTCTGGTTAATCAACTCTTGGGGGATTTGCAGGAGAAGAGACCCTTACGACGAGATGATTTTGAGGAACTCAGAGATTACATTCGATCGCATCTCACTCTAATCCGTGAGTTGGCCGAGGGCCGTCTGAGGACGATGGCCTAACCCAAAGCTGGGACATTAGCCAAAAAAAACCCCGAAACCTCCAGCAGGTTTCGGGGTTTGCCATCAGGGTGCATCTACCATTCCTTTCTCCTGGGGTTGCTGGGGGTTATCCGGAGACTTGGTAAGTTTTTTGGCTGATCGATGTTGATTAACTTAGGTATTACCCCGAGTTTGGGCGATCGCCTTACAGAGGGCAATCACTTCCCGCAGCTGATAGGACAGCATGGAACGATAGCGATAGACCCCCCAATCGGCCACACCATACCCCATCACATCGAGTCCGAGACGTTGGGCAATATAGACGGCCCGGGGGAGATGATAGCGTTGGCTGACTAGGATGGCCGCGCGGATACCATAGTGATCCCGGGCCCGGTAACAGGTGTCATAGGTACTCAGTCCAAGGCGATCGCTCAAAATTGCCATCTCTGGAACTCCAGAGGCTCGGGCCAATTGGATCATGGGGTCTACTTCGTTATAGTCAGGAGCTTGATGGTCTCCAGACATCAGAAGCCGTTCCACTTTCCCCTGTTGATATAACTCAACTCCAGCAAGGACGCGATCGGCCAACATGGGACTCGGTGTGCCATCCTCCCAAACCCCGGCCCCAAAAATGATAGCCACGGGACGACCTGGAACTGACCCTAGCGTCTTAAAGCGACGAGAACGGGTGATGTAATTCACCCATAGAGTCACCAGAAGTAGGGTTAGGAGGACAAGGGCGATCGCCCCCCCAACCCAACGCAGTCCCATCAATTAGGTGTCATACACCCGCGCCTCGGGGGCATCAGGGTTCTCCTGACAGTATTCCTCGAAGGCAGTCTGATGTAGACGCTCCGCTTTCTGGTGTGCTGCTTCCGCCTGTAGTTCTTCCACCACATCCCAAGCTGACGCACATTCAGGCGATCGCGGACCTTTCTCCGCACAGGTGGCGCGAGCTTCGTCAATGGCCTCTTGAATCTTATCTTGAAGCAGTAGGCTGCGGGGCCGTTCCACGAAATCGCCCTTGGTCAAAATGTCGGACACCGACACCGTCCCAAGCAGAGTATCCTTAATCACCGGGGCAAAGTGAATCCCGGTATTGGCAAACAGACGAGCAATGTACTCAACACATAGGTCAGGATTGACCACGATGCAGGGCTTGCTCATAATCTCGTACACCCGCATGGCTTTGGGATCTCGGCCAAACGCCACCACCTTATAGGTGACATCTGTTTCGGTAACAATGCCATAAGCATCATCACCTGCACGACGCTCAACGATGAGCGCACGGGTGTTGTTGTCTTTCATCAACTGCACTGCCTCAGCAACGGTGGTCGTGCCACGCACCGTCACAATGTCAGTGGTCATAATATCTGCGGCTTTCATAACGTGTTTCACATTCCCAATCAAAACCGTTCCTAGGGTATCTCGTTCAGGTCTCTCGGATCTAGCGTTTGAGCTAATTTGCTAGACTAGACCCAGTTTTCCGGTTGTTTAACATTAGGGTTATCCCCCCAGACAGTATAGCGAACAACCTCCAATGATTCATCAACATAAAATAAACTTAATCAATTCGCTTGGTTTTTTAACTCATCTATGTCTAACCGTTAGTAAAGCTTTATAAAGCTTAATACCCTGATTATATTGTTTTTATAAGCCTTTTAAATCTGTTATACTTATCCTATGGGGTCGGCCCTAAATTATCCCGCTTCAAGCTAAATCCCCCCCCCCAGCCAACGAATCCCAGTTACGAGGATCCCCAAGATGAGTCAGTCAAAACAACTTCTGAATGAGTACCAAGCTGGACAACGCGATTTTCAGAATAGTAATTTAATTGGTGCGGATTTACACCAACTCCAGCTCAAAAAAATCAACTTGGCGAACTCCTATCTCAACTCAGTAAATTTAAGTCGTGCCAACCTGGATTATGCCAATCTTTCCAGAAGTTTTCTATGTGGTGCAGACCTTAGTTATATTAAGCTCGATGAAGCAGATATCAGCCATGCAGACTTGACCAAGGCAAAACTTCAGGGAGCCTCCCTCGTAGGAACATCCCTGGTGGGAGCCAAGCTCAGTGGTGCAAGTTTGAGTGGGGTCAACCTGCGTCGGGCCAACCTTTGTGGCGTTAATCTTTGTGGGGCTAACCTGGCTGGGGTCAACCTCCGCAATGCTGACCTACGAGAGGCCAACCTCAGTTGGGCCAATCTTCAAGGGGCCCGCCTCAGCGGGGCCAATTTCAAGGGAGCCAACCTCAATGGAGTGAATTTGAGTGAAGCCTGGCTCAATGGGGCTGATTTACAAGCTCTAGATCTCGATGGTGTCGATTTCCATGAAGCGAAACTCAGTGGCGCTAATCTCAGCGGGGCCAACCTCTGCTCCGCTAATCTCAGTGATAGTCAATTGCGGGTCGCCATCCTCACTGGCGCGAACCTACGAGCGGCTAACTTAGAAGCGAGTCTGCTCGCGCGCGCAAAGCTGGTGAACGCGAATTTGATGAAAGCCAACTTGCAAAATGCTGACTTAACGGGAGCTGATTTAACAGAAGCCAATTTGAACCTAGCGAATCTCGATGGTGCTAATCTAACCGATGTAACCTTTCAACAGGCTTACCTCTGGAAGGCTAGCCTGGCTCGGGTCAATGTCCTGGGCAGTAACTTTAGCCACGCAAGTTTGCGGAATGCCACCTTAGAGGCCGTAAATTTCTTAGAGGGCATCTGGACAGGAGCAACTATGCCAGATGGTAGTTTGTACCATTGAGAATGATTTTAAACTGAATGAAACCTTTGGATTGGAGCTGGGCGACAGGTTCATCACGATTTCATCGTCTCTATCTATATCTTCTCGAACCGCGACGACTCGCCCTAATCGAAGCCTGTTTCATTGGAGTGGTTTCAGGGTTGGCGGCGGTTATTCTACGTCAGGGAATTGGTTGGCTTGGAGGTTGGCGGGTTCAAGATTCTTTGGGGTTGCCGGCATGGCTGAAATTACCTCTGTTTGGGGCCCTAGGAGGATTGTTAGCGGGCTGGTTGATTCAGCAATTTTCTCCCGATGCAACAGGGAGCGGTGTGTCCCATGTCAAGGCACAGTTAGGGTCGTCGCAACGGCTACAGAAGGCAGTTTCCCTGAATTTGCGCTTAGCGATGGTGAAACTGCTAAGCACAATGCTGGTATCTGGGTCAGGAATGGCCCTGGGACGACAAGGACCCACGGTGCATGTGGGGGCAGCCTTGGCGGCTTCGATGAGTCGTTGGATGCCCACATCTCCGGGTTATCGTCGCCAAACCATCGCTGCTGGAGCGGCGGCTGGACTGGCAGCTGGATTTAATGCCCCGATTGCCGGGGTTTTGTTTGTAGTGGAGGAGTTGTTACAGGATGTGTCGAGTTTAACCCTCGGCACGGCCATTCTGGCCTCGTTTATTGGGGCGGTGGTTTCGGGAATTTTGGGGGGCGGCCCGTGGGATGTCACCTTGGAGCAAAACCTCTCAACGGTGCAGTTTTCACCGATTGATATTCCCTCGTTGTTACTCTTGGGGATTTTAACGGGAATCTGTAGTGGCTGGTTTAATCGGGGCATTGTAGCGAGCTTAACTTGGCAACGTCGTTATCTCGCCATTGGCTTACCCGGCCGGATTGCCTTAGCGGGGTTATTATCGGGGGCAACCATTTCTCTGTTACCCCTGGAGTTTCGGGATAATGCGGGGTTACGAGACTTTTTAACCACCGGTGAAGCTGGGTTAGGTATGATTGCCGTGGTTCTGGTGGTTAAGTTTGCTTTAACCCTTTTGGCCTATGGCTCTGGAGCGTCTGGAGGCTTGTTTGCGCCTACCCTAATTCTTGGCTCGGCCTTAGGGAGTTTTGTGGGCTTGAGTAGTCAGCTTTTATTTGATATTGGTGACCCGCAAACCTTCGCTCTGGCGGGGATGGGGGCTTTTTTTGGGGCGGTGGCGAAAGTCCCGATTACGGCGATCGTAATTGTCTTTGAGATTACCCAGGATTTTAATTTGGTGCTGCCGTTGATGATTGTTTCGGTGCTGGCCTATGTGGTGGCTGAACAGGTGTCGGCAGGGTCGCTGTATGATCGCCTTTTGGAATTACGCGGTTGGGAAAAACCTTCGACGGAGAATGACTCGTCGGCGCTGTTGGAGATTGCGGTCAATGATGTGATGCAACGCCAGGTGGAAACGGTGGAGAGTCATGCTCCTTTGGCGGAGGTGTTGGAGGTGTTTCGGCGATCGCCCTATGGGGGCTTTCCGGTGGTGGAACAGGCTCGCCTGGTGGGGATGATCACGGAAACGGATTTGATGAAACTCTCCCAAACTCCCGTCTCGGAGGATACGCCGATTTCTGAGTTGATGATGCCTGAACCGGTGATGATCAGTTCTGAGGATACGCTGATGCAGGCGTTATATCTCCTAGAACGTCATCAAATTAGCCGGTTACCGGTGGTGGATGGACGACGCTTGGTGGGGATTATTACTCATAGTGATATTGTCCAAGCTGAGACTCGGGAGTTGACGGGTCGCGGTCGCTATCGCAAGCTAGAGCCTTCCTATCCGGTGTATGTCACCCGGGCACCGGCGACGGGTCGCGGTCGCCTGTTGGTGCCGTTAGCGAACCCGAAAACTGCTCCGTTGTTGTTGCAGTTTGCCGGGGCGATCGCCGCTGCTAATGATTATGAGTTGGAATGTTTACAAGTGATTCCGGTTCCTCGTCATCGCAGCCCCTCTGAAACTCCGGTACGCATTACCCACAGTCGCCGTCTCTTACAAACCTCCCTACGTTTAAGCCGAGAATGGCAAATCCCTGTCCATACCCAGATTCGCGTGGCTCATGATGTGTCGGCGGCAGTGCTGGAGGCGATTCAAGAACGGCATATTGATAGCTTGTTAATGGGTTGGAAAGGGGGAACCCATACCCCAGGGCGCATTTTTGGCGATGTGGCGGATACGTTATTACGACAAGCTCCCTGTCAAATGGTCTTGGTAAAATGGGGTAGCCGAATTGTGGAGCAAGACCGCTTCACGACGCCTGAGTTGCAACGCTGGCTCATTCCTATTGGCGGCGGGGTCAATGCCTTAGCTGGGCTGGAGTTATTATCGGCGTTGGTGACTGGGGGGGATGACTCCTTCGTGCGCTTATGTCAAGTCTTCCGCGATCGCGAGAGTACCGAAGAAACCACATTCTTGAAAAAGACGGCCCAGTTATTAGAAACCCGTCTTCCCTGTCCCGTGGCAGCCATGCCCATTTATGGTAGTTCTGTGGTTGATGCCGTCCTCGACGAAACCCGAGCGCAAGATTATGATGCCATTTTGCTAGGGGCAAGTCGTCAAGGCGTGTTACAACAGGCCTTACATGGCAATATCCCTCGGGCGATCGCTCGGGGCAGTAACTGTACCACCATTGTTGTTCGTCATAGCACTTTGGCGGATGGAGAGATAATGCGATGATAAAGCATTGGAAGCATCCATCGGTCTCATTTTTTTTCAAATCTCCATTTAAAGTCATATTGCATTCACAAGACCTATGAAAACCTTTGTTACAGGCGCAACTGGATTTACCGGCTCGCATCTTGTTCACCAACTGTTGGCACAGGGTCATACTGTAAAAGCCTTAGTTCGACCCAACTCGAACAATCGAACCCGTCTCTCAGGATTGGAGGTTGACGTGGTAGAGGGTGAGATTACTGATTTAGAATTAATTCGCACCCACCTGGCAGATGTTGACTGGCTGTTCCATACCGCCGCCTTCGTCGAATTAGGACTGGTGGATGATGCCTTGATGGAGCAAACCAATGTTGACGGAACTCGCACTATTCTAGAAGCTGCTAAAACTGCAACGATCTCGAAGTTAGTCTATTGCAGCACCATTGGCATTTATGGAGATACCCAGGGACAAACCATCGATGAGACCTTCCAACGGACTCAGAAGAATTTTTCCTCTGCCTATGATCGCACTAAATATACTGCCCAACAATTAGTGAATCGGGCCGCTGATCAGGGCCTCCCTGTGGTTAGCATCATGCCCTCAGGAATTTTTGGCCCCGACGACCCCCATTTTGGCCCGGTGATTGACAACTTTCTCAAAGGCAAGTTAACGGTTTGGGCTGGGGGCGATCGCGTCACCGGTATTGTTCATGTCGACGACTTGGTCGATGGAATGATCCGAGCCGCCGAAAAAAGTCCCCCTGGAGAACATTACATTCTCTCCGCCGGAGACTTAACCACCCGTGAGATGTTTGCCATTTTAGGGGATGCCGGCGGGGTTGCCCCTCCCCGAGAACTGCCCCCACCCGTCGTTCGCTTCAGTGGCAATGTTCTCGATACCGTCGGACGGCTGACGGGTTGGAACCCTCCCCTAAGTCGAGAGCGGGTTCATTACATCTATGAACGCTGTGTTCGAGTCGATGGTAGTAAAGCTCAACGAGTCCTAGGCTGGCAACCTCGCTCTGTTGAACAAACCTTACGAGAAATTGTGGCCCACAAACTGAATCCGATTTCTGCCACGGCTAGTTCCTAAGTCCCCAACCCCAGAGACAACGAACACCCCAATTTAGGGGTGTTTGCGTCCATCGGGTAAGGTCACACCTTTTAAAATAGCGCCATCGAGATTCGCCTGATGCAGATTAGCCCGTGATAAATTCGCCCCCGTCAAATTGGCTCGGACTAACGTCGCCTCCGTTAGATTAGCCATACTGAGATTCGCCCCCGCCAAGTTCGCCCCTGTTAGATTCGTAATCCGCAAACTGGCTTCTCGTAAATCAGCTTGAGCTAAATTGGCGGAGCGTAGATTAGCTAAATAGAGATTGGCACCAATGAGATTCGCGCCAATAAAACTAGCTTTCGTTAAATTGGCACTCATTAAGTTGGCAACACAGAGATTTCCTAGACTCAAATTAGCTCGATAGAGATTTGCATGACATAATGTAGCGCCTACAAACTGAGCTAAAGAACACACCGCAAAACTCAGATTTGCATCTCGCAAATCCGCTTCCCCCAAATCCGCCATTGTCAGATCAACTTCCCGCAAGTCAGCCCGAATTAATTCCACATCCGACAAATCCGCCTGACGTAGATTCGTGGTATACAATCGTGCATCTGTTAAGTCAGCTCGATTAAGTTGGGCTTGCTGGAGAACTGCTAAGGATAAATCGGCTTTCACAAGGCTTGCCTCAGTCAAATCAGCCCGCGTCAAAATTGACTCTTTCAAAGAACTGTAGCGTAAGTCCGTTGTATACAGAATTGCCTCAGTTAGATTGGCTCGGTCGAGTTGCGCCAATTCCAAGTTCGCCAAGCATAAGTCAGCTTGAGTGAGGTTCGTATCAGCTAAGTTACAAGAACTAAAATTAACCTCTCGTAGATACCGTTGCTCCAGATCTTCCCCCTGTAAACTCGGTTTCACAAGGGGTTGTTCCTCCCGCCAACGGTTCCAAGAATCAGGTCCGCGTTTGAGGATATCACTGGCTGATAGAGATTGAAAAGTTCCCATCGATTGCACGGAAGAGTCCCCCTTATTCTAAAGGGTGAATACCGCAGAAATACGTAATATCTTCCGCCAAGCCCTGTCTAGGCAAAACACCCCAGCTAAAAAGCTCCCCCAGACAACTCAAAGGTTATCTGGAGGAGCTTTAGAATATAAACCTGGCACTGAGCTATCTTCCCAGGGGGCAACCCCCCAAGTATTTTCGCCGCAGAAGCGTTTCACAGCCGAGTTCGGGAAGGGATCGGAGTGGTGCCACTTCGCTAGAAGCACCAGGAAAGAACAGAGTCCTTGAAGACTGCATAGTCAACCAATCAGGAAAAGAGAGAGTCAAAAGAGGTCAAGCGCTCGGTCTGTTAGTACGCCTTGGCTTCATCCATTACTGAACTTCCACCTAACGCCTATTAACGGATGTTCTTTCCGTGACCTTACTGGGTTGACCCCAACAGAGAACTCATCTTGAGGTGGGCTTCCCACTTAGATGCTTTCAGCGGTTATCCGCTCCGCACTTGGCTACCCTGCGTTTACCGTTGGCACGATAACAGGTACACCAGCGGTGCGTCCTTCCCGGTCCTCTCGTACTAAGGAAGGCTCCTCTCAATTCTCTTACGCCTACACCGGATATGGACCGAACTGTCTCACGACGTTCTG